>JAAOZP010000008.1 GCA_011605725.1 Nitrososphaerota archaeon | reverse complement strand
GGGACAAGGCTCATAGGAGCACAACCAGAAGGATGCTCGCCTATCGCCAGAGCCTTTAAGTTAAGGTCAGAAGAAGTTTTCCCGGTAGAAAATCCAAAGACGATCGCTAAGAGTTTAGCCATAGGCGATCCCGGTGACGGCATATACGCCTTAAAAGCAATAAGAGAATCTAACGGGTTTGCTGAATACGCTACGGATAATGAAATAGTTGAAGGAATGAAATTACTGGCGAAAACAGAAGGAATCTTCGCCGAACCAGCAGGAGGAGTTTCAATCGCGGTCCTTAGAAAGTTAGTTGAACAAGGAGAGATATCTAGGGATGAGGAGGTTGTTTGCTGCATAACAGGCAGCGGTTTCAAATCCTCAGAAATATTCTTGTCCAGCATGTCTGATATAGTGGAGATAGAGCCTGAGCCTAATCGCGTTAATGAGACGATAGTGAGGTTAGGAGGTGTGGATGCAAATGGGTAGAGTGGAGGTAGCTATATTCGGAAATTTGGCGAAAATTGCCGGAGAGAAGGTAACATTCGTCGAAGTCTTAACGTTGGGCGAAGCTTTAAGCGCTTTGGCAGCTAAATATGGAGAGGTCTTTAGAAACCGGATCTACGATGAAAATAATAAACCCAGAAGATTCATAAATATATATGTAAATGGTAAAGATATGCGCTTTCTTAATGGATTAGAAACCAAGTTGAACGATAGTGATAAGATTTCTATAGTTCCCGCTATAGGTGGTGGTTAAACCTTTACTGGGAAATGGTGATGAAAAAGATGGCTGATCTAAACCTCGAAAAATCCGGAGCTGCTGAAAAGAATTTAGCAACGGTTTTGCCACACTCCCTTTCGGATGAGGAGTTTGAATTCTATTCTCGTCAAATAGTTCTTCCACATATTGGTTACGATGGGCAGATTAAACTTAAGCATGCAAGAATTTGCATAGTTGGTCTAGGAGGATTAGGTTCTCCTGCTGCTCTGCAGCTAGCCAGCATGGGAGTAGGACATATAAGGTTGGTTGACCATGATGTAGTTGAGATATCCAACCTTCAGAGGCAATATATTTACAGTGCCAAGTATCTCGGGTATCCCAAGGTCGAGGTTGCGGCGAAAAGGTTAAAGGAGCTAAATCCTAATATAAATGTAGAGCCATTACCCCTGTCGCTTAGCCACTGGAATGCCGAGGAAATAGTAAGGGATATGGATGTTATTGTCGACGGCTTAGATCATATTGGTCCCCGCCGTGTATTAAACCGCGCATGCCTAAAAACAGGTGTACCCTATGTTTACGGAGCAGCGATAATGACTTTTGGAAATGTTTCGACAATTATTCCTAGAGAAACACCGTGTTTAGAATGCTTTCTAGGAGGTATTAATGAAGATGTCTTACCTACCTGTGCCACTGTAGGAGTTCATCCAGCAATCCTCAACATTGTGGCAAGCATTGAGGTTTCGGAGGCTGTAAGGATAGTTCTTGGAAAGAAACCTTTGTTAGCTAGTAAACTACTTTATTGTGATATTAGCGAAATGTCATTCGAAATCATACAGATTTCTAAGGTGGAGAATTGTCCCGTATGCGGGCTAAACAATATCGACTTCAGTCATGAAGCTGAAAACATCTTTGAGGTTTGTGGAAGGGAGGGAGGGAGAACTTTTATTGTGACTCCAAAGAAAAACCTCAATCTTGAAATGGACAGGCTGGTTAACCTTATTAATAATTCGAGAGACTTTCATATAGAGGTTAAGGCAAATCTAGGAGTCACGTTCACAAGTAAATCTGGAGGAAAGATTAGTATCCTAAAGAGTGGTGTAATGATAGTTGCTAATGCAAGTAGTAAAGAGGAAGTACACCACTTATATGATGAAATAGTAATAAGAGGCTTAGGGTCTAGTGTCTGCAAAAGCGTTTGTAAAACAGATCACTGCCGTATTCCTTATGATAGGGGGACTGTGGCTAATTGTCCCTTCGTTTAGCAGAAGATATTGAAAAGTTCGTGGGACGCTACTCCATCGGTCGTGACAGTAATCCCTATGACACTACTGGTTCCCAACATTTTCTTAGAATTAAGATTCCCGGAGGAGTTTTGTCATCCGATCAGTTTCGTGAAATTGCTTTATTATCCTCTAAATACGGCAGGGGATTTGCTGAGATAACGGATAGACAGGACATACAATTACATTGGATTAGGGCTGAAGATTCTCTAGACATCTTCGGTGTAATGGATAAGATGGGTTTTACGACCGACATGTGCGGCCAAGGTTTTGGGGGTGCGAAGTACGGAGATGTAAGAAATGTCGTATGTTGTCCTGTATCGGGAATTGAGAGAAACGAAATATTCGAGTCTTATCCTCTTGCTAAAGAAATAACTAGATTCTTTACTGGAAATCCTGATTTCCTCGATCTTCCAAGAAAATTTAAGATATCAATATCTGGTTGTGGTGCCGACTGTACCAGAGCGGTAATAAACGATTTAGCATTTGTTGCTGTTAGGAGTGAAGGAGTGACGGGCTTTACCATTCTAATTGGTGGTAGTGTGGGACCCTCCCTTCCGGGACCTAGACTCGCGAAACCAACAAGGATTTTCATTGAGCCGAAGGAAGTTTTTGATATTGCAGTCGCAGTTGTTGAAATTCATAGGGATTACGGAAATAGGGAGAGCAAAGCTAAAGCTAGGTTTAAATGGCTTGTTGAAGCTTGGGGTTTAGAGAAATTTATTTCAATTCTAGAGAATAAGATTGGCAGAGAGTTTCCGCGATATGATGGACCAGTATTTATAAGGAGAGCAGACCACGAGGGTGTACAGCCGCAGAAAATTGAAGGATACTGGTATATTAATATTCCAATCTTAGGAGGACGGTTAACGAGCTCTTTGATGATTCAGATAGCTGACTTAGCTGACAAGTTTGGAAACGGAGAACTTAGGCTTACACCTACACAAAACATAATAATACCTAACGTTAAAGAGGATAGTAAAAAAACTGTTTTAGAAACTTTAGCAAAAACGGGATTCTCTATGAATGGTTCCAAGACGCGATGGCTCAGTGTGGGTTGTTCATCGGATTTTTGTGGAAAGGCGAGAGATATGCATGGAAAGAAAATGCTTAAGGATATAGTAGAGTATTTAGAGGAATACTTTGGCGTCGAAACTCTGAACGATCTTGGTTTACGTATAAATGTTAGCGGGTGTCCTCATGATTGCGGTGCAAGCTTAGTATCAGACATAGGGTTGATTGGCAAACAAATAAAAGTGAATGATTGTCTAATACAGGTTTACGACATATTTATCGGTGGAAGTACAGGTGAAAAACCGTCGCTTGGGATATGTATTGAAAAAAATGTTCCGGCTGAAGAATTGAAGTTTAGGGTAGCATCACTTATAACTAGCTATATCCGAAATAGAAAAACTGGTGAAGATATAGGCAACTTTTATAAAAAACATTCTAATGAGAAATTGAAGAATTCTCTCGGGATCAGGAGGTAGAATTGTAATGATTAAGGATAAACTACGGGTAGAGAAAGTAAGCGAGGGGCTATATAGGCTGGATACGCGTGGGTTAGTTTGCCCTTACCCACAGCTATTAGTAATCAGGGCACTAAACAGTTTATCCTCTAAAGATGTCCTAGAAGTACTGATCGATAATCCTCCGTCAGTCAGGGATATTCCGCCAATATTGGAGGAAAGGGGCTATAAGGTTGATGTAATACAATTAGATAACATGACATGGAAGATGCTGGTTCGAGTATCCAAATAGCGCTGATGGTTGGTAGCTAAAAAAGTGAGTTTAAAGGCTTAAAAAGCGAGAAATGCGCACACTTTTCTGTTTCCATGTAGACGTGTATTACATAAAATTATCCGCCGCCAATAATACCCATTAACACGACTTCGTCTCCGTCTTTAATTTTCCCTTCATAATTCTCAATACTCCTTATAAAAGAGCTGTTGTATAAGATGACTATAGGAGGATCAGTAATTTTTTCATCATACATTTTCAAATACTCTCCTAGTTTCTTGTACTTATTTCCAATTTTATTTACCAATTCTTTAAAACTTTCTGCAATAATTTCCTCATTTCTTTTTCCGACCATTATTTCTATTGCACCTAAATATTTTACCTTGACCTTAGCCATGCTAATCCTCTTTCTTTTTAGGTCTGCTAGCTTAAATATTTATCGTTGGTCCATTTTTAATCACCTCTACCCTATCCATTTCCGCTCTTAAGTAACTCAACCATTAAAGCTTGAGAGCAAAGCGGAATGTTTATTCGTCTGTTGGAAAATAATAATCAGAGGGGCTTCTAAAAAGGGGTTAGAAAACAAAATTAAAAAAATGCTAGAAAAAAAGCGCACGCTGGATCCGCAGCTTCCTGAAACTGAAAACAAAACATATTCTTAGCATGCTGTCGTGATGTCTTAAAAAAGTCAACAGTCTTAAAATCTTTCATAGATAGGTTAACGCCTGTTCATTTCTTTACGTTTTTAAGGGTGTGGGTACATGCTACATCCAGTTTCACGGCAATCCTTCTAGAGAATGAGACTTAAATACCGATTTTCGGTATATTCTGTATAGGAGGTGCTTGTAGTGGTTAAGACTAGCATATATCTCGACAAGGAGCTATGGGAGAAATTCAAGGCATATGCGTTGAAAAACGGGGTGGAGGTAACTAAAATGCTGGAAGAAGTTATTAGGGAGGAAATGGCAGAGGATCTCATCGGGCAGGCATTAATTGAAAGCGGGAGCCTCGAAGCCTGTGAAATAGAATCGAGCCCGTTGAGCCTGAAGGGGTCTTGTAAGCAAGCTGATTAGAGTAATAAGAAATGGAAGGGGAGACAGTATATCTCGAGTAGCGTGATAAAAAGGTATGTGAAGGAGCCTGGTAGCACCTTCGTTAGAAACTTATATTTAAGGGCTTACTCGGGTGAATTAAAGATTGCTTTCAGCTACCGGAACATCAGTGAGATCTAAGGGATGCTTAAATAAGGCTAGGGTGCCAAACAGCTAAATTGGGAGAAGTTTCACAGAATTAGGCGTTAAGGCTGGATACGACTTATTAACCCGTCGGACGTTTATTACCTATGCTTCGCGAACTGTCCGAAGGGGAGATGGATGTCTACTCTAGGCAGATTGCCCTTAGGGACATAGGTTATGAGGGACAGGTGAGGATTAGAAAAGCAAGGGTTTGCGTCGTCGGCGTCGGCGGGCTTGGCTCAACCATGGTTACTCAGCTCGCAGGCATGGGCATCGGCTTCCTGAGGATAGTGGATCACGATGTTGTTGAAAGAGTAAATCTTCACAGGCAGGGGGTTTACAGCGTTAAGACGCTGGGCATGCTTAAGGTTAAGGCTGCTGAAAACAGGATTAGGGAAATAAATCCTGATGTCGAGGTTGAAGCGCTTCCTCTTTCAGTAAACGATTACAATGCGGAGAGCATTGTTAAAGGCGTCGACGTTGTTCTAGACGGCTTAGACAGTCTACGCGTGAGAAGGATTGTAAACAGGGCTTGTGTTAAGCTCCATGTGCCCTACGTATTCGGATCAGCTGTAGAAATGTTTGGAAACGCTTCGACGATAATCCCTGGGGAGACACCGTGTTTAGACTGTTTTCTTCCCCGTCAGGAGCCTTCAGCAACCTGCGCGACGGTCGGCGTGCATCCTTCGCTCGTCTCCATAGTGGCGAGCATACAGGTTTCTGAGGCTGTGAGAATAATCACTGGGGTTAAGCCTATTCTTAAGAGTAAGCTGCTCTTCTTCGACCTCAGAAACATGCTTTTAGAAACGATTGAAATAAAGCGTTCAGAATCTTGTGAAACATGCGGGGAAAGGCTTCAACACTGAACACTCTGCTCCGGGATGATCATCCCAATACTTCTTCATTGTTTAAAGTCAGGGTTGCACGGGGCTCCATAAGGCTTCCGCATCCACGGCGAGCGACAGCAATCCTAAACGCGTATTCCTGTCAAGCCTTTTTAAATCCGCTACATAGATTCCGTGAAACGTTACGATGGAGAGCCTGTTCCCCTGGACAATAATAGTGTTGGGCAAAACCGTCTCCCTCCGGATGCTCCCATTCTCATCTTCGAAGACAACAATAACGTTAGCGCTCCTCCTCCCCCCGCCTACAGGCAGCACTTCAATAATCCTTCTAATCCTTGCAACATTATACTTCCCGGCAATGAAGCTGGCAACCGCATCCCTGCTCTCCGCATCCAGCTTCCTGTAATCCTCGATGATGCCGAGCTCATCATCCTTCTCATCGTACAGTATAACCATGTGAGGATAGGAAACGGGGAACGGCAGTCTCGCGCTCACGTTCAGTAAAACATAGCCTTCTCTTGTTGAAACCCTGAGGGAACCGTTTTCACAACTTATCTTAACACTAGCCGGTTCTATTAGAGTAATATGCTCGGCTTCACTCGGCCCAGGCCTTTCCCGTAGAAGCCCGTCATACTCGTTCACAATCTTACCGTCGTAAACCTCTATCACCCTGTTCACATACTTGGTGAGTGTTGGACGGTGGGAAATCAGGATTAGCGTTGAACCAGGTAGATGGCTTAAAACACCCCTTATGATTTCCTCCTCAAGATCCATCGCGATGCTTGAAGTCGACTCGTCTAGGAAAAGCACGCGGGGCTTTCTCACGAGCGCTCTAGCTATGCACACCATTTGCTTCTGTCCGCCGGATAGTTTTTTCCCAGCTTCACCAATATCCGTATCGTAGGCTAGGGAAAGCCTCATCACGAACTCGTGGGCCCGGCTTATTTTCGAGGCTACCAGCACGTCTATCGGCGAGGCCTCCTTGAAGCCGTGCACAATGTTTAAGGCAATGGAGCCTGGAAGGAGAAGCGGCTCCTGTGAAACCATCACCACCTGGCTTCTGAAAGTGCTTAGCTTCAGCTCTCTCAAGTCAACGTTGTCATAGAGGATTCTGCCCTCATCCGGATCGTAAAGCCTTGTGAGGAGCCTTACGAGCGTTGTCTTGCCTGAGCCGTTCGGCCCAACTATGCCTAAGACCTCACCGCTTTCAACATTGAAGGAAACGCCTTTAAGCACAGGTTTCTCAGAGTATGCGAAATAAACGTTTTCAACACTTATGCTTCCCTCTATCTTCCTGTCGACAGGGTTCTCAGCCTCCTTCACAGACGGCTCCATGTTTAAGACTTCAAGGATCTTCTCGTAAGCGGTTTCAGCCTGCACGTATAGTGTTGTAATCTGGCTTAGGCTCCTGATCGGGGTGTAAACCTGCGTCACGTAGCCTAGGAAGGCGACTATTGTTCCCACAGTCGCCTCCCCGTTTAAAACCATGAAGCCGCCGAAAAGCATGATCAGGGTTGAAGCAAGGGTTAGGGAGAAATTCATAATTGGAAAGTACTGCACGTTAACCTTAGCCAGGTTTATTTGCGCGTCGTAAATGTCGCCCGCATACTTGTGAAACCTGCTGGTCTCAATACTCTCGATCCCAAGTATCTTCACAAGGACTATTGAGGAGAGGACGGAGGTCACGTACGACATGAAGTTTGAAGTAACCTTCCAAACCCTTAGGAATGCGAAGCGAACCTTCTTCTGGTAAGCCCATGTTCCAACTATTATTATCGGTATCGGCGTGAGAGCTGCTAAAGCAAGCCTAGGGTTCATCGTGAATATTATTATCAGTGTCCCGATCAACATGAGAACGTTAACCATGATCGACTGCAACCCGTCTATGAGGAACGACTGGATTTGCCTAGTGTAGGAGAAGATCTTGGCGACAAGATCACCTGTTTGACTCTGGTCGAAAAAGTCTAGGCTAAGAGTCATCATATGGGAGTATAGGCGTTTCTGAAGGTTTAGGACAACCCTGTTGTGGAGAACCTCAGTCAAGTAGCCTGCAGTGGCGGAGACAGCGATGTTTAAAACGTAAAGCCCGACCAGCAGGGCTGCGAGGCTTATTAACAGCTCTGGATTCCGCATTGGGATTAAAACCTGGTCGGTTATTATCTTGCTCACGTAGGGTGGAACCAGGCCTATGGCGGCGGAGACTATTGAAAGAACAATATATATGATGAGCAGCTTGACGTGAGGCTTCAGCAGCCCGATGAGCCTAAGCAGGCCTCCCTCTTTAATCACTCTCCCCCTGCCTCCGGCTTGAAGCATTGCCCCATGTTCCTCAGGCTTCATGCTGAAGCGTAACATGCGTGGAGCATTTAAGCATTAACGCTTCACCATCGTCTTGCCAGGTGAAACGGAGCTTGAAAGAGGATATGGCCCGCTGGGAAAGTCCCGTTGAAAAAGCCTGTGCAGCATGTGTTATTCAGAATTAAGATTTATCTAGAGCTTTCTTAAATTATTCTACGTATGGAGGGAAGCATGGCGCTGTTCACCGACCTGTACGAGGTTTCAATGGCTCAAGCATATTTTAAAACCGGGAATATTAAAGCCACTTTCGAGCTTTTCGTCAGAAGGCTCCCGCCCAACCGGGGGTATCTGATAGCTGCGGGGCTGGAGGATGTTTGCAACTATCTTCTGAACTTCAGGTTTGAGAAGGAGGATTTGGAGTTTCTCGAGGAGAAAGGGTTTGAGAAGGATTTTCTGAAATTCCTCTCCAGAATAAGGTTCACCGGTGATGTTTGGGCTCTTCCTGAGGGGGAGCTTGTCTTCCAGAACGAGCCGATAATAAGGGTTACCGCGCCCATAATCGAGGCACAGTTCTTCGAAACCTTCATGATAAACGCTGTTAATTTTCAAACACTTATCGCGACGAAGGCTTCGAGAATCGTTAGCTCCGCGAAGGGGAGGCAGGTGGTTGACTTCGGCTCCAGAAGGGCTCACGGCGTAGACGCTGGGGTTAAGGCTGCTAGGGCAAGCTACATCGGCGGATGCGTCGGAACCTCCAACGTTTTAGCCGGGAAAAAATACGGGATCCCCGTCTACGGGACGATGGCCCACTCCTATGTTGAAGCCTTCCCCAGCGAGAAGGAGGCTTTCAAAGCCTGGTTGAAAACATGGGGGACTGATACTGTTCTACTCGTAGACACGTATGACACTTTGCGCGGGGTGAGGAACGCGATTGAAGCCGTTGAGGAGCTGACTGGGAAAAAGGAGCTGAAAGGTGTTAGAATGGATTCTGGAGACATGCTGAGCCTAAGCAAAGAGGCTAGGAGAATCCTGGATGAAGCAGGCTTCAACTCAACCAAGATATTCGTGAGCAGTGGTCTCGACGAGTATGTGATTGAAGACTATTTGAACAGGGGTGCGCAGATAGATGTTTTCGGAGTAGGCTCTTCGCTAGTGACTTCCGACGACGCTCCTAAGACGGACATGGTTTACAAGCTTGTTGAAAGCGAGGAGAACGGTAGGCTTGTTCCAAGGATGAAGATCGCTGAGGGGGAGAAGGCAACCCTGCCCGGGGCGAAGCAGGTTTACAGGGTTGAGGAGAATGGGAAGTATGTTAAAGACATTATTGGGCTCTGCGACGAGAATCTGGAGGGAGAGGGGAGGCTCATTCAAATCTTTAAGGATGGCAGGCTTACCTATAGGCTTCCGAAGCTCGACGAGATAAGGGAGAAAGCCAGGAGGGAGCTTGAGAAGCTTCCGGAAGAGTATAAGAGGATTAGAAGCCCAGAGGCCTACCCGGTGCAGGTGAGTGAGAAAATAATGGATTTAGGCAGGCAGCTGATTAAGAAGCTGCTTCCTGAGAAACAGGGCTAGAGTTTTCTTAATGGAGAACATCGTTCAGAGTAATTCCTACGGCTCCTTTCAAAATCATTTCCCGAACAGCTTTCTCACTGTCTCCAGGATTCACGTCAACCCCTTTAACAGCGTCAAGGAGAAGAACCGTTTCAAAACCCAGGTCTATGGAGTCGATAACAGTGGCTTTAACACAGTAGTCTGTTGCAAGCCCGCCTATGAAAAGCCTTTTAACTCCAAGCCTATGCAGCTCCAGGCTTAGAACAGTCTCCTGAAAACCCGAGTAGGCGTCTCTGTCAGGCGAGAAAGCCTTGTCAACAATCCTTACGCCGGGCGGCAGGTTAAGCATGCTCGATATTTCAGCACCCCGAGTGTTCTGCACGCAGTGGGGAGGCCATGGTCCTCCTCTCTCCCTGAAGCTCACATGCTGCTTAGGATGCCAGTCTCTAGTTGCGAAAACAGGTAGACCCCGTTTCGCGAACAGCCCAATATAATTGTTCAACGGGGCTATTACCGTGTCCCCGTTTGGAACCGGAAGGGCTCCTCCAGGTAGGAAATCGTTTTGAACATCCACTATCAGCAGGGCGCTTCTACCTGTTAACGAGATCCTCACGCATCTGTAAGCATGAGTGTTGAAAATAAGTTTTTCCCGAACCGCTTAGAAGCATGCTTGCAGCCGAAACGTTTAAAATTTTCACGAACAGGGGGTTAACGGTTTGGAGTACCGGGAGTTTGGAAAAACCGGTTTCAAGGCTTCAGTAATAGGTATGGGAACCTATTATGATCCTGCGTACATTGTTCTAGCGAGGCTTCTGCGTCTACATAGAAGTAGGAGTCTGAAGACTGCTGCTTTAAGAAAGGGTATTGAGCTCGGCATCAACCTTATCGACACCGCTGAAATCTACGAGACGGAGGGTCTTGTAGCGGAAGCCATAAAAGGCTTTAAAAGAGACGAGCTTTTCATAGCCACCAAGGTCTGGCTTACGAATCTTCGTTACGAAAAGGTTTTGAAGGCTGCTGAGAGAAGCCTCAGGAGACTGAGGTGCTCCTATATTGACCTATACCAGGTTCACTGGCCGAACCCCTCCATACCTGTTGAAGAAACTATGCGCGCGATGAGTAGGCTTGTCGATGAGGGGAAGATTAGGCACATAGGCGTAAGCAACTTCTCCCTGGAGCAGTTTAAGAGGGCGCAGGAAGCACTGCCCAGGTACGAGCTTGTCTCCAACCAGGTTGAATACAGCCTGATGGCCAGGAGGATTGAGAAGGACCTGCTGCCATACTGTGAGCAGAACAGTGTCGCGATACTCGCGTACCGTCCTCTTGCTCACGGTGCTCTAGCTAGGAAGCAAGCCTGGCTGACGAGGGTTTTCGAAGAGGTTTCCATGAAGCACGGGGGTAAGACTCCTGCTCAAATAGCTTTAAACTGGCTTGTAAACAGGAGCAGGATTGTCTTCCCAATACCCAGGGCATCCCGGCCTGAAAGGGTTGTTGAAAACGCTGGGGCAACAGGCTGGAGGCTTGACGATGCTGATATGGCTAGGCTCGCCGATGCAGTCGGCACGCAGGCCTAAGGGTCTAAGCTGGGTCCGCATGGCTTCAAGGCTTCACGCTCAAACCTGGTTAACTCGAAGACTCTTCTCAACAGCTGTTCGTCAGCCGGTGTGAACTCTTCTTCACGCAGGGCAGCTGCTCTTCTCGCCGTCTTCAAAACTTCTTCAACATCAATCTCGCAAACCGGCTGCCCGCTTGTCTTCGAGTAGAACACGAATGACGGAACGTTCTCGCACACGTACCCGCTTATCTGGGACGCAACCCCAATGCTTCTCCCAGCGTAAACCATGGTTCCAGCAAAGGCTTTAACATGGTCAGCAATGATTCCGCCGAAACCAGGTGTCCAGCTTCCAAGCCTGTTTCCAGAGTTTGCGAACAATGGTCCAAGCTCAACCCATTCGCCGACGTAAGCATGCCCCAGGAACCCTGAGTACTGCTTGTCAACACGCCCATGTATCACCGTCGCCTCAACCTCGCCACCAATATTGCAGTCCGGCCCAATGTTTGAGCCGCCTCTAATGATGGAGGAAGGATTTATGATTGTCCCGGGCCCAATGTAGGCAGGACCCTCTATAAAGCTGCCGGCACGTATCTCGCATCCCTCCCCAATGTATATCGGCCCCTTTACGGAATCCAGGGTGACGCACGGGTCGATCTCAGTATCCCTGCCGACGTAAACATTCCTCCTCCTCCCTATCAGGGTTGCTTCGGGAGGTATTCTGAGCCTAAGCCTAGGCATCGCCTCATAGTCTTCGATTATCTGGAGGCTGTTTCTTTCAACAATCTCCCAGGGGCTGGATAGCAGTGCGTCACCCTCGTACTCAGCCTCCTCCAAAGCCTTCTCCCTTATTTTCTTCAAAGCTTCAACCCCTGGAGCGTTAGTGAGCAGTGAAGCCACCTCTCTCGCCCTAGCCTCGCTGAACCTTGCTAGAACAATCCTCCCCTGCCTGGTTACAATCGTCTCAGGCCTAATCTTTTGAACGATGCTTCGCAGCTCGCTGTTGAAAACCAGTAGGCCGTTTACGAAAACAGTTTCATCGTCAATAGCCTCAGGCTCGTTAGCCTTCACCCTCCTCCTCGCCCTAACGTGTTCAGCAATATGGCTTCTCGCAAGGAAGTCAACCTGCTCAACCTGCATGTAGTGCTTAACACGGTCGGCAAGCGAGAATAATCCCAGCCTGAGGTCGAACACGCCCCGGGTAAGGGTCAGCGGCTCGAAGCTGTGAGCCGCAGAGTCTTCAAACACTATTATCCTCATTCATCCCGCACCTGTGGAAAGTTAACTTTAAACCTTTCCCTAGCGGCTTGGCTACGGGAATGCTTTCAGCACCGTTTGAAAACTCCGCGTGGCTTAAGGATGAGGATAGGGTGAGCATTTTAGCGGGAATGCTCTCAGAATACCCGTATTCGCCGAGCCCTGTTCAAGTAGTGGATGCTGCGCTTGAGCTGGCGGAGCCGTGTTTGAAGGATGTTCTCGTAGACCCTGGCTGCGGGGATGGAACGGTTCTCATAAGGGCGGCTGGAAGATTCAGGGTTTTCAGCGTTGGCCTGGAGCTGGACGCTGGCCTTGCTGAAAAAGCGAGGAGAAGGGTTAGGGAGGCTGGTTTAAGCCACATGGTTGACATTGTTCACACTGATCTTTTTCAAACCGATTTATCCAGGTTCAGCATAGTATACGTCTATCCTTTCCCACCTATAGTTAGAAGACTCTCCCTGAAGATCCTGGACGAGTGTAGAAGTGGAACAAGGATAGTTGTCCATGATCATCCTCTTGAGAAACTTGAGCCTTTGAAAACCATAAGCCTCCCCTCCGGAAGACAGCATGTCCACACCATTTATCTCTACAAGCTTTAAACACTATGGGAAGCCTTTTCCAACGCTGCGCCACCAGGAGGGTTAAACAAAAATACTGGAGCCGGCTGACTAATACGGATGAGGATAACAGTAGTAGGCGGATGCGGCTCAATGGGAAGATGGATAGTTAACCAGCTGCTGGAGACAGGAGGCTTCCAGGTTACTGTTGCCGACCCGGATGAGATCGAGGGTTTAAGACTCGCCAGAACAATAGGGGTCAACTATGAGAAGGACAATAAGAGGGCTGCTGCAGAATCAGACATCGTCATCGTCTCGGTGCCTGTGGAGAACACTCCGCAAGTAATAGCTGAAGTAGCCCCCTGCATGAAGGAGGGCTCCCTCCTCATGGATATCGCCTCAGTTAAGACGGAGGCTGTTTCAGCAATGCTGAAGCATGCTCCCCAGGGTGTTGAACTGGTGAGCCTACACCCGATGTTCGGCCCAAGGATTAGGGATGTCAGGGGACAGGTGGTTATACTGATACCTGTGAGAACAGGAAAATGGTTCAGCCTCGTCAAGGGTTTTCTCGAGAAAAAAGGGTTTGAAGTCGTTGAGACGAGTGTTCAGAACCATGACAGGATGATGAGCATTGTTCAAGGCTTAACGCATTTCACAAGCATGGTTTTCGCAGGAGTAATCAGGGAGATGAATATCGACTTGAAACAGTCCAGAAGGTTTTCAAGCCCGGTTTACAACGTGTTCCTCCCGATTGTCTACAGGGTTATCTGTCAAAACCCTGAGCTCTACGCGCAGCTCCAGGTTCACAACCCGCATGTTCTCGAGGTTCAGGAAGAATTCATAACTCAAGCCGTCAACCTTTACGTTGAGACTAAGACTAGGAATGTTAAAGGGATTGTTGAACACGTGGCTTCATCATGCAGACACTTCGCCTCAACAGAATCGTCTACAACGCTTCTCTCAATATCGGACAGGATGGTTTCAACAATGCAGAGGGATAAGAATATTCTTGAAAGCCTGGTTGGGAGAAAAGTCTGCTTGGAGAACGTTCAAACAGGCAGGATCCACGTCGGGGTTTTAAAAAGCATCTCAGCCGACACGATAGAAATAGAGGAGAGCAGGAAGAAAACCGTCAGCCTAAGCCTTTTCAACGTGATGCTTCTAGACGAGAAGGCTACGATGGAGACTAGGAGAAGCCTCTTCGGAGAGTCGAGCCTAGACTTCTCCGTAATGCTTCCAGCAGAGTTTGAACACGAGTTCTGCAGGGAGATTCTGGAGAGGTTCATGCCTGAAGCCTCCAGGATAGAGGTTCTTGAAACATACGTCGGGGAGCAGATTCCAAAAGGTTTCAAAAGCGTCACAATCAGGGTTTACTTCCCGAGGGATGAGGATCCGAAGGAGATTCGTTTAAAGACGGAGAGCCTTTTGAAAAAGCTTGGCGGAAGACTAAGGTGACCCCTTTTCCAACTGATTCCTGAATTTTTAAAACCTTAAAAGCTTCAAACAAGCTTCTAATCCAAATGTCCGTTGAGAGGAACTATTATGTTCCGCCGGACGTTAGCAGCCGTGAGATTTACCATGAGGACTGGATAGACTTCAACAAGAACGGTGTTAAAGATCCTTATGAAGACCCAAGCCTGCCTGTTGAGAAGAGGGTTGAAGACCTTCTTCAAAGAATGACGGTTGAGGAGAAGCTTGCCCAGTTAAGGTCCAGCAGGCAGATGCCGGAGGGGGGAGTGGGCAACCTGACGCACGTCACCAGAGGCCTATCGGCTAAAGAGGGGGCTGAAAAAGCTAACGAATACCAGGTTGAAGCAATTGAGAAAACCCGTTTAGGAATACCGGTGATTATTCACGACGAGTGTCTACACGGCTGTGTAGCCAAGTTTTCAACAAGCTTCCCGCAGGCGATAGGCCTGGCTGCGACCTGGGACAGGGAGCTGGTCTACAGGGTTTCAAAAGCGATTGCAAGGGAGACGAGGAGCAGAGGTATCCATCAGTGTCTCTCCCCCGTCGTCAACATAGCGAGGGACGTTAGGGCTGGGAGGACTGAGGAGAGCTATGGTGAAGACCCATACTTGACCTCGGAAATGGGCTCACTATTCTGCAAAGCCATGTTTGAAGAAGGGGTTATAGCGACTCCGAAGCATTTCGCCGCCAACTTCGTGGGGGATGGTGGAAGAGACAGCAACGAGATCCATTTCTCGGAAAGGATTCTCAGGGAAATCTACTTCCCAGGTTTCAAGGCGTGCGTGAAGGCTGGCGCGCTCTCCATCATGGCTGCGTACAATTCTATAGACGGGGTTCCGTGTTCAAGCAACAAGTGGCTCCTCACCGATGTTCTCAGGCATGAATGGGGCTTCCAGGGCTTCGTCGTCTCAGACTACGGGTCAGTCGCAGGAATATTCTTCAACCATCATGTTGCCGCGACGCTGGAGGAGACAGCTAAGCAGGCGCTTGAAGCCGGGATGGATGTTGAGCTTCCCGAGACACACGTGTTCGGAGAACCGCTTGCTAAAGCGGTTGAGAAAAACATGATACCCATGGAGGTTTTAGACGAGGCTGTTAGAAGAGTATTGCGGGCGAAGTTCCTAATAGGGCTTTTCGACAAGCCTTTCACAGACCCTGAGGAGGCTGAGAAACTCTGCAACTGTGAGCAGCATGTTCAGCTGGCTCTTCAAGCAGCAAGAGAATCCATAGTTCTTCTTAAAAACGAGAAAAACACGCTGCCTTTAAACAGGGAGAAGACACGTTCAATAGCGGTCCTGGGGCCTGCTTCAGACAGTGTTAAACTAGGCGGGTACAGCACTATTCCAAGATACGTGGTTACTCCTCTTGAAGGAATAAAGAGGAAAGCGAAGCCCGGTGCAAAAATACACCATGCTAAATGCCCACCCGGAATAGGAAAGTATGTTCCCATACCTTCAAGGCTCCTTGCCCCTGGGCCAAGGGATAAGAGGCGAGGATTAAAGGGAGAGTATTTCAACAACCCCAGCTTAGAGGGGAAACCCGTTTTAAAAAGAATTGACAAGCAGGTTAGTTTCAACTGGGGAGCAGGCTCCCCCGACCCGAGGCTGCCGACGGATAATTTTTCAGTCCGCTGGACAGGGGTTTTAACAGCGCCTAAGACAGGGGTTTTCGAAATCTGTCTGGCTACTGACGACGGAGTAAGGTTCTGGCTGGACGGCAAGCTTCTCGTCGACTCCTGGCGTGACAGGGGTATTACTCTCGACACTGTTACAGTCAGGCTTGAAAAAGGAAGGAAGTATGATGTTAAGATAGAGTATTATGAGCATTTGGGCGATGCGGCTGCGTTCCTCCTCTGGGACCATGTGGACGAGTCGACTCCAGAGGTGGTGGAGGCTGTAAGACTGGCGAGGAAATCAGACGTCGCGGTTTTCTTCGCCGAGATCGTGGAGGGGGAAGGGAGGGACAGGGCTGTCCTCGACCTGCCGAGGCTCCAGGAAATAATGATTGAGAAGATTGTTGAAACAGGGACTCCGACGATAGTTGTCCTCATGACCGGTAGCGCAGTCACCGGGGAATGGATTAGAAAAGTAGACGCGCTTCTTCAAGCATGGTACCCGGGCCAGGAGGGTGGGAACGCTATCGCTGAAGTTCTCTTCGGAGACTATAATCCTGCAGGCAGGCTTCCGTTCACCTGGCCGAGGCACGTTGGGCAGCTTCCGCTCTACTACAACTATAAGCCGACTGGCCGGGGGTATGACTATGTCGACATGCCTGGGAAACCATTGTTCCCTTTTGGACACGGCTTAAGCTACACGAGGTTCGAGTACAGCAATATAAGGGTTGACGCGCGCGGAGAGGAAGGGCCTTTCGAAATAAGCCTCGACGTTAAGAATGTAGGCGAGAAGGAGGGGGATGAGGTTGTCCAGCTTTACGTTCAGGACCCTGTGGCAAGCGTCGCCAGACCAGTTAAGGAGCTTAAAGGTTTTCAAAGAGTAACGCTGAAACCCGGGGAAACCAGGAGGATCGTCTTCAACCTGACTGCTGACGACCTTGCCTTCCTAGATGGGAACATGAGGAGGATTGTTGAACCCGGGGAGTTTAGAATAATGGTGGGCGCCTCCTCTGAAGACATTAGGCTTCAAACATCCTTCAAAGTTGAGAGGAAAATGGTGGCTAGGATTGAACACGAGCTTAAAACAGACAGGGAGGGTGCTGCACCGGGCGAACCGTTCACGATGAGAATCAGGCTTAGAAACAAAGGGCCTATTTCAGACATCGTCCCGTTCGGAATAGTGGGTGACGAAACCGGTTTCCGCAGAATGCGCTTCGACCTTTCCCCGGGTGAAACGCGTGAAGCATGCTTCAAAATCCATGCTTCGGGCTCAGCCCCACCCAGGGTTAGCGCGTGCGAATGCCTCTAGCCTCTTAAAGCTTTTCAGCGTTTAACTCTTCCCCAGTATTAGAGGGTTGAAGAACCCAGTTGCCTCTTTGAAAAGAACATGCTTGCCGAAATCCATGGTCGCCACGTGGCCCGGGTTCTCAGCGCGCTGGATCATGGGGACAGCGTTACCGCCGCGTCCAAGGAGAAAAGGCTTAGCGGCCTCCGAGTACTTACTCAACCCTGAAGAGTAAGAAATATATTGGCTGGAGACAGCCCATACTTATGGCTCCTAAGAGGATGCAGGCGGTTGTATGCCACGGACCAGGAGACTATAGGCTTCAATACGTGGATACTCCTGAGCCTGGGCCGGGGGAGATTCTCGTGGAGGTGGGAGCGTGCGGTGTTTGCGCGAGCGACTTGAAGTGTTACCATGGCGCTCCCTCTTTATGGGGAGGCGAGAAGCCGTATGTTAAGCCTCCAGTTATTCCTGGACACGAGTTCATAGGCACTGTCGTCGAGCTGGGTGTAGGCGCGGAGGAGCTTGGAGTCAAAATCGGGGACAAGGCTATTGCGGAGCAAATATTCCCGTGTAGAAGCTGCCGTTTCTGCCGGAGCGGGCAGTACTGGATGTGCGAGAGAAACTATGTTTTCGGCTTCCAGGGTGGTGTTGACGACGGCGGTTTCGCAGAGTACATGAAGTACCCGTACGGGTCTATAGTGCACAGGGTTCCAAGCGAGATCCCGGATGAGCATGCCGTCATGATTGAACCGTTAAGCTGCGCTATTCACGCTGTCCAGAGGGCTAGGATTGAGCTTGGAGACTTCGTCGTCATAGCTGGAATGGGGCCGCTTGGGCTCTGCATGCTTCAAGTAGCCAGGATGAAGAACCCTGGGAAACTGGTGGCGCTGGACACTAGGGACAGGAGGCTTGACCTTGCTGAAAGACTTGGTGCAGACATTGTTATCAACGTTGCGAGGGAGGATGCTGTTAAAACTGTTAAAGGATTAACCGGGGGATACGGGTGCGACGTCTACATTGAGGCCACAGGCTATCCTGAGGCTGTAACCCAAGGGTTGGAGATGCTTAGGAAGCTTGGGAGAATGGTTGTCTTCGGCGTTTTCAGGGAGCCGGCCACCGTAGACTGGTCTATAATAGGGGATAGGAAGGAGCTCGACATATACGGTTCCCATCTCGGGCCATACTGTTATCCTCTCGCGATAGAATACATCCGGGCTGGAAAGGTTAGGGTTGACAGGATTGTGACACACGTGTTCCCGCTTTCAGAATTCAGGAAAGCCTTCGAATACAGTGAGAAGGGTCTTGAGGGAGCGATAAAGGTTGTCCTAGTGCCGCCTTAAAAGCTTCCGTCAGCTTTAAAGCAGGCTGTTAAGCCTTAGAAATTAAGCTTAAATCTTCACCGTGCACGCATAGTTCATGATGCCTGTTGAAGCATGGAGAGACAAGTGTTTCAAAAAAGGCTCAGAGTGTGAGTCGGCCGGGGACACGAGTAGCCTGCTTGAAAAAGGTGTGTTGAAATGAGTATTGTAGACTTCGACGATAAGTCGCTAAGGATTAACGGTAAGCCAGTCTTCATCTACAGCGGCGAGATACACTACTTCAGAGTCCCCAGAGGACTCTGGGAGGACAGGATCATAAAGATGAAGAGGGCTTTCCTAAACTCTGCAACAATATACTTCGCTTGGAACTGGCATGAGAAGGAGGAGGGCTGCTTCGACTTCTCAGGCTGGAGGGATGTAGACGAGTTTCTAAGGCTTTGCGAGAAGCATGGGCTGCTCGTGATAGCTAGGCCCGGGCCATACATATGCTCGGAGTGGGATTTCGGAGGTCTCCCAGGCTGGCTGGTTGGCAGGGGCATTGTGCCCAGGTCCCTGGACGAGGGTTTCATGAAGCATGCTCTACGCTACTACGACCATGTTATCCCAGAGATAAGGAGGCACCTGGCTACGAGAGGCGGAAGCGTGATACTCCTCCAGATTGAAAACGAGTATTTCTGGGGTAATGTTCCATACTTGTTGAAGCTTTACGAGGCTGCGAGGGAAAGGGGGGTGGACATACCGGTTGTCCACAATGTTGACAGGTTCCTAAGGGGCACGCAGGTTATAGACTCGATAGATATTTATCCGGATCCTTGGGTGCTCGACTGGCCTTTAAACGAGGCTGCAAGCCTCTCTGCTGAACAGCCGGATAAGCCTAGGATGATAATGGAGTTTGAAGGAGGATGGTTCACGTCTTTCGGCGGAAGGCTTCCCACGGATAGGGGTGATATTCCCGCTGAATGGACAGACATGCTTCTTAAAACAATGGTTTTCGAAGGCTTCAGCCTCGTAAGCTTCTACATGTTTCACGGCGGCACTAACTTCGGATACTGGACTGGGAAGAAGATTGCGTCAACCTACGATTACCAGGCTGCTGTTAGAGAATGGGGTGAGCTGGGTGAAAGATACTGGGTGATAAGGCTCACGGGGGGACTGTTAGAATGTTTCAACGAGTTTTTCGCATCCTCAACTGTCGACAAGACTCTGGTTGAATGCGACGCTCCGGGTGTAAGAGTCTCCGCGAGAACAAGGAATGGTGAAGCATTCATCCTTGTTTCAAACATGAATACTCAGCCTGTTGAAACGGAGCTCCGCTTGAAAAACATTGGTGTAAAGAGGGTTTCCCTAGGCGCTAGGAAGGCTTTAATACTTCCTTTAAACGTTAAGCTGCCCAACGGCTGGACTCTAGAGTTTTCAACATGCCAGGTTTTCTACTCTTACGATCTTAACGGTAGGACAATACTCATCCTCTACGGTGAGCCGGGTGAGCAGCATGAGGCAACTCTGACCCATTCTTCAAACGGAACCAGGGAGACCGTCAGCTTCAAAATATCTGAGGAGGACTATGTTAAGATAGTTGGAGAAGCTCCCCCGAGGCTCGTCGTCCTAGCTTTAAGCAGGCGGCGTGCCGCTAGAACATGGTTCACGGAGCACTGGGGGAAGAAGATAGCGGTCGTCTCGGGCTTCACCCTTCTAAGAGAATACTCTTCAGACAGCAGTGTTCTCAGAATGAGCATAGAGGTTGGGAGGAACGATGATAAACGGGTTTCAATAATAGTCCCCTGGAGGCCGAGGAGGATTGAGGTTAACGGTAGGCGTGTCTCAGGCATGTACGACGGGGAGAAATGGGTCTACTCCTTCACACTGCCTGAGGAGGTTTTCAAAGAGGAGGCTGCGAGCCTCAACGAGGACTGGAGAATCATGGTTGAAAACCTTGAGGAAGTGAAGCGTGGAAAATGGGTTGAAACAGGTAGGCTAACCCCGCCTGAAGCACTCGGCATCACTGGAAACGGCCACGTATGGTATTTAAACAGCTTCACGGTTAAGCCGGGGGAGGAGAAGACTGTTCTCTTCATACCTAGGGTTAACGACTATGTTACTGTTTTTCTAAACGGAAAACCGGTTGGACACGCTGAGCACACGCTTAGGCTTGAAGCAGACAGGAGCGTTTTAAAAACCGGGGTTAACGAGCTGCTTCTCCTCGTCGAGTCAACCGGGCACAGGAACGACGGCCTAATACCGCTGGCCAACGGGCTTAACCAGCCTGTCTACATAGGGAGGGAGGAGGAGCTGCCTTTGAGAAAACCATTGTTCAAGTTTTTAACGTTTGAAAGCCTTCTGAAACCAGGCGTTGCCGCGAGCATGGATTACGCTAGGCTTCTAAACAGGCCTCTCGAAGTTCTTCCGGAAGAGGTTTTCACAGGAGAATGGAGGGAGCTTGAGAGCGGTGAGGAGCCCTCAGGCGGAAGGGGGCTAATGATTCTGAAATACGTTGCTGAGCTTCCGGAGAAGCTTAGGAAAACCTGTCTAGTTATTCCAAGCGGCCTCCCGTCCTGGGGCAGGCTAATCATAATGGTTAACGGGAAGCATGTTGAAACAGTCTACGCGGACGAGGGGAGCATAGGTGTAGACGTGACTCGCCTAGTGAAGCCCGGGGTTAACGAGTTCATCATAATCCTGGAGAATTTTCCGGATGCTAAGGCTTGGAGAGACCCTTGTCTAAGAATGTATGATGCTGCTCTCGAAGAAGGCTGGAGGGTTTCACAGGGCTTAATCGGGGAGAGGGAGGGCTGGTTTAAACCTGGTTTTGAAGACTCGAAGTGGAGTGTGAGCAGCCTGAGCGAGGCTTTGAAAAAACAGGGCGTAGTTTGGCTGAGGAGAATTTTCAGAAACAAGGTTGAGGAGAACACTGTTTCCCCGCTCATGCTTAGGCTGAGAAACATCGGGTTGAAGTGTAAAATATTCTTGAACGGCGAGCTTATAGGCAGGTATATGGAGAAAGGCCCGCAGACAGACTTCTACATGCCTGAACCCTTCCTGAAGAGTGAGAACGTTCTCGCGATTGCTGTTGAAAACCATGGGAAGCCTGTTGAAAACCCAAGCATCCAGGTTCTCCCCTACTATGTTGCCAGAAGGATGACGGTTGAACTCGGCTTCTGAAGGCTCTTCAAACAGCCCTTAGGATTCCCGTTTTATTGCTAAAGGCTTCCTGAAATGCTTTAAAAAAGGCGTGAACAGTCTTGATGAACAGTTTAAAACAATTCTAAACTTTTCAGAACAATTTTCCAAGCCTTATTGCAATCATTATTCTAAAAAATCAAATGTTTTTCAATAATAGCCTTATATTTTCCCCATTCCGCGGAAAAGTGAGCAATGCGCATGGAAAACCCTGGAGAGAAGAAGTGTTTAAAACAGGCTGAATCCCGTCTAGGGCTTGCTGAACACGGTTCGCCGGGAAACCTGGAGAGGAGGGGTGGCCGTGAATAAGCGTCGGGTCATCGGGGCAGCAGTATTCCTCGCAGCCCTGGAGGGGATTATCGCTTACGGGATAATGGTTTACTGCTACCCGGTTCCAACCCTGCAGGTAACAGTTTTCATAATGGTGGCGCTTGTTCTCAGTTTAGCCGCCTGGATAGGATACTCTATGATGACTGCGAAGCCGAAGCCTGAGAAGGAGGAGGGGAAGGAGGAGCCTGGGAAAAAAGGTGGAAACAGGGAGGGAAGCTAGTCTCTTCCCAGTCTGAAAACTCGTGAAGATACTGTCTGAGCATAGGGTTAAAATTCAACTCACCGGCGCGCACGCTTTTGAAGAACCATCTGCAAACGTTCTCACAACACCACTCCAGACGCGCGCTACAGATAAGCCTACCAGACATCATGACAGTATTTGTTAGGCAGAAGAATAGTTGTAACACTCAGCCTAGGCTTGAAAACTCGAGGATGAAGACGGCGAGCAGGAAGAGGAGAGCAATAGAGAAGGAGGCGAGAAAAACATTTTTCAAAGTGATCCTTACGGCCGCATCCTGTTTAACAGTGTCTCCAGCCTGCACGAGTCCTCCTTAACCAGCTGCTTACGAGGATGGTGGGGGCGGCGGAGTCTCCTCCTTAGTCTCCTTACTCTCCTGCTCTATCTCCTTCTCAATCTCTTCAATAGGCTTAGGCGGCGGAGTAGTTGCCAGAGTATAGCCTATCCAGCCAAGTATGAAGAGCACGAAGCCGACTGCGACGAAGGCAGTGAGCTGAAGAATCACTGTCCACCATGGCGAGAGGAATACGAGCCAGAAGTAAAGTATTACTCCAACTATGGATGCAAGCAGCAACACTGCCCCAATACCCTGATCCTTATTCATGGTTTGAATAAGGCTGTTGCTGAAAAATATAAGTCTTACTGTCGTGTTTTCAAGAATATTCTGCTGCTGAGAAAAACCGGATTGGCCACTACAGTATTCGAAGCGTAAAGCGTTTTTCCGCGTTCAGAGTCATTCAGGCGGAAGCGGGAAACTACTCTTGGAACGCCTCTTGAACAGTAAGTATCCAAGTATCAGGCCGATAAGCAGTCCTGGCAAGAGGCCGAGTATAGTGGTGAACTGTGCCCGAGACTCAGCCTCCGAAACCTTCGACTCTGTTTCAGCAAGCTGCTTCTCAAGGCTTGAAATCCTAGACTGGGCGCTGCTTAAACCTGCTTGAAGCTCCGCGATGCTCTTCTGCAAACCTGTTATCGTGCTCCTGCTGGCCTCAAGCTCCTTCTCCTTTTCCTCAAGCAGCCTCTGCAGCTCTCTCAGCCGGCTTAGCATACTGATAATATCCTCGGCAGACACAGGCTCCGCAGTAACAAGAACCCTGGAGGAGTTTGCTGAAGCAGGCATGTAAGCCGGGTCCCCGACCCATTCAGCCTTAAACACGTATTCACCGGTTTCGCTCGGGGTGAAGACGCACGCGATAAACCCTTCAGAGCTTGTTTCGAAAACTCCTATTGTTCTCCAAACCCTCGTCCTGTTTGAAAAGTATGAGATTAATAGAGGCTTATGTTTCAGAGGCGGGTTAGTGTCAGCATAGACCACTATTGCTCCGCCAACACCGACGATGGAGGGAGCTGCGATCACACGGAGGGAGACAGGGGTTCTGACAACTACCCCGACAGTGTTGCTCACGCAGCCCTCATACTGAGCATTACCCTCCCACGTGACCCATATCCTCCAGTAGCCCGGAGCATCAGGCTTGAAAACATAGGTGAAAACCCCGTAGAGCATTGAAACGCTTACTGAAACCTCAGACCCGTTTGGACACGCAAACCTCAGCCTAACAGTAACGTCGAGACCAGGGTTTAGAATACTTCTTATCGAAACACTCTCGCCAAGCATAATCACCTCCTTGTCGACGCTTACAGTCATGGAGGTGCTCTCCTTAGGAGGTCCAGGAGGAGGCGGAGGAGGCGGTGGAGGAACCTCAGTGACGCTGAAAGTGCCGCTACCCGTGTCTCCGCATCCAGAAACGTAAATAGTGTATGTGCCGTAGATCGCGTCCGGTGGAATAGGGTAGGAGACTGAGGCACTCCCCTGGCTGTTGGTTCTTTGCTGCCATGCGAAGACGACTCCACCAACCGGGTTAACGATTTGAACACCTAGGTCGCAGTTCGCAGGAGCGTTAGATATGGATATGCTTACAGTCTCCCCCCTGTAGTACGTGCTCTTATCGGTTGAGACAGTAATAGACGGGCTTGCCCCTGCACGTAGAAGCATACTGAGCAGGAGGAGCGAGAGGAGAAGAAATGTCGAGAAACTCTTAATACTCAAGCCTCATCACCATTGTTCTAAGATACTGTGAAGGTTTTTTCACCAGGGTCGGATAATGCTTCCCAATTAGGACCCATTTGAGAAGGCCAGCCGTTCCAGACGAATATTCTCACAGTATAGGTTCCGGTTGAGGCTCCTGCAGGTATCTGGTAGCCGCTTCCAGCCTTCTTCGTCGCACCAGGGTCAATAACGTCAGTGATGAAACCGATGAAAACAACGTAGTTCTGAGGGTTGAAAATCTCGACGATCAACAAGTATCCCGTAGGAGGCCCGTAAGCGTAAACCTGAGATTGAATAGTAACCTCTACAACTACGGTTGTGCCCCTGGCGAAAGAAGTCCTCTCGTTCCCCATCATGTCCAGCGTCCTGACGGTAATTATAGCTATCGGTTTCGACTGGGCTGAAGCCATGAAGCATGGAGAGAGCAGAGCAAGACTCATGAGAATCGCGAGAATCGGCAGGGCCTTCTGCCTCATAACAAACATTAATCCCCTCAACATTTTACAAATATATGGTTTATTAATCAACCGCATATAAGCTTTTCTATTTGCAAGCTTCTATTTACAACCCCCTAATAAGCATAGTAAAACTGTGGATTAAGGCTCAACCCTGAAGCCTCCAGACCTGCTTCCACCAGTACAAGCCAGGTAGATGCTATACTCTCCCGCACCCGCCTCCCTCAATATTTTAAACCTGAACTCAAGGTTTCCAGCAGCATTCGTCTCACCCTGGTCCACGTAGACAACGTCGCCGCCAGGGTTCCTCACCTCGATGGCTACTGCAACGCCTGCTGCGGGAATCCTTATCAGCCGGCCGAGAACCCCGGTGCCAACGCTAACCCTGACAGTAACCTCGTCACCCGGCCTATAGGTCTCCCTGTCCAGCGAGAATTCTATGCTCAGGCTCCTGGGACCATAGTAGGCGGAGAACAGTTCAAACCCGACGTAGGCGATGAGGACAAGGGGTATTGCTAGGAGAATAAGTATGAAAAGCCTTTTCGGAGTAAGCTCTATAACTATCTCTCGCTCCCCGGGGCTTGGCGAAGCCGGCTGACCCATTGTTTTCAAGCTTACCGTCATTCTTTTTAAGCCTTAAGCCTGGGCTAGGCTGGGGCGGTGAGCGCTCCAAGATTACACATTGCTTGAAGGTTGAAGCATAGGGAGAGAACTATGAGAAGCCCCGATAGGCTCCTGTTCTTAAACATGCATGCTCCTACTGCTGAGAAAACGGGGGAGGGAAGGTTGAGGAAAAGCCTTGAACCCGTCAAGCCATCCATAGCGTACAGGGGTAGGAGGGTTAGCGACGAGGCTGTTAGGAAAACCCTCCGCGTCTCCTCCATTTCAACCCTGAGAAGACTGGTTAAACCGTGAAGCGTTAAAACCAGGTAAGCACTGTTCGCTATAAAGCTGCTGTAAAGGGTTGTGAAGAGAAACAGCGTCTCCCCCGTGAACCTTAAAAGACTGTCGAGACTGATGAGCCTGGTTGCAACGTTCGCCGCGCTTGTAAGCGGTGGAGAACCATGACCATACGCCATGAGGCTTGTGAAAACGTTTGAGAGAAGCGCGGAGAAGAGAATTAAAGCAAGCGTCTTCAAAAAGCTTAGGCTCCTGCTCCTCCAGAAGGCGTAGAGAAGAGTGAGGCTGAGCATCCCGAAATACTGGACTGCCGTGTAAGGGTGAAACATGGGCACGAGGAAGGAGAGGGCTGAAACCAGCATGTTCTTCAGAAAACCCTCCCTCCAGGATAGGACTATTCCTGAAAGAATGTTAACCATTATGAGCGCAGCCATGTTAGCCTGGTAGGAGGAGTATAGGCCTACGCTAACCTGGATCCCGGCGGTTGCGAGGAGAGCCGTCAGGGAAGCCATGCTTCTAGAGTTGAAAAGACTTAGAGAGAGAAAGTAGTATGAGGCCACTAGGCCCGTAAGCCATATTGCAGAGGCTGCTTCAAGAGTCTGGATGACAGTCATCCCGGTAAGCCTGTTTAAAGCGTGGAGTGAAAGGTAGAAGAGAGGCCTGTCTGAACAGTTTGCGAACGCGAACCCGACTGGGTCTCTAGACTTGTTTATCTCAACCAGCTTCTGAGCATAGGACAGTATGTCGACACCGGTTGGAGCAAGCTCAGGGTTAAGCCTCGGCAGGTAGCTGTAGACGGAAAGATAGATTGAGAGAAAAAGAGCCGTGGGGAAAAGAATGTTTGAAGCACGCTCCCCGAAAATCCCTTGAAGAATCTTCTTCCCCGTGTTAACCTTTGCCCCTAGGCTCCTGCTCCTCAGCTTTTGAAAATAGAGCGGTATGAAAACCCCTATAGGGGTTAAAACGTAGCATAGTGCTCCAAGAGGCTGGAGAGTAGCGTACAGCCTCACCCAGCTGAGCGTCAACAGGCTTAGAATCGTGTTTTCAAACGGTTGAAAAGGGTAGGAAACCAGGTGTATGATGATGACCAGGGTGAGGAAAAGCGTTGAGGCGGAGAGCATCCTGAGAAGCTCGTTGAAATCAATGCTTCTCCGCGTCAGAAGCATTACGAGGAGGAGCCAGCATAAGTAGACTACTATCCGAGCATCGTAGTTAAACGGGAGCATAAGGCCTAGGGCGAGTATTGAAGCCGCGGCAAGCCTCCTCTCCCTCAAGACTAGGAAGGGGATTGTCAGGATTACCCCGAGGAAGGGAAGGGGCTCCCAACTCATCCTGAAAAACTCCCAGACGCTCACACGCTTAACTGCGAAGAATATCCTGGGGGAAGCCAGATGCATTATTGAAACATATGCTGCAACCAGGCTTAGGGAGAGTGTAAGATAGGCTAGACGGGGAATGAGGCTTCCAGGATGCTTGAAAAATTTTGAAAAAAGCCCGCCGGGAGGATTGCTGGAAGCATCTACGCGTTCAGCCCCTGGCAATTGAAGCGCTTAACCTCCATTCCCCTGCTTAAACCATTGAAATCAATACTTAAACCTTATGCTTATGCATATTTTTAAATGTTTTTTTACAGATTTTACTCTTAAAAGACGAATCATAACCATGTTATGTTAACCGAGTTTTCTAAAGGGTGGTGCACGCGAAAACTTTATATCTCTCTTTCTTACTACTGTAAAAACCAAGAATGGGGGTAATGGTCCCTGGGCTGTCAGCAGCGTTCTCCTATGGGGACCTTTTACAAGTTAGGCTGAAAGCCTATAGGAACGGCGGCTGGAGGAGGCTCAAGGGGGTTGAGAAGGCTTTGTTCAAAGCAAGCATGGAGCTAGCTAGGCTTAGGGGCAGAATAGTGAACCCCCTGCTAGTCAAACAAGTCAGAGAAATCGTTTCAAAGCTTCTCCAAACCCCTGCAGCCAGGATCCTCCAGCTTGGGAGGGAGCATGCCTCCCGCCTGCTTGAGCTTTACAAGAGGAACGGGGTTTTAAAATGGGCCCCGAGCCTCAGTAAATGGCTTAAGGATCCTGAATACGTCTTCTGGCTTGGGCTAAACCAGCTTGCTTTAAAAAGCCTAGGATACGTTTGAAAAAGCCTCTGGAAGAATAGTAGCGTGATGCTTGAAGCAGGAGGAAGAGTAGGTGCGCACTATGGCTCCTGAAAGCAACCGGGGACCTTACGCAACCACCGTTTTAAGGAATCGTGGAAGATTTATATTCTTCCACCGCGATGTTCCTAGAGGGGAGCGCTAGGCAAGCATGGTTGAAGCAGCCACACTGCTTGAGAGAGTAGCGGAGGCCACTGGACAGGTTAGGGAGAAGACTCTAAGCGAGGAAGCGTTAGAGCATGTAAGGTCTGCCCTGCTCGAGGTTGACGCTGAAATAGATAGGCTGTGCAGAGTAAACGGAGTGGCCTCTTCAAACGATATTGAGGAAAAATATATGCGGGGAAGCCTAGACGAGGAGGATTCTTGGCGCGTCTTCTTCAGGCTGAGCCACCTGGAGGAGCTTAGGGAAGCATTGGAGAAGCTTGCTGAGGAGCCGCTTTTAAACAGGAAGAGCGCCTACAGGCTTATCTGCAGGATTGCTGAAAAAGAGTATCCAGACATCGTAGTTGGGACGAGCTTCGACTACGAGAAGGCCAAGGTCTTCCTTAAGGACGGGAGCTTCCTCGAAGTCTGGCTCTACAGGAGTGAAAGCCTCATGGAGAAGTATGCTTTCCACTGGGATAAGACGAGCGTAGACGGGAAAGTCTTCAGACACGACAACATGCCCCACGTCAAATGGGAGCGCGTGGAAACCTTCCCCAAGCATTTCCACCAGGGGGCTGAGTGGAGCGTTGTTGAAAGCCTTATTCCTGAAAACCCAACTTCTGCCGCCAAATACTTCCTAAGCTTCGCCAGAAGCCTCCTGAGAAGTTAGCGCACGCTATGCAGAAACTGTTTAAAAAGGTTGAATACAGCCTGGAAGTAGATGCGTTAGTCATGACTCTGAGCACGCGCTAACAATGAAAGATTACCGGCGTGCTTTAAAGCTGAAATGCTTATAATGCGGGATGCGCAGTATCCTCATGTAATGGTTCAGGCTAGGGGCTTAAAGCTGTCAGTCGTCCTGAGGGAAGAGGAGGAGGGCGGGTACTCTGTTCAATGCTTAGAGCTACCGGGCTGCATAAGCGAGGGCGAGACGAGAGAGGAGGCGTTGGCAAACATAAGGGAGGCGATAGAGGGTTATTTGGAGGCCTTCCCCGAGGAACTGGAAAGGCTGAAACAGAGAAGGGAACTGGTAGAGATAACTGTCTAAGCTTCCCACGGTTTCTTGGAGAGAAATAATCAGAACATTGGCTAAAGCAGGGTTCAAAACGGTTCATCAAAAGGGAAGCACATCTATTTGACTGACGGTAAAAGAAAGGTTACTGTTCCCCACCACGCGCGCTTCTGAACGTGCTCGTCGAACTGGCGAAGGCTAGGAAGGAAGCGGTTGGGCTCATGCTCTCAAAAATAAGCTAGAGACAAGCATGAGGGCGAATTCGCAACCGTTCGTGCGCTGGCTGGGCGACGACGAGGAATACTTCTCATGGTGGGCTGCAGTCCAAGCTTACAACAGTATCAACGCTAGGATGGAAACGCTTAAAGAGCCCCACGCCCAATGCAGACAATAGACGAACAGCTACGAAAAAAGTCGCGCATGATTTAAACGCATAAGTAGGCGTTAGATGAAGAGAATATCCTATACTTCTCACGCGCTTGTGAGGTTAGAGACAAGAAATATTGACAAGTCAGAGGTTAGTAGAATTTTAGAGTCGCCTCAGAAACTATATTTTGATATTGTAACAGGAGCTTTAGTAGCCATCGGTCCAAGGATGGTTTTGCAGGGCCACTGGCTTATAATCGTCTACACCGTGGAAGATGATATGGCCAAGATCATAACCGTGATAGATACATCATCCGTCGACAACTTTATTAAGAGGCGTCTGGAGAAAGGAAGATGGATGGAGGCGGAATGAAAGTCCACTACGACCCTGAATCGGACATAATGTACATAGTTATCAAGGAGGGCCCGATAAAAGACACTGTGGAAGCGGACAGCGACATATTCGTTGAAATAGCTGAGGATGAGAGCATAGCCGGGATCGAGGTTTGGGGCGCCTCCAAGAACATCCTTGAGCCCGCAGCAAAGGAGCTGGCTGCGAAAGTGAAGAAAGCACTGGCTGCAAAACCTTCCTCATAGGCGCAAAAGTTTTGTGCGTAGCGCGCTTTAAAAAGATCATGCGCATGTTCATATGGCAGACGTAGCCATTCAACACCGGTTTTTAAAAAACCTTAAAGTTGCGTTTCGAAAGCTTAAATAAGATCGAGACAGCGATCAAAATAAGACGAATGCGATAGCGGAAATCAAAGAGATTTCCAGAGAATTGGGAGTGAGCGAAGAAGAATTGATAAGAAAAGGCGAAGACTTACCTGGAGATGGAGCTTAGAAAAGTCAGAGCTGAAATCCACAGCATGCTTTCTAAGTATAACGTTAAGTCTTTTGACGAGTTGGATGAGAAGATAAGCAATGGCAAGCTCTCTGAAACAGACACCTTTGAAGATTTCACTAGGCTTGACTACCTGGAAGCAACGAGAGAGAAAATAGAAAAGCTACTCGGTGCGATAAGCTGAACGACGAAGATATTTATGAGGCAGTTAAGTGAATTGCAACCGAAGGATTCCCTGAAGCGCGCGCGGATACCCAAGTCATTCAACAGTCTATGACTAAGAAGAAATTAGTGTTCACTAAACACGCTAAAGATGCTATGATTAAGAGGAAGCTTGATGAAGGCCTCATCTTTAATGCTATAAACGCCCCAGATGAAGTATTCCTAGATAGGCGTTCAAGCCTCATGGTGGCCATCAAAGAAAACAATCTTCCACTTGTAGTAGTTTACGATGTGATAAATGACAGTTTTGAAGTAGTTACGGCATTCAGAACATCTAAACCGTCTAAACTTATAAGGAGCAGGCTAGATAAAGGATACTGGGTAAGGGTCCGATGAGAACCAGATACGATGACGAACACGACATACTGTACATAGACATAGCTCCAGATAAAAAAGCTTATGATACCCAACCACTGAACGACGATATATTAGTAGACTTTGATGAAGAAGGGAACATCGTAGGCATAGAAATATGGCAGGCATCGAAAAACATCGTGGAACCAGTAGCCGAACGATTAGTAGAGAAAGTGAAAAAGTCGCTAGAAGTGGCCGCTAAATAGCAAAACATGCATAATTACCTTAGCGCGCGGCAGTTAGGCCGAGGGGAGAGCGAAAGCAGACATGTATGAGTTTGACGTGATAATAATGGAGGATGAGAGTGGCGGATACATAGCGTTTGCGCCAGCATTACCCGGATGCCATACTCAAGGAGACACATTGGAGGAAGCGCGCGCTTGACCGGGGAACAACATGGAAAAGCCCATAAAAATAACCCTGCACGCTAGGCGCAGGATGTTTAAATACGGTTTAGAGGAGGATGCCGTGGTTCAGGCTTTAAGAGCACCCGACTATATTACTGAAGGAGGTCTTGGAAGGAAGATAGCGCACAGGTTTATGGACGACCTCGTTTTAAGGGTTATATACGAGGATAATGATGAAATAGTGGTCGTAACAGTCTATCCGGCGAGGAGGAGAAGGTATGCAGAAACTGTTTAAAAAGGTTGAATACAGCCCGGAAGTAGATGCGCTAGTCATAACTCTGAGCGACAACCCTCCAAAATACGGGGAGAGCGTCGGCGATAGCATCATAATACATTTCGATGAGAAGGGCCAACCCGTTGAGATCGAGATCCTTAACGCGAGCGACCTCGTGCTCTCATCGGTGGAGGCAATAACCGCCAAAGCCAAGGGAAGGACTCTCTGAAGACGGGCCTCACGCTACTACAGATGCTTGAAAGACAGGGGTTTAAGCGCGCGCTTGAGCCAGAATAAGCTCCACGTGGTCGCGTGCATACCCGCGTTCAACGAGGAGAAGACGATAGCCAGCGTAATAGTCAAGGCTATGAGGCATGTCGACAAGGTTATAGTGTGCGACGACGGCTCTACAGACCTAACCGGGGAAATAGCTGAGAAACTGGGTGCGAAAGTAATTGTCCACGAGCGAAACATGGGTTATGGGGCTGCTTTACACACTCTCTTCGCGGAGGCTGGCGGGGAGGATGCTGACATAGTGGTTACCCTAGACGCAGACGGCCAGCATAATCCGGACGACATACCGAGAATAATAGAGCCCATTTTAAAAGGGGAGGCGGACATAGTGATCGGGTCAAGATTCCTAGGCGGAGAGGGGAAGCAGATGCCGCGGTACAGGGAGTTAGGAGTGAAAACGATAACGAGGCTAACAGGCAGAGCCTCCTACAGGGAGCTGACCGACGCTCAGTCAGGGTTCAGAGCCTACAGGAGGAGCGTGGTTGAGGCTTTGAAGCCGAGTGAAATGGGGATGGGGGCGAGCACAGAGATTCTTGTGAAAGCGCATGAGAACGGGTTCAGGATAAGGGAGGTCCCGGTTAAGATTTACTACGAGGGGGAAACGTCTACGCAGAACCCGGTTTCACACGGAGTCGAAGTAGTGATGTCGACAGTGAAGCATCTTTCGATAAGGCGCCCCATGCTTTTCTACGGGGTGCCCGGCTTAATCGCCATGCTCGTAGCAATATCCTTCTGGCTCTGGACCCTTCAAATATTCGCGGCGACGAGACAGGTTTCGACGAACATAGCGTTAATAGCGCTTGGGGCGACGATAGTGGGGCTGATGCTCCTCACTACAGCAGTGATACTCTGGGTCCTGGTGAGCGTTATAAGGGAAGCCAGGAGCACTGGAAGCAAGAATCGTTGAAAATAAAGAGGGCTGGATGAAGGCCGCGGTAATCCTTGGGACGAGACCCGAGATAATAAAGATGTCTCCAGTGATAAGGGAGCTTGAAAGGGAAAACATGGATTTCTTCATACTTCACACGGGGCAGCACTACTCCTACAGCATGGACAGGGTTTTCTTCGAGCAGCTGGGGCTCCCGGAGCCGAAGCACAATCTTGAAGTAGGCTCAGGCACGCACGGGGAGCAGACGGGGAGGATGCTGATCGGAATAGAAAAAGTGCTTATGGAGGAGAAGCCGGACGTAGCGTTAGTCGAGGGAGACACTAACACTGTGCTCGCCGGGGCGCTGGCCTCCGTGAAAATCGGCATACCTGTCGGCCATGTTGAAGCAGGGCTTAGAAGCTTCGACAGGAGCATGCCTGAGGAGGTTAACAGGGTTCTGACAGACCATGTTTCAGACTACTTGTTCGCCCCGACGGAGAAGGCTAGGAGCAACCTTCTCAAAGAGGGTATCTCGGATGAGAAGATATTCGTAACCGGGAACACGATTGTCGACGCTGTTCGTCAAAACATTAAGCTGGCTGAGGAGGGGAGCAACGTTCTTGAAACCATCGGGGTCGACGATGGGGAGTACTTCTTGGTTACTGTACACAGGCAGGAGAACGTCGACAACAAGCAGAGGTTCAGAAACATTCTTGAAGGGTTGAGGCTCATCCATGAGCATTTCAACCTGCCGGTAGTATATCCCGTCCACCCGAGGGCGAGGAAAAGAATGAATGAATACGGCCTCAGCGGAGACTCGTTGACGATGGTTGAGCCCCTAGACTACCTCAGCTTCCTAGGGCTTGAAAGCAGGGCTAGGCTTATCCTCACGGACTCAGGCGGGGTTCAGGAGGAAGCATGCATACTCAGGGTCCCATGCGTCACCCTCAGGCACAATACTGAGAGGCCTGAGACAGTCGACGTTGGGGCGAACATCATCGCCGGAACAGAGCCTGAGAACATTCTCGAGAAGACAAGGCTAATGGTTGAGAAGCGTAGGGACTGGGAGAACCCGTTTGGAGACGGCAGGGCTGCTGAGAGGATAGTAAGCATTATTAGTTTCCTAGAGGGAAAGTAAACAGGATGCCGTTTAAAGAGGCTTTTGACAGGGAGGCCGTTGAGGCAAGGATCAGGGATATTAACGATGCTCTAGGGATTCTCAAAGGCATTCTTTCCAAACGGTTCGAGGATTTAACACTCTACGATAAGCTTTCAATCAGGTACCTCGTAATCCAGCTCGTCGAGGCTTCGGCAAGCATATGCGTACGCATACTCTTAAACGCTTACGCTGAGACTGCTGAGGGTTTTCCACAATGCTTCGCGAGGCTTGGTTCAAAAGGCGTCCTGCCGGAAGACCTGGCTTCCAGGCTGGCCTCAGCCGCAAGGCTTAGAAACCTTCTCGTCCACAGGTATTGGGCTATCTCCGACGAGAAAGTGTATGAAAGCATTAAAAACGGCCTGAGGGATTTCGAGGATTTCATCACCTGCGTCAGAAGGTTTCTGGCTGAGGGGAAGGGGCATGAATAAGCCCGCCGGCACAGCCGGGCTCAAATACCGTAAGACGGCTGAAGCCGGGGAAAAGCTGCTTGAAAGCCTGGGGAAAATGCTTGAGGAAGACGGCGGCATAGTGTTCGCCTACGTGCACGGGAGCCTGGTTGAGAAAGGGTTTTTCAGGGATGTGGATGTCGCTGTTTGGATCAGGAACCCGGGGGACGCCTTCAAGTATGAGGTCAACGTTTCCGCGAGGCTTGAAGTCTGCCTCAACATCCCGATAGACCTGCACGTGTTGAACATGGCTCCACTGCCCTTTAAACACCATGTCTTAACCCGGGGCAGGCTGCTCTTCTCCAGGGATGAGGCGGAGAGGATGAGGATAGTTGACGAAACGATTAGGCAGTACGCTGACCTAAGCCTTTTAAGGTCCCTGAGCGGCGAGGCTTAACCATGAGGGGCAACAGGGTTCTGGTAACAGGCGGGCTTGGCTTCATAGGCTCCAACCTGGTTAGGGAGCTTAGGAGGCGTGGACACGAAGTTTGGCTCTGCGACCTTAGGCATTCCGAGGACCCGAAGTCCGTGAGGTGCGACGTAAGCGTCTTCAGGCAGGTTGAAAGGCTTTTCGAACCCCAGGGCTTCGATTATGTTTACCATGCTGCCGCAGAATACGGGAGGTGGAACGGCGAGGATTATTACGAGAACCTGTGGATGACCAACGCTGTAGGAACAAAAAACATCATAAGGATGCAGGAGAGGAAGAGGTTCAGAATGATATTCTTCGGAAGCGCAGAGGTCTATGGGGATTACGACGGGGTTATGAGCGAGGACGTTATGGAAAGGGTTCCGATAAGGCAGATGAACGACTACGCGATGAGCAAGTGGGTTAACGAGATGCAGATACTCAACTCTGCAGCGATGTTCGGCACTGAGACGGTCAGGGTTAGGCTTTTCAACGTCTACGGACCAGGGGAGCACTACACCCCGTACAGAGGCTGGATACCAAGGTTCATTTACCACGCTCTCCACGACAAGCCTTACACCGTGTACCTTGGGCACAAGAGGACTCTTGAATACGTTGAGGACATTTGCAGGACCCTGGCTAACATCATGGACAATTTCAAGCCTGGGGAGGTTTACAACCTGGGCGGAGACGAGCAGTATGAGATTAAATATGTTTCAGACCTTATTCTTAAGATCCTCGGCAAGGATGACTCCATCGTTACCTATAAGGAGGCTGAGCCGTTCACAACCAGGGTTAAGACACCAGACTCCTCGAAAGCTAAAAGGGACCTAGGCTTCAGGCTAACCATGCCTGTTGAGGAGGGAATGAGGAGAACCGTAGAATGGTTCAAGAATGTCTACGACAAACAGTCCCAGTAAATCAGTTATTTTCACACGTGATTTGAACACTGTTGTACCGTTTGAACGTGCTAACGAGACGTTGGTTGTGCTAATGCACACTTTTCATAAAGTTCATAAAGTTCAAATATTTCTATTAGGATAGTAAACCATGAGTAGTTCGAGCATACTGAGCCATTACGCTGGGAAAAGAATCCTGATAACCGGGGGAGCAGGATGCATAGGAACAAACCTGGTGAAAACACTCCTGAAGGCTGAGCCGGAGAGAATCATAGTTATCGACGACCTTTCAGCGTCATACGAGTGGAATCTGCCGAAGGATTCTAAAATAGTGTTTATTCACGGAAGCATTCTTGACGAGGAGAGGATGAAGAGAGCGTTCAGCTACAGGCCGCACTACGTTTTCCACCTTGCCGCGCACTTCGCAAACCAGAACAGCGTAGACCATCCTGAGACAGACCTACTGGTAAACGGCCTCGGAACCCTGAGGACGCTGGAGTACGCGAACCTCGCCGGCGTCGAAAGATTCGTATTCGCATCCTCAGGCTGCTCAGTATACGGCAGCCAGGCGCCACTACCCTTGAGAGAAGACTTCGTATCCCTACACCTCGACACGCCCTACCAGATAAACAAGCTCGTCGGAGAACTGTACTGCAACTATTTCCACGACTACTATGGGCTTCCGGTTGCGATAGCCAGGTACTTCAACGTCTATGGTCCAGGCGAGGTTCCGGGAAGATATAGGAACGTTATACCCAACTTCATATGGTGGGCCATGCATGGTCAGCCACTACCCATAACAGGCACGGGGGAGGAGACGCGGGACTTCACCTTCGTAGAGGATATTGTCGACGGGACGCTTAGAATGGGTGTTGTTGAGGAAGCGGTTGGCGAGGCGATAAACCTAGCCTCAGAGACTGAGACCAGAGTCATAGACTTGGCGAACTGGATAAACGAGATGACTGGGAACAAGGCTGGAATAGTATTCAGGCAGAGAAGAGACTGGGACAAGGCGATAAGAAGGAGGGCTTCGATAGAGAAGGCGAGGAGAATACTTGGATATGAGCCTAAGACGGACATGAAGACTGGGCTGAGAAGAGTCTATGAGTGGATTAAGGAGAACAGGGAGAACATAGAGAAAAGCGTCAAGTTTTAATGCACACACTGATAATTTCGCAAATCTTTCCCCCGGACATGGGTGGGAGCGCTACAAGAGCATACAACGTGGCGAAAGGACTCGTGTTAAACAAGATGAAGGTCACGGTGGTAGCGGGGTTTCCACACTACCCGACGGGAAACGTTCCAAGGCGTCTGAGGAAGAGGGCTTTATCTGTTGAGAACATGGATGGCTTCAAGGTCGTCAGGACATTCGTGCCGCCGCTTCCAGCCAAGGGGCTTGCCAACAGGATGATCCTCTTCATAGCCTTCCTAATATCCTCCCTCTTCCCCCTGTTCATCGTCGACAAGGCTGACGTAGTCTTCGCCTCAAACCCCCAGGTCCTAGCGATAGTCCCATCATTAATATATCGTTTTTTCCACAGATGCCCCATAGTGCTCAACGTCGACGACCTTTGGCCTGAAGACCCGATGGACATAGGTGCGATAAGGTCAGGGTTCATGAAAAAACTGGTTGAAGCCTTAGCGAAAATAGCCTACACGATGGCTGACGCTATAACTCCAATAAGCCCAGGCTACATAAAGGTCATCAAAGGCAAATACGGGATTCCTGAGAGCAAAATCCACGTGGTCAGGGGCGGAGTAGACATCAGCAAATTTAAGCCGACACCCAGCAAGAATGACGGGAGATTCACAGTTCTGTACAGCGGCGCGTTCTCAGTGGCCTATGACTTCGACCAGGTGCTCAAAGCAGCGGAAATCCTTGAAAACCATGAGGATGTGGAGATAGTTCTTCAAGGCGGGGGAGAACTACTCAACTACGTTAAACAGAGAGTTGCAGATATGAAACTTAGAAACGTAAGGATAATCGACAGAATACTCGGCAGGGAGGAAGTAGCGAAACTCACGGGCGAGGCAGACGCCCTACTACTACCGCTTAAAGACTTCGGAAGACCATACCTGGGAATATCGTCAAAACTATACGAATACCAAGCTGTAGGTAAGCCGATAATATGCTGTGCAAATGGACAGCCGGCAGAATATGTGAAAGAAACAAGCTCCGGAATAGTGGTTAAGCCAGGAGACCATAAAGCCCTAGCCAATGCGATACTCTACTTGAAGGAGAACAACGAACTCGCTGAAAAGCTAGGAGCTTCGGGAAGACAAAACGTTGAGCAAAAGTTGTCAGTAGAGAAGATAGGCCAAGAAATGATGAATGTGCTTCAACACCTTACCGAAAAACTAAGAATTTGACATAATAACATGTGGGGTTATTTTCTATGAGGGTATTAACCTTGTTTTTAACCAGGGATGAATCCACCTTTATTCAGGAAAATTACAAGCGAGTCAAGAATCAAAAAGATGTCGACCAAGAAGTTTACGTCGTTTCAGCAAAACCGATTTGCATAGAAAATAACCTCGTTATCCAAGTTTCTCAAAGTCTACCAGTTCCCATTCGGATAGGGTTATCTATAAGAATCGCCTTAAAGAAAATAAATGTAAAAAGTTACACACATATATTTAAAGTGGATGGTGATATAAAATTACCATTAGATTATCTTAGCAATCTCCTTAATAAAAAAACTCCTGTAGCAGGCATAGGTGCAGCCTTGTTAATTTCAGTTCCCTTTTTTATTGCTAAGATGTCAGGGGAATATCCTATAAACTATTGTGATGATGGTTATATCTCTGCTTTCTATACTTCGGTTGCTGGTAACTTACCGTTGGGTTATGATGGGGATGAACTGGTCGGGACTTTGCCTAATCCCATTTCACGAGAAATAGAATATTCTTATGGTATAGAGTACTATAAATGGGGATTACCACTTAAAATCCTATTATTAAACAGACTTATATTCATACTAGGCAAACCTTTAGAGGGCCTCAAAAGCATTGTATACTGTACAGCCGGTTATATTTCAGCAATTGCTAAAAAATGTAAACGCTACAATTGGTGGAAAGATTATGAACGTTTTTCTACATCACCCCTTTGTTGGAAAATTTATCTGCTAAAAAATCAAAAAATTGCACCCGCTCGTGCGCGCTAACATTATTTTTCTATGCTGAGAAAGTGCTATCCCAAAATCTCAAAGGAAGGTTTTTCGAGATCAAAGCTAATTCGCAAATGCCTTCCTTTAGCTACATTACCGTGATGTTTAGGTTGCAAGAATGAGAATTCTTCATGTAATATCTACTTTTCCTCCAGCATATGCTTTCGGTGGACCACCTAAGGTGGCTTTTGATGTTTGCAAAGAACTCGCAAAGAGAGGTCATTATGTAGAGGTTTATACAACCAATGCTTATGATCAAAGGAAAAATTTTAAACCATTAAAAAAAGAATTAATTGTATTCAATGTTAAGGTTACTTATTTCAGCAACTTTCTCAGAATAAACAACCTTTACGTGGCACCAGAAATGATCATCAAATTGTGGGAAACAATAAAGCACTTCGATATAGTACATGCCCATTTTGGGAGGCAACCTTACGATACTTTCTTCAGTTTAAAAAAGAATGCTCTTTATGCTCCATATGTTCTACAAGCGCACGGTGCCCTTCCTCATATTGGAAGAATGGGTAGAGCTAAATTATTTTATGATAAACTTTTTGGATGGAGTACCATAAAAAATGCCTCTAAGGTTATTGCTCTCAGCAATGTTGAGGCTGAGCAGTACAAGCGTATGGGTGTGCCTGAGGAGAAGATCGCCATCATACCTAACGGGATAGACCTTTCAGAGTACGCTGAACTACCGCCTAAAGGCTCCTTCAAGAAGAAGTTTAACATACCAGAAGACAGGAAAATCATACTTTACCTTGGCAGGATCCATAAGATTAAGGGTATAGACTTTCTGATCAAAGCCTACTCTCATCTAAAGAATAAAATAAATTTTAAAGATGTCGTTTTAGTAATAGCTGGGCCAGACGATGGATACTTAAGCGAAATTAAACATCTTGCACAAGCTTCTAGCGTTTCAAATTCCATATTATTCGTAGGACCGCTGTATGGGGAGGACAAGTTGGCGGCTTATGTCGACTCAGAGGTCTACGTTTTGCCTTCAAGATATGAAGCTTTCCCCATGACGATTCTTGAGGCTTACGCTTGTGGGAAACCCATAGTTGCATCAAAAGTTGGCGGGTTAAAAGATTTAGTAAAAGATGGAGAGACAGGGTTACTCTTTGACCCTGGAAATGTAAAGCAATTGGCGAAAAGCATTTTCAACTTATTAAACGGTAATGATGTAGCTAAAGAAATGGGTTTAAAAGGTAAAAATTTCGTTAGAGAAAACTTTACCATAGAGAAAGTAGTGAAAAGATTAGAAAAGGTCTACGAAGAAGCTGTTTTAAGATAAAGTATTATGAAGATACTTAAGTTGACAAAAATGAATTATATCGATTGGGATTCGTTTGTACTGGATCATCCGGATGCTACTTTTTTTCATACGCTAAAGTGGATGCAAATCTTGAGGAAATACGAATTCGAAAAACCTTTTTACTTACTACTTTACGATCAAAGTGATATTATTGGGGTTCTGCCTTTATACTTTGTTAACGTCTTTCCTTTCGGAAGAGGATTAACTTCTCTTCTTGATTGTAATGGACTTTTAATGGAAGATATTAAGATATATAATAAGTATTTTTTGTTAGAAATGTTAAGAACGTTGGAAAATATTATTAAAAAGTACGGTCTTACCTTCTTTAAATTGAGATTTCAATCGCCGTCTCCCTTGAACCAGTTTATGCCAAACTACTATGTAAAGCATCGTGAATATTGTACTTTTTTACTCGATTTATCTCAAGGTACAGAGCATATATTCAAATACAAGTTGCATAAGAAAGCGAGAAATGCTATTAGGAAGGCTATCAAGTTGGGCGTGAAGATAGATAAAAGATGCCCAAAGGTAGAAACTTATTGGATGTTATATAGAGAAACTATAACAAGGTCAAAGGGCATCTTAGATGATAACCGTATAAAATTGTTTAGGTTGATATGGAGTCAACTGAAGCATGGAGAAGACTTTATAACTTTAACCGCAACCTTCGAAAATAAGCCCATAGGGGGGATAATGGCATTCTTGTTTAAAGATAAAGCTTACGTTTGGTACAATGCTTCTCTTTCACGATATTTATACCTAAACCCCAACGAGTTCCTATACTGGAAATTGATAGAGGAGCTCGCTGACAAAGGTTATAGGCATCTAGACTTTGGTCCATCCCTATTAAATCCAGCCGAGGGACATTACTTATTTAAGTCTCGATTTGGTGGAACTGTGATACCGTTTAACGATTACTCATATTTTACTTCAAAAATAAGGTATTTTATGATAGAGGGGGGTGCATTATGGTTGGCTAAAAAGCTTGGCGTAAGGAAAAAGATTCCCCAAGCCATACTCCAAAAAGTAAGTGGGCGAATGATATTTTGAAACTGTATATTGTAACAACAAGCTGGGATGATGGGCATAAGCTAGATTTAAAGCTCGCTAAATTATTAGAAAAATACAATATAAAAGGAACATTCTATGTTAGTCCATTTTATTTAGAAAATAAACTAACGAGAGAGGAAATAAAGGAGCTTTCTGAATATCATGAAATCGGAGCACATACACTTACACATGTAGATCTTACCTCTATTCCAATAGAAAAAGCTGAGAAGGAAATTAAGGGTTCGAAAATTTACTTAGAAAAATTGTTAGGGGCTAAAATAAGTATGTTCTGTTATCCAAAGGGTAAGTACGACCAAAGAATCAAAGAGATCGTTAAAAAGAACGGATTTCTAGGTGCCAGAACATGCAATGGAGGAAACTTTGAATTTCCAAAAGACCCCTATGAATGGAGAATAACTTTACACGCCTCAAACGGTTCCCCTCTTATGACATTAAAGATTTACATCAAAACAAGAATTTCTATAAAAGCATTTATGGATTGGGAATTGCGTGCTAAGCTGCTATTTGACCAATTCATCAATAAAGGTGGAGTATATCATCTTTGGGGGCACTCATGGGAGATTGAACGAAATAATGAATGGCAAAAATTGGAACGAGTACTTCAATACATATCAAATAGGCCGTACGTGAAGTATAAGACAAATGGAGAAATTGTGAAATTATTAAAGAGCTAAATAAAAATGCGAGGTTCTTCTTCACGTAAACCGACAGTCTTTATTGGAACCTTCCCATCTTCATCCTCCACTGGTAATGTTACACTCCTTAAATTCTTAAGGATCATCGACCCTTTAATTAATACTGCTTACATAGTGGTTGGTGACCTTAGCTTTATTCGTGGATTTGATAAAAAGTATAAGCCAATTTTGTTAAGTTATCATCTGAGAAATTCTTTTTTTGCCAGAATGTTCGAATATTTAAGGATGCAAGTTATACTAAGCATAAAATTAATGGAAACTATAAGTAAGGTCGATCTGGTTATATTCTTTCTCGATGGAACTACCCTGGTTTTACCAATTCTTGCTGCGAAAATTTTCGGGAAGAAAGTAATAACATGTATAACAGGACTCACTTATAAATCCGTTAAGACGCAATATGGTACTGTCGGTATTGCGATTGCAAAAATGTTTCTAGCTATAGAAGTTCTTACATTACTGTTTGCTGATAGAATTGCAACAGAATCTTTTGCTGTGCTTGATAGCTATCCACTTCCTGCAATTGTTAGAGCCAAAACACGTAAAGCCTTTTTATTTGTCGAGATGAATGCATTAGATATTAGAAAACCTATATTTATACGTGAGAACTTGATAGGTTACATAGGGCGTTTAAGTGCAGAGAAAGGTGTCTTGAACTTTATTGAAGCGATACCTTTAGTTTTGAAGAAAAAAGCGGATACTTATTTTATAATATGTGGTCAGGGGAATTTAGCCCGTGAAGCTGGGAAAATCATAGAAGCTAAAGGTCTAGAGGCAAACGTGAAATTGACGGGATGGATCCCTCATGAGGATGTTCCACGATACCTAAATGAACTTAAACTGCTTGTTTTACCATCATTTACTGAGGGGTTACCCAACATTTTACTTGAGGCTATGGCCTGCGGAACTCCTGTCCTCGCGACTCCCGTTGGTGCAATTCCCGACATAATTAAAGATAGCGAAACTGGTTTCTTGCTTAAATCTAATGATCCCAAACAAATTGCCGAGAGAATAGTGGAACTCCTGAATAGACCTGAGCTTTTAGAGATGGTTGGCATTAACGCCTACAATTACATTAAGAAAAATTTTAGTTATGAAAAGGCATTGGAAGCCTGGCGAAGAGTACTTATGTCAGTGAACCAGAATTAAATAATAGGCAATGATGATTTTTCTTAACAAAACTAATGCAACGAAACTTAAACTTAGGAAATTATTATGAATAGACTAAAAGTACGATTAAGTTCTACTAAGTATCTAAATATTGCTATTGGTTTATTCATGGTATTATCAGTTCTACTAAGAATAAGCTCTGCCTGGTTTTGGCTAGATCAGGCAGTAAGAACGTTTATCAGTTTTGTTATTAATGCGTTTGTTATTGGCTATGGTCTTCTTTACCTACTGGACATCAAGACAAATAATTTCTCTTGCTTAGTTCTTTTTTCTTATATTCTTAGCCTTTCTTTAGATATTCTGTTGGTTGCCCCAATAATTTTCCAACCAATATACAGAGCCGCCAGGTTGCTTATTCAATTAGCTATCGGATTATTGCTTATGGCAAAAACTGTTCGGCGAAGCAGTGATAATGTCAATTCACTTGTTATATTCAGCATTGATGAGATGTTGGCTATGCTAACCATTTTCTTCATCCTTGCGTTTGGAATTCTTCAAACTGTTCCCAAACTAGCAACAAATGTATATATGGATTCTTTTAATCACTTATGGCAAAGTGTGATTCTTTATAGAGCTCCTCAAGCATATGAGGGTTATGTATACTTAACCTACCACTCTTTGGAAGTGGCTATAATTGATGATTGGAGTATCGGTAGGTGGCATGCCAAATATGCAACTATTTTTATCGTTTCTTAACTTCATTCCTATAGTAGCGTTATATGAGTTATCCCATTCTATCTTTGAGAGAAGCCATCATAAAATTGCTTTATTTGTGGTGCTAGTCTTTGTATTCTTCTCAGGTTTTGCTTGGATCTATTTTATGTACCAACAACTTCATCATCCTGATTGGCAGGTGAATTATACTTTAGAGTTCATAAAAGAAAAGACTTATTCATTAACCGGTTATGGTCAATTGTTCTTCATTACAGGGCATGTTCCTGCGGTTTCAGCGTATGCTTTCTTGATGCTGATGATAAGTCTCTATTTCGACAAGGAGCACAAAGAGAGAGATGTATTATTAATTCTGTTTCTTTTGAGCTTTCTACTTATATTTCTTCATTTGCCCGAATTTGTCTTTCTTTCGTCTTTCATGTCTATATATGCACTTCTAGATGGTGATTCTAAGAACATACAAAGAGTTGTTATTTGCTTAACAGGGGGTGCTGTTGGATCAATCCTTTTCTTCTTTTTGTCTAAGAACAATATTTCACTTGCAATCCTCGCAGCATTTGTAACAATGTTGATCATAGTGATCTTTAAGCCAGTAATACCGCTTAGCAAACATTTTCTCGATTTTGTCTCGAATCATCTTCCTGTAATAGCAAATATCATCCTATGGTTATTGCTAGCAGCTTTCTTGTCTTGGGTAACAAATTGGGATAGCATTAATGCACCCAACATTTCAGATATATACTACGTTCCATTGATTTTTTATGGAGCTCTCATAGGGATAAAAGGATTCCTTTCTGTTATTGGACTAATAGAAGCGAAGGAACCATCTGTCAGACATGTTTTTACTTTCTTCTTGCTTTTAGGGCTCTCCTCGTTTCTTTTTGGAAAACTCATAAGTTATATCTCAGCAAATTTTCTCATTCTTCCTTTCTGGGAGATCAGAATGGCTTTCTTCTTAGGGCTTGCCACGTCTATAGTCGGCGGGTTTGGTTTATTAAGTCTATTATCGAACTTTCAATTCAATTCTCTGTTATCTAAGCTTGTAAAAATAACCTTGGTAATTGCTATTGTGTTTGCAGGTTCATTGTCTACATTCTTGCAATATAAGTACAATATAATACTGGGAGAACGTACAGCTATGATATCTCAACCAGAGTATGAAGCCATAGCCTACTTGAACAATGAGATTACAAGCAACCCTTCAGCCGTTTTCTATGCCAGTCCATCATGTATCCGAATAGTAACACTTTCATACCCTTCCTTTCTTCCTACTACACGAAACATCTTGCTCTTATCTTCAATTTATCCTGATTCGCTGGCAAACATCTTGTCATCATACCCTTCTTATATTGTTCTTAGGCCAGAAGAGCTTTCAACTTTAACGAAGAGTAAAAGTTATCTCGCATACTTTCTTAACTTCTTATCTCCAGCTTTCAACAACTCGGCAATTATCATTTATAAGATTCCTAAGCTTGGTTGTATAAACGATGTCTCGAACATAACACTAATTACAGAAGGGTACGACTATGCTACGTTTACCGCGTTGCTTTCCTCGGGAGTTGCATTTGATGTTATGAATAAGTATTCGGGTTCTCTTTCTCTGAAGAAAATTGGAATTATGTCGGACAGTCAAGTAGGCTTTCAGGAAGATCCTCTTATTAGAAGCGGAATAGATAAAAGTCTAGGAAAAGGAGAGGTCAACTTATCAGGATCAAGAAGGTATTATCTGAACGGTAGTCTCATTTCTAGAGGGGGAGGCACGATTCAGGTCTGGGTAAATCCATCAAGACAACAAACGAGCCATATTATTTGGATTGGTGAATCAAAAGGCGATGGTTTCGGGGGGGAGCAGGAACTTCACTTATCCACAATAGACACTGGGGAATTCGCTGCCTACTTTGGTGATGGTTCTTCCAGCGTTCTGCTTAAAGGTGGTAAGTATGTCCCTGGCAATTGGTACTACTTAACATTCGTGTATATAAATAACGGCATCTGTAAATTATATGTTGATGGGCAAATGGTGGCATCAGGAAGTGTAAAGAAAGTTAGAACAGATAAATGGATAAATTCTCTTGTTGTAGGAGGCTTAGCAAATACTAGCTATAGGGCTTTCGTTGGGAGAATAAAGTCATTAACGATTCTGCAAAAGCCTCTTAGCGATTTTCAAATTCTTGAAAACTATCTAGCAGTTAATAACGTTACCAATTTCATTTCACCGATGAATTTAGAACGTCTTGGGACGCTTATAGTAATAAACTTTGATGGTTACGGGACATTTGCTGATTCCCTTCTTCGATTGGAAAATGAGACGGTCCTAATCGAGTCTATTTGTAGCCCAGAAGTTACTGCGAAATTACCACAACGCATAGAAAGCCAGAAAGCCTTCAATATTGCTGGTGAGGCGTTAATGTATTATTGCGATCGTTATGGAAAGCCCATCTCGCCTTTTCTAATACTATATCGGTCGGATGACTACGAAATACTATATCTTAATGTCTTTCCATTAGTAAAACTGAATAATGATTCTTTTATTATCCGATTGCTGGCAGACATTATTCAAAGATTTATCGGAAATTATTCATACGTACCGAATCAAAGTTCTCAAATTGATATTATATCCAAACTGCTAGTTCTGCATGGTAAAGTTATAGTGAATTCGGCAGATTTATTGTTACTTCATATTAATGATACGACGTTGCAGACAGACAATAGTACCCTTCTTGAATTAGATGTAGGACCTATACTAGTAAGTCAATATAAGTATGCTGTTATTGAAGCAAATCACATTGAAGTGGGCAATGGCGAGGGCACTTACTCGTATATGACTATTTCAGGTGGTTTTAATATCACATTTTTTGGAACAGACATTAACGTCGCCTTCTTGGAATATAGTAGGCTTATTCAGTTTTCTACCTCTCAATTAAGGCTAACTTCCACGAGACAAAGTAGTTTTGTTAAGGTTATGGTGAAGTTGCCACACATCCATGTTGAAGGAATGACAGAGATAGAGGCGCAATATGTCTACCTTCCTTCTCTGAGGCTTCGGATAGGTGCTACTCCAAAGAAGCTAGAGATAAATGGAACCGCAGAATGCAGGATCCAATATAGTGACGCATCATACATCGCTCTCTCTGATTTCTCATGGTTTGGCGATCTCCGGCGAACACCGTCACTTCTACGTTGGGATGAAGTGCAGTCATCCTACCAGAATCTCCCATGGTTATTGGTTTCCTTCGTGTTGTTACTACCCTACTTACATAGCCTCAGTAGAAGAAGACACTAATGGAAAGCCTAAAGCTTTTGCTAGTCTCTCCGCATTACAAGGCTTCACAAGGTGGAGTATCGGTGCATATATATAATCTGAGCTTATCGTTGAGTAAGCTGGGTCATCAAGTCAGCGTTATTACAAATGATATATTACCCAGCGTAGAATTAAAACGGTTGAATCAGGAATACGGAATTCAAGTCTATTCTATACCGTTTTCCCGATCAACCCTGAAAAGCATGTTATTTGGGGATCTTGAATTCTCGCTAAGGGCCTCGAAATTCTTCCAAAAGTCTCAAATAAAGCCAGACGTAATACATGCAAGTCAAGCAAGTGCTTTCTTTTTCGCATACTTAAAAGGGATAAAAGAAATACGAGAACCATTAGTCACGAAGCTGCATGGTTTGTTTGAAACCTATTATCTCTCCACTTTAAGGCAAGTTCTAGATTGCAGACTATATGAGGGTACATTTCGTTCTGATTACATAGGAGTCTTGCTTTCCCCGCTAAATTGGGCACGCTACCTATTGATGCTGCATCAAATACTACAACACTCAGACCGGATAATAGTTATCAACCAGTTCATGAAAACGAAACTCGTCAGAACGTACCGAGCATTAGCAGATAAAATAAAGGTAGTCTACAACGGGATAGACCCCTATGAACTTGATGCTGTTGATGCTGATTGCTATGAATACCTAAGACGAATAAAAAACCACAATAAGCTTGTCCTTCATCTTGGAGCATATGGCTCTGAAAAGGGAACTAAATACCTAATGCATGCCTTCAGGAGATTGAGTTCTATCCATAGAGACGTGAAACTAGTAATAGCTGGTTACGGTTCTGATGGAGAGCTGTTGCATTTGATAAAGATGTCAAAGAATCTGGGGATCAGGAAGAATCTCTTCTTTTTCAGGAACGTGCCTCGTAGGTTTTTGTCAGCTTTCTACAGGAATGCAGATATTTTTGTGAATGCTTCTCCAATGGATTCGCTTGGAAACGTTACCTTGGAAGCAATGTATTGCGCAAGACCCGTAATCTGCTCTCGATCCGGCGGTGCACCGGAAGTGATCATCGATAACAAAAATGGCATGATGTTCCGTCCTTTTGATGTAAAAGATCTTTCGAACAAAATGTCCACCCTCATTGAGGATGAAAAATTCGGGGAAAGAATCGGAATCGAGGCAAGGAATACTATATTAGAGAGAAACCTAACATGGGAAAGAACGTCAAAGGAAACTGTTTCTATCCTAAAAGAGATAGCATGATCTTAAAGCAATTGAGCAGTCTCATAGATGGGCTTCTCTACAGACTGGTATATTGGTTACGTGTACTTAAAAATACTAGACCAGCAGATTGGAGAATTGCACTGGGTATTTTTCTTTCGATGCTGTTAGATATCCCTGTGTATCTCTTCTTTAGGAATAATCCATTGATCTTCCTAGGAGGGAAAGTCTTCTTACCACGTGCGAATTTATACTTCTATGTACGTTCCATGACGGAGGATTTCTACTACGTCATTCCGCGTAGAGAAGGAGTAATTGAAGATTTCATATTAAATACTTTGAATGATAGGGATGTATTTGTAGACATAGGGGCAAATGTAGGTTACTATACTGTTCTGGCTGCTAAAAAAGTGGGAACTAAAGGTGTAGTTTTTGCTATTGAACCCGTTGCTGAAACTGCAAGAATTTTAAAACTTAATCTAAGGCTAAACGACATAAGAAATGTAATCATAATCAATAAAGCTGCATGGCATAGACCTGAAAAGATTAGAATCCACATACCGATATTTCATGGTGGGCGATTTTATGGTCTAAGTACTGCGCTAAAACCTGCTACTACAAGCATCGATGAAATTGTTGAAGGAGTCCCTCTCGATTCTCTAGTCAAAAGTTCTCGTAATATAATGCTGATAAAAATTGATGTTGAGGGAGCGGAGGATAAAGTGTTACTTGGTGCCTATAACCTGCTTAAAAAAGCGTCGTACATCTATATTGAATGTGGCAAGAAAAACGTGGCAAAGGTTTTAAGATTATTAAATGAAAAAGGTTTCTCATACAGGATAATCAACGTTCCACACGCTACGCATCTACTGTGTAGACGGATTCCTCGAGGATTAAATGAAAATGCGAAAGAATAGGGAAATTGTTATTATTTACCGTGAACTGAGCACGTGGGTATTGAAGGATATTGCCATTCTTAAAGAAGAATATAGCATTAAGCCCATGAACTTCACTAAGCTAGGTAATACCGCTAAAAGTTTACTAAGTGTTCTGAAAGGCGTATCAGATGCCGATTTAATATATGTGTGGTTTGCTGGTGATCATTCCTTTTGGGCGAGGATTTTTTCAAAGACTTTCTCTAAACCAATGATTTTAGCAGTTGGAGGCGGTGATGTTACAAAAATCGGTTTTCTCAACTATGGCGGTCTTCTTTCAAACCCTTGGCGATATTATGTAACCAAGAGTGTTAAAGGTAGCGATCTTGTACTATGTCCGTCGTATTTTACCCGTAATGAAATAATATCAAATATAGGTAGGAAGGAGAATCTTATCGTTCTCTATCATGGATTTGATTCTCGCAAATTTAAACCCAACGATAGTAAGGAAAATCTTGTTGTGACTGTAGCTATTATAGATAGGATTACCTTATTTAGAAAAGGATTAATACACTTCGTTAAAGCGGCTGGCTACCTACCAAATGTTAAGTTTTATTTAGTAGGAAGAGCAACAGATAATTCGATTTATTTTCTAAAATCCATAGCTTCTCGGAACGTCACATTCACTGGTTATCTGCCTGAAAAAGAATTAATCAAAACTTTGCAAAAGGCCAAAGTCTACGTTCAAGCATCCTTACACGAGGGATTCGGATGTTCTCTAGCAGAAGCAATGTTAACAGAATGCGTTCCAGTAGTCACGAAAAAAGGGGCTTTGCCAGAAGTAGTCGGTTCATATGGTTTTTATGTTCCGTACGGAGACCCTAAGCTTTTGGCTAATGCAATACGTCTAGCAATGGACGCAACCGATATGGGAAAAAAGGCTAGAGACAGAGTAAAGGCATTATTTTCCTTAGAAAAGCGTGCGCGCGCGCTGAGAACGCTTATAGATACGTGCAGATAGCCTTTGCTGAAGAGCTTAGAATGATATGTGAGACACTAGGTCTCGGCTTTAATGAAGTAAGGGAAGCATGTAATACTAAATGGAATACAGAGATACTTGAAGCAAGGGGTGGTATAGGGGGGCATTGTTTACCAAAGGACATCCAATATCTGTCTTCTTTAACAACTTGTAATACACTGTTAAAAAGTGCTATGAAGGTTGATGAAGAATATAGCGCGCGCTCATCGTTTAATCTGTTCGAAATTTCTTTTGTAAAGCTTAAAAGATGAATATAAATCTCGAGTATGTACTTTAGCGCACCTATGAGAAGGCAGTTTATCTGTCGCGCGCGACTGTAGTAGTGCCTATTATCTCGATATCCCAAGATACCGTCCTGAAGACCTTATGAATGTAGCGCGCTAGCAAAGAGTCCGGCGTGCACTATGAGTAGTGAGTCTTCAACATTTGACTGGAGGTTTGTCGCCTTCGGCTACGTTTATCTTACTGTTCAGAACATTTTATCCACGCTAGCGCCGCGCGCGCTAGTATGAAGATGGATGCGTGGTTCTCTCAATCCTCTGCCTTTTCGCCCTCGTCTACAGCGTCTCACCGGCATTCAGCAACCTTCTCCTCATATATGGTAAAACTGGGACGATACTCCTCTTGAGCCTTCTACCGGTAGCGGTAAGCCTGCTCGCCCTGCCGCTTCTACAGTTTCTCGGCTTAAACGGGTTAGCGTTGATGAAGGGTTTCTCCATGCTGGTCAGCTTCACCCTCTCCCTCCACGTGCTTTCAAGGGTTGTGAGGATAAGGCTCGACCGTCCCGCGCTGCTCAAAACCTTCTCATCCTCAACGATGATGGCTCTAATCGTAATGGTGGTTGAACAGCTTTACTACAGCAAGTTTCTACTGCCTTTCTACGTGGTTCTCGGGGGCATCGTCTACACGTTTTTCCTGAGGCTTCTTAAAGTGCTTGGCGAAGAAGACCTCGCTTTCCTGCAGCAAGTATTCGGCGGCAAAATCGGGCTGGTCGTGCGGAAGACCCTCTACCGCTAGAAGTACCGGATTATCGAAAACACTGCTCCATACCATGAGTATGCGCATCACGGTATGAAGCCCGCTGAAAGCTTTAAAGACAATCTTCCTCAACAATGGGAAGCCTATTGTATAGGCTCTCTAAGGACGGCATGCGATGCTTGAAGGGAGGCCGATATGGCTCCAGATATTCGTAGGGGCTGGCATACGAACAGTTTAGATTAATAAGGTAGTGCGGGGTATGCATACTATCGGTATGAGGTATGGAAAATAAAATCTGGACTCTGGTCGAGAAGGCGAGGGAAAGGCTTAGGAATTACGTTGACCGAAACCCAAGGGCAACGATGCTCTCCGACGAGGAGATATGCAAAGCGATCCTTTTAAGGATAAAGGGTCTGACCGCAAAGGAGATCGCTAAGAGGCTTTGTAAGGATTACAACGCGGTGTGCTGCGTGGTTGGAAAGATTCCGAGAGGAGGGATCGGTGTCGAAGAGGAATCCTCCGAAGTTTCTTTTGAGGAAGCCCCCTTCAAAATGTTAAGCCCATCGACACAGTTAAGGCTGTTGGGATTGGCAATTTTGGAGGGCTATTGGGACGTTGACGTATGGGTTAACCTCCAGCTAATTCCGCAATACGTTGAAAGCAAGAGAAGTCGAGAAAGCACACTCTTCCTAAAGCAGATTCCTCAACAGGTGGAGAAGAAGGATATTGTGGAGGAAATGAAGAAAGCGTATGCAGATGGACTTAAACTCAGGATGCTCCACGACGTTTTGTTTAACAAGGAAATACCGACGACGGAAGATTACGTGGAAAAGCTGAGGCGAAGTATGGAAAAGCTAGAGGGATTGAACAAAATATTTGGTGATGGAAAAGGAAATATATTTATGGAATGATATTACGTTTGGCTTAGTCAAATAGATAAAATGTGAAGCACACGTCAAGGTCTCGGAAAAGATTTAATAGCACGTTACAGAAAGCAGGTTGGAAAGGTTGGAGGAGCAAGCTAGAAAAATTAGATTCTAAGTAATTATCTTAGTGCGCATGACTTCCTCTTGCGTTTGGCGTTAACCCGGTTTTTCCGCTTACTTTTAGCAGCTTCTTCCAGGAGCTTGGGCGCGGTATACCTTATGAACTTAACAATGCTCTCCCTAGGGTTCTGCTCCACCATCGCGTGGGCCAGGGCGTCGAGAACCATGACGGGCACCTTCTGCTCCCCCTTCATGAAGGGGTGAAGCATGCTGTCTATCAGCCTGTTAACATCACCCCTCGTAAAAACCCTCCTTTTCCCCCGCCTCCTAACCATTGTAAAAACATAATGCGCAGCCTCAACTGAAAAAGTTATCGCAGACCTCCGCACATATATCGCATTAACGGCCTTCGGCAAATGTTTAAATAGGAATTACCTTATAATAATCTTGTGAGAGAAATTATTGTAAAGGTTCCAGTCGAGGTTGACGAGGAGCTGCTTGAAAAGCTGAAGAAGGATATAGACGTGGTCGTGAGGTTAAGGGTTGCAAGAGAACTACTGTTAAAGGAGTGGGATAAGAGGTTTGCGAAAAGCGAGTTGACGGAGGAGGAATGCTTGGAACTCGGGAGAGAAGTTAACAGGGCCTCGTTAAAAGCTTGGAAAGAGAAGGGGTTAACAGAATAAAGGGTAATGGTTCTTATGAAGATAGTTGTCGACACTAACATACTGTTTTCCTTCTTTAAAAGGGATTCTACAACGAGGAGGATAATCACTTCAGTTGAATTCTTTGAATTCTATACGCTAAAGTCGAGATTTGATGAACTGCTTAAGCATAAAGAGGAAATCTGCGTTAAAGCAAATATCACCAATGAAGACTTTCTTAAGACAATACATGAAATCAGGCTATTCGTTGAAGTTGTAGAGGATGAAGAAGTGAAAGAGTATAGTGTAGCGGCTAGGGAAATTGCTCCCCACGAGGAGGACATTCCGTGCTTTGCACTGGCACTTGCCCTAAATTCTCCAGTATGGTCGAACGAAAAAGAATTCAAGAGTCAAAGTAAAATCAAAGTTTTCTCAACCTCTGATATAGTAAATCTCCTCTTTAAACCGGTGTAGAAACTTCTCCTCCATATTGACAAGCGGATTAAGAAGATCATTTCTCTTTATGAAACGCCTTTACAGGCTAAATGTTATAGTTCAAAACCATGCTTCAAAAAGCTTAAGTGCTTCTCGAACGCTGTTTCAACCGTCGTGCGCCACCATGAGGAGGCCGGTAAGCCTGTTAATCTTCATAACCCTCTTGACAGTCCTCGGCTTCAACTCCGCGCTTTGCCAGCCTCTCACGCCTTCCTTAACCCTTGTCTACACTCGTGCCAACGGCAGGGTTGGCGACATCGCTTTAACAGGCTCAGGCGAGGTTTTGTTCACCAACTACCCTACTAAGCCCGGTAGGCTTTGGCTTTTAAGCAACAATACTGAGAAGCTTGTCTACGAGGCTCCTAAGGCTTCCTACGATCTTTACGGTGTTGCCGTTTCTAGGGATGGTGATGTTTACGTTTCCTGCCCGTATACTGGGGAGGTTCTCAGGATCGCTCGGGGCGGTGGCGTCTTCACGGTCTACGTTAGGGCGGGTAAGAACGTTGGCCCATTGGCTTTCGCTCCCAACGGTACTCTCTACATGGCTGAGCTCATTCCCACAGAGGGCTACCAGTCTGTTTTCAGGCTTGTCCCCACGGGGGCTGTCACAGCCTCTGGCTCCATGGCTGCGGTCCTGGTTTTCACCTCGCCCATCACAATAGGCGGCATAGCCTTCAACAGCAGGGGTGAGCTCTTCTTCAGCGATGGCCCTAGAGGCAGGCTCTGGAAGCTCGTTAACGCTACTCCCATGCTCTACGTCGACAGGAAGGGCTGGTCAACCATGTACGGCATCGTCTTCGACCAGTATGACAACCTCTACTTCTGCGACTGGAGCAGCCCGGGAAACATCTACTACCTCGACTTCAGGCTTAGCCTCGCCTACAGGGTTCTCGACGGTAGTAATGCTCCCCTCGCCGGCGCGAGTGTTCTCGTAACCATGCCCAACGGCTCGTCTAACATGTTTTACTCAAACTCTACCGGCTATGTGTCTCTGGCTAGGGCATGGCCTGGAACCTACGTGTTGAACGTTTCATGGGGCGGCGTTCCAGTGGGCTCCTTCAGATTCGAGGAGTCTGCCAGCGGGAGCAGGAATCTGGCATGCAGGGTTTTCAACGCTAAGCTGGCTGCTAAGGATGATGCCGTCATCAGCAGTTTCAAAATAGATAGACTTAAGTAGAATAATAAAAACATTGGTGCTTATAAGTAGAACTAAAAACAATAAAGTTGAAGAATTGCAGCAAATTAGAGCCTACAACGTAAAGCACAGCTACAACGTCAGCAGCTTTCTTGAAGATTACAGACGCTTACTTCAAAGGGCAGTAGATGAAATATGGAAGAACATAGTTTGGATTAATAAAACAAATAAGAATGGAAGAAATAGAATTATTCCAATAGTTACTAAAAGTAATGAGTTC
>JAAOZP010000003.1 GCA_011605725.1 Nitrososphaerota archaeon | reverse complement strand
TATACAATATTGGTAATTCCCGCTCACTTTTTTACACTCATTATTGCTGTTGCAAGGGTTGGCAAGACAAGAAGAATCACAGTACAAATCGCCATAAGTATCACCATTCGTGTCTAAGTATGTGCCTGGAAAATTTTCATCACAGCTTGCATCTGCTCCGCTAGCCTTTCATTCCTATAGAATTCAGCATGCATGCTCTCCATCTCTTCCAGGGAGTTTGGAGCCTTCTTACCCTCCAGCAGTTCCTTGATCCTCGGCCAGTAAACTTTTTCAGCCCTACCCTTCAACTGGTAATCATTCAAACCAGCCGAGACCATTAAAACCGAAAACCTTCCAAAACCGTATTTCTCGAGAAACCCCCTCATATATTGCCACTCCGGTTCATCCATAGCGCGCTAGCGCGCGCGCTCATTAATTATGAAGCTTACATAGGCTTTTTTCTAAAACTAATTTTTAAGCAAAATTTAAATAGTACGTAGGATAATATCTGGAAAACGGGAAAAAATGAAAGTGTATGGAAATAATTCTCTGAAAAGAATCGCTCCATTACTTTTCATGTTATTATTGCTTAACCAAGTTTTCTATCCAAATTTACGCGTTTATGCTACTAGCTATAGCGTCACACTAGGCACGGATACTGTTGGGGCAAGAATAGTTGTAGATGGTGTAAGCTATTACTTTCCAAATTTTAATGATATAAACATTACACTTTCGGCAGGAACTCATTCCATCCAGGCTATTGCGCCATCAGGCTATGGATTCTTAAGATGGTATACTACATCGTATACGCCTGTTTCTGATACTTACAGTTCTTCTACAACTTTGACAGTCAATGGGAAAGGCTATGTAGGAGCTTCGTTCGGTCCTATAGTGACGTTTTATACCTCTCCCCCTGCCGGTGGCACAATTTCAGTAGAATATTATGGTGCAAATCCTCCTTATACAGTAACATACTCAAATGGGCAAAGCGGCACAATTAACAAGGTTTCCTCCAGATTGCGTGCAAATCCTGCGGCCGGATACGAGTTCGTTAGCTGGTCAACAACCGGTTCCGTAAGTGTAGATTCTCCAACAGGTAATCCAACTTATTGGACTGTTGGACCGGGAACCGTAACAGCGAATTTCCGAGCTATACAATCTTTCGACTTCAGCATCTCTGTTTCACCATCTTCTAGGACAGTTACGGCTGGACAGTCCACAACATACTCTGTTACTGTTTCATTAGTCAGCGGCACTGCGCAGACAGTATCGCTGAGCCTTTCCGGGCAGCACAGCACCATGAGCTACAGTTTTAACCCCTCCTCAGGCTCGCCAACCTTCACTTCAACCCTGACCGTATCCACAACAAGTTCAACGCCGGCTCAAACCTACACGTTGACGGTAACTGGAACAGGTGGTGGGATAACGAGGCAACAGCAAGTTACCCTGATAGTTCAATCCTCACCTACAATACCAACCGAACCACAGAACCTAGTGGCTACAGCCGGAGATGGGCGTGTGACGCTTTCATGGTCTGCTCCCCGTTCTGACGGAGGGTCTGCGATAACCAACTACAGGATTTATAGGCGGACAAGCTCGACGAGCCAGAGCCTAATCGCTACGGTTGGTAACGTCCTATCCTACACGGATACGAGTGTAACCAATGGGGTGACCTACTACTACCAGGTTAGTGCCGTTAACAGCGTGGGTGAAGGCCCTAAGTCTAATGAGGCGAGTGCTACGCCGACCAGCACACCTCAGCCCGACTTCAGCATCTCTGCGTCTCCCAATTCTCTTTCCCTCACTCTTCCGTCTTCAGGCTTAACGTCCGCAACTTCAACCGTCAGAGTTACTTCTATTAACGGTTTCAGCTCGCAGGTTTCGCTCAGCGCCTCATGGATTGGCACAACTCCCTCCGGGGTAACATGTACATTCAGCAAGAATACTGTTACCCCGCCTTCTAACGGTCAGGATTCAAGCATCCTAACAATAACAGCATCCTCCTCCGCGAGCACGGGGAGCTTCACGCTGCGCGTAACAGGCACAAGCGGCAGCCTAACCCGTACCGTCGACATAGCAGTAACAATCTCTCCTCCTCAGCAAGACATGGGCATCCTTTCGATTGATACTACTCCCGTTAAGGGGGAAGTCTTCGTGAATGGTCAGTCTTGGGGAATTGCTCCGCAAAGCAGAACAGTAAATGTTGGAACCTATATAGTTTCTTTCGGTTCAGTCAGCGGTTATACTACTCCATCTAGCCAAACGGTCAGTGTAACGAAAGGCCAAATTACTACCGTTACCGGTGTCTATAAACCAATCATAACGTATACGGTGGATATTATTGTTAAAGGGCCACCTACTACAGGAGTCGATTTATATGTTGACGGTTCATTTAAAGGATCTTGCGGAGTTGGTTCCACGAGCCTTAAATTTGAAGAGGGGACTACTCATAAAATAAGATTAAATGCCCCAGAAATGGAAGGATATATTAAACTTGCTTTGCAATTACGAGGTATAGATTTACGGTTGGTAGACGATACTAAAGAAATAGTTATTGATGGACCGTTAAAAATATTCATAGTATATTTTAACGAAAAAACTCTATTACTATTAGTGGAGGAAATCAGGGGAAAAATTGTTAGAGAATTTACGACTCCAGAAACATACCTTAAAATCGCTAATATGATAAGGGAAGGCATAAACGAGTACCCTATTATTATAGATATCCCAGCTGGACTTATTGGAGAACTAGGATTTCCTGTTAAGTTAGCATTCAAAATTGAACAAATAGCCGCAATATGCGCAGAAGCAGGAGAAAACACGCGCGAAAAAGCAATTGAAGATATAAATAGATTTGCAGGTTCTAGTATTATCTCTGGAATAACTACTATCGGTTGTCTACTTGTCACGGGTATGGCTGGAGTTGCTACGATACCGGCTGGTGGAGCCGGGGCAATTCCAGTAGTAATAGCATGCGGAGTTGGCGGACCTGTTATAGGGTTCCTTACGAATAAGTTGCAACCATCGATAACCGAATCTTTGGGCAGTTTATCAAATAGGTTCACTAGTGGAATATTTTTGGCATTAATGTCTGCGCTACAAAAGGCGAAGAGTGTTCTTGGAATACAAGGAGCATGTAATATTACTATAACTGTAATTGACCCAAGGGGGCGCATTGCAGGGGCTCCTCTAGAGGAGAAGAGTACTGTCAAAATTCCTGGAGCTATCTATAATGGTATGAGTTCCCATCCTCAAATAATCGTAATACCTAATCCACTAGAAGGAGAATATAAGATATTTGTAGTGGGCAGGGAAAGCGGTGATTTTAGTCTACAAGTTTTGACAGTTGAAGGAGGACTTATTTCATCCAATAAAACATACTCGGATATAATTCATGTTGGAGAAAAGAAAGAGTTTGGTCTAAATGCGAAGATATCTCAACAGGAAAATTTCTCAACTAACTTCGCACCAATCCTATATTCAGTCAAACCTGCATTCCCACTTAGCATGATTATTGGGGAGAAGCTACTAATCTCCATTAACGCAACTGACCCTGAAGGCATAGATCAGATTAACATAGCACTTCTTGATTCAATCAATAATTGGCACAATAAGACGGCGAACTATGACAGTGGGGTTTATTGGGCAGAATTCGATACTCAAGGCTTCCCAATAGGCAATTGTAAAACACATATATTTATCATAGATCGTGAAAAATTCGTTTCATCACATGTTTATAATCTTCAAATCTTGGGTAAGCTTGTGCTTAATGGGAAGGCTTCTAGATCTGAAGTTATAAGTGGTGAAGGCTTGACTGTAACTTTAGCTTTAACAGATCAGTATGGAAATCCTGTTAAATTTGCAAATGTTAATGTCTCGCTTGCCGGTAGGGTATATTCTGCACGTTACTCAGGCGGAGAGCAATATATCGCAGTAATAAGTGATACAAGAGGGCTTGAAGGTAGCTACGTAATAAAAGCTAGGGCCTCAAATCCATCGTATTTACCTGCAGAATATGAATTACCACTAATAATAAGACCTTGGTGGTGGCCCTACTTGCCCTATGCTATAGTCATTGCATCTGTAGTCATTATTTCAATGGTTGGCTACGTGGTTCATAGATCGAGGAGAAAGGAGGAGAAGATAATAATAGGCTCCGAGGATCTTCTAAAAGTTTTGAATGATGCTAACAATCACTTGAACAAAGGCGACTATGCAGAAGCAGTGAGGTATTCTGCTGAAACATTGAGAAGCAAGATGCTGGAGAAACTTGGCCTGAGCAGATCTACAGAAAACGAAGACCTAATAAAAAGCGTGGCTGCGCTCAGAAAAGACATTGACTTAGAGAAGCTGAAGTACGTGCTTAGGAAGGGGGAGGAATGTACTTACGCCAGGTATAAACCGAGCAAAGAGGAGGCTGAGAAGGTTCTAAAGTATTCCGAGGAATTGCTTAGTAAGCTATAACTCCTTCATTTTTTCTCCTCTTTTATCTGCTTTAGTCTACAGCTTGCAATACTGAATCAATATTGGGACAAATATTTTAAAATCCCTTGCCAGTGAAAACATGGCCGATGTCTACAAGAAAACCGGCAGAGCTTAGACGTGTTGTATGGGGTGCTTTAATAACAGGTTTTTCCCTCATTATCATCTCGCTTATACAGATGGCCCTGCTTAAGCAGGCTGGAAAAATGGAACAGCTTTCACTTGGAGTCCTTACAATTCTCCTAGTGGTGATTTTGGAGAAAGCAAAAGGGTTTCTAAGCTGGTTGCTCTCCATCATCGTGTTTATGGTTCACATAATGCTTGGATTAATTTTCTTCATCTTCGGATTCTTACCTCCCCTACTAAGCATGCCCCAAGCTCTGACGGTTATCTCCTATATCCTTCCTCTTGTTTTCGGTTCCACAGGCCTATTCTATTTCTTCGCCTCAGAAAGTCTTAATGAGTATTTCGGAACCGAAACGATATTTCCTGTGATCAAGAAGAGGATTATTGAGCAACCAGTTGAAACTCTTTCCGAAATGGGTACAGGCGAGACGCAGAAAGCTGGTGGAGAGCATGTCGTGGAGGAATTAAAGGAGGCTGTTCGATGGATTAACGAGGGAAGATATGATTTAGTGGTCCGGTATTCAGCGGAACTATTGAAAGACAAGTTGATAAGTAAACTTGGTCTTCAAAGATCATTGGCTAACGAAGAAATTATTGAAAGGCTACAGGTACTCGTGCAAAGAGTTGATGTGGAGGCTGTTGAATACGTGTTTGAACTAGGCGAGAAATGTGCCTACGCCGGATACAAACCAAGTATAGAGGAGGCTGAAAAAGTATTGAAAAATACGAATGAGGTTGTTTCGAAACTTTGAATTAGCCTACACACATTGAGCTGAAACAAACTCTGCTATTTGAGGAGGAAGCCTCTCTTCTTCACTGTGAGGTATCTAATGAGGGCATGCTCAACAAGCTCCGTTGTCTTGATCGGCATAATGTCTATGCCTGCTCCACGGCATTTCTTGATGAAATCCATTCTTTTTCTTTCCTCAGCGTGGACGAGTGCTTCATACGTAGCCTTGAACATTGGGTCCTTAACATTGAGTTTCATCTCTTTTCCGGTCGATGGATCCTTAAAGATGATTACGTCTACCCCCTCAGGAAGCTTGTACATTTCAGGATCATATATGTGGAAAACTATGACTTTATGACCGTTTAAAGTCAGAAGCTCGAAAGCCCTTCTCATCGATTCAGGTTTGTCGGACATGTCTGTCATCATCATCACGAGAGACCTGGATTTAATGTGGGGCAGAACACGCAACACAGAATACTCTATATCCGTATTTCCATAAGGCTTTACGTTAACCAAAACGTCGAATATAGCGTAGAGGTGTCTAGTAGTTTTTCCAAATCCGATGAAATCTTTAACGAAGTTTGAGAAAGTTGCCAACGCTACCCTATTCTTATCCTTAATCGCTAAGTAAGCTATGGCTGCAGATGCGAAGACCCCGTGCCTAAGCTTGCTTGCACCTGATCCCAGCCCCATGGATCCACTCACATCCAGCATTATGAGGATGCTCTGCTCCCTCTCTTCAACCCTCTCCCGCAGCATCAGCCTTCCTTTTCTAGCCGTAGCCTTCCAGTCTATGAAGCGGACATCATCCCCCTGAACATATTCTCTTAAATCCGCAAGCTCGGTGCTTATGCCTTTAATGCCCGTGGACTTTCTGCTTATGTCGATTATTTTCAGTCGCACGATTTTCTCGAGAGCCCTTATCTTGCCTAAGTCTAAGGACATTTAAACCAGCTTAGGAATAGGAGTCTTATCAAGCAACTCCAAAACAAGGTTGTCCACCTTAACTCCTTCAAGCTCAGCTTCCGGCTTAAGCATAATCCTATGCCTCAAAACATGGGGAACAATTGCCTTCACATCGCTAGGCGAAACGTAATTTCTTCCCTTTATCATGGCCCTCGCCTTGGAGGCAAGGGCTATCTGGAGCGACGCTCTTGGACTGGCCCCAAGCATCACTCTCTCATCCTTCCTTGTTGCGTCAACTATGTCGAGTATGTAGTCGAAAACCTTCGGAACCATTGTTACCATTCCAACAAGCTCCTTTATTCTCATTAAATCCTCTGAGCTAAGAACCGGGCTTACCACAGGTATGTCTCTTGAAACATACTTAGATAGCATAATCTTCTCCTCGTCCCTGCTTGGATACTTCATTATCAGCTTGAACATGAACCTGTCGACCTGAGCCTCAGGCAGGGGATAAACACCCTCCATCTCTATCGGGTTCTCAGTGGCTATTACGAAGAAGGGCTCGGGCAATGGATGGGAGTTCCCATCAACCGTAACCCGCTTCTCCTGCATGCACTCCAGTAGTGCGCTCTGAACTTTAGGCGGCGCCCTGTTTATCTCATCAGCTAAAAGAACGTTTGTGAAGACCGGTCCCTCTTTAAAGCTGAACCTCCCAGTCTTGGAGTCAAATATGCTGGTACCGGTTATGTCGGAAGGAACCAAGTCTGGTGTAAACTGGACCCTTGAAAAGCTTAGGGAGAGAGCCTGAGCAAAACTCTTCGCTAATAAAGTCTTCGCTATGCCGGGGACTCCTTCAATCAGAACGTGTCCACCGGATATAAGGGCGATGAGAAGACCTTCAATAATTTCGTCATATCCAACAACTGCCTTATGAACCTCTTCCTTGAAGGCAGTAATCTTCTGAAGCAAAGACTCTTCCATCTTCACTTTCCTTTTTTCTTACAATAATATAAGTTTTTGGGCGCGCGCTTGAACCACAGCCTAATCCTAACCCTATCCTCCTCACGATATTTCTTATATTTTTCGTAATACTTAGTGCAGGTCTCCACGTCATTAAGCAATTACGTAAACACAATGTTTTTTATCTTCAATCATTGTTTAGCGCGCGCATTGATGTTCCGCTATACGTCTCAAAGTCCTTAAGGTATATGGCTATAGGGATGCCGGTTTTAGCGTTAGACATCGGTTACGCGCGCTAGCGCGCACTATTCTTATTCCACACCTGTAAGTTCATACTTTCCTTGTTCTCTTCTCCATTTTAGGCTTAGCGCGCGCTAGATTCCCCGTGTATCTGTAGAAAGTGAATTCCTCTTTAGAAGCTGTTCTCAGCTTAACCTCATACCGCTTATTCATATAATCGGCTAACTCGCTTAAAAATCGCTCCTCATCCATCAGACTCTCCTCGTGCAACCCTTGAATACTGTAAATATGACTGCCTTCCTATTAAAGCCTAGTGCTAAGCATCCAGCGGCATTATCCTGTGTTCGAAAACCCTGTCCTCGGTGTCGACGTAGCTTATCGCCACCACTCCCTGGGGCTCCTCGCTGATCTCCTTGACGGTGCCCTTCGTCTCTCCGAAGTTTATAGCCATGCTCGTCTCATACCCTTTGAAGGCTATTCTGAGAAGGTGGCTCTTAACCTTCCTGCCCCTTAAAGATAATGCTTTGAACCTGATGTCCATGCAGACCGCGTTGTGCCTCTCGTTCCACTCTGGCTTAGAGGCTTCGACGGGGAAAGCCACGCCATGTATATGCATCGCTCCCTTGAAATCGGGCTTCAACTCGAGCCTAAGGTAGTCTGGAAGGCTGTTCAGCATGCTTTTAACAACCTCCTCATCGCTAAGCCTTTTCAACTCGACCTCAACCTCCCTCCCCGGCTCTCCAACCCAGCTCGGAACCATGTACTGGTGGCGTTGACGCTCAGGATTATACTTCTTCACGATGGCTTTACCCCTCACCCTGATTTCGAAGAAACACTCCTTATCCCCCAGCATGCTCCTTATCTCGCTAGTCTTAAAGTAGAGCTGCCTGTACTCCGGCTTATGGCCCTTCTCAACCACGGCCGCAAGGATTTGCCCACCGGCAGTTGAACTGCCCAACTGTACTATCCGACTTCACGTGTAAGGCGGCTTATAAGCGCTACGTAGCGCCACGCGCTTTATATAGCTTGTGCGACGTATCTGGATAGGGATAAATAGGGCGGGTGTTCATGAACTTAAGGAGGCTCCTAAGGGATGAGGGAATCAGAGGTGTTGCAGAGATTGGGTGAAGAACTTAAGCATGTTCTCAAAATGGAATTTGAGTATAAAGATTATGCGATTAGACCGAAACTTGCCCCAAACGAAAGAGACTCCCTATATAGGGATAGAGTAGCCGCTATTCTCAAATCGGAGGAGAAACCTATTCCGAAATTAAAAAAAGTGTGGTATGAAGACGATGTTTCAAGATTCATCGAGAGCATATCTTTCAACATGGATAGGAGAGAAGATGGAAAAGTTGGTACGATGTACGTAGAATCAGAACTGATCCTCTACAGGAGGCATAGGGGTATATCTCACATGCTCTGGAAAAAGAGAGATGAAACATACGACTATCATTCTTTCCCATCAACCAGCCCCTCTTTTAGGCTTTGGACAGAAAAATTAGAGAAAGAGGGAGAGCCCTCAATACGATTTCTAAAGGCTGCGGCAGATTTGGCTGAAAAAGTGGCTGACGAAACTAGAGTTGATCTCGCTTTAGTCAAGGATATTTTAGGGATTGATGATACGGTTTTACCCATGTTTTTTGTCGCTTCATGCGACCTACCTTATTCAGCCGAGGAGACTGCTAATGAAATAATGAGGATGGTGAAGGCGGTGAAGCAGGTTTGGATGAAATGGCTTGAAACAAGAGATCGTTTATGTGAAGAGCTCGGTATGAGTGACGAGATTTTTGCCGTTAGAGATGTTATTGAAAATGCTTTCAATCTTCCTCTTTGGACAGTCAACGTCAGGCCTGGTAAGAGGGGTGCAGAAGTCTTTATAGACCCGGGTTTCCTCGAATCCCGGAGGAAAGCGCCGTATGAATTGAGTCCAGGCTTAATCTGGAATCCACTTGTTCCCTGGCTTCAAGTAGAGTTTGACGAAGCCTCTCCTGAAAAACCAGTTTATGTCTATAGCCCACCTACTGGTCTGGGTTGCTTTATGGAGGAAATCATTATAATAGACAAAGGCGGTGAAAAAAGCCAATCTTTAGAAGAGGTTCCAGGCGCGTCTGAAGCTAGCTATGAGCTTTTGAAAAGGATGAAAGAGTTGAATGCAAATCCTTTGGAATACCTCACCGATAGGAAGAGGCTGAGGGAAATAGAGACCATCAGTCCTCTCCTCGCTCGCAAGATGGAGGAGCTAATAAGGTTTCTTGAGGAAAGCAGAGAGAAGTTCGGAGAAGTAGTACTCTATCCAATAGACCACGCTGACTCGCCGTTATCAGTTTGGACCATTAACCCTGAAAAATATACTTGCAATAAATACGTACATACCATAGCAACGATCGACTTTTCGCTGAGATTGAAATTTCACAGACCTAAAGATTACAGAATCATAAAAGAATGCCCTCAATGGATTCTACAATGCTTGGAAACTTATGAGCAAGTTAGTAAAATCTTCCAAGAATTCTGACAATGACCTCATTTCCATAGCCTTCGTTGACCCGATATATAGCGCGCGCTTCTTTGGGCTTTTTAGCACGCAGACCCTGTCTCTTATCTTGTTGCGGTATTTCTTGCGTGGAAATACTCCACTATAAGCGAGGTTTCATTCATAATGGATAACCAAGTATTCCTTTCGCTCCTCAATCCTCTGGTATTACCTCGAATTCCACGATCCTTCCTACCTTGTTAATTTTATCAAGGTACACTGCACATGCTACATAAAGATCTACGTCCTTTCTGATGTCTATCCCCTTCATATCAAGGCCATACTCCCTAATTAGCCTCATATACCCTGGATCTACCTTCAGAGACTTTATAGCTGCGAGATATTGCTCCCATATCTTGTCATCTCGAATTGTCGATTTTACTTCGATTACTATAAGCTTATCATCATCAGTTATAAGTACTAAGTCTACGCTCTCCCCCCTACCAGCAATTTGTGCTTCTAGTCGAAAATCTTTTACTTTCCTCCCGAAGACCGCACCTGCCTTTAATATTTTTTCTGCTACCCTGTTTCTTGCATTGTTTCCATAAGCTTCCTCATTACCCTCCTCTATTTTTTCGTACTCCTCGTTGCTAAGAGTCCATTCCTTCTCTAGAGGGCCTATCTCAGTGGGGAGTTTGTACTCTGATTTCCAGATGCTTTCAGGTATTATCTTGTGGTCAAAGGATTTTGATCTGGAGTCAATGTAATTTATCACGATTTCCCCTGTGAGGGAACCTGCTCTCATATAGTTGACCGTGCCCTTCGTGTCCCTGAATTGGAGGACCAAGTAGGTTTCATAACCCCTACACGCAATCCTTACGGTATGCTCCTTTATTATTCCGTCCCTCAAATCCATTGCATTAAACCTGACGTTGAGGACCGGTGCATTGTGGCGCTCATCCCACTCGAACTTCTCTACAGAAACTGGGAACTCAATGCCAGAGAATCTCATAAACCATCCGTCTTCCGTGAGGATTAACTCGAAAGGAAGGGTTTGCCTCGCGATTTCTAGTATTTCCCAATCCGATATATTTTTAACCTCAACCTCTATTTTCTGTCCGGGCTCGCCAACCCAACTGGGAACTAAGTACTGATAGCGCTGACGCGTTGGACTATATTTTCTGATGATAATCCGTTCTTTTACCTTAATGATGAAAAAGCCTTCCTTATCGCCGAGTGCAGCCCTCAGAGGTTTAGTTGCAAAGAACAGGTATCGATTCTCAGGCTTATTACCCTCCTCAATGGTGGCGATGAGAACAGTACCCTCCGGGTAGTCGACCAGCCTGCTGAGCGTCTCCCATGCTTCCTGGTCTTCCATAGTCTTCAGCTCAACGACTACTGCGGAGGAGAGTGCGCAGCCCTGCGTCACGCTTTCAGGATATCTGAAAGCGTTTTCTACGACGCTTCTAAGCCTAGAATTGGCATAATCCCTGCTCCCCATGGTTGATTTAAGGGCCTCGGCGTAGACTCTCTGCAGAACTGTCAGGAGCCATCTGGCGGCTTCTGGTCCAAGCCTCTCCTGAATGTGTCTTATAAGGCTCAGCACTTCGTTCGCGAGCCCGGTGTCTGATATCGAGTTGTAGAACAAAATTGTCTCGAGCTCAAGGCTCTTTACGTATTCCTCGCTTTCCTTCTTAGCCCTCTCTATCGCTTCCTCCGCCGTCTCCCCTTTCGCCACGTAGTCTGTAATCCTCCTTACCAGCTCCGTCCTACCTTTACTGCTTAACGTCTTGAGCCACTCAACGTTCTTCGCAAGAGTGTTGACAACGTCTAGAGCCTGGGTGTCGGTTAAGCCGTTGAGCAGAACTGTTTCGACAAGCTCCTGCTTGAAGCCTACTCCAAACATGCTTCCGAGGAGCTCGCTTACGCTCGCCACCTGAGTGTAGAACTCTCTCCGACCTATGCTTGTCCAGACTATTCTCGTTTCAACCGCTTTTATTCCTACGAACGCGCCCGATGAGTATGAGAATAATGGTGCCTGTAGGCTTCCGCCCGTGTAGATCCCTAAGTAGGCCTCCTTGTTCGGATAGATGATTTCCACGAGGCCCTCCTGAACCCCTGTCCTGGCCATGCTGGTCTCTGAAAGGAGCAGGCTGTCCCCGCTTGGCAATGCTAATTCGCCGACTCTGAGCCAAGACTTCTCCTCCAGGATTACTGCTGGGAGATAGCTTCCCCCGTACGCTGCGAGGGGAGCCGTGCCTTCGACGAAGAGAACCCTCTGCCCCCCGATGCTTGCGCTAAGAACCATTTTATTAAGCTCAACGCCGCTGTAGCCGATGTCGCTGCTCCAGACGAGCTCCTGCGTTAAGCCTTGAGAATAATATGTTCTGCCGCCGATCTTTATTCCGCCTGGGCCTACGCTTCCATCGCTCCACCCGGAGAGGCCGTAGAAGGAGAGGTCCATGTCCCTCAGCGGTGGTGCAAAGTCCAGGGCCACCTTAACCTCCCCGAGGAGCCTCCCCATCGTCTCACCTAGACGGTCGTCGATAAGGGAGAAGAGGTAGTAGTGCCTCAAGTCTCCGTGGTTGAGCACAATCTCCTTAAACGGTAGGCTAACGCTGACCTCGCCATTCTCGCCGACGAGGCGGAACCAGGCGTACTGCCCTTCTTTGATGTCTTTGAAGAGCTTGTCTCCGATGCTTTTCTCAACCATTATTTCAAGCCTGTCGCCCGTGAGGGTGCGAAGGATGATGGAGCCCTCTGCCCCAAGCTTCTTCAAGAATGCTCCGCTCATCATCGCCTCAAGGTCGTCGCGGTAAGTCTCGGCCAACGAGTCTATCTCGCCCTGGCTTAGGCTGAGAAGCAGGGCAAGCTTATTGCTCGGGTCTGGGAGGGCTAGGTTCATGGCGAGCTCGTCGGCATGCCTGCTCAGGAAATCTGGGCTCAGGCTGGAAATCCTGTCGAGGAGGAGTGAGATTTCTCTGATGCTTCCCTTCTCGTAGCTCAGGGCAAGAGCCTCCTTCAGAGCCGTCATGGGGCTAGATTCGGAGCAGTAGTAGTAGAGCTGAATGAGGCCCTTCGCAACCCTTGCTGCCGTGATGGTGCCGTACTGGCTTTCAATGTCTCTGAGCAGAAGCTGATACTCTTCGGGAGCATACTTGATGTAGAGCTGGTTGCTGATCTCCTTGGCTAGAGCGGTGCCGAGCGCTCCGACGAGGGCACCTATTGTTCTGCACCTGGCCTCATCGTCCAGAGTCGGGTCTACTAAAGCCCTTACGGGGAGCACAACTATGCCTGTTGGGCCGTATGTGAAGAAGTATGTTGGGTCCCCGGTTTTCAACGCGACGAAGCCGCTAACCAGGCTGCTCGCAGTCATCCCCGTGATGAAGAGGGGGAGGCCTATTTCCGGGATGAGCATCGTGAGAACACTGATGCCCATAGCTGCAAGGAAGCCCTCTGCGAATTCAAACGGGTACCTGGCGATAGTCTTTCCAACGTTGAAGCTCTCGAAGGTTTCAAGCAGCTTTTGCTTCGCAATGAGCCTCCCGTTTCTAAGCACCTTGACGGTGAAGCTGCAATCGAGGATTCCGTCGGGCCAGTACGCAGTGTTCTCAACATAGCTCCCGTATTCTCCTTCAACAGTCCTCTCCACCCATGTTGTGAAAGCCAGCTGGTATGAGGCTCCGCCAGGCGGGGTTGCTAGAAGCCAGTTATTAGGCTCAGCAACAGGGATAGAGACTATCCTTTTAACGGCTTCAGGCGAGTAGAAAGCCTGGCTTGTCTCTTCAATCTTCTCCTGGTTCCCAGCCTCAATAATAACCTGGTATGTCAACGTGTCTCCAGTCGGGTTCGCTATAGCGACCCTCAGAAGGTTCTGTTTCCCCAGCATGTTGAGCTCGTTCCTCTCAATCGAGGCTTGGAGGACCCTTATGCTGAACCTTATCGGGCTTCCTTGGGAAACGCTTACGCTTTTAACAACGTATCCTTCTCTCTCATACTTCTTCGCAAGGCTCTCGTCGAGTGTTTCGCAGACTATTTCAAGAGCCTCACCATCCTCAACAATCTTAGGAGCAAGGTAGTATTTTGTCGGATCATTATACTTCTCTCTGACGATGCTCTCCGGAACGTTAGCTTCAACCAGGATTCGCCCACCAGTATCAGTCTCAACGTTGCTTTCAGCAAGCTCCCACTTCTCCCCGGACTCCTCCTTCCTAACGATAATCGGCGCTTGGTATTTCTCCCAGTGGAAAACCCTGTACCTTACGAAGCCTCCTTCAAGATAGTACAGCTTGTAGAGGTCTACGACGTAGCTTACCCTCTCTTTTCTGTTAAACTCCTTTATGTAGGGCGGGGTAGGATACTGGTTTGCAACATTCTCCTCGAAGGTACCTATGAATTTCTTGTTCTCAATCCTGTAGAAAGCCTCATACTTCTCGTTTGGAAGAACATTATCAGGCTTATTCTCAACATCACCCTGGTAAACCCACTCGCCGTAGCCGCCTACGTGGACACTGACATCGTCGACATAGAGCTCGCTGTTCTCAGACGCTACGAAAGAGATAGTGTAATAGCCTGCTTGGCTGAAAACGTCGCCGGAGTTCCTTAGAAACCTGCTCCAACTACTGCTCCCGCTTAAGGCGAATAAGCATGCGGAGCCGTCGGGCTTCTTTATCGCTACTGCCCCGCTTCCCCTCAGAATATACCAGAAGTCTAAGACTGGGCTTGAGCCTCCCGCGTCAAAATAGAAGGTTTGCCTCCAAGCTCCCCTTCCATTTCTAGTTGCTATTCTGAGGCTGCTCGGGCTGCTCCTGTATGTTGAGGAACACATTTCCCCGCTAGCGTCGCCGAGGCTTTCGAAGCTCCAGCCCCCGCTGGATGAAACATTCCCGTTGGAAACATACTCGTGGAACGGTTGGGTTACATACTTGTAGTAGTGATAGAGGAGTTTCCATGTCGCGTTGTAAACATCGTAGTAGGATGTTTCCTTTACCATAGTCGTCGTATTATGCTTCTCAGCAACGTAGCGTGGATCCATGCTGGTTAAGAGCTGAGCCTCCAGCTCAGTCACTATGCCTAAGTATGTTTTAGAAGTCCAGTTGACAACCTCGGGTGAATAAATCCATGTTGACATGTCGTATGTTTCAGGCTTCTCGTCGACGTAGCCCTTGAAGACCCAGCCCCATTTCTCCTCGTAATACGTTTCGTTCCAAGCCTTATAGTATGGCCTAAGCTCGTAAACATCGTAAACAGGCTTCAAGAGTGTTGCGGCAACGTAGTACTGTTTAACCTCCCTGGCGACTGTTTCAAACCTAGTTATATTCTCCTCGTATGATTCTACCCCGGAGGACTTGTAGACCATGCCTTGGCTGTTAACCCAGTTCCTGAGGCTTTGCTCAACAGCCTGCTTAGAGTTCTCAGCGTCGCTTCTCGACGGAAAGCCTCTCGCGTAAACCGGTAAATCAGCTATACTAATCTTCTTCTCCTCGTAGCCGGATGGGATGACAACCTGGTATGTCTTCCTGGTTTCATAGTGAGAGGTGTCGATTCTAAGGTATATTCTCCACGCTGCGACGTCGTCATCCGCTTGCTTCTCTCCCGTTTTATAGAGCCTGGCTGAGTACGGTCCCTGCGAGGAGTAATAATAGTATTCCTCCCCATTTTCATCGATGCTTTTCACAAGCTCTCCTGTTTGAAGCATCTTCTCGAAGTCAGCCTTCTTAATCTCAACCGTTCCAAGGATGCATAGTCTTGATACTGGGGCTGTCTTGTCGAAGATGTAGACAGTTATTTTTTCTCTAACCTCCTCTGTGACGTAGCCGTCTCTGCTCATCATCACAGCCTCGTAGCGATTAGTTGTCTCCTTTACGAACTCAAGCTCATACGAGTATACCCAGACCTGTTTCTTAACCTCCCTAATCTCAGCTACTCCAAGCATTCCTGGGTAGCAGTAGAGATAGTTCTCAGCATCCCAGTAGTTTTCAAACTCCGCCTTCACAATATACTTCACTACCCTGACTGTTGGGACTATGGCGTATTTCGTCTCAACCCTAGTAACTTCCTTTGTCTCAGTCTTTAGGACAGTGTTGGAATTAATCCTCGTGGCGTTAGCATTCTTCTTAACCTCATTCTCCTTGGCCAAGGCTTCCTCGAGGCTTTCAAACGGGCCGTAGGTTTCCTCCCTGCTCCTGTAGCCTGTTAAAACGTATCTTTTATCCCCGATTTCCACATCGTTCGAGCCGCCTTGAGAGTAAACATCGTAAACAGTGGTCTTATTGCTTGTCCTCCTATATATCGCGTAGCCGGCAGCGTTGAGAGGTATCGTCACAACAACGTTTCCAGCGTCATCCCTCTCAATAGTTATGCTGCTGAGGTCGTAGGTTGAAAGCATGCTCAGCTCAGGGTTTCTCCTTATCTCTGAAGCAAGCTCTTCACTGCTCCATCCCTCGGCAATAGCTGTGGAGACAAGGCTTCTAAGCCTGTCCTCGCTGAACCTCGCCTCCTCACCAAGGCTGAGCAGAACGCTGCTGAAAGGAGCCTCAGCGCTTAAGACGAGAACAGTGAGGGTGATAGCAACCATAATCCTCTTCAAGCTTCTACCCTTGAGCCAGGAGAACCATGTTTCCCCGGCCCTCGTCATCTCCTTATCGACTCGAGAGACGAGACTTACTATCGTTGGGATTAGCATGAAACAGGTGAACAGGCCCGTGAAACCGTATGCTGAGAGAACAGTCAGCATGAGGAAGACCATGGCGGTTACGGAGAGGAACCTTCCTAAGCCTATCTGGAACCTTACCCCGGCTAGCATTGTCACCATCCTGGTGATCGCAAGCGCTAAGAGGATTGCCGCCATAACCCCGGCTCCGTAGTTCACCGCTACGAGTCTTAACACATCCTGGAAGCCGGTTGAGGAAACAGTAGAGTAGCCCGCGAAAAAGATTAGGGTTAGGCAGGCGAGGCTGGAGAGCAAGAGGAGCAAAAACCCCTTTGCCAGCATCCTGATGTTTCTCCTAAAGCTCTCCACAACGCTTTCGCGTCTGATTATGAAGAGGGATGCAGCGCAGGTTAGCGTGAGAAGCAGGTTGAGGAAGAGGAAGACGGCAACCATGGTTAGAATCAGCCTAACTGTTGGAACGCCGTTTACGATTAGCTCAGCAATATCCGGAGCCAGATGGAGAAGCAGGCTGGTTACTGTCAAGTATGCTATTGCCGCGCTGGCTAAGCATAATGGCCAGGCCCTAGCGAAATCTATGAGAATCCTGAGCCTGCTACGCTTGCTCATAATCCCACCCTAGCCTTCTCAAACGCGGTTATCCCGTTCCTGCCCTCAACAGGATAGATGGTTGCCTCGAAGCCTGAGCCCAATATGGTGAAGGAAACTCTTCCATTAAGGTCCGTCACGCCGCTCTGATCAGTTTCAAAACACTTCACTCTGAGGCCTGCCACTGGACTGCCGTCGTGAGCCCAAGAAACCCTAACGTTAACGCTTCCACCATTCCTCTCAGCCGAGACAACAATATGGGTGAAGACAAGAGTTATCCTGGGAACCCTTACCGTTAGCTCAAGCTCGTCACTCCTGTTCTTCGAGGAGAAGCCCACCCTTCTTGAAACGTTCAGCTCCTGGAAAACCTTCACCACAGCCGAGCCTGTTTCAACACCACTCCTAATCCTCTCCGTGACCCATCCACTCGATGAATAGTAGCTTATCGTCTGGTTGAAGCTGATTGTTGAGCCACTATTCGTCCATATCTCAGAGCCTATCAGCGTCCCTCCGACAACCCTGGTTTCCCTCTTAATCTCTGTGACAAGGTATTTCCCGGATGTGAAGCCAACCTCATCACCATTATTTATCGCAACAGCAACCTTATGTACACCAACTTCACCGGAGCCCTCGTCGTAAACAGCGTCAATAGTATAGCCTTCGCCAGCGCTAGCTGATGGGACGCTGCCTCCAACTCTGATCACAACCGGACTGGTGAACGACCAGCAGTCTCTGTTTACATCTTGAAAAACCGCTTTCTGAACACTTCCCGGTGTTCCATAACCGGTTTTCTCAACGCCTCTCCATACTGCCCTCCAGCTCATGTTTCTAACGCCGCTAACTTGGGGAAGCCTGAAAGTGAAGACATGGTTTGTTTCCCCGTCTAGGGCTGCTTCAGCAGCATGAGATTCAGCCATTATTGTTCCGCTTCCCTCAAGCCTAATGTCCATGCTTGCGTAAGCTAGGTCGCACTCCAAGTAGGCGTTTGAAGAAACGTTAATCGTGATGCCCACAGTCAGCCTGACCTCATGCGTTCCTTGACCGATGGTGGCAGCCCTCCTGTAGCATTTGGCCCACCAGTACTCCTTGCCAAGCTCGTAAACCTTAGCCCCGTCAACGTAGAGCCTCAGATATTTCTCTAAAACAGTCCATCCGTCCGGAGGCGGAAACCTATCGTCACCGCAGACGTAAACGCTTGCGGAGAGGCCTTCAGGTATAGTCACTACTGCCGTGGCAGTCTTCGTGTCGCTGTAGACTCCTTGGCCATTGGTTTTGATGTGGAGGTATCCTGTACCGCCGTACCAGGCTCTTTCATCCACAGAGTAAGCTATGCTTACTGAGTCTACCCTAAGGCTGCTCCAGGAGTAGGATGATGGGGTTGCCGAGGCCGTTGGCCTACTTGATTGAGGAATTAGGCTGGAGAAGAGGAGGGGCATGAGGATTGAGGAGGAGAATATGGTGTAGAACAGGCCTCTCAGAAAGGCGCGCCCAACCATTCCATATATAGTGTGCATAGGCTTAAGATAAAGGTTTTCCAACCATGCAGGAATCTTAGGAAAGTAAACGCTTGAGGGAGAGGGTTGAGTGAAAGTAAGCATGCAAAAGAATGCAGCAGTCTTAGAAAACCCGTTTAAAAACTTCACGTGCGCTAAAGGCATTCCACGAGTTATTCTTCACACAACAACTATACTAGCGCGCACTACATGGTTGCTGCAGCTGAGAACCTTAGTCGCTAAGCTTCCTCCTTAGGAATAGTTTTCTGAGGCTCGTAACTCGTAGCCCGATTCTAGAATCGTGTTTTGAAGCTCTCCTTTTTTGTTGATTTAAGCGAAGACCTATTTCAACGCTTCATAATTAATCGTAAAAATAAGGCTTCAACTCCTCTTCAGGGATGAATCTTAAGGCTTGCCTATAGATTGCCTTTAAAGTTCCCTTGTCTAACTCTTCGTGTAGAGGAATTGTTAAAGACTGTATCGTCCCGCTAGGCAGGGTTCTCCTTAGCTTCACATGGCTTCCTTTTTGAGACACTGGTATGAATCCAAACCTTGAAAGTATTTTAACTACGTCTTTCCCGCTTAATACTTTAAGCCTCGACATGAGGAGGGACTTCCATGCTAATCAGTATGGAAAAATCTGGAAGTATGTCCCATTCGCTTAAATCCTCTCCTTCAAGATGGAGGCTTATCGCTTCCCTTATGTTCTCCACAGCCTCGTCCAGCGTTTTCCCCTGGCTGACAACAGGCAGGTCAACACACTCAGCAACGTAGTATTTCTCCCCCTTGTAAACCCTCACCTGAATAATTTTTCTCATCCAACTATAAGCCTTACATACTACTTTTAAGCTTTGCCTTAAGAATAAATCATACCGTACTTCCGTTATCCAATTCAAGCCTATCAGAGGTCTCTGAAAAAGGGTCGTGAACAGCCTGATTTTTAAAGTCAGCGAAAGCACGCTGCGATTACATCCATTTACCACTCATTGCTATTTTAGAGCGTCAGAGCGCGCGCGCTTCCTTAAACACTGTTTCAAGCTTCTTTTTCATTTTTGAAATTAAGCAAATCTGCATAAACGCAATGTATTCTTATCTTTAACCACGTCTACCAAAATTTTGAACCTTTTGTCACACTCTTAAGTTTAGCTACGCTAACCTTCCTTAAGCTAGGAGGAGAAGCGCGTGCTAATTCAAACCGTGTTAAAAAGGCTTATGACGCTGGGTGCAACATGTTGTTGTTTTTGACAACAAACGCTTAAATTATCCCTACCTTCTATCTCAAGGAATGCGCTCCTCAGAGTATGACCTCGTGTGCAAAGAGTGCAGAGGAGGTTCGACAGGATCTTCAGCGTTAAAATAAAGTCTGCGGAACAGGAGAGAAGACTACTTGCCAAATGGTTGAAGTCGCTCTGCAAGGATTGCAGAAGAATCCTGATTGAAGAAGGATTCATAGTTGAAGAGTAGAAACAATACTCTAACATAAACGTCTTTAGCGTGCCCTACCAGCGAAAAACTTATTAGGATTGGCGAAGTTGTAATGATAAAGATGCTCACGAGCGAAATTTTTAGCGTGGCAAAGCAGATACTTGATAAGGTACTAACTTGGGGACGGATAGATGAATTGCTTTACCGTGAATTTAAAACGTACAATAAAAATGATAATGTGCGGGATGTAGCGTATAAAGTTGTTCTTTTGGATAAGTTGTACAATTGCAACCTTAAAATGGATGTGCAGAAGGTTGCTGAGGTGCTTGTTCACGCTAACATAGATGACAGGTTGGAAAAAGAGGACCCGGTTGATATAGTTGAGGACATCTCTAAGCTTTACGTCCAAGGAGGGAAAAGACTGGGGTTAGTCTTTACGAGCAAATATTGCCACTTTCACCAACCACATAAATTCCCTATATATGACTCTTTTGCAAAGTATGCGTTAAGCAAGCTGTTAGGAGAAAAACTAGTGGGATATCGTGAATTCAAATCCGGCATAGATAGGTTAATATCAGAATCTGGTTTGTCAATAACCTACAAACAGATGGATGAGTACCTTTGGCTATATGGGCAGTGGTTATGCTTTAAAGAGGGAAAAGAAAAGAAGCTGGCAAACGAAATTAAAAATGTCATAAAATCGCACAGAGAGTTATTCATGAAGCTTAGTCCTATCTGAACTTCGAACACTTTATAGTCATGTTGGTTCCTAAACTACTAGGCCTTCCATTTTTAGGGTAAATTTTCCTCTTGCTTATTCTATTAGTGCACACTACTATGAGTCCTAATTTTTATCTCTTTTTAATCTTATCATTTATGTATGGTATTATTACAGAGTCTATCAGATTATCAACACTACCTTCGAATCCTATTATCTCATTTCTAGATAGAATTCTATATCTTTCTCCTTCGCCTAACTGCACGTAAAAATACTTAGTAGTAGGGACGATGTTAAGCAACTCGGTTCCATGTAGTATGAACGCTATCTTTCCTCCAGCACTTGTGATATTGACTTGTGGAAGTTTCTCTTGGATTTTTTCGATGAGGAAATCCAGCGCCTCTTCGCTCTCCTTGTTCCTAACATAGCCTTGAAGTTCTTTTAGTTTCAGTTGAGCGTTGTATTCTTCTTTACTTGGCCTAATGAGGTCTTCAAACATGTCCGAGGGCCTCTGAAACATCTGCCTCAGATAACCGAATTCATTCATAGCACTTTCAAAGTTTCCAGGGGATTTTTGAGCTTCATGCGATATTCCACAGATATAAATCAGTTCAGGTTTTACGCCTACGTTATATACGTGCACGGTTTTCTCGTCAACGATTTGAAGCCTTAGGATGCCGATTCCCTCTCTTTCACATATTCTGAGTATTTCGGTTTTCACCTGTTCTGTCGGGTAGGCTATGTATAATTCAACGGTATCCAATCCACTAAAGTGCTCTATTATAGAGTGACCTTTAATACCTTCCTTAACCATCATTACTTTACCGATGAGTTCATCCAGACCGGTTTCATCACCCTTCACCTCGACGATATAGCCGTGAAAATCCAGATGATTTATGCATTCATGTACTACCTCATACCTTATACCAAGTACGTCGAATCTAAAATTTCCGATCTGCGCGTCCTTCAAATAACCTTGAGAATATTTATCCCGCTGACAACCCTTCTCCCTGATAAGCCATTCCCCCACCGGATCATACAGCCGTTCTTCCCTCATTCCAATATTTTAAACCAATCAGGCAATATAAGTTTAGCGCGTGCCACGCTTATTAATAAAACACTTTCCAGTTGCAATATATAAGAATTAGCCGTATTTAAAAAGTTTAAACCAGTTTTTAGCGCACGCTACCTGAAAGAATAATCTTTACACTCAAATTCCTTTTGGAGAACATAAAGTTCTTCACATATTTTGCAATACCTCTGATTCCTTCATCCCTACGCGCGTAAGAACTTGTTTAACCACGTACCATGCTGAGCTCGGCAAGCTTTTCACTCATTGTTATTTTTCGTCAAGTGCGAATAAAGAGCTATTTAAGCAGCATGCCTACAGTTTTAATGTGGATGAAAATACGAATCAATTTTTAAATACCGCTGCATGGTTTCTAAGATAACTAATGGGATGCCTCTATGAGGAACTCGGCTCCAGTCTCGAGATAATGTATGAGGGTGATGGAAATATTATAGCCCAGCGCTTTTACATTCCTGTTCTTAAAAGATGTTGCTATTACGAGAGGCTGTCGGGCTTTTTCAGCGCAGACTCCCTTATTGTTGTGGCCGCCGGCATAGCTGGTCTCCTGAGGAACAATGGGCGGATGAAGCTGATAGTTGGGCTTCACGATGTGGAGCCGGATCTCGTAGAGGCATACAGGATGAGTAGGGAAAGGGCTGAGGAACTGATCCGCGAGATCGGGGAGAGAATAGCTGCTGGACTTGAAAAGGCTGAGGATATAATAGCTCGGAGAAGGATTGAAGCCTTAGCCTGGATGCTGGTGAACGGCACGCTTGAAGTCAGGGTAGCGCTGCCGAAGAAGACTTTCCTTGGGCTGGGCAATGGCATTTTTCATGAAAAACTGATGATATTCAGGGATTTTGATGGCTGCACTATCGCCGCCGCTGGAAGCGCGAATGAAACCCGGGCTGCATACGAGATAAACGGTGAAAACCTGACTGTTCACATGTCTTGGAAACCTGGGCACGAGGAGTATATTAAGAGGTATACAGAGAGGTTTGATGTTCTCTGGGAGGATAAGCATCCCGATTATTTCGTGTTTCCCCTGCCTGAGGTGGTTGAGAAAAAGCTTAGGGAAAAATATTATGGTGCAAAGCCTCCTGAAACAGACCCTTTGGAAGACGAAACGGTTATAGAAGGGGTGGGTATACCTAATTTTGCTGCCTGCCAATTATTGGTCCCGGCTGCTAGACTCGTTAGAGAAATCGGGAACATAAGGCAATTCGCCCACCTGGGTCTCGGGCCCGTGGCTCTCCACCCGTATCAGGCTTACGCCGTCGACTTCGCCCTGTCCAGGTATCCTCACAGAGTGTTGCTTGCCGACGAGGTTGGACTGGGGAAAACGATTGAGGCGGGAGCCATAATCAAGAGGCTAGTGTCGCTGGGTCGGGCACAAAGAATCCTAATACTGTCCCCTAAGAATGTTGCGAGACAATGGATGGAGGAGATGTGGAGCCACTTCGGCCTCCGCTTCTGGTTGCTCGACACCTTTAGGAAAGAATTCGTTGATGTTGAAGGCAGGTTGATACCCATAGGGCACGGTGAAAACCCTTTTGACAAGCAGGGTATTGATTTAATGATAGCCTCCTGGCATTATGCTCGAGGATCTAGAAACAGGCCTCCAGAGCTTCTTAACACCGGGAAGTTCTTCGACCTAATAGTGGTTGACGAAGCCCACCATGCGAGGAAGAAGAGGAGCCCTGGGAAGATAGAGCCAACCCTGCTTAACGACCTGCTTGCGGAGCTCAGTGTTACAGCTCCTCACATACTGCTCGTCACTGCGACGCCGGTTCAGCTCTACGAGGCTGAAGCCATGGATCTGCTTCAGATACTTGGGCTAAGCGGACCCTGGGTTCACGAGGAGGATTTTCAAAGATATTTCAGAGCACTGTCCTCCGACCCGGCTACCATCACCAAGTCGGAATGGGAATTCTGCCTAAGATTAGCATCGTGGATAGCTGGTCAATATGTTGACAGGAAAGAGCTTCAAGAGATTCTTGAAAAGATTTTCGGCGATCAGCACACGGCTGAAACAATAACTGAACGCATACTGTCCGGAGAGGGTTTGGAAAAAATCGTGGACGTAGTACAACACCATGGGATCGAACGGTTGAGGAAGCTGCTTCTCGCCCTTAACCCCGTGCAATGGTTCATGGTTCGGAACACGAGGAGCAAACTGAAGGAGTTAGGATACTCTTTTCCCGAGAGACATATTGCGGAGGAGCCGGTTGAACTAGATGCTAAACACATGGAGTTGCTAAGGAAACTGGACAGTTATCTTAGAAACGAATATGGGCAATATGAGAGAATACTGAAAGGAGAAAGTAAGTCGATAATAGGGTTTGTTAAATGCATCTACCATCAGAGGTTTGTAAGCAGTTTCACGGCAGCATACCTGACCGTAAAGAATAGGAGGGAATTTTTAGAAGCCCTCTTGAAAGGTGATAGAGACGCGCTCCTCGCTGCAGCCTCCAGGTTTATAGAAGAACCGGAGTGGGAGGGGGATGAGGAGGATATTATAGAGGCCATGCAGGAGCTTCTTGCCAGCGGGGCTGGTGAACTAATACGGCGAGAGATTCAGAAGCTAAGAGAGTTGGAGAATGAGCTTGGAGACTATTCTCCGGACATCCTCTCCAGAGGTGACCCGAAACTCCGCAAGGTGGTTTCAGTAGTAGACGACCTGCTTTCTAAAGGCCATAAGATTCTGATTTTCAGCAAGTATACTGATACTGTTGATGCCGTTTCAAGATTCCTTGCAAGAGAAAGCAAGTATCTTTCAAAATCGGAGATCGCCATCTATACTGGTGCAGGCGGCATGGTCTACGATAGGGAGAAAGACACTTATGTTCCAGTAGACAAGGACGAGGTCAGTCGGGAACTCACCGATGGAAATGTAAGGGTTCTGGTTTGCAGCGACGCTGCGCGCGAAGGCCTTAACCTTCAAGCAGCAAACGTGGTAATTAACGTTGATATGCCGTGGAACCCGGCTAAGGTTGAGCAGAGGATCGGTAGGGCAGATAGGCTGGGGCAGAAAGCCAGCGTTGTGCTCGTGAAGAATATCTGGTACCCTGAAAGCATAGAGGCAGAGATGTACCGTGTTCTCTTCCAGAGGAGAGAGATCTACGGGTTAGTAGTGGGTCCGGCTCAAGAAATAATCAGCGAGGGTTTGCGTAAAGCGCTGGATGAGGGAGAGACAACTGAGAAAATAAGGATGATAGTCTCAGAAACATTACAGAAAGTCGACGAGGTTAAAGAACGCGCAGCCAGGATCGCGGGAACTATTACCGGAGCGTCATGGGAGGGCGCTAAGACCGCGGATGAAGACGTTATAAACAGAATAGCAGACTTCACACTAAAAGCAGCGAAAGCACTGGGATTAAAGGCGTGCGTTAAAGACAATGGTTTGGAGATCGATGAAAAGCAGCTGCCCGAGGAATTGAGAAGATGGAACAATGCCAGTCTCGAAGTTGGGAGGCCTAACGTGTTGACTCCTGCACACCCCATAGTTCAATGGCTCTGCGACAATATAATCTCCAAGACGGGGAACAAGGGTTTAAAAGCCTCGAAAAGCATCTATCTAATAAAGGAGCATGATGGATTAGGGTCTCTCCGAGTAATAAGGGAAGGAGACGCTGTTCCCGAAGTTTTAAGCGACAGAGAAAAGGTAATCCAATTAGTGGATGAACTGTTAAGCATGGAGGAATCAGCATGACGTGCAGCTGTAGGAAGAGCATTGAGCAAGCACTGGTCTCAGCCAGAAGCAGGGGAAGGATTATTGACGCCGAGCAGGAAAGAAGACTTGAATCCTTCAGGAGAAACATGGTTGAAGGCGCTCATGAGCTTATCGCTAGGCACATCTATAAGGCTGGCGTATATTTCGCCTCACTAGACCATGATTTAGAAAGAAGGCCTTCAACAAATCAAGTAAGGATGGCGCTTGAAAAAAGGCTTACGAGCATGAACGCCCCGCTCAGAAAATTCGTTCAAGAAAACATGCACCTGGTGGAGAGGCAACGTGAATCAGTTGACCATGACAGGCTGCTCAGAGGCATCTTGAGACACGGATCCAAGGCTGTAGGGCTCTTAGAGGGAAACGGCCGCAGGGAGATGGAGCAGGCTGAGAAGATCCTTGTAAGGCTTGAGAAGCTGGAGCAATACCTAGCCTCTTGGAGACAGGGCATCCTGGGAGAGTCTAGAATAGAAGCCGTGGAAATTTCCGACATCCATTCCTAATGCTAATCAAGCTTATACATCTATGTTCCATGCCTCAAGTGAAATGAGTTATCTTTTCCCCCTTCCTCAGGAAGGATTCAGGCCTGTATCCAAGCGCCTCCAAAAGCGTGCTGGCCGTCCTCGCTTCTTCACGAAGCTTCTTAGACCCGTTTTCATCATAGCCTAGTTGCGCGATAGCCCTTAAGGCTGAGATGAAGCCTGAATCCCTGTAGTCCCTCCCCTTCTCCTTCAACAGGTTTTTCACCGCCAGCATTCCTACTCTCTCATACTGTATGAGCGCAGCGTGAACCACGTCTATAAGCGTCTTGAGCCTCTCAGGCTTCGCAGGATTAATTATACCGTTGGCAAGCCTATCCTTAGAGAGCAGAATACTGACCTTCCCCTTCTCCTTCCAAACCAGCCCACTTCCCCCCTTAACGTCTAGGAGGTCCAGGCTGACGTTGCCCCCGAAGACCGTCGTTATCCTAGCCAAGTCATACTCAACAGTCAGATTGGGAAAGTTCCTGAGAAGGTTGAGGTAGGCAAGCGTCTCCACATCCGCACTCTGTATATCCTCCGTCAGGAACCTGTTAACAGCTTCAGCCACCACTTCCAAGGCGTCGCTAGGAGTCTTAATGTTACCAGCAGCATCCTTAACCATAGAGTAGTCGGCGAACCTGCCTAAGACAGGACCGTAGACGCTGACCAAGAGGTCCGGGCCCCTTATCCCCTTAGAGTCATGCTCCCTAACCTTCCTCTCCGCCTCCTCCAGAAGCTCCCTCCTAACCTCCTCCCACAGTCCCCTCTTCTCGGCGGCGCGCTTCTGACACCTCAGGAGAACGGTGATCCTGAGAACGCCCTTCTCCGCCTTGCCGAACTTCTGGCCGGGCTCGGTTGCAACCGGCCAGGAGGCCCTGAACGTGAAGCCTGCGTTCATCAAAGCCGTTGCCAAGCTGGCCCAGGCCTCCGCCTTCCTATGCGTGAACATCACAACCATAACCCCATCATCCCTGAGAACCCTCCTCATCTCTCTGAAGCAGGCCTCCATCTTCGACTCGTAATGCTGGCTCGCTAACCTCTTCGCTCTTCCCCCCATGCCTCTGAACATCGCCGGGTTGGCAACAGCCTCATCCTCCTTGTTCGACAGCTCGCCTGAAAACTCCTCAGGGTAAAGATCCCCGACGAGCCTCTTCAACCACACGTAGAAGAAGTCGCTGACCTCGCCATACATAACGTTCTCGTAGTAGGGAGGGTCAACGACAATGCAGTCCACACTCCCATCAGGCAGCGGGATGGAAGCAGCGTCCCCGCAGAAGACCTTAACATCGCCAGCCTCTTCGGGGAGAAGCTTCACGATCTCCTCAAGGGCATCAAGCACCTTCTCCAAGGCCCACTCGTAACCACCCTTAGGAACCAGCTGATTCCACTCAGCGTAGCTCGTCTTGAACGGAAATGCCTGGACAGCCATTGAACCCCGTATACCCTGTCTTGTGGGTCCCCACCTAGTAAGAACCGAATTATAGTCAACACTAGTATCAAAGACTAGAGCACCGTATGTTACTACGGCCTTTGCAAATTCTCTTTCTTCCTCGTTTGTAGCCTTCTCCAAGAGCTCCTTCTTGGCCTCAAGGAACTTCTCAAGATAGGTCAGGTGCGTAAGGAGTTGGCGAGGATTAAAGAGGTCGCACCATCGGCGTAGACCGAAATTCAGTGGTTCTCTTGTCTTTAGCCCTTCAGGTATAACTTCCACGGGAACAAGGCCTTTTGATTCCCAGTCTGGCAGTTTCTCCCTCAGCCTTTCCTCTGCTTCCCTAACCGCCTCGATCTCCCCTGGAGTAGGAGGCCTGAAGACCCATTCGACTTCCTTGAAATTCAAAAAAGTCTTTGTTGATACTGCGTAGAGCTGATGACCCATGGAGCCCTCTTGAGCCTGTCTCTTGACCTCGGTTGAGCTGATGGTCGTCTTGCACCTCGGGCACCTCGCAGCCTTACCGATGTCAGTTCCCTCGTCCGGATTAATTCCATGCTTGCGCGGGTTTTCAACTATTTCGAAGGAACAGGTATTTGAAGAGTTACTGACGGTTAGCTTTACGGCCTTATCGTTCTTGTCACCCTGCCTGACAATCCACCAGTTGGGAGAGAGCGGAATTACCAGGCCGCATGAAGGACACTTTATGGTTCTTGCCCAGAGGTAGGCATATACGTTCTCTGACTTTCCTTTTGGAAAGTATTTTTCCAATTCTAGTTTTGCTTTTTCATGTATTTTCTCGCAAAAATCTCTAACAGCAGGTATGAGCTTGCCCCTGAACCTCGTAGGGTATTCTAGCGTCGTCTTTAGGCATAGGAATGCCACGGGATTCAGGTCCATCGCCACAACGTTCAGACCTAGGCGAAGAGCCTCGTAGGGTATGCTGCCTCCGCCCGCCATTGGGTCTAAGACAGTTACTTCACTCTTGCCCCAAAACTTTGAGATGCTCTGTTTAAGCTCAGCCAGCTGTTGCCTAGTAGGAGTGTATTTGAAGGCCCGGGGCCAGCTGAGCGGATTTTGCTCAAGCCTTGTTCCCATAGCCTTCGCCCTCTCCAGCTGTTCGCTTGCCCCGACAACATCCTTATCCGGCGGGATTCCTAGAAGCCTCAGGAAAGACTCTCTCGTCGTATCAGGCGGGAGGATGGAGGCTAGGACCGCGGCCCTGGATGCAACTAACGGTCGGCGTGCAAACCAGACATGCATTCTGTTTATTGGCGGATTCTGACCTACACTCCTCTCTCTCACGCTTTCGACGCTAGCCTCTCCGGCTGGGAACCAGTCGTCTATCAGAACCCTTCTTTCAGCCGGTGCGCCGATTTTCTCCGGCATTTTCAGCATAATGTACTGAGGCTAACTATTTAAATAGCTTGCCTGGGTTCTTATTATCGTATGTCGGAACATGTTCCCCGGGTCTGGGATGAGGAGGCTTGTATTCCCAGGGAAGAGGTTTTATCAGGCTCGTTAACAGATGCCGACCTGGCTCTCAGGCTCTCCACGATTGTCTCAGGAACTGCTAAGCCACCTTACGATAACCCTGTTTCATTTCTATCCGCGACGCACTTAACTAGCAACATGAGGCTGATATTGGAGAGTGTAGCCGGGAGGCTGTCGGGCACTAAGAAGGGTGTAAACCCGGTTATCGTCCTCGACGTTGGCTTCGGCGGCGGTAAGACTCATACTCTTGCCACTCTCTATTATGCAGCCAAATACAGTGGCAGAAGCGAGGTTTCGGAATTCTTGGGGAACCTAAGGTTTCCTCGGAACGTGAAGGTTGTGACTATCAGTGGTGAGGACTATAAGAGTGATGGCATAACTAGGGACGGCACCAGAATCAGAACGATATGGGGCGACCTCTTCTGGCAGTTGGGCAAATATGATGACTATGCTGGTATTGACCGGGAAGCAAAGGTCCCCGGTATCGACGACATTAAGAAGGTTCTTGAGGGAGGACCTGTCCTGATTCTTCTCGACGAGTTGCCGTCCTACTTGAAGCTCGTAGCCCTCGAGAAGGATATGCTTGATAAGACTATAATGTGGATTCAGAGGCTTGTGCTAGCCGTGTCCGAGAAGGATGACGCTGTCCTAGTGATGGCGATTGCTGAGGACGTTTACAGGTCTGAGGCTGAGAAGGCTAGGCAAGCGGTTTCAGATGCTGTTAGGAATGCGATGGCTGAGACGAGGGCCCATGTAGCGAGAAAAGAACTTGTCTTAGTCCCGATAGAAGAGGAGGATGCCGTCCACATTTTGAAGAGACGCCTGTTTAAGAAGATTAACAGTAAGGTGGCGGAGGATGTGGCTGATGCTTATCACGAGCTCTACCAGAGTCTAACGGTTCCAGACGAGTTTAAGAGCAAGTCTTACAGAGATATGATAAGGGATTATTATCCTTTTCACCCTCATCTAATAAGAGTCCTGTACGAGAGGGTTGCTACCCTCGACAGGTTTCAGAGAACAAGGGGGGCTTTACGGCTCCTCGTTAAGGTTGTTCGCAAGATGTGGTCGGAAAAAGAGGAAGACGCTACCTTAATCCATCCTTTCCATGTGGACCTAGCTGACCGAGATGTGCTTGCCGAATTATCCACGCATATCGGAGAGCAGAAGCTCAGAAATGCTGTGGAAGCCGATGTTTGGAAGGGTGACGGTACTGCTGTTGCTGAAAAACTGGATGAGCAGGCTAAGGAAAACTGGGGAGTACCGCTCGTTAGGAGAGCTTGTAATACGATTTACCTTTATAGCTTAACTGCTGGAAAGGAGGGGGATAAAGGCATTAGGTCGGAGCTTCTGGTTTCGCTACTAGTCACGCCGGCCAGGAGGGAACACTTTATGAGGGTACGTGACATCGTGCTGGATTATCTTTCAGAAAACTTCCATTTTGTCGACAGGCAAGGCGAGAGATTTGTCTTCGTTAGAGAGCCGACGCCAATAAGGGTTATCGACCTTCTGTCGAGGGACATAACTGAGAGCGAAACTCTAGAGGTTATCAAGGAGAAGCTGCGGAATGAGCTTTTCAAACGAACTCCTTCATCGCCCGACTGGATAGATGTAGAGCTCTTCCCATCATCTCCAAGCAAAGTCTTTGACGACGAGCCCGTAATTCAAGTCGCAATACTTAACCCCAATGAATACGTAATATCAGACAGAACTGTTCCAGAGCGAGTTAGAAGGTTTCTAGAACATAGGGATGATCATGGTCAACATGCAAGGATGTTCACCAACTCCACGTTTCTGCTGGTTGCTGCTCAAGACAGGATTGAACCCATGAAGCAAGTGGCTAGGAAGGTAGTGGCGGCGAGGATGGTGAAGGGAGACCTAAAGAAGTATGGTATAAGTGAGGATAGAAAAAACGATGTTGAAGAGTATTTGGCAAGACAGGAAAAGAATCTTCACGACTACATCAGAGGAGCCTTTTCTAACTTCGTATATTATGATGCGGAGGGAGTTAAAGTAATACCTGTAAGAGATGGAAGCGGCTATGCTTCCGGTGCCAGTGGCTACGATATGCTTAAGCATATACTGGTTAACGTGCTTGGCAGGGTAAAGGACGAGCCTCTTGACCCTGTATACGTGTTCTCCAATGTTTGGCCAGCGGGGGCAGAAAGCGTAAGCATAAGGATGCTGTTTGAGCAATTCTACAGGAAACCCGGTATGATAATTTCGTCGTCTAAGGATAAGTTTCTGGAAACTGTTAGAAGAGGTGTTGAAAACGGGGTATGGGTTCTGAAGTGTGGAGACATGATATATACTAAGGATAATCCTCCGAAGTCTATTTTAATGGATGAGCGCACCGAGTTACTAACGCCAGAAGAAGCCGACAAGCTTCTCCGAGGAAAAGAAAAGGTGTCTAAAGATACTGGGGAAAAGAGGGGAATTGAACCCACCGAGGAAAAGGTGCGTCCAACCTTAATAGTGCTTGCAGAATCCTCTGTTGAAACTTTGGCGAACGACATAGAGAAGAGAGCTATTCGGGACCGTTTTACTAAAGTTAATAGTGTGATTTTAAAGATTTCCTCTAATGATGCTGGACAGCTTCTTGAGATTAAAAACCTTCTCACCCGCCTAGGCCCGGAGAGAAATTGCAACATAAGGTTATCGGGGTCGATTACTAGGCCTAGGTCTCCTAGTTACACGATCTCTTTCGAAATTAATAAGGAGGATTTGCAGAAAGAGGAGGGTAAGAGCATGCTGGATCTCCTCTGGAGGCTTAAGGGAATAGATTCGCTACAGGTGCGGCTTGAGCTTAAATGGGGTGAGCCGGTTAAGCCAGAGGATGCTGCAGGGGTGCTTAGAAGCCTTGGTAAGGATATAGTGGCAGGCCTCGAGGCAAATGTAGGTGCATAGGCTTGACCTACAAATACGTGTTGAAATATTCGAAGGGAAAAAATGAAAAGGTGTCTGTAGAGGCTTGGCCGAAATCAAGGGAGCTGGCCCTACCACACGAGCTCAGGCGTCCAAGCTTCATCATCGGTTCATTGAAGGGCAGCCGCGTAATAATGATTCGCCCTCATATAAAAGAGCTGGTGGCTAAATATGGGAGCAGAAGGACACGTACAGGTTTCCGCATAGACTTTCCACCGAAGAGCATGGAGGCCATGGTGGACGCGTATAGAATAGGTTTAGCGACAGCAACATTAGCTTACGCCGAGACGGATGAAACGGCGGAGAAAACCATGAGATACCTAATGTCGTGCACGCCTGAGGAAGTATGGTTCTGGACGAGCAAGTTTCTAGGGTTAGTCAGCAAGGAAACCAGTGGGTTAAGGGTGATCAACGCCCTATGCGTTATTGGTGGAGCCACACCCCCTACTGAACATCGCGAATAGTACGTTGGCGCGCGAAAGAGCCATATAGCCTTAGCCAGTATGTAATAATCTATTATTCAATTATGTCCTGATATCGTTCTTTAAGGAAGTCATAAATCTTCTCTATTCTTTTTTCAACAAAATCATCAAACTTTTTAAGATCCCATAGCTTATCGTCATTAATGGGAATAAAATGCTTAGTAAGGTCTTCGCGCCGATACCTATTAAAATACTCTTTCGGTTCTTCGTCAGATATTTCGCTATTTGCATCTGTATGTACTAAAGTGATATTTCCGAGCCCATTTATGCCCTTTATAGGATAATCTTCTTCAGATATCTCCTCCGGAATATTGAATTCTTTTTTGAGTTTATCTCTTGGAAATATATGATGCCTAGCAAGTTCTTCAAAATTAAGATTCCTTATTAATCTTCCAGTCAAATCGTTTGCCTCATTATCTACTAGTGCTACATAAAGTAGGAAAAGATACGAGAGATTCGGCTTCCTTAGAATGTCTTTGTTACAGCCTTCCACAATGCTATCCTTGGATATCCGGATTGCCGAGGGCTTATTTCCTTTAATGTTTTCAAGAAACTCTCGAAATGGAAATCTTCCAGATTGATCTAAAGTCTCAATATCTTTCTGAAGCTTAACAGAGGGTCTTGTCGAATAATATCCATTAAAATTCACCAACAAAAGCCATTTTTTAATCAATGCTTTCTCATTTTCATTAAGCTCCTTTACGCTACTTATGTCATTTATATGAAGATAGCAAGCTATGGGAATTAACGATATGTGCGATGGTAAGAGCTCGATGGCTGCCTTCCCGAAAATCTCTAAAACGAGGTCTAAGGCTATGCCAAACGACTTAGATGCATTTTGAATCTTCTCATTCAACATCTTTTTACGATCAAGAGTTAATTGCCCTTTTATTTTATTCACAGAAGCCTTGAATCTTTCTACATTTTCTATGTCCTGTTGCTTAAGCCCAACTAGAGGAGTAGAAAATGCAAATCTTAGGAAAGGTTGTATACTGATTTCTTCACCATATTTTTCTTGAATCTCATCATAATAATTTCTTAGATTATTAACGATTTCTTGATCAAAAACTCCAGCAGCATAAGATAAGAGTAATTCTACGTTGGTAATTCTCTGTCCAGCTCTATTAACCATTATAAAGATATTTGCCATTTTCCCAAGAATATTTGGTGTTTCGTTAAAAGTTTTAACAACATAAATAGGCATTTCGTAATTAAGAATTTTATCTATCGCGCGTATGAAATCATTATAATTACTCCCTAGTTCCCTTTTTAGCCTGAGACTTTCCTTAACATCACCTAATCGGTCTTTAATCCCTCTAGAGAGATCGATTCCTCTTTTCATTCCTTTAATAAGTTCTCCTCCTTGCTTAGATGGATTGTAGGATATCGGAGATCTTGAAATTGTTTTTCTGCCTCTTTCCAGCTTCCAGCCATTTGCGAGAAGCATGAGTGCCGTTAATCTTTGTTGACCGTCCAGAATATAATAAACTTCAGAGTGATCAGGCTCTGGACGAGTATCTATAAACTTTCTGGCAAATGGATCAATACCTTTGTTGCTAGGATGCCATAAAAGAATAGATCCAGCAGGATACCCGTTTAGCATTGATTCAAGAAACTTTTTAATATCTTCTTCATCCCAAAGAAAAGATCTTTGAAAAGAAGGTAAATAAAGGCTCCACTCATGTTCATTAATAAGGTTCAGAATTTTCCTGATGTTAAAAGACTTACTCTCGGGTTCACCCAATTGATCTTGGATGCTCATAATACTCATATATCTTTAGCCGACATTTAAATATTTTAAGTAGCCATTTATTTAAAGCAACGGAGTAGCGCGCGCGCTGAAATGTTCAAGAGAATTGAAGAGAATTATGAAGCAAGGAATAAAAAGATACCATATAAAACGGAACTGGATCATGAAACAGTTAAAGACTTAATTCACCAGATAGGGTTACTTCAAGAAAAGATTAGCATAAAAGAAATAGAGCTTGATGGCTACAAGATTGACGTTGCATGGAAAAGGCTTCAAAGAGCAGATCCTTACATTGTCTTTGAAGTGCATATTCGCGGGAACCTTGAAGAAGCTTTAACAAAACTTAAGCATGCCAGGGATATGTGGAATGCAAAACCAATTTTAGAAACAACAAGAGATCAAACTAGTGTTGCTTATAACATTGCTTCTGGAGTGATTCAAGAAATAATTGATGAGCTTAAAATAATAACTTTGGAAGAGATTAACGCTCTTTATGAGAAAAAGAAGGAATTTAGGAGCTTTGAAAGTAAGCTAGGACTACACTAGCGCGCCGAATGTTATAGAGGAATTAGTGTCAGAATTCGTTAATATCTCTGCACAATAATGAGTTGCATGCAATAACCATCCTCAGAGCACACGCTACACCTAGAGAAGAACTCATTTCCCGGTTAAGTTAATTTATCATTATTGTACTTTTTGAATTTGAGGAAAAATCCAGAAACAAAGGAGATCTAGCTGTTAACTATTTGAAATATCTGTGTTCTAGCCACCATGTTCCCTTCAAACCGTACTCCTTTAGTTTTGATTTGAACAAGCGCCTTATTTCAGATTCGAATGGCTTTAAATCGTTGAAATCTTCTCCAAGGATTTGTTTTATGAGCCTTATGTTTCCTCCTCTTATATGCAGGGATTCGCCGTATATGTGGTCTGGTTTTATCAAGGCGAGTTGCCTCATGATTTCATCCAGGTCCTCTCCTACATTTGGCCTCATTCTTGTCGGTGGGAATATCGGCGCTAAAATGACTCCGGTTTCTAATCCAACTTCCTTAGCATTTCTTATCACGCTTAGCCTAGCCATCGGAGGAGATACTCTGGGCTCAATCAGTCTGGAGAAATCCTCGTTCATCGTAGCTATCGACACCTGTAGTCTTATGCTTTTCGCATATTTCGCTAACAAGTCGAAGTCCTTCATTACTAGCGGAGACCTTGTTTGAATGCAGAATTTCACTCCAGCAGGCAGTGCTCTTTCCAGAATTCTTCTCGTAACAGGCGCTAATTGAGGAAGATAGGGGTCATGCGTGGAGCTTAAAAGAACCTCTCGGTTCCTCCACCTGTGCCAAGGAGTTTTTTCAACCGCCTCCTCAATATTATTCGGAATCAGAAAATAGTTCCCCCATTTCTCATCCACCTCCGCCCCATACCTGTGTCTTCCAAATCTCTTATGAATCGAGTCGACGTAACAGAAGATGCATCCATGGGTGCAGCCTACTGCGAAGTTCAAAGCCCAGCCGTTCGACAGCTCCTTACCGACGCCTCCACGGCTTTTTGATGTCAGCTTCGACGGTTTAATGAGCGGATACGATATTCTATAGCTATCCACCCTTACTTCAGGAGGAGCGAAAACCCGGGTATCATAACATAAGTTGCCTGTCTTAACAGCCTTGAAACCCACGTATATCCCGATGGATAAGGATTTTTCTGGCGATTCCCTCTTTTCAACTAGTTCAGCCACACATAAGTCACCAACTCATGCTATTTAAAAGTTCCAATGAAAAATCAAAGATTAAAAACTTCCCGTGTAGGTTCTTATAAGGACAGTGGCAGACAGTAAAGGAAGGGGGAAGATGCTTACAGAGAAGGAGAAACATAGAGAAGCAGCTTTAAAGGCTTGGCGAACAATAAGGAAGAAAGAGGCGGAAATAATCGCTAAGTCGAGCAGGAGGATTCCTGATTTCTTCCCCCCGAAGATTATTGCGTCGATCACTCATCCTGAAGCCGTAGTGAAAGAGCCTGTTCGTAAGCCGTTTCGAACCGAATACGGTCAAGGCATAGTGAAATTATTCGCGAAAACTCCTCCAGACATAGCATGCGGCCCCTTCTGGGAGTTGAGATGGGCTTTCGGCTGTCCTTTCGATTGCTCTTATTGCTATTTGAGAGGAACAAAGAAAGGGAACATGAAACCCAGCTACGTGAAACTACATTACGTATTCAATGCGTTGGACGAGGCATTTAACGATCCTCATTTTAACGGTGGCAAGCCTGCTTTATTCAACAGCGGCGAATTATCTGATTCCCTGATGAACCCTCCCTTAATGAGTGAAATAGTTGACAAGTTTGGAGAGCAGCATAAGCACAGGATCGTTCTGCTAAGTAAAGCGGGGGCAAACAGTATTAAATTTTTGCTAAATAAGCCTGATCATGTTAAGAAACAGGTTGTATGCGCTTGGAGTATTAACGCCGTAGAGGTTGCAAAAATCTGGGAGAAAAAAGCAGCTCCGCCGGAACAAAGGATACAGGCTGCGAAAATGGTTTACGAAACAGGGTATGAGGTGAGGATAAGGATCGACCCAATATTCCCTATAGAAGACTGGGAAACGCATTATGAAGATATTTTATACAGAATCATGTCTGAGGTGGAACCTGCTAAGATAATACTTGGGACGCCAAGGGGGTTAAAGAAAACAATATACTACGCTAAAAAAGCAGGGGTAGATATGGGCTGGGCTAAGTTCTTTAAAGAAGATACTGGTTGGGGAAAGAAATTACCGTCTGAACTAAGGAGAAGGATATATGAGTATATGCTGGATAAGCTCTCTGCTTTTGGCTACGGTGATGATAAAGTAAGTATTTGTAAGGAGACGGTATCGATGCTTGAAAAACTAGGCATCCCATATAGGCGAGGCACTTGTAATTGCTACTCTAAGTGAATCCAAATGAATCCGTCTGGTCGGAGAAGAAAAATTACACCTTCCGAATGGTGGGTTCGCAGAATAGAAACCTTAAGGGGTCAGAGTCAGGAGGCCAGTCAATTATTTCAAAAAACTAAGGAGGCTTATTCATGTAAAAGCTGGGCTATTTTAAAGCTCGCCATTCTAGCATATTACGCCGACATATATACGGCCATAATTAAAGCCCATTTTGATAAGGCGTATTATATCGACCTTTTCGCTGGGCCAGGCTTAGATAGAATAAGCGATTTGAACAATCTCATCGTGTTTGGCTCGCCTCTCATCACAGACCGGGTTCCAAGGAAGAAATTCGACGAGCTGATTCTGTTTGAGAAGAAAGAAAAATATGCAGAAGCATTAAGACATTTACTTCCGAATGCAAAAGTGAGGAAAGAAGATGTCAACGGCCCAGAATTTAAAGCCATGACTAAAGCTCGTTTAGAAGCTGGCTCCGTTCATTTTCTTGCTTTTGTAGATCCTGAGGGATTAGAAATAGAGTGGGAAACTCTGCAACATCTCTTCAATCTTACCGGGGATCTTATTATAAACTATCAATCTACCGGGGTTTCTAGAAGTGCTCTAAAAGAAAATAAGACTTCTGCGGAAATAGAAACGCTGCAACGTTTCTTTGGAACAGATGAGTGGAAAGCATGCGAGAATGAAGATGCTCTATTCGAGCTTTACTTAGAGAAGATCAGAGAGCATAGAGAGGTTACGATACCTATTAAGGTAAAATCACCCTATAGATTCTACTATTATATGATAGTAGCTGTTAGGAAGACTAGTGGTTCTCAACGCTGGGTTTCCGCCATTGAAGAAACAAAGGAGAAGATTGAAGCCATCAAGCCCGAGGACTTAGAGAACATTATACGGAGGCTTAGCGGAGGCCAAGAAAAATTAGCAGTAGGAACCTAGAAAACACGAAAACGACTGCATCTTAAAATTATTTTAAAAGCACTGTTATCGTTACTTGCTTTTAGACTCCATTCTTCACCGTCTCCTTAACATGAATCGATAATTTATCAAAATCCGTAATGGACCAACCACCAGTTGTATTCATCAATAAGTTTAGCCAAAGTTTTTCTACTATATTCTTGGCCAAGCTTTTTACTTGGAAGCTCTCTACAAATTTCTTCCACGATTTCCTTTTCGCTACATCCTTTCTCTTTAACCCCTTCTCCTAATGCCTCTTTTACTTCCACCTTCATTTGCTTTAGAAAATCTAGATAACCTTTCACACTTTTTGCAACCTTATATTTCATCCTAATATCTTCATCCCACATTACGTAGATTTCAGGATTTAGCAGATGTAAAATCTTTGAGATTGCAGTTGCCCCAATGTATTTAATGCTTGCTGCCTCATAAGTTCTTTTAATAGCATCTCTTACTTCCTCATCGTCAAGATTAATATCTAGTATACTTTTACCCTGTAGTTTTTGGAAAGCTTCTTTAGAGCTACGTAATTGTTTAGTAAGTTGTTCCCAATTTAAATCTCTCCTATCCACAGTTCTTCCCATTCTACCCCATTGAATGAGAAACATCTTAATTATTCTTTCTACATGCTCCTTTGTTTCTAACTTACTTAAGTCAGCCCTAACGTTCTCTAGATTTTCAAGAGCCTTAAAATATACATATTCACCGAACCAGAAAGAACTCTCAAAATTTATAATGCCCTTAACTAGTTCCGCATATCTCATGCGAACTCACCCCTCTTTCAATTGTCACTTTAATAGTTTAACCGGTGAAAATGTAGTAAGCAATCTATTTAACTTTTTTTCTGAAAGCGCATGTTAGAAATCTTCAGCTCACACGTAGCGCTGGATTCTCGAAGTGGTAGCGCATAATGGCACGCTATATGTATTCTTTCTTCTGTGGGTTTAGGACCGTGAAGTAGTCTGATATTGCCGTCTTATTCTCTATGTCCTGGTCTTTGATGAGCCTTGCCTCAACCTCCTCGGTGAAGGCTGTTGTCGAGCCCCTGGGCAGTGTAACAGCCTCGTCAACCATGTCTATCGGGTACGGGAGCCCGGTAGCGGGATTGTGGAATTCGACGAAGTACTCGGCGAAGCCCTCCGGCTTCATGTTTGCTAGTGTCTCTATCTCGAAAGGCGGCGCCGCACCCGTATACCTTACGTAATGCCTCTCTAACCTCGGCACTTTTTCAAACTCAATGTCTAAATCGCTCAGGAACTTTCTCCTCCAGTCCTCCAGGCACTGTGAAAGGATTTTCTCCTTGTCAAGTTCTTCAGGCCTCCTTCCGGCTTGCCTCCACCTCCTGTAGAACCGGTAGAAGGTAGCGTATAGAAGCGGGTCCTCGCATAGGTCCCTGTACGACCATGTTGTCATCGGCGGCATGACCATTGTGAGAAGATGCTTATCGTTAATCCTCAGGCAGGCTTCCTCGCCCTGATTGTAGATCAGCCAGCCGTCTACAGCTCTGATGCCGCTCCGCCTTATTACGCATACTGCTCTACCCGTCTCCATCAGCGTCAGGGTCTTGTCCCTAACCTCCCTTACGAGGTCTAGGCCTGTTTTAAGCTCAGGCGTTTCAACCTGGACAGCATGAATATACCTGCAGTATCCCCTGAAGAAGAAGAACGGGCCGTCCAGCAGGATTAGGTCAGGATTATGCTTCCAGTAGGCTTCTAACGCGGCTTTCCTCTCAGCGTAAGCCATCAGGAGCTTGAGCAGCGTCTTGAAATCTCTGGCTCCCCCGTAGGGCCAGCTTAGGGATCCGGCGTAATAGTTCTCATCCATAAGCCTACCGTCGTCGAAAACCATGTATCCAGCCGAGTATATTGCGAACAGCGAGCCTATACGGTTGCTGGGCGCGACAGACATGGAGCCGTCTGCAACAGCAATACAGCCTTTTCTGCTTCCAGCAATCCTGTTAAACCTGAAGCCTTCTGAAACCTTTCTAGCCATCTTCTCAAGCATTAGGATTCTTTCCTTCACGTTCCCAGCCTCTTTCTCAGCGCTTGAGAAAAGCGCGTCCACTATGGGTCTTGGAAGAGTGAGAAGCGGGTTCTCCTCTGAAGACATTCCTAAACACCTATTCTATTTTGAACGATATCAGCAGGGGTGTTGGCGAAGGGTTCATCTTGCCCGTGAGATAGAATTTCCCGGGCTCGAGGAAGAGCAGTTCCTCAGGCCTAACGCCGTAGGGCATCAGCCTCTTCCCAGCCTCCTCAATATCCAAAGGATGAATCTGCCCTATGAAGAGCGTGTTAAGATTCCTCCTGACGGCAGCGTTAATCCCTATTTCACCAGCCATTCCCTGGGAGAGGAGCACTACGCACATGTTTCGCTTCCTGCCTAGGGCGCACAGGTCTTTCAACTGCTCCGTCGTCTTCCCCTGCAATCCCTTGGGCTCGGATGGACAGTACTGCGGCGCCTCATCTATCACCACCGCCAGGTTAAGCTTCACGCCTCTCTCCTGCATCATTGATATCAGCCTGCTGCAGAGCTCTGAGAAGAAAGACAGCTTCCTCTCTCCACTCACCTCGCTCATATCTATTACGATAAGCTCCCCTGGGCTTGGAAACCTGAACTCCTCGATGGAGACTCCTTTGCTAGACCTGTAGAGCAGCTCCCAGTTTTCCTTCGAAACCCGGTCGAGACCATAGTTGAGTTTAAGCTCCCAAGAGGGGCCGTAACTCTCCCAGCCGCTTCTTTCACGCAGCTCGCTTAAAGCATCCTCCCTCAGTTTCTCACGCAGCTCTTCACCGCTGTTCAGGGTTTTTGGAACCTCGTCCCACCAAGTCTTGTCGTTCAGCTTTCTCGACATTACTTTTACAACTGCTGAGGGAACGGGTTTGTTCTCGTCTCCGTAGCCAAAGTGATCAGTGTTTCTCATGAGGAACTCCACCGCCATATTAACATCCATTTTGAAATCGCAGATAGATAGGGTATTGTTTTTGAAAAACGGTGAATAGTCAACGCCCTCCCAGTCGAAAACCAGCACTCCGTAGCCAGCCTGCGTGAGAAGCGGGATTAAGAGATACCTTGCAAGCATCGATTTCCCAGAGCCGGTGGCTCCGAAGACACCAATATGGTAAGGAATATACTTCTTGTCGAATGGTATCAGCCAGTTTCCCTCGGAATTCGCCAGGTACCCGCCTTCAACATGCTCCTTAGGTTCTAGGAACGTTAACGGGTTCATCTCCAACGCCTCCTTCTTGAAAAGATATACTTTCGAGCCTGGTGCAACAATTATGTTGTTAGTCTTCACACCCCTGCTCGTGAGCAATCCTATGAAGGATAGTGTGAAATGGTAGGACTCCTTGGCTGTTGACGGCGGCTGGCCTTTCGAGCGCACGTAGGCTATTCCCGGGCTGTATCCCCCGACCCTCAGGTTCTCGTTAATACCCATGCCGCTCCTGCAAACAGCAAGAATATAATCGGAGGAGCTTCGGTTGACTATGAGCACTATGTCCTCCTCCCTAACCCTTGTCTCCATGTTCTCCAGGAGGATCAGCGGGGCCTCTGTAACCTTGGTTGTGCTTCCAGTTAAGCCGACGAGCTCAAGCTCCCCCAGCCTGCTCTCCAATAACTTAACCTTATCCTCCTCACCGTTCACACCAGTATTAAGCGTTTTCACATTAAAAAATATTAGGTTGAATTAAATTTGAAAACTGGATTAGCCTGGCCTGAGCGGAACCCCATTAACCTTGAAGACTATCCCCGACTCAGGATACTCCTCATTAACCATGGCGTGCGGAATATTGTTCCTCGCCAGCATTCTTCTAACCCTATCCCTAGCCGACTTGACGTATGAGGGCTCAACCTCATACCCTATCGAGTTTCTAAGCGTACAGATGGCTGCCAGACTGGTTGTCCCGGAGCCTAGGAACGGGTCTAAAACAGTGTCTCCAACATAGGAGAACATTCTGACCAGCCTTTTGGCTAGCTCTAGTGAAAACGGAGCCGGGTGGCTGCTTACGCGGCAACCGTTAACCCACCAGACTTGGCGGAAATACTCTGTAAACTCGTTTTTCCTAAGCCTGCTTAGAGCTGCGAGACGCTTGTTAACCCTCCTATAGGCGCCGGGCTTCCTGAAGATGAGCACGTACTCAATATCGTTTTTTATTATCGAGTTCGGGCCCAAGTATCTTCCTAGAGCATATGTTTCCCGCTTAGCCTCAGTGGTAACGTTAGCAATCTTGTAGAGGATTATTGGAGACAAGTAGTCTAGACCAGCGTCCAAGCATAGCTGGGTAACGTGGGAGTGAAAGGGTATGACGCGGTGGCGACCCTGCTTCCTAGCCACGCAGATGTCGCCGACAACCATGCACAGCCTCCCGCCTTTAACAAGAACCCTGAAGCACTCTTCAACAACCCTCTTAAGCTCAGACAGGAACAGATGGTAATCAGAAATGTTTCCAAGCTGACATGGGTTCTCAGGATACTTCTTAATATTCCAATAGGGCGGGGAGGTTAGGATGAGATGCACAGACTCGTCGTCAACATTATCCATGCTCCTAGAATCTCCTAGGAACATCTTATGAATGGTTTGAAACATACGAGTTTTCTCATGACACAAATATATAAGACTTGATAGCGCGCGTGGACCTATTTTGGATGGCTAATAATATGTCTAATGGAGATGCAGGTTTTATAGAATAAGGTTTGTTTACAGTTTTTAAGTAGATTATTCAATCTTTTTGCTCCTCTAAAGCGCTTAGTTTTATTGAAGATTTTAGCGTGCGCCCGACTGGGACCTGCTCGACCTAGAAAGCGAGTAATCTAAATTTCTTGGTATTCTTGGGTAAGAGTTTATTCAACGTGTTTTCTCTAACATTCTTCCGGATTCTATCTAAGTTCCCCAGCAACATCTTTATTACTTTTTAACCATAGATTTATAAGGGGAATTGGTCTTCAGAATGGTAGGGGAAGTTGACCGAGGTGATTGTAGCTAAGGTTAAGGAATTATTCGATCCTGAGGACGAACTGGTTTTCATAAGGGTTGGCGATGTTTTTATAGTGGAGAAGCTTGACTATGCTCGAATCTTAGAGAGGATGGGTGGAAGGTTTAAGGATCTGTCTGAAGAAGAAAAGCAGAGAATGGCCCTGGAGGCTAAAAAGTGGGCGAGGATAAAATAGTTTTAGATACTTCTGTATTAATAGCTGGACTCATCGATAGCAGAGCGTCGAAGGATATTCTCATCAGGGTGCTTAATGGCGAACTAATAGTGGCTATTTTCAGACAGCATTTTTTAAGGAGTATTTGAAAGCCATCCAATTCAACAAGGTTTCTGATAGAATCGATTTTTCCAGAGTCTATCTTATTCTGGATAAGATCTATAGAAGTGCTTTGAAGACTGCACCAAAAGAGGAATTTAAGCTTTGCAGAGACCCTGATGATGACAAGTTCCTCAATGTCGCCTATGAGGCTAAGGCAAGTTGCATCATTACTTTTGACATGGATTTGCTAAATCTGAGAGACGAGTCTGGAGAGCTAAAACTTAAAGAGCGCGCGCTCGCTAAGATTTCGCGATAATGCGGTAGCGTCTTGTACTACAACTCTACTTTTGACGCGTAGAGAGTAAAGGTTTAAATTGGGAGTTGACTTTATCAGAATTATGGTTGAAACCATTACTCTACCTAGGCATCTGCTCGAAGACTTGATAAAGCATCTGGATGGCGTAAACTCAGTCTTATCTACTCTCGAGGAACTCCTAGATGAAGAAGGGTTGAAGAGGATTAGAGAAGGGTTGAAGGATTACGAGGAGAAAAACTATGTGGTTGCAAAGGACGTTGAAGAATTGAGGAGAACCCTGTTTGAAAGCTAAATACTCGCTGATAGTTACGAATAGGTTTAGGAGAAGTTTTAAAAATGTTGAAAAAAGCGTTCAAGAAAGAGTATTTGATATTCTATCAGAACTGATGGAAAAACCCCATGCAGGGACTAAGCTTAGCGGCGAGCTTTCAGGTCTCTGGAGAATACGCGTAGGAGACTATAGGATAATATACTCGATTAATGAAAAAGATAAACAAGTTATACTAATAGATGTGGGGCACAGGAAGAAAATTTATTGAGTGGTGAATATGAAACAGAACATGATAGCTAGAAATCCTAATGCAGCAGTATTTACTAGAAAGCCTGTAGCGAGCGCGGAGCAGAGTATAATTCTAACCTCGCGCGCTTGAAGAATGTTAGGTTATGACCTCGATGATTTCACTCATTACTATTAACAGTTTCTCCCTAGGCTTTACAGTCTCAACGACTTCTTTTTATGTTTCTTGCTCTGAGCTAAAGATTCTTAGCGCGCTACAAGGGGTTGTGATTTTGTGTTGATGAAAAGAGACGGCTGGAACATAGATAGGGTGAAGGAAATTCTCCCAGAAGGATACTAGCGCGCTAGAAGTACAACAATTACGGATTCTTAAGACGCATAAAACAGAGGACTTAATTTAATAAAGCACTCAGACGGCATATGTGAATGATTCGTCGAGATAGATGGGATGGTTCTCTAAAGAGGGAAACTTTTTAAATTAGTTTCCCTATACATGATACGATGGTAACGCGAGAGACCTGGATAAGAATGATAAAAGATTTCCAAGAATCCGAGTTACCTAAACTTGTGAAAAGAGACCTTAGGATTGAAGCTGATCTTCCGATAAGAAGAGCCATATCTATAATTGGGCCGAGGAGAGCAGGTAAAACGTTCTTCATGTTTCAGGTTATAGGGGAATTACTGCGTAACAATATTGATAAAAGCAGAATACTTTACGTTAACCTTGAAAGCGACTTGCTAATCGGCTGCACCATAGAGGATTTAAGGAGCATGCTCAATATTTTTTACGAGATTTACCCCGAAAATAAGAGGCAAAAGGTTTACCTTTTCCTAGACGAGGTTCAGAACGTCCCTTATTGGGAAAGGTTTGTGCGCAGCGTTGTAGATAGCGAGAGAATTCAAGTGTATGTCAGCGGGTCTTCCTCCAAGCTTCTATCCATGGAGGTCGCGACAAGTCTAAGGGGAAGGACTCTTCCCTACTACATTTATCCTTTTAACTTCAAAGAGTTCTTGAGAGCAAAGGGCTTCGAAGCGGAAAAATATCTTTCCTCTTTAAAGAAAGCTATGCTTCTGAATCTCCTTCAGAAATACATGAGGGGAAGCTATCCTGAAGTAGTACTATTCGAAAATGAAAGGGAAAAGATCTTGAAGGAAATATTTGAGGTTACTATCTATAGGGACATAATAGAGAGGTTCAAGGTTAAGAACATAAGAGTCCTTAGATTAATGGTTAAGAGTTTAGTGTCGTCCACGTATTTTTCAATCCATAAGTTTTATAACTATATTAAATCCTTGGGGATGAAGGTTAGTAAGAACACTCTTTACAACTATGTTGAGTATTTTTCAGACTCGTTAGTTTTATGCACTTTAAGGAAGTATTCTAGGTCCTATAAGGAAGTGGAGCAGACTATTCCAAAGATATACTTGGTGGATAATGGCCTGCTCATCGTCAATGGAGTTGAAAGCACGAGCAGGCTTATGGAGAACCTGGTTTTCTCAGAACTCTTGAAGAAAGGTTTCACTCCAAACGAAAACTTGTTCTATTTCAGCTCCAATAATAAGGAGGTGGACTTCATTATAAAGAGCGGTGGAAAGATTAAGCAATTAATACAAGTATGCTACAATATAGAGGATTTCGATACGAAGGAGAGGGAAATAAGCGCGCTAGTGAAGGCTTCTAAGGAGCTGGACTGTAGCGACCTAACCGTGATCACTTGGGACTATGAAGGAGTGGAGAAGCATGATGGCAGGAGGATTAGGTTCCTACCCTTGTGGAAATGGCTACTCGAATCATGATCCAACTATGTTTTAAAGATGGAAATATTCATTGACTATGCTGAGATTTGCTCTCAATCATAAAGAGCGCGCTCTTTGAAGCAGATTATTCAACTCTAGCACGCATAGCCTCCACTCTCCCATGCTTCCTTCGGCAGGCAGCAGGTAACATCGAACTCGAACCCATAGGGTCAGATAACCCTGTTCTCCCTAACCTCGCACGCTTGAAGAATCTTCTAGGTTATGACCTCGATGATTTCACTCATTACTATTAACAGTTTCTCCCTAGGCTTTACAGTCTCAACGCGCGCGCTAACGCGCTGCTTTTCCTCGATAACACTTCTTCACTTGACAACAACCTTTAGCGCGCCTACCCACTATGATTGTAGGGTTAGCTTCATCGGTCTTTAAACCTGAGAGGGAAAGCATAGTGGCAGTGATGAATACGGGCTAGTGTCGGCGAAAGACTGCATTCCCCAACTATGTCGAGAAGCGTCTTTTCATCCAGTGGAAGGCTACGCCTGCTGCTAACCCTGCAGAACCCATTATCCATGCTTCAAGCGGGATAAAAACCATTAGGATTAGGCAGGTGGCTAAGCCTAGGACTGGGATAACACTGGGGTAAAGCCGTTTCTCAATTCTCAATCTTAACGCAGACATGTTTGCCAGAGCATAGTAGAAAAGCAGTGCGAAAGTGCTTATGGCGATAATCCTGCTGAGGTCTATGAATAGAGCGAGAACCGTCATTAAAACACCAATTATCCAGATGGAGTAATATGGTGTGCCGAATCTAGCGTGCAGCTTGCTCATGGCTTGAGGCAGGTCTCTTCTCCTCGCCATCGCATAAACCATGCGAGACACGCCTAGGATTGATGTGAGCAGGACACTCGCGGTTGCGACAAGCCCTCCGGCGGAAACTATGTAGACCGCGGCCGTGCTGCCTGTCACGCTTATTGCATCCGTCAACGGCGATTTCGAGCTTGAAAGACCTGAGGCTCCTGCAAGCCCGACGGCTACGGTTCCAACGAGAATGTAAACCAGCGTGGATATTACTAGGGATAGAAGTATTGCTCTTGGAACATTTTTCCTAGCGTTTCTAACCTCCTCCGCTACAACGGCTACTCTGGCGAAGCCGCCGTAGGCGAAGAAAATGTAGAATGCTCCATAGAGTACCCCGGCTTTAAAAGGCTCAAACCGCGAGAAGTTCTCCACCCTTATGAAGCAGAAACCGGTTACGATGAAGAACACCAGTATGAGCAGTTTTGCAGCGACGAGAATATTGTTGGTGAAAGCTGACTGACGGATCCCGATGAAGTTCAGCGTCGTGAAACCCAGGCAGACTATTGCTGCAATAAGATTAGTAGGCAGAACTGGAGCTAGCGCCGCAAGGTAATACGCGAAGCCCAGTGAGACAGCTGCTCCCGCAAAAGTGTTTGACAAAACCCATATCCATCCTGCTAGAAAACCCGCGAACGGCGAGATTAATCGGTAAGCATATTCATAGATGCTTCCCTCTAAGGGTTGCCAGGCCGTGAGCTCCGCTATGCTTAAAGCAGTTAACAACGCGATTACTGCTGCTATGAGCATTGAAACCACTAGGGCTGAACCGGCTAAGCCCGCAGCAATACCTGTAACGATGAAAATGCCTGCTCCAATAATCGCGCCAATGCTGATGGCAGTGGCGTCAAACAGACCTAGGGAAGGCTTAAGCTCGGTCTGCTGCACGCTGCTCGCATCCATGCTTACTCATCAGGCTGAAACCCCTTGGTTACGCGCATGATTTAAAAAGATTACCTGCCAACAGGGCTTACGGGCAAGCGCGAGGATGAATCGCTTTCGATTTGAAAAAGGATTTGTATGAAGCAGCGCTGGTGAAAGCCCTTCTCAGCTTGAAAAATGCGAAAGTAATAAGAGGCGGAGGAGGCTTGAAAAACATTGGGAAGATTAAGAATGGAGAAGCATAGGAAACTGCTTAAGCTTGAAAAAAGAATAAAGGAGTGTAGAAGATGCAGGCTTTGGAGGATAAGGGTTAACGCTGTTCCTGGAGAAGGCCCTTCTAACGCGAAGATAATGTTTCTTGGGCAGAATCCTGGGAGAAACGAGGATGCTCAAGGAAAACCATTCGTAGGAATGTCTGGGAAATTTTTTGAAAAGCTTCTGAGCCAAATAGGCCTAGAAAGGAGTGAAGTCTTTATAACTGGAGTAGTTAAGTGTCACACGCCTAAAAACAGGCCGCCTGTGAAAGACGAGGTTGAAGCCTGCAAACCGTTTTTCCTCGAGCAAATCGAAATCATCAAGCCAAGGTTAATCGTGGTTCTTGGAAATGTTGCCCTTAAAGCATTGTTTCCCAACGAAAAAGTCTCCATATCGAAAAGCCATGGGAAGCTTATGAGGAAGGGGCAAGTAACCTGTTTTCCAACTTTCCACCCGGCTGCGGGAATGAGGTTCCCAAGCATCAGGAGGAAGATGGAGGAAGATTTCAAGAAACTTGAGAAACTGGTTTCAAGCGCGCGAGCTTTAAACACGTGATCTTGAAACGACTCTATGAGGATGAACTTGTTTCTTCCAAAAATTCTCTTGCTGTCAATATTTCTATTTTTCTGAATCTTCTCAACTCGAGCAAATGCCTGTCCCCACTAACTACGTAGTTTGCTCCTGCTTCGAGCGCACACTCTAAAACCTTATTATCTAACGGGTCACTTTTTACGGCGTCAACCTTAACTTTGGGATTCACTATCTTTAATATTTCTACTATGGATTCTAATGCTGTTGTTTTATTTATCCCCGCCTTTTTAAACACCTGTTCGATTTTCAGGTAAGTCAGTACTCTGGCCAACTCTCCCAGTATTTCTTCTGAAGAGTAGAATTCAACGCTCCCCTTCTCCATTAGCTTGGAGAATTCCTTTGCCAAACCTTTTTTAAACAGAAGCGATACGAGAATGTTCGTGTCTAAGACCGCTTTGATCTTGCCCATTTTATGGCCTCGTCTATAAGCTTTTCCGCATCTATCTTGTTTCTTTCAGCGACGCCGACTATTTTTTCAGATAACTCTTCTAAGCGTAGCTTTCTCGCCTTCTTCAAAACTATTTCATCATCCCTAGTCATTACTATGATTTTTTCTCCAGGAAGAATTCCAAGCCTCTCCCTTATCTCTTTCGGAATCACGACCTGACCCTTTGAAGAAACCTTTGTAACGTCTTCTATTTCTTCCACGTTTTTGGAAAAGTTTTACTAGTATTTAAAGTTTTACCAATCCAACTTCTTTTCTCGAGCGCACGCTAGGTTAAATCAGCATCCTCACCGATAGAAAGACCCTGAAGAGCCGCGCGCGCCTACAGCGCGTGCTAATAAAGACAGGAGTTCGAAATCAACGTTCAGTAATATTTCCTTACTGCCTTCCTGAGCTTTCTATAAAATTCTACGACCTCTTTCTGTCCCCTTCCTTTTTTAGGAACCACGTCCATTATGTCGCACCAAGTGTTTCCCGCATCCCAGTAAATGACATTCACCGTTTCCCCTTCAGCAATCCAAGCTCTTTCTCCGTATTCCGGTACATGCTTATGATACCCTTTGCATTTTATGATTTTGGAAATGATGCTGGATTCTACTTCAGGCATCTTCCTTCACCCCTAAAGATCCCCTATACGATTGATGTTTAAAACGTTTTTGGAACTTAGAGGTTCATCGGTTCCAACCGTAAGGCACCCAATAATTCCTCATAAGCATACTCTTTTTCCTCATCCAAGTTTTTAAAATAGTATTTAACCGGCAGAATCCTCTTAGATTTACAATCAGCCATTGTCCTCTTGGAAAAGCTTTTCGCCACTAGGACTCCCCCTTTACATTCGCTTCCAAGCTCATTTATGTATGACTCGAGTTGAGCCACTTCCTGAGGGCTTGCTCCACCTGTTTTAACTTCAATCACAAGGTATAAATTGCCTCCCTCCGGATGCTTCATTTTAATGAAAATATCTACGAACCCCTCTGGCAGCGCCTTTTCCCCCAGAACCTCGAACTCACCGGGCGGGTGGCTTACTTCAAAGTGTTCCAGAATCATGCTCAGCGCCCCGTCTCTAATCTTCTTTCTAACCAAGCTCTGTAAAACAAGTTCATGGAAGCGAAACCTTTCTGAATCCTCCTTCCCTTTTCTAAAAACGATCTTGGGCTGAAAAACCTCCTTTCCTAGATGAAGCTGCTCGTTTTCACCTTCGAAACGAGAACCCATGTTGGAAACATTATACAGGGTTACTGTATCCGCCTGGAAATGCGTCTTCCTATATCCTCCTCTTAAAAGCAGGTTTTCAGCAACATATGCGAATTCAGGCCTCACCATAGGCTCGTTTAAAACCCTCTCCTGCTCAAGATGCAGCCTGAAGGGAAAGTAATAGGTTTTGCCCGACATCTTGAACGTGACAGGAGGCCACGGGGGAAGCCTGTCCGCATTCTTGAAAGCCTCTTTCCTTAAGACCCTGTAAAGGTTATACACTCTTGCGCCGTAAAGGAAAGATATGAAATCCCCCTCGTCAATGTCTAAGAACGTCCAGAGCCCGTTGACGCTGTTTGTGAAACCGGCTAAAGCATGCTTTTCGCACAGTTCAAGGTTTTCTCGAGTGGACACGGAGACTAGAAAATACTCTGGCGTCTTATTCATCTGTTTAAGGAAGTAGTAAAAGTATTCATAAACTTATTGGACAGGTTAAAGGCAGCTCTCCCTGGTGCCTTAGCGCGAGCTAAGAGGTTTGAGAACAGCGCGCGATTGCCTTATGCTTCATGGGCGGTGCATAACATACGTATATTTAATTTTCATCGGGGAATCCATATAACTGACGTACGCGCGCATCGGGAAGCTTGTGATGCTTGATGAAGACTTCCTTTGTCATCGGACCTAACGACTTGTGTAACAATCAGAAAGATTTTTAAAGGTTGTTACATGAATAACTATCATGAGAATTGTAACGAAGTTCCTTTTATCGAGGTTCGGAGGCAGCGTTATTACTAGAGAGGAGGTGGAGAAAAACTGTAAAAGGTTCCGGGTGAACCATGTTAATACGATTAATTTCATGATATCCTATGGGTATTTCATCAGGATCCTGAGAGGCCTATATTATGTGAAGACTATCGAGGAGTTTAAACTCAAGAAATCCGTAGACCCTTATAGGGTTATCTCTCTAGGGTTGAACAGGCTTGGGCTTAACTGGTACTTCGGGCTCTACACTGCGCTCAGGCTTAATGGTCTTACTCATGAGTTTTTCAGGACGATCTTCGTGGTGAATAATGAGATCTATCGGCCTAAGGAAATAGAGATAGCCGGTGAAAAGGTGAAGTTTCTTAAGCTTAAGAGCAGGCTTCTCAGCCTAGGGGTGGTAGATAGAGACGGCATTAGGTTCTCCGACGCGGAGAAGACTCTTCTAGACTTTACTTATGTCTTCAGATACCGTGGTTTACCGGAGGAGAAAATAATTTCAACAATACGCGAATATGCAAGGAACCTGGATAGAAGGAAAATCGAAGCGTATCTTAAACTGTATCCAAAGAGTGTTGAAAGGGTTATTAGGAATGCCCGGCTTATCTGAGTTTGTTTCATTCATAATTGAAAATCGGGTATCAAGGATGTGAGCTTAATAGAATCAGACATAATACTGCATAGAGTGCTTAAAGATTTCTGCTCCTCACCCCTCTTCAATAAATACCTTTTCAAGGGAGGTAGCTGTTTAACTAAATGTTACTTCGGCTACTACAGGTTTAGCGTTGACCTAGACTTTACATGGAGAGAGCAGGAAATGTGGGCCGGTTTAGGGGAGAAAAAGTTGAGGAGAAAGCTCTTAGCTGAGATAAAGGATTTCGCCTCTTTTTTGAAAACAGTTTCAGAGAAATTAGGCCTTAGGTTTGAAGCCGAGCTTAAAAACAGGAATTTCATCGAGTTTGGTGGTGGAGGTAGAATGGTGACGTTCAAGCTCTGGAAGAACTCGGAGCTGATAAAGATTCAAGTAAACTTCATAGAGAAATTGCTTTTCCCGATAAAGAAAATCACTGTGAAAACCTTGTTGGACGGGGCTAAATTATCAACAGATGAAAAAGCATATTTCGAAGAATTCATAGACTTCTATAAGCCTCTTCAAATAATGGCTTACGACGAAAGAGAAATCCTGTGTGAAAAAGTAAGAGCTATACTGACGAGGAGAGCTCAAAAACTCAGAGACTTCTATGATTTATTCATGCTCTCAAAACACGGTTACAAAATAGAGGACTTAGCTAAAGAAATTCTTGAGAAAGTAAGAGCATCGCTCTATTACAGGAAGTATAGAAGCAACCTTGAGAGGAATAGAAAAGGATTGGAAATAGTAGAGGGATTTCTTGAAGACCCTTTCGAAAGAAGGCTATTAATAGAGCTTCCTCAAAGGGATTTTGAAGATTTCCTCAAAGTTGTTGGAGAAAAGCTAAGGGAAATAGCAAACAATGTTTGAAGCATGTTTTTCTGGTTTTGTAGTGAAGATGATCATTTCTAGCAGTATTCCGAACGACCCTTCAGCCAGCGAGATGCCAAGAATCATTTCTCCATTATTCTGGACCCGTTTCGAATAGCGCCAGCACTTATAGTGTACACAAGCTTCTTAAGACTCAAGCTTTTTATATCTTGGAAGCATTGTAAATAGGCTTATGAATGTTTGGGTTGCAACCGGGTCTTCGCTCAACCTGAAGACTTCTCTGGAGAAAGGGAAGTGGGGCGTTAACAAGAGGCTTAAGAAAACTTGGGAAAAAGTTGCTAGCGGAGACCTGCTTTTCCTCTACGTTACGAGCCCTGTCCGCGGCATTGTTGGCCTCGCATCCGTCGAGGGTAAAGCTATGGAGGAGAGTATTCTCTGGCGCGACGAGGCTGTTGTTGGAAGAGCCATATACCCCTACAGGATACTGTTCAAGCCACTGTTCGTGTTAAGCGAGGATAAGTGGGAGACAGGTAAAATCCCTGTCAAGGATCTTAACGTTAGCGTCAGAGCAGGCTTGAACAGTCTGAGGAGCCAGGATGCTGTGGAGAAGCTGCTGAACAGGGTTAGAAACACGTGGGGCGTTAAGGTTTAGAATAGCATTTCTACTCTTCTACAATGAATGTTGCAATAAGCATCATAAGCCGGCAGGGGGTTTGCAAGCATGGTGTTTATATGGCGCCCATTCTCAAGGTTTACCTGTGGAGAGGGGTTACGACCAGGTTGCTCTCGCTGAGGCGACGAGAAGAATGGTGGAGAAAGAGGGTGTGGGGAAGTACTACAGGTTCAGAGGGAGGCAGATGGTACGGGGGTACAGCGACGGCTGACTGCGTTGGCTGTAATCTGAGATGCGTCTTCTGCTGAAGCAATATTCCGAGGGATAATCCGTAGAGCGCGCTAAAGCAAGTAACGACGACACTCCAAGCTGTTCAAGTAGTTTCAGGTGAACAAAAAGAACTTTTCGGTTAAGTCGATTTGCCACATCATGTCTCTCGGATTTAAGAGAAAATCGCGCGCTACCCTGATTCTGCCTATCTTTTCCTCAAAATTCGATTTCTGGTTTAAGAGTGGCCTTTTAACCATATTGCGGGCTTTCAGATGCTAATATCGTATTTCTCTATGACTGAGAAAATTTTATAAGCAATTGTCTCAACAACTATTACATTATGAAAGAAGCAAGGGTGAGAAGCTACATCGAAGACTGGTACACGAAAAATCTCCCACCCCTAGTGGAAAGAGAGCTCTCCGTAAAGCCGGTAAAAGACAAAGTTATTTCAATAGTAGGGCCTCGGAGGGCTGGTAAAACCTTCTATTTCTACCAGCTGATGAGGGGGAATAAGGAAAGCTGTCTCTACCTAGATTTTGAAGACTCCGCTTTGATAGACGTTAAGTTTGATGAGGTGCTGGATGTGATAAACCTCTTCACCGAAACAACTGGCAGGGTTCCAACGGATATCTTTCTAGACGAGGTTCAAAGGGTAGAGAAATGGGAAACCATGGTAAGAACCCTCTTGAATAGAGGGGGTTATAGAATTTTTGCTACTGGTTCCTCCTCCAAGCTCTTAAGCAGGGAAGTGGCTACTCAACTGAGGGGGAGGTCTTTAACCTATCTTTTGTTCGGCTTTTCGTTCAGAGAATTTCTAAAAGCCAAAGGAGTTGAGTTGGAGGAAGTCCTAAGCGGGCTGGAGAAAGCAAAAATAAGGAACTTGTTGAGAGAATTCCTTGAATTCGGCAGCTTTCCGGAAATCGTGTTGAAGGAGGATAAGGAGAAGATTTTGAAGGAGTATCAGGACATGATTTTCTTTAAAGACTTTGTAGAAAGACATGAACTTAAAAGCGTTGAAGTGGCAAAGTTCGTTTTTTCTCAAGTACTTCAAAGTTTCTCGCACGAGTTTAGCGTAAATAGGCTTGTAAACCTGCTTAAGTCGAACGGTATAAGAATGGGTAAAAACACCGTCTACGATTACGTTGAAAAATTGCAGGATACGCTGGCCGTTTTCTTTGTTAAAAAATACTCGGAAAAAATCTCCCTGAGGGAATCTTGGCCAAGGAAGGTTTACATATGCGATACGGGGATTTCAAAGGTAGTCCGGTTTTCAGAGGATTTTGGAAGGCTGATGGAGAACACCGTATTCATAGAAGAGATGAGGAAGATAAATGATAATCCTTTGCTTGAAATCTTTTACTGGAAGGATCGTCAACAAAATGAGGTGGATTTCGTCTTGAAGGAGGGCCCAAAAATTAAACAACTCATCCAGGTTACTTATGCTAATGGTAGAGATGAAATCGAGAGACGCAAGATAAGGGCGTTGCTTAAGGCTTGTGTAGAACTCAGATGCAAAGATTTACTCGTAATAACTTGGGGTTATGATGATGAATTAGAAATTGAAAATGAAAAAATTAAATTCACTCCACTATGGAAGTGGTTGATTACGCGCAGAGAATAAAAAGCACGCGCTTCATCGGAAGCGGTTCAAATAGTATTCTATACTTGCCCACCCTTATCCGCTAATGTTTCATTCTCCCCCACAGTCTAATGTTAGCCTTTTCGAAAAACCTTCACCTTGAAGAATAGCGCGCTACATTTCAAGCTAAACCGTACTTCTCAGACATTTTTCCAAGGAGGGTTTCAGCTGTTTCAAGGCTTGAGGTTGAAGCTTGGATGAAAACGCCTTTAGACGATATTTGGCTTAAAACAGGTATTATTTTAGATATTGGGATTCCGGTTATTTGAAGAAGCTTCCCAGCCTCCTGTATTCTCCTGTACAGCGGAACCCAGCAGCTTTCACCCGGATCCGGGTTCCCGGCTCCAGGGATCCATTGAATACCGTTGAGCCCGCTTAAGCTTAGAAGCTTGTCAAGATGCGGGAGTTCAAGAGGCCCGTCTAAATGCCAGAAGCTTCTTTCGAAGAATCTACATTCCTCCTCCACCAGTGGGAGTATGAATACGCTGAATAGTTTTGGTGAAAGATATACGCTGAAGTCGCATTGAAGTATGAATGATTTGCGTCTGCTCCATAGTGTAGCCCAGTTCGAAAAACCGTAAAAATCCGTATCTATGATGTTTGAGAACTTTTCAAAGCAGTTGAACCAGATTTTATGCAGATGGTTTAAAACCATCTTGACTTTAGAAGGCTCGTGGAAAACGTCTTTAACCAGTTTTAAAGCACCGCCCCTAAGGTGGGCTAGGCTCGTGGCTACATCTAAAAGGTCTGTGAAGGCAACTATCGCCTTGTCCCTGCATATTTTTGAAGCCTTCTCGGTGCATTCGTTTACGTAACGCCACCATTTATTCTCCGGGTTCAGCTCGACGTTTAAAAGCTCGTCTAGGGAGAATGAGCCTTTAAACCATGAGGTTCCTGACTCAGGTTTGAAATCTACTTCAGAGCCTAGGAAAGCCGACAGGGCGCCGGGCCCAATGTTCACCCACACGTTCGGATAGGCTTCGCACATGAATAATGTTTTAGAGAAGCATTCGAACATAGCTGTTAAAGCCTTTTCAGGAGGAAACCTCATGAAAGCCCAGCTTAACGTTAGATAGTAATCGTTAACGTCTACATTGGGCGGTATGTACGTTAAATGTATTAACGGCCTGCTTAGCTCACCCTCCCACCAAGCCTCGTATGTCTCTGAAACCCTTTCCCAATCCTCCTTATAGAGTAGAGTTTTCAAATGGCTACTGCTTAGCGTGCACTGGTTGTTTAAAAAGCTTAGCGAGCATGCTTATTAGAGCATAGGATAGCGCGCGCTGTAGTGGTTAATTTTGAAAGGCTTAAATAACTAAGCAGCAGTTCACCAACGGCTTTACTCATGAATCTCTGGCGGGATATTCCGTGTGGAGATAAGCCTCCGGAAATTTTAAACATGGTTATCGAGGTTATTAGTGGCTCGAGAGACAAGTATGAGTATAACGTTAAACTGGAAACTTTTGTCCTAGACCGCATAATACCCTCGTCCGTGGTTTTCCCAGTTGAATACGGTTTTGTTCCTCAAACATGGTTCGATGATGAAGACCCTTTGGACATAATGGCGTTAAGCTACGAGCCCCTTGAAGTGGGATGTTTAGTCAGGGTTAGAGTCATAGGTGCACTTATAATCGAAGACGAGAAGGGGGAAGACCCGAAAATCCTGTCAGTGCTTGTCGACGATGCAAGGTTCAACGGTTACAGGGATATTAACGACGTTCACCCTCACAAGCTTAGGGAGATTCAAGAGTTTTTCGAAACCTATAAGCGTCTCGAACCGCATAAGTGGGTTAGGTTTAAAGAGTGGAAGGACGCGAAAGAAGCGATGAAAATCGTCGAATACGCTATGAAAAAATTCGAAGAAGTTGAAAAGGGAAATACCGTTTAAACAATCAAATCCTTCCGGATAATGCTCTACTGAACACACGAGACCTTTCTCAATATTCGGTTAACATCCTTTGCTTTTTCCACCCTATCAATTATTCGTGGAAGACTCGCCTTGATGCAATCCTCAATCTTCTGAGCAATCTTCTCCGCCCCTTCAAACCCTCCTCCCCTGAGGTCGTATATCTCGCCCTCCTGCCCGCAGAAAGTTTTCAACGTATGTGTCTTTCCCACAGCCTCTGGGACGAGCTCAAGCACGTAGCGCCTATGCTTCTCCTCCATCGTCAATATTAGGTCTGCCCTCTGAACAAGCTCTGGTGTTAACCGCCTAGCCCTGAAACTCTCCAAGCTAATCCCTCTTTTCCCCATTACGAAAACCGCATAGGGTGAGGCAGGGCTTCCGTCAACAGCTATGGTTCCGGCGGACGAGACACGTATCTCCTTGCTATATCCTGCATCATCGATAATCCTGTTGAACAAAGCCTCTGCCATAGTGCTCCTAAATATGTTTCCTTCACAGACGAAAAGTATTTCCATCGAGTCGAAGCTTAAACCCTCGTTTAAAAATTTTGCCATACGCTAAGGTTCAGGATTATAAATAAAAATAAGTAAACTATCGTCCTTCTCAGAGGTAATATGCTTTCGTTGAAGGAAGTGGTTGACAGTTATATGCGGAGTGTTCCGGGTCTTAAGGAGCATTGCGACAGGTGTCTTAAGACTGAGAGGTGGGGTGGGAGTGTTGTCCTGATGATTGTTGACGCTGCCTTCACCTCAATAGGCTTAAACTATTTCACTGCAGTCGTCCCTAAGGTTGAGGAGTTCAACAAGAGGTTTGTTGAAAACGGTGAGATAAGGAGTTTGAAAGACCTTGCCGGGGCTGATGTGAGGAGGCTGAGGACAGTATGGAGGAATAAAAGGTCTTGGAGTGTTGCTAGGAAGATTGCCTCCTATCTTTCAACATTGAGCAATAATGATAGGGAGGCTCTTAGAACCTGGGCTGGGAAAGCTAGTCTTGAAAACTGGAGGAGGGACCCGGTCGGGAGAATTAAAGGTGTTGGCTTAATAACCTTCCAATACTTGAGAATGATGGGAGGCATTGACACAGTCATGCCGGATAAGATTGTTAAAAGAGTGGTTAACAGGATTCTGGTTAAAGCCGGCTTAAAACCCGTGGAGAAAGACATGGAGTTCATCAGGGAAGCCGAGAAGGTTGCATTAGCATGCGGATACAGGCCGATAGAGCTCTGCTGGATGACCTGGCTTATACAGCCCGAGGGGAAAGTTATGAGGATGGAGAAATATTCAAACATTCTTTCAAAGATCTAGATGGCGTGTAATGCTGGGAGCACCCGCACATCAACCTTTTTAATCCTACTCTTCTCAGAATTGCCCAGAACGCGCCTTGTCTTCCTAAAAGCAGGCGCTCCAGCTGCCTTTAAACAATGCTTCAGATGAAACTGGTGGGCATGCTAGAATATTTAGACGCGATTCTGAAAACGCTCAAGGTGGCGTACGATATGCTAAGGGATTTCAATCAATCTGGCTGGTACTGTTTTAAGCTCTGCAAGCCGGGAATCTGTTGTTATCAGAGTTCCTCCAAGCATTTTTGCAGCCGCCAAGATATAGGCGTCTGCCAGAGAAAGCTTCCCCCTGTGAATACACTTCAAGCCTCCTGCAACGTGCGTAAGCCTTTCATCCAACGGCAATATTGTGATTTTGAGTGTCTGATGGATGCGTTCCTAACTTCAGCAGCTTCTCGACCGAGTTTCTCACACGTTTTACAATAGAGTTCTGCAATGTTGATTTCACACGTATAGCCCTCTGCCTTACTCGCCATGACCTCTTCGAAAAAACCTTGACACGATTATCTTCAGCGAAATAGAGGAGGAGTGGGCCTACGTCGAAGACAAGCCTATCCTTCTTCAGATGCTTCCCTCCTCCTTTCCTCCTGAAGCTCTTTAATCATTTGATACACTGTTTCCTTAACGTTCTTATCCGCGCCGAAAAGCTCTTCAAAAGGGATTACTGGGACAAGCAGGATTCCTCCGTCGGTCTCCACGAACTTAACACGGGAGCCCTTTTTCAACCCATATTTTTTTTAACCTCAGCCGGGATTGTTACCGTACCCTTCTCAGTAATAGTATAACTCAAGCTTTTTTCACCATACTTACATGTAAAAAGTATTCCTATTTTAATCTTTTTGGATACATAGCTTTCTGGTTGAACCCACTGGTTTCACTAGGCGCTATGGTTCTTTAAAGAGGGAAACCAATTTCCTTATACACGATGTGATGACGATGCGTGAGACTTGGATAAGGTTTTTCTACTTATTAACCCGCTTTTTCAGCCGACTGGTTCTCCTCCCGCCGGAGCATAGTTCTTGAGCAAGCTTCTCTCCTTCAGGTGTCAACTCATATTTTGACGTCTGCCTGCTCCTCCTCTCGTAGCTGACCTTAACTATGCCCGCGGCCTTTAAAACAGCCAGATGATAAGCCAGCAGCCCCCTTTCAACCCCGATTTTTCTCGAGAGGCTGTTGAACGAAACGCCGGGCCGCCTGCTGATCTCTAGGAAAGCGTTCAGCCTTACTCCGTTACCTAAAGCCCTATAGGCTTGGAGCCGGCGTCGCACTTCTTCAATGCTCATTCCTCATCATTATTAACTGTTTCAGGTATAAAAATCTTTATCTGATAAAACCTAATGCTTTACACAACCTGTATCTATCAGCCAGCTTAACCACGGTTTCACGCGCAGTTGGAAAAAGGGTTCTACGCGAATCATCTATCGCGTAAACATGTCCGAAGACAGCGAGGTGAGTTAGATAAACATCAGTCAAGTAGCTTCCGGAGCCTCCGTACAATGGATGATGCTCATGCCTAACTAGAACCCTCAGCTTCGGAGTTATCCTCCTGTTTCTGTGAAACTGGGTGAACTCCGTGACAGTTCCCCATGATTCAACGTTAATGAACACTAGCTCCACATCCCCCTTGGACAGCATCGCTTCCTCAACCAGGGACGGTGCTACTTCCCCGGGAAATCGTCCTCAGGTATTAGTGCAATCATGCCCATAGAAGCCAACTCGTCCCTCAGCATTCTCCTCTGCCTCAGCCCCCGGCCGCCGGCGCCCAGGAGCACGATTATCACGCTTGTTTCCCTGATTTTTTCTCAACCCTGTTTTTCTCCAGCCTGATTCGAACCAGGATCCTGTTTCTAAACTGTTTCCCCACAACCCTGTTTATAATTCCTTATGATAGTTAAAGAGCAATATTCCGCCGTATGCCTACACCCCTATGCTTCTGCTTAAACGGTTTTTTAAGCCGCCTACTGTTAACAGCAAGCTTTTAGTACTGCTTTATCCATGGTTGGTGGAACTTGAACAGTGTGAAGGCAACAGCCTATTGTCTCGGCAGCTGCGCTCCAGCATTACGGCTTAGGGAGCATAGAATTAGCATATTAGGGTGGTGTTTCAAATGGTGAAGTGCGAGGTTTGCGGCGAGGAGCTAATTCTGCCTTTCACCTGTTCCTACTGTAAGGGTACTTTCTGCTCCCGCCATAGGCTTCCTGAATCGCATAATTGCCGAATGCTGAACCTGGTGAGGATGCAGAGGCAAACATGCAGCGAGACCCCTATCATATACAGTGAGACTCCTCCGCCGCCTAGTCGGAGGCTTAGAATATCGAGAATCACCAGTTGGACTGAGGTTACGCATCTGCTGGCCGCGTGGGTTGTTTTAACAACATGTTTCTCCATTAAATATGTTCTCAAACCCAGCTCAATATTGCCGCTTATTCTCGTCATCTACCTGATCGTTGTCGGAACAGGGTTCGTGTCGCACGAGTTGGCGCACAAGTTTACTGCCCAGAGATACGGCTACTGGTCTGAATTCAGACTATGGCCCATGGGGCTCGCCATTGCCTTATTCTCATCCCTGCTTACAGCCGGGTCTTTTATCTTCGCCGCCCCGGGCGCGACATACGTGGCTCCACGTGTAAGTGTCTACGAATTGCCCCAGAAGTCTGAAAGAAGAAGGATTGGGCTAGTGTCTTTAGCAGGCCCCTTGTCTAACGTTGCCTGGGCTATTCTTTTCCTCTTCCTGAGTGGATTAAACGGTCTGACTGGCCTAATCGGTACCGTGGGCTTCCAAGTGAACCTGTGGCTTGCAGCATTCAACATGATTCCGTTGGGAGGTTTAGACGGTAGGAAAATCCTGTCGTGGAGCATTACTGCTTGGATTGCTGTGGCTGTTCCACTATGGGCTGCACAGGTTTTTCTAATGTTTTTCTAAGGATCGGCAGTAATGTTTTAACGTGTCCAACACGTTTTAAAGGCTTACGCGCGTCTCCTGCCTGAGGGGAATCACAGTTCTGTGTGAAAGATTTTTTAACGCATGACTGTTGAGAAACGGGGTGTTGGAAAGATGAGTAGAAACATTGTTTTTACATTCCCCCCGCCGCCTCCGGAGCATAAGGCTGGAAGACTGGTTCTAATAGGCTTGATTGTTTTCATCGTTTTGGAGAATATTCTGTTCGCTCTCTTTCTGACTAATTATTTTGAGCTCTCATCCTCCTACCGGAAGATGGAGGAGAATTATCAGTCGCTTTACACAAGCTTCTCCGACCTAAGCTCAGCCTACATGTCTCTGATGGGGAATTACAGTGTTCTCAGGAGGGAACTCGGTGTTGAGGCTGTTTTAAGGATTGGAAACAGTCTTCAATCGTATTATGATGCGGTGAGGCTGATTAAAGGGTTGGACGGTACAAGGGAGAGTGCAAACCCGGCTAAGGATCAGGTTGTCTTCGCGGCGAGGCTTGCGCAGCACGATCTTGGCAACCCATACTTGCCGGATGTGGAGGCTGAGTTTGAAAGAATCGTTGGAAGGCGGAGCTATGATATTGCGAGAAGTAAAATCAACGAGGTGCTTCTCATAATCGGCGTAAGCGAGTCCGACCCGCCGGTTGTCAAGATTGGAAAAATACTGAACTTCACACGCAAGTATGTTCACTACGAGTATGAGGTTAACGATGTTTTCCGGGCTCCTGTTGAGACCCTGGGGTTGAGGTCTGGCGACTGCGACGATTATACGATTCTCGTCGCCTCGCTTTTCGAGGCTGTTGGAATCGACTCAGCCGTGGGATCGTTCAAGAATGCGACTGGAGCCCGTCACTACATGGTGCTTGTCCATCTTGAGGAATTGCCCGGATACAGGTATTGGAGCTTCCCAGACCTGACGAGATTCGGATTGGCCAAGGGGAGATGGGTGATCATCGAGCCTCAACTACCACTTGACCGCCAGGGAGACGAGCAGATTGGAAGGTGGACCCTGTTAGCGGCAGCGGAGGTCTGACTCACTCTTAAAGAGCGTGGCACAGTTGACGCTTAAGCCTGTTAGACGTTTAAAAAGCGAGCTAAGGAATGAGGTAGCGCGCGCTAAGATTCATCCTATATTTTTCAGGTTCCCGTTTACGCCGTTCCGGTCTGTTTTGTCTCAGCTTAGGCTGGGGCTAGGTTTCTGCTGACCCGCTTACGGGTTTGGTTTCAGCCTTCTCCTGAGCAGCCTTCGATGCCTTATACTCCTTCCAAGCCTTTATTGCCTCTGCAAAGCTTTTCCCAGACCTTATCTGGTCTCTAACGAAGATGTTCATCTCAGTTAGTTTACGTGGTTTCCTGGCTTGTCCTGGCGCTGCCGCCTTCATAGTTTTCATAGACGCGATAAGCTGCTTCTGTATCTCAATCATCTGCTTCTGCGCATCGACCATCTGCCCCATGTTCTTAGTGGTTGATTTGAGTTCGCTACGGATCTCCTTAAGATAGCCCGATATCTGTGTCAGACTCCTCTCCAGCCGCTCGACCTCTCTCTTTAACGCAGACTCCGTTATCATCTTAACCTCTTTTTTCGCCAACTCTATCGCTTTAAGTTGTGCAGGCTTCCTATATAGCTTTTTGTATTCGCTATCAGCATTATTTTATAAATATTGAATACTTTAAGCTTGATATTAAACAACTTTATGATTATTTATGGTTACAGAGGTTTTCGGTTCTAATCAGGACGGGTATGGCCAACTTTTATCAGCCTGCGGACCCACTATACTAAGCCGTTTTCCATTGTCAGTAGCCCGAACAGGCTTAGGCCTGTAAGGCTCCTCCAGGTATTTGACATCAGCATGCACAGTTAATGTAGCCCGTGCCCAGTCTTCCCATCGACTATCCAGTCTGACGCATGATGGTGCGCGCTGCGCTAAGAAATACTCTGAGCATTAGATACTTTCATAGTAAAGGTTTAATATTATTAGTAGCAGCAGTATACGCGTGGAGAAAACAAATCAAGGTTTCCACGGGGACCCGGAGAAACCTGGTTTCAGAAACGTCTACGCGATGGGGCTTGTAAGCTTCTTTACTGATGTTTCGACGGAAATGATCATGGGCTACTTGCCTGTCTTTATAGTTAGGGATTTAGGCGGGACGAGGATGATTCTCGGGCTTATTGAGGGTGCTGGAGAGCTTGCTAACAATTTCTTCAGAATGGTAAGCGGTTTTCTTTCAGACAGGCTTGGAAAAAGAAAGCCTTTAGTTTTCACGGGCTATGCTTTCTCAACTCTTTCAAAACCTCTTTTCGCGGTTTCAACAACGCCAGCGGAGGCTTTTTCAGTCAGAGTTATGGACAGAACAGGCAAGGGGATAAGAACTTCTCCGCGTGACGCTCTTCTCAGCCAATCTGTAGATGAGAAAGTAACCGGTAGGGCTTTTGGGCTCCATAGGACGCTCGACCAGCTTGGTGCTATTCTCGGACCCCTGCTTGCAGCAGTTCTTTTACCCTTAATTGGTTCAAGACTCCTCTTTATAGTCTCATTCATACCCGGTGTGATTGCTCTGCTCATTCTATGGCTTTTCGTAGTGGATGTGGAGACTCCTCCCAGGAAATCGCAACTCCTTAAGGGAGCGTCTCAAATCGTGAAGGGAGATTTCCTCATTCTTTTAGCAGCACTAGCCGTGTTTGGAGCCGGGTATTACGATTTTTCATTCATACTTGTCCGTTCAACCGAGCTGGGAATCACTCCTGAACTTGTGCCGCTAGTCTACATGGCGATTAACCTGTTTCACACCCTCGTAGGTTATCCTGCCGGAGTTCTTTCCGACAGAATCGGGAGGGAGCCTCTTCTTGCAACGTCCTTCCTACTTTTCTCATCAACCTCCCTTTTCTTTGCTTACTTAAGCGGGCTTTCCGCAACTGTTCTGCTTATTGTTTTTTACGGCCTGTATTTCGGAATATACGAAACGGTTTCAAAAGCCTTAGTCCCGAAGTATGCTCCTCCAGAACTTAGGGGAACAGCCTATGGAGTATTCTACATCACAGTAGGCCTGGCAAATCTAGCAGGCATGTCGCTAGTAGGGTTTATATGGGACAACGCTGGTAGAACTCAAGCCTTTACTTACAGTGCGCTCACTGGGATTATCGCGACGATTTCAGCTAGCCTCCTCGCCGCCAGATCAAGAGGAAAACTCCGTGAGAAAGTAAACCCTACTCTTCAAGCTGAGAAAGACAAGTAAAATGTTTCGATCGTTTTCTTTCCAGGATTCAAGTAAATCGCGTAAACCCTGTTTGCCGAGGGAGAAATTGTCGACTAGACCTAACTTGGTTCTGCCTGCTTTAAAAGCTGAAGAGTAGGAAGAGTGTTAATATGTTTCACTCGCTAGGTGAATAAGGAGAGTTTTTTTCACTGAAAGTAAACTCTTAAGTAGCTAGAAGGAAAGAAGAAGTTTTATGCAATGTAGAGAAAAAAAAGATGATGGTAAAGAGGTTTCAACTGTCTCTTGGGGGAAAGAGTATTTCACCGTTATAAGCGGCGAATACGAGGTTCGATATCATAAGGAAAAAACAAACGGCTTCATATTCATTTACAGCCTGAAGAACCCTGGGAATAAGGTGCTTGTTACGAACTTCGGGCTAGATAATGCGGCTTTAGAAATACTTACACGCGTAAGGGAAATAACTGTCAGTGAAAACGATAGAGAAATCATAGTTCTACTGGAAAGTAGACATGAATGGGCTGATTTCACCGTGAGAATTAGATTTTTCAAAAATAAGCCTGGGTTAATAAATTGGAAAGTCGACCTTTCAACGAAGGGGAGAGAGGAAGTGCAGAAAGTCCCTTACTACCGCTTTTTCCCTCAGGTTTCTGCAGAAGGGTGGGGACTCACCACTGACCAGGAGATTAAGTTTTACGATGTTTCAAGCGGCAAGCTTATCCCTGGGCGCGGGGTAGACTATTTAAGGGGAACTGTTGACCACAGGTCTGCCTGGGGATTGAGAAACGTGTATAACCAGTTTTGCTTCCTTTACGAGGAGGAAGTTGTTAAAAGCACTATTCTCTACTTTCAAAACCTATCCTCTTTAAACAAGTATTACGAGCTTACGAAGACCGATGCTGCATACACTGTTGACTTATCCTATCCGTGGATAAGTTATTACCCTACTCGCCGCATCGATTTTGACCATAAAAGTTTCAACAGCATTTTAAAGTTTGGATATAAAATTCCGATCAGTGAAGAAATCCCTCCCGGTGTGGAAGTAACGATTCTGGACAGTTTTCTATATCTTGCTCCCGTAGAACCGGAGAATAACGTGGAATGCTGCGAGCTTTTCCTGGAGATGTTCTCTGAAATATACGATGAAATCGATAAGCCTGAAACAACATATGTGGACTGGGCAACCGGAATAGTTCCGAAAGAAATTGAAAACCTTCTTCATCCTGAAAATTGGGTGACTATTAATGGTAAGCAGTATCTTAGGGCATACGTAAAGGATTCCAGGTCATCAAACGCAGAGCTAATAACCCTGTTAGACGTGCTTGTTCCTCTTAAGAAATACTATAAGAAGTTCGGAAGAGGGCTCGATTTGATAGAGAGGCTTGAAAAAGGTCTTCAAGACTTTTTTAAACCCAACGTAGATGGAAACGGGGAGGGATGTATACTTGAAAGCTTAGTATTAGGAGAAAACAAGAGGCCGCTGGTAATTGACGCATGGTATTTCGTTTGCCCCATTCTCTGGACCAGTCACTTGGCAGAGGAAAACTCTGTAGCTAGAGAAATGGTTCTTAAGAGTAGAAACATTGTTACAATGCTGGGGAGAAAAGTTTCCTACGTGTTTCCCCAGTTTGTAGATATTTTAACCGGTGAGTATCACGATATTATGGGTACTGGAAAACCTGTTTACGAATACGACGTCACAGGCGTCTATGCATACTTAATGTTGCAGTACTACAGGTTAACAGGCGATAGGAAGTTCCTGGAGGAGGCTGAGAAAGCAGTGGAGAGGATTGGGGAAAGAGGCTTCGAGTATGCATATGAAATGACTGCTACGCCTGAGGGTGCGGTTGCCGCCTTAATGCTGTATCAATTGACAAACGATGAGAAATATTTGAAAATCAGTTACATACCCTTAGCCAACATAATTAGGCACAGCGTATTCTTCGAGTGTGAATATGGTTATGGGAAATACTTTAGAACATTTTTCTCAACTATGGCTATGCCGGAATCCTACGTAGCTGCATGCGAAGAGGGAAAGGTTTTTAGATATATGCTTGAATATCTCACTAATGGTGAAAAAAGTCTTCCAAAGCATGTTAAAAAACTCGTAGCCGAGCTTCTGAAATATAAAGCGCAATACACCATGCCTCCAGAATATCCGGGAGAAATGATTGCTGAAAAAACGGCTTGCGGCGAGCTTGTTCCATCCTGGTATATTCCGTTTGAAGACCTCATGTTCGGTTGGAAGAAATCAGGTCAAGTAGGCCAAGAAATATATGGCGCAGGGTATCCGATAGAGATTGCAACCGGGCTGTACAATGTTTTCAACAATGGGAAAGTTATACTTTATACGGAGTATCCTCTCGTTTTTCATTCTGAAGAAAACGGAAAGGTTGTCTTCAAAGTATCCGGGACGAAGGACTATCCCTTCAAAGCAAGAATTATTTATCTCGATGAGAGGAAACAGCCTTTGAAAATTTTACAATTAAACGAGGAGGGCAAGGTGGTGAAAGAGGTTCATACAAGCCTATTCGACGGAAAAACCCAGGAATTTATGGGTCATGGAGATACGTATTACATGATTGTTCTGAACTGACGCGTATTGTAGACTATCCGCTAACCCATTTCAATTTTCCCAAGGCTCTCTCAAGCTCCGTGACGAAGAATCCTATTGCATAATCGCTGACACCACCAACCCAGATAAGGCTCTCCTTGTAGGAAACCAGCCCGTTGCCAAATATCACGTGAGGCCTATCACCATACTCCTCACTCACTCCCTTTGGGGCAAGCAGGTAATTGCTTACAGCTAGTAATCGACCATCGTTGTCGAGAATTGCTAAACCATTCCTGTATGAATAGTCTTCTTTAACAATGCCGTGCCAACCAACCAAGAACTCGTTAGAGGAAAGCCGGATAGCGTTTGTCGACCAGCCTACTTTAAACTCCCAATTCTCGAAAGGCAGAGACGGTTCCATTGTTTTTTCATACATTACGGCTTCATTCAAATTCGCATCAGCCCTCCAGCCTACTTCAACGCTTCCTATCAGGGGGCGGGTCAGAATAACGGCTTCTTCACTATTCACTTTTAAGAAGGCGGAATCCTTGTTGCTTTTCGGAATGAAATAGTCCTCATTCATAGATTTTATTTTAAAGTATTTTCTACTTGTTATTGAGAAACCGTTATCAAACTCTGCAAACGCCTGCACGATGCTTGTGTTCAGCGTATCCTTTTCTAAGAAATAACCATAACCGGTGTACAGCATAAGCATTTTTCCATCTTGTTTAAAAACACGAGGGTCTTCGCAGCCCCTGAATTCCCAGAGGAGCTTCGGCCACATCACGATGTCCGTTTCAACAGGAAGGCTGAGGCCACCGTTAATCAAGCTTTCCACATTTATGGAGAACCTGCCTATGCTTGACGTGTAAGTGTAATAGTCGAAAATTAGCCGCGGGAAAACATGCAGAACTTCTCCTTGAAGGAGAGCGCCTGGATTGAATGCGAGCTTCGGGTGCTTTCTTGGGTAGTTTCTCATTAAAATGTCTTGTTCCGAAACAATTAGCGCTTTTCTTTCAAAAATATCATCAGTCTCGTTTCTCCTCATGCCTCTATGTTTTTCAAGGTGATCAAGTGCTTTTCTAAGGAGCCTCTCTTCCACAGTCATTATCCTTACGATTCCCGTTTCCGCAGAAATCCGTTTTTATTTTTTGTGAAGCTGAATACATTTTTTTTCATTTCAGCTTGAAAAGATGAAAAATAATTACGGTAAAAGCTGAAAATCAATATGGAAGAGACCATCCGCCTTTTAATATCATTGCTGAGGCAACACCAATGGTTATGGCTAGGCTGGACCCGAGGAAGAGCCCTGCTCCAATAACAGACTTATTCTCCCTATACCAGTTTTCCCCCTTAAACCTTCTGAGCGCTACGCCGAAGATTGCTCCAAGAATTGCTGTAACGCTTGTCGGAATAGGTGAAGAAGTACCGATGAGAAAACCTATCAGTGAGAACGGTATTTTAAGAAACTCTGTGAGTAAGGAAACCGCTGTGGCTACGAGTGTGGTGCCGATAATTGTTTGAACAGCATTCCCAGTGCTTATCGCGCCTGTTATCCATAGGCCTGACATTAAAATGTTAACCGGCCAGTATATGTCGACAGCAGGGTATAGGGGTGACGGTATTGGAGAAATGCTCCAGAACAAGGATACGTAAATAAAGGAGAACACTATGGCGACGATTGAAGCAAATATTTGTCCTTTAATAATATCCTTGTAGTTTGTTTCCAACAGGTCGCTCAGCTTAAACCAGCTTGCCCACCATGCTGCACCCCCTGAGCTCCCCATGGGGGCGAACCAGATGTCGACATGATTATATCCGCTGGCTAAGATTAAAGCCTCGCGGACATACGGCACTGTGACTTGAAACCCGGAGACTGCAACCGATCTAGTTGAAATCATTGACGATATGAAGGACCATCCGAGTATGAAAGGTATGGCGATATACAGTGGGAACCCTGTTAGCATCATTACGATTAAAATTATTATAATGCTGGAACCGAGGTAGAGAAGGAAAACCGTTAACAGGGATAGTTCTCCCTTCTCGCTAGATAAGGATGAAAACCTTGAGAGGCTTTTAAACGCGCCTACTAGATACTTCGGCCTAGTTATTATAGGTATTAAAGCTGCAGCTATAGCTAGACCAATATTCGGATATGCCCAAACGTAGAGAATTGAACGCTGGTAAAGCATGCTTAGATTCATGCCTGGAGTCCACGCGAACAAACCTAATCTGGTGGCAAAGTAATTACCTATAAAGAAGAATGAGAATGATCCGATGAACATGGAGACAACCACGTTCAAAGGGCTTATAAAGCCTGAGGCGAACGTGAGCAGATCTGTTGCGATGCCGAACGTGGCACCCGGTAGGAAGGATTCAAAAGCATTACTGAAATCCATCCAGGGGATAGGAATCGGAACTATTGAAAAAGATGTTACGAAGGGTATTGCGTAAAGCAGGATATTGTAAACAAACGCTATTAGAGCCGTGATGGTCAGCATGCTCTTCTTGCTCGATTTCTCCTCGGGAAGGGTGAGAATCATTTGAGCAGTCACTTCCTGCATTGGAAAAGGAAGTTTTTCCTCGTCGGAATATATTTTGAAGAATAGGAAGCCAAGTGCTAAGTCTATAACTTTCCCGGAGAGTATCCATCCTGTTAGTGTTACGGCTATCGGCAACAACCAGTCTTGATGAAGGAAAGTCCTGAGCAGGAGCACCGGGGAGTTCGGAGGGGGTGCAAACCAGTCTGGAATAGCTAAAGGCAGTGGTAAAGAAGTATCGAGGGATTTAAACTGCCAGGTTACTGAAGAGATTGATCTGAAATACAGGTTCTGCAGCAGGGAGAGAAAGATCACGTCGGTTGCAGCAACCCCGCTGCAGCTCCACAGTATGAATACTTCCTGCTTGCTTAAAGACGAGCCCATGAGTGCTGCAAGCTCGATCGCGAGAAAAGCAACTACGAAGCTAACACTTCCTCCAACACTTACTCCAGACGTGAGGGTGGAAAATATGACTGCCGGCATTAGGAATACGCCGGAATACAGGATTACAAGCATCACCCTTAATGTTAACCCTTTCCCATACGTGGTTTTCTTATTACTCATTTTTCATCACCTTATACTTGTTTTTCACGGATTCAGGCAAGCCACGCCACTGGAGGAATTGCTTCCTTAAAGCATCTATAACGATGTAGTTTGACTTCTGCCACATGTTTAACTCGCCCACTATTCTTGTGATTTGAAGACTCGATGCCCAACGTTTAATGCTGGGGTCAAACCTTATATTGACATCCACTTTCTGATGAATGCCTGCTGGAAAAGGCGCGATATGCATTGTGACGGATAGGATTTTTTCCTTTTCCCCCTCCCTGTAGGCTATGCTTTTAGTGACGAATGGTGCGCCGAAGCCTTCCAACGTAAACGTACTGAGATACTCTTTCAGAAACATTAGCATACCGTGGGCTTCACTCTCGCTCACGAATACGAAGGGAAGCGGGATAAGCCATTTGTCGCCGACAGGTTTTGTAGGCAGCTTCCACTTCCTTTCCAGAGAGGGCGTAACTATTCTGGAAGCCTTGTAAAGAGGGTATAGGCTTGGAATTAACACTGAAAGCAGAATCAAGCTTATAACGAATGCTGCAAACATTGAGGAATAGTTTGGGAAGAACCCTTCAAAGATGAAAAGACCCATGCTTGTTAAAGTCTGAAGCAGAACAATACCGGTTACATAGCCGATGATGACGCTAACTATAGCGTATGTAACAATTTCTCCGAGAAACATTCCAGCTATCTGCAGCGGTGATGCGCCAACAGCCCCGAGTATTCCTATTTCCCTCGTCCTTTCAAAAACAACACGTAAAATCATGTTGAATATTACTAGTCCGGATATTATTAACGGGAGTAGAAGCATAGTGTAACCATAAGACTGGATCCCCTTTGCGATTGAACAGTAGTAAATATTTCCATCCGCACCTGTTTTTTCTGCAGCGTAAATAGCGAGCCGCGTCTCCTTTGCCAGCCGCTCTGCAGCATCAGCCACTTGACTGCTTTCTCTAAAGCCGATTACGATGGAGTATAGGCTACCCCCGAGGTCTATGGCTAGTTGATACGGTACAAAAATCAGGTCGCCGGTGGAGAAGAACCCTATTCCAGTTATGACTCTTAAATCCCTAGGTGTCGCCGGGTTCTGATCCAGGTCGACAATCCGGTTGGCTTCACTGGAATTAAGTATTCCTACAACCCTTAAAGGCAGTCCTTCTAGGAAGACCGTGTCCCCGACTTTCACTCGCAACGTTTTCGCCAACGAGTCTGGCAATACTGCGACACGCAGAGACCCTGTGGGAAACCATGAGCCGTTTATTAGTTTTTCAGCCCATCCGGTTATTCCTCCTTCTTCTGAAGATAAACCGTAAACAGCCAGGACACGTGTTTCATGCATGCTTGAGTTAAACAGTTTAAACCCGTCTTTTATGTAGCTGCTCGGCGGGTATAGTACGGCTCTGGCACAGATATTAGCGTTAGCCCCGAATTCGGACACGATTCTGTCAACAAACCAGAAGTTAAGCGAGGAGTAACCTATGTCTCTCAGGAACAAGCCTGCATAGTTGGCTTGCCCTGTCTTCGGATACTTACCTACAATCGTAAGCGGGTAGACGGAGGTGAACATGACTGTGCTCGTAGTTATTACTATTAACGAGAATAACACTAAGAAGGTCCTTAAAGTCCTCTTTCTCATCTGTGAAATCCCCATGTTGAAAGATAAAGAAACGGCTGCTGTCCTGCCCACTCGAGTATAGTGTTCTCCTATAAGCTTGACTCTGACTTCTCTAAGAAATCTTTCCGCGTTCAAGATTAGAATTATCGTTACCGGGAGAGTGAAAGTTAGAATAGTTAATCCGAGCAGGGAGACGTAAATGCTTGAAGCGATTCTGAAACCCGGATGGAAAAACACTAGGATCATTAGAATCGAAACGAAGATTACAACTATCCTGAGAAACCTAGTCTTAGCGGAGGCTTTAACATTGGAGAAGAAGAGTCCTTCGAAGATCAGTGTGAATGGGATCAGGAAGGCAAATAGGAATGAAGCGGTGCTTGCTGAGGAATTAATGTTATCCATAACAAGTTGATAAACCTGTTTGCTTAAAGACCAGGATTCGATACATTCCGCATAGAAAAGCGAGTATTCATTCCTGTTGAGAGCGGTCTTAGCGTTTTCCAAGGAAGCTGACGCCTGACTATGATAGTCCTCAGCCCCAGTGTATAATCCTTTTAAGTTAGCACTGGATAAACGGGCAGTGTTGAGGAGAAGAAGATCATTTGCAAGTTTTAAAGGCGTGTGGGTGATTTTTAACTGTTCGCCAATCCTTAACCTGATGCCTGAACCCTCTGGATGTTCTTGAGTAGCGTTAATCAGCATGCCTAATGGTGACGAGCCAACTTTAATTATTACCTCGATAGGCTTCGAAGAGGTTGCGAAAACAATGCTGACAGCACTCTCCGCAATCCAGCTGTAATGATCAGGCGGAGCATGCGTTCCAATATCGTTTACATATATCGTTGGAGATATTGTTCCAGCTGTTATTCCTAATTCGCGAGAGTAAAAGCTAATCGTCGACAGTAGTTGCTCAGTGGCCAAGACATCATACTGTACTAGGCTTCCCGCTTTGAAAACAACAAAAGGCCTCGGATGCTCTAAAGTGCCCAGATACCCCTCCATCGGAACCTGTATGTAATTGCTGTAGGATGCTACATACCTACCGTAATCTGGAGCGTACAGTATTGAATTGGTAGAGCTGTTAATCGTGTACGCTTCTACAAAATACGGGTAGCCTTGACGGGCTAGTGGACGTGCTCCAGGATAAATGAAAACGCCCTCAGCGTTAGTAAACGTCACTTGAAACTCGCTGCCTGTTGAAGATCTGATTAAGACGATACTGTTTGGAACAGGCTCGTATTCCCCTTTCGCCATGTCATACTCCACGACTTTCCCAACTAGAAGCCCGAATCCGCCGCCCTGCACAACAGTGCTACCCTGTGGAAACCTTGCGAAACTGATGCTGAACGGTTGCAAAGGCTTTTTGGGTAGAGAGTTAGCAAGAAGGTAAGCGTTTAAAAAGAAAACCTGCACCTGTGGCCTAACGTTGTTAAAATCATATTTATCCAGCGTATCGATAGGTGTACCCCTATACCGATACCAAGAGTGGCCTGTTATTTGAATGGTTGAGAATATTCCGCAACTGCCGAAGATGTTTCCTTCAGAGCTGATGCTCAGCGGGCTTATCATTACGGGAAGCATGCCAGGATATCCTTCTATCCTGTATGTTTTCGCATACAGATCTACCCAGAGTTGTGAAACATTTTCGATGAAACTTTGATAGTATGCAGAATACCAATTGTTTGACTCCTGGTTTCCAATGAAGGAGAACATGAATCCCGAGGAGTCCGTTTCAGCAGTTATGTCTATATCCAGCACGCTGACAAACTTCGATGCGAGAGAAACATTCTTTTCGAACCATACGATGTCCCCCATGAAAGCCCTTGCACCCATCAGGTTCTCCCCGTGTCCTGAAAATGCGATAAACATTAATGTGCGTGGAGCAGGGTTTTCGGCGAAAAACTTTGCAAGCTCAAGAAGCGCCGCCACTCCGATTGCCTCGCTCGCTCCAGGTGAGAGCGCCGGCACCACTGAGGCCGAGTCGAAATGAGAAACTATCAACACTATTTGCTCGCGTATCGCTGGATCAGGGTCAACCCCGTTTATGAAGCCAACTACATTCTTTGCACGTATGTTTTCATACTTCATGTTTGAGAAAACCTGTACTGTGAGACTATCTTCAAGCTTAAGCTCGTCAAGGATTATTTTCGCTGCTGTCTTGTTCACGTAGAGCCTTGGGAAATCGAGGGGAACATAATTAAGCTTCTTAAGCTGAGCCTCTGAGGTAGAAGTATCGTCCGGCTCTATGAAGATAACGGCTCTAGCTCCCAGTTCAGAAGCCTTCAACCAGTTATCACGGCTGTTGAACTCGAGAAGAACTATGCTTCCGTTTATCTTCTTTCCGTCAAAATCTCTCCACTCGCCGTCCCCACAGTAGACGAGTGGCGCCGTTAAATTTATTGAACTAGCCTGTATACCGTTGGGCCAAAGTGCATAAGCTTTGAGTTTAACACCTTTAGAGGGGAGAAATACGTATGTCTCGTAATCAATAGGAACTGCAACATTATAGAAGTGGTATGAGACGTTTGATAAACCGTATTCGACAAACCTGCTGTAAACATATTCACAGGCTTTTTCATACCCGGGATAACCCGTGACGCGTGAATCCAGACTGGAAAGGTAAGAAACATGGTTCACCACAGCGTTTAAATCAACTTTTTGCATGACGCTGTGGAGGCTCGTGTGCATAACGCTACTATCCTCTCTCTCCTCTCCTAATCCCGACGGATTTAGAGGGCCCGGGGGGAACATCATGGAAAACACTATGAGAAGAATTGTGAGGAGTAATATTCTCATCTTATTCAAGCCGACCACCTTTTAGTGGAGAAAGCGGAAAAAGAATAGATGTTTGAAAAAAACATGTTTGCTTCTATGGGGGCGGTAGCTGTAATCCTATGAAGAGGCGGACTATGAACCACATGACTAGTTTCACAAACCAATAACCACCTATGAAACCTATTGCACCGGGGAGAAGCCTCTGGTATAATGGGGTTCCTCCTGTTTTGAAGATTATGTACTTTGCCAGCCAAGCTATCAGCACTGACGTGAAAACCCATGGCCACATGTACATGCAGCCCATTATTAAACCTAACGGGTTGAACGGGATTGTTGCGAAAGTCGCTTTAAGCCACATGAGTATCACCGCCAAGACGACTCCAGCAATGTAAGGAATGTATGTTGGCTCCCAGACAGTTAGTTTGAACGATGTTCCACTCTTATAAATCGCATACCCAAGGTCTATCGCGAAGGTTTGCTGGTCGTTAAGCCATCCGAGGCCTCTTAAACCAGCGTAGCCCCACCAGGCATAGAATATGCCTCCGAAAATCACGGTGATCACTGTGGTTAAGACAACGATTAAACACAGGTGTTTGACATCCATCTTGAACTGTGATGAAATATGCACAATATCTGTTGATAATAGTGCATACTGTATATTGCCTGGGCCTGCACCCATTGGAGACGTTAGGTTCATTGTTACATATGCTTCAGGCGATCCTATCGGCCAGTTACCTATTTTTGAGAAGACTCCGTTAGTCCAGTTCCACCACCAGAAGCCGCCGCCGGCGGGGGAAGACTCCGTACGGTACCTCATCATTCCCAAGTAGACGAGGAGGAAATAGACTACTGAAAGTGTTATAACCAATGGATTAGCGCCTTGCGCAAACATGATGAGTAGCCATATCACGGTTATGCCTATGAAGCCGAAGAGGCCGATGCGGGATTCAGCGTCTCCCTTGATGGCTGAGGAGATTAGGCTGGAAAAGTATTTTCGACTCGATATTATCACCCATATTGCCACTCCCTGTATAAAGCCATATCCAAGTAAATACCAGATTGCTCCGGACCATTCGTTTCCAAGTGCCCACCATACGCTCCAAGCGCCTTGCGCCGAGATATCTGGGAACAAGCCTGTAGAGATCCCGACGGCAGGCCATATCCATTGAAACACAACCATTGCTACCCACGTGGTTAACAGGATGTCGAGCGGCAGGAGGAATAATGCTGCTATAAGCAGAGGATTGAAGTTTAGAACGATCATCGCGCCTTTAAACGTCGGTGTTAAATCCAGGTTGACTCCAATGTTCCCCCCACCCCAAGGATTCAGATCGATTTCATCTATTGGAATCCGCGGTATTGTTGGAATGAAAGCATGTATTATGTTGAACCCGTAAGCCAGCACTGCGATTAGGAACGCGATCCAGAGTAGCCTTTCTCTCGCCATTTTAATACCGGGCTTGTCTTGAGCTTCTTCAGTCATGTTTACCAGCATTACTGCTGAGGAGGCGAATGGGAAAGGTAGGCTTTCGGTTTCAACCCATTTCCTTCTGAAGATCAGAGCTAGGAAGAACGTCATGAGTCCTTCACATATGGCCATTACGCTCCAGAAGAGTATTGGACTAGAGATTTCGCTCAATATGAAAGGCCCGCCTGAGAAGAACCATTCTGCCTGTTTCTCGTTCAAAACATACCAGTAGGCAGGTATTTTCCCGGTTAATGCAAGTTCTTTTGCCACGACTCCTCCGCTCCATGTCCAGACAGTCCATATTTGGACGCCCCACATCCAGAAAAGAGCAGGCCCAGTCCATCCGATTAGAACCATTATGTATATGATAGCGTATTCCGTAGGAGTAAGTTTTACGCCGATTTTAGACAGGATGATTGGTAGAACTATTAGGGAAGCGAAACCGTATCCTATGAACAGTGTGAAGTCTATTCCTCCTGCAGCTAAGCCTGCCCAAGGTATATTGTAGGTCAAGTTGGCACGAGTATGCGCAACCCAGAGCATGGTCGAAATCACTGCCAGTATAAGGCCTATTATGAAGGCACGTAACGGGAATTTTGCTAGAACAGTTTTTGCCCCCCCTTCCTCATACGTTTGTACGCCAGCTTCCTGGCTCATTTTTACCGTTGTTAATACTTTTGATGTTTTTTTAAGTTTTTTCAATTAAGGAAAAAATGTGTCAAATATCCGGGGAAAAATGAAACAAATTACCGTGAAACTCATCAGAATAGTCTTTTCTGCTTGATAACAAGCGGATGTTGAATTCGTATTGAGCAGTCTCCCCCGGCCGCATGGAGGCTGGGTTGAACAGTAGTTCTAGACTAACGTATTTCTCTCCCCAAAACCTCTTAACAACCCACACTTGCTTCGGGTCGAAGTGAAACATTAGGATGATTTTTAAAAGCTTACTGAAATAGCCAGCTCTATCTACAGGCTTCTCGGGGTGGACGAATAAGCCCCATTCATCCCGCCAGTATTTCCCCACCAGCTCATTCAGCTCTTTCTCCGAAACTGTGAAAAAGCCTCTGCTCGAATCGTTCACAACCTTTATTTTTTTAACGCCGTCAGCCGACGGGATTATCAGCTCTGAGAATAGTGAGGCGTCAAGATAGTTGCAAACCCAAAGCGTCAATGTTTTTTCAGCTCCACCATTATTGACCAGTAAATACTTGATCTTAGCCTCGTTCAAGTTTTTTTCTAAACGAATTGTCTTAGTTATCTCTAAACCTCTTAACGCAGAAATCGCTTTAACTGATTTTCTGAAGTTTAGCTCCATCCAGTTCTCATCCCTTTTTATATTGTAGTAGGGCTTAGTTATTTGAAGCTCGTCCAGCCAAAACTGGGTTTCTATAAAAGTGTCGAAAAGCAGGCCAAGCTCGGGAAAAGCCAGGTTTATGCTACTCATGTTCGTGGGAACTATTTCGTCTATTATTCCACCCTTGCCTAAATCTACAGTGAGCCTAATCCTACTGTTGCTTAGCGTTATTTTCGACTGATCCTCATAATGAGTTTCAGCCCTCAACTCTGAAACGCCTTGGAAGGGACATTTCTCCTCAATCAGGATGGATCTGACCTCGTAAAGACTGTCGATGTTGCTTCCGAAAAACCTTTTAATCTTGTCGACAAAATTATTTAAAGCCGATCTGTTTTCAAAAACAGTTTTTAAAAGCATTTTTTCTCCTTCAAGAAGGTACAAACATATTACTTCCTCAGCATTTTCCAAGTATTTCATCAAGCTGTCGGCATCGCAGTTCTTTAAATCGAGCAGGATGAAGCATGCAGAAGTCTTGCCTATTTTTTTATAATCAATTATGGGAACAACCCTTTTTATAATCTGCATTTTTTTCATTTTATTGATTCTTCTGGCGACAGTGGCTTGGCTAAGATTGGTTTTTAAAGCGATCTGCCTGTTTTTAAGGCGAGCGTCTTCATACAGGATCGAGAGAATAACTTTATCTTTCTCGTCGAACCTGATCTGTTTTGGCAATCTTGGCTATATGATTCTTTTTATCAGCAATATAAAGCTTTCAGCACTTTAACTTTCACATTCATAGTCTACGATGATCCCGTTCACAAGCATTCTTCCGTTAGAATATTCAACCTGACCCCCAGACGGCACTAGTATAATCACTGCAGCCGAGTCCGGCGGAAGCGTAATCACCCCAGTGCCTGTTACACTCCTTCCTAAAAACCTATGTGTAACAGCGCAGTAAATGTCCACCGGCTCAGAACCAACTTCTATCTTTACACTTTTCTCAACATCATAAGGATTATAATAAAGGTATGTTGGGTAAGCAGGACCGTGATACATATCTGTTTTAAGGAGGTCTATTTGAAGTATTTTCTCATCATCAGTAAGACTAATGATTCCGCCGAACACTCCCACATGGGAAGACCCGTAAAGACCCAGGTCAGTAGCGCCCCAGCCATGGAGAATGGGGTCACCCATCGCGTAGGGACTCTTCCCATTCCATATGTATCGCAATCCTTCATACGCAACAACGTTGCTATATCTCCATGATGAGGAGGATTGATGGCTTTCCGGGAGTGAATCCGGATAAAACAATCGAGCATTGTTCGCAGCATTAAGCAGCCACTTGCCTATATCCTTGGCGAAACTAGTGTTGTAACGTACTAGGGGTACCAGTGGCAGAGCCATGTCGAAGGTATTCATTGCAAAAGCATAACCGCCGCCGTCTGTAAGACTACCTACTAATCCATTGACATCGTAATCACCCCACTTGCCGACTATAACACCCCATCCGGGTCTTGGGCCTATCGGGGTCTCGCCGTCAAAACACCAGTTCAAAAGCTTTTGCACATCGTAGTTTGTTCTGAGCTCTGCATTCATGCGTGCAGCAGTATAGGCTCCGAAGGGAAGCAACACTTCGTAGAAAGGATTAATTTTCCTCTCTTGGAGGAACTGCATGTTCCACTTCGCAGCATCCAGAAAACGCGGATTGCCCCATTTCACGTAAGCCATGTACTCCAGCCATGCGATTCCTGCCGCTGCATCCGGTTCCACCCATCTTCCGTTATTAACGGGTATCATTCCGCGGAAATCGAACGCGGTGAAGTCAAAATCTGAATCATTGTATCGTGTGCGAATAATTTGGGAAGCCTTGTAAAAACTTTCAGCCGCATTATACAGAGTCGAATTCCATGAAGGCGCTGCTTCCGGATAGTAGTATACTAGGGAAAAAATCAATATGTTTGGATATATGTCATACCAGAAAGACCCTCCGCTTTGCCCTCTCTTAGCATTGAGAAATATACCGTCTTCCTTACTGAACCAGCTTTTACACATTGAAACCCAGTCATAACCATTATAGTTACTCATGTTAATACCGATAAGCGTGCCACTCAACACTGCTGCTACGCAATTAATTGCTTCTCCAGAGCCTTCACGCATCCTAGAATCGCCGATGTAAGACGGCAGGTCGAAGGAAATAGCGTCCGGGTCAGATTTATCTAGCCTTATTAAGGGCAAGTACTCACCGGTAAGGTTGAAGTTGAAGACGAAACGGATGTATGCTTTAGTAAGCTCCTTCCAGTTTTTCATGACAAACGGTTCAGGAGTAGAAGGCATTAATTCGATTCTTCTTATTAAAGTCTGTGACTCTTTCATATGCTCAACCCTCCACAATGAGTAAACGAAATAGGAAATCATTATTGCCAGGAACATCAGTGATAAAAAGGACAATGCTTGACGCTTCATAAGAGCTCGTCATCAAAGTTATAGTGCCCTCTTTGAGCAACTTTTAAAGTTTTTTAATCTGGGGAAAAACGTATCAAGTATCGTGTAGAAAATGAAATAAAATATCATGACTTACTGTCGTGTCGCTAAAATAAACCAACCGGTTGACCCGTAGCGCACGCTAGTTTCATCCGAGGAGTTGGCAAACTAAGTTTAAGAGTATGCTGATGGTTTTTCAATGATGTGGAGAGTCTCACCGCCGAGTAAACGCAGGAAGAAATTATCCCCCATTTTTGAGCAACCTGTCCTGTCTAAACTTATTCTAAGTCGTGAGGTTTCAAGCCTAAGCGGCACGCAGGCTTTTCGACGGTTTTTCCGCCTCCAGTATTCCATCATCCAGCTCAGTCTCCAGCAGTCTTCTGGTTTCAAGCTTGCCTTCCTTAAGGATGCTTAAAAGTATTGTCGGCCTGCCTCCGGCGGCTTCAGCAATCCTTCTCGCGGCTTCAGGGCTCCGGGTGGTTACGATTACCTGGGTGCCTTTTTCCACGAGACTGGAGAACCAGCGTGCAACGCTTAAAAGCGTAGCCGGGTCAAGACCATTATCCACATCGTCCCAGAGCAGTATCTCCGGCTTCTTCAACTCGTAAAGAATTCTCGCTATAACGTAGTTCTGAACCCCTGTTCCAGCATCGCTAAGCCTTATCCTCTTCTCTTCTTCAAGAAGGAGGTTTATCGATACTCCTCCTTTGAAGAAGGGCTCCATGGTTATGTCGACGCATTTTCCACCGGGGAGTCGAGACAGTTCTTCAGCGATCCTGCTGCAAACATTACTGTGGGCGAGGAGAGGCCAGTTTATCCTCACATAGTCGTAACTCATTCTTGTAAGGCTTGGGCTGAGAAGCAGAGAATCCTCCTTAGTCACCTTATCGTTAACATACATGGAGACTATGTTGGTAAGCGTGAAAGACAGTTTTCCTAAAACATTAGCCGGCTTCCCTTTAAGCATTAAGCATTCGCCAGCGTCACTCTTGTTCGTAGTGACGTAAATTGTTTCATCATCCCTGAGGAAGCTTATGACGTGGCTGTCGCACTTGATTCTCGCCTCGCTCGAAGTATAGTTGTGGAAAAGGAAGAAGTAGCCCGTGTTTTCAAAAACCCTGTGTGTTTCTTGAAGAATCTTGACGGCAACGTCAACCCCGGAATAGGGGGCTCTGCGGAAAGGATTTGGCGCGAGGAACAGGGCTTCGAGAATAGTTGTCTTACCCGAGTTGTTGCCGCCTAGAATAATTGTGAAAGGGGCAAGCCTAACTTCGCCCTTCTCCACGCCTCTGAAGTTCCATAGTCGTAGGCTTCTTACCACGGTAGAGGAATGTTGAAAAGCTAAATAAGCGCTTCGATAAGCAGCGCGTCAGCTTGGCTTAACCTGTGTTTTATCCGGGGGCTTGGTTTCAGCAGCCTCCTTCTCCTTAAGCTCTCTAATCGCCTGCTCGTATTTCTCCTTAAGCTCTCTGAATGTTTTCTCATCAACCTTCTTCTTTTTAAAGGCTTTTTCAAGCTCCTCTATTTCAAACCTTATTCTTTCAATCTCCTCCTGAACCTCGGGTGTTCCTGGTTTTGGCGGCGGCAGGGCGAGTGCCACAAGCTTCTTGTCGACAAGGCTTTTCATGAACATTGACAGCGAGACCTCTGCCTCTCTCTCCGTCAACATGAATTCCTGCTTCATCCACTGGACTATTTCGTTAAGCGGTGTTTTCCCATCTATTTTCTTCCAAACCTTGCTTCCTATTTCGTCAAGCCTTATTCTCGCTGTTCTTTCAGGATTCTTAGGGTCGCCGGTTCGAATGGGAATAAGGATTGTGACGATGCCGTCAGCATCCTCCTCATGCTTCACCACCGGGCTTACGATAGGTATGCTCCTGTAAAGCCTCTCCGGCGAAACCCTTGGAGGCTCCTTCTTTTTTCTTCCAAACAGAGGCATTCTTATTCACCTAGTCAGGCTTAAACACTATGCTTTTCTCAAGCTCCTCAAGGTCGGTCATGCTATCCCTGGGACCTGAGTAGCCTGTTAAGAATATTCTGTTGGAGCCTGAGTCATGCCAGATTCTTAACGTTTTAACAGTCGTCCTGCCGCCGAAGAATGTTCTCCCAGTTTCCTCCACAACCATTTTCCCCGTCTTCTCGTCTGGCTTAAGCATGTCGTACTTTAACCCTTTCATGACGCTGCCGACTTCCTTCGGAGCCTCTTTCTTAGCCCATTCTACAAGACTCTTATACTTGGCAAGGATTTCTCTGGCGAAGGTTGACCAGTGGATCAACAGTGTTTTCTCCCCTGCTTTGAAGACGGCCACCGGCCTGCCTAGCAGCAGCCTCCTGGTTTGGAGAGCATAGCCCTTAGGTATTTTAAACTCCACGCCGATAAGCCGGTACCTCCAGAATTTCTCCGAAGTATGGCATACGAGCCCGGGGATCAGCCATCCTGCAACATCCTCCCATTTCTCACCCGGCTCCAGATAGTAGTTGACGAGGAAAACCTTGTTCTCGTCTTCACACACCCAGGAGAGAGTAGCTACGTCTCCGATTCCCCGCCATCTTGCGAAATAAGCATTATGCTCACAGATATTCGCGTTTCCACGCTCGTATACTTCAGCCTTAATCTTAGAGCGCGCGCCAGTCCGCTTCATATAGTCTTCGATAAACCTGTTTATCACAACCATCGGCTGCACTTTAGACCTCGCCTTCCCCTCAGACGCCTGTTTCTCCCATTTGACTTCAAGCTTAGCGGCTGTTTTCGAGTCTACTCTGAAATACCCGTCTAATATTCCTCCGGATTCCGCCGCCAACACCCATCCTTTAGGGTGTTGCAGCTCAACTTCAAGCCAGTATTCCTTTTCAAAGTTTTCCATTGAACACTAGTGGCTTCAAGCCCTTATTTAATTATTTTGACCCTGTGCTTTCCCCCGCTTCTCCACGTATTTGAAGAAGACTTCCTCCCAGTCTATCTTCATCATCACTATTATGATTCCAGCTAGGAGCAGGAAGGATGCTAGGGTTGCAGCCCATCCCCCCTCCCCTCCGAAAAGGCTTTTAACCAGGCTTATTGAAAACCTTCCTCCAAGCGCCAGTATGAGGCACATAAGGGTTTTACCCAGGACGCAGGGTATGAGGATCTTAACTGGGTTGTAGCGCATTATGCCGAGCGGAATTATCAGCAGGTCGTCGGGCAGGGGTGTGAGTGCAAACAGGAATATTGTTACAGCACCGTAACGGCTGAATATTTTAAGCATGTAATCCATCTTCCTCTTATGCTCCTGGCTTATCAGCTTCCTGCCGCAGTATCCCAGAACGTAGCCTACTAGCTCTCCCAGGGCTGAGCCTAATCCTCCTGAGACAGCTATCAGGAAAGGATCTATGATGGAGCCCATCAGGTAGATTACGACAGTGTACGGTATGGGGATGATGATGGATACGGCTCCTGTGAACGATAAGATAAACACCCCTAAATACCCGTATTGATAGGCAAGCTGCTCCATCCATTCTAAGCATTGCTGGGCTGCGAGGATGGTTTTCAGCATTTTCAGCCTACGTTTCCGACGCGCGTATTTAAAGATTAAACTTAATGCCTTTGGAAACCTTCTACCCGCGCCAGATAGGTTTTAATACGATTTTAACAGTTATTCTGGTGAAGGTGGGCTGAATGGCTCTTGAACAAACACTGTACCATGTGACTCTTGAGGTTGAGAACAGTCAGTGCAAGGGCTTGCAGCTCATGTTTAAGCTCGGCGTTAACGATTGCAGGCTTATCGATGTCAGGAGACTGCCTGAAGGCTCTGTGAGACACCTGGTTCAATTTCCAGCCGGCGAGCTTAAAAAGGCCTCTTTGAAGAACCTTAAGATTTTGAAAGGTTCGAAGAGCTCGGTACTTGCCTCCTTTAAAACAGACGGGTGTAGTGTTTGCAACACAATGCTTTCCCAAGGAGCCTTCCTTATTTCAGGCAGGCATGTTGAAGGGTACCGGATGGTCTACGAGTTTATAGCACCAGGCTACGATGTTTTTAAACAAATAATATCGACATTGGAGTCTCTCGGTTTTAAGCTTAAGGTCCTAGGCTTAACCAGGCAGGAGCACAGGGAAGGGGTTTTAACCGAGAAGCAGGAGAATGCTCTCTGGCTTTCCTTGAAAATGGGCTACTTCGACACTCCGAGGAAAGTCAGCACCAGGGAGCTTGCTAAAATGCTTGGAATAGTTCCTTCAACCTTCTCTGAAATAACTAGAAGCGGCATCCGTAAGCTGTTGGAGAAATATTTCGAGTCTAAAACTTTCTAGAAGAGGAAATAGGCTATGCATGTTTCGCTTTTCCATGTTCTTTCCATCAGTCTGAAATATTTTTATTAATGTTGCTCAGCCTCTACTTCAGGGTGAATATGTTTGAAGAGCAGGGTGATTATTGATGCGACGACGCCGGTTGGGATTCTTAGCGAGAGGTGCTACGGCCAGTTTATTGAACACTTGGGCGAATGCATTTACGGAGGCATTTGGGTCGGTAGGGATTCTAAAATACCTAATGAGAATGGTTATCGCCTTGATGTTCTAAATGCTGTTAAAGATTTGAATCCTCCTCTTGTAAGATGGCCGGGTGGGAATTTTTCAAGCGGCTACCATTGGGAGGATGGTGTGGGGCCTTTAAGCCAGAGGCCGAGGCGTTTCGACATGGCTTGGATGGCTGAAGAGCCTAATTTCTTCGGGACGGATGAGTTCATAGATTGGTGCAGGCTGATAGGTGCGGAACCATTCATAGTTGTCAACGCTGGGAACGGTACTCCCGAGGAGGCTGCTCGATGGGTGGAGTACTGTAATTTAAACGGGGCTACGCACTATGCCTCGCTGAGACGCAAGTATGGTCACGAGGAGCCTTATAGAGTAAGGCTCTGGGGAATAGGTAATGAGCTTTACGGGGAATGGCAGATAGGGTTCTGCAGGGATGGTTCTGAGTGCGCCAGGAGGACTCTTGAGTTTGCGAACGAGATGCGCAAGGTTGACCCGAGTATAGAGCTGGTGGCTGTTGGCTGTGAGGATCCTGAGTGGAACATGGAGATGGTTAAGGAAGCTGGGAAATGCTTCGACTATCTTTCAATCCACTATTATGCTGCCGGGAGTAAACCGTACAGGGAGCTGGTGGCTACTCCAATACATGTTGAGCAGATGCTGAGGAACGTCTACAGCCTTGTTGAGGCGGTTAGAAGAAAGCATGGTGTGAAGCGGGAGATAAAAATAGCTTTTGACGAGTGGAACGTCTGGTATCCTGAGGCTAAGGAGCCTCTTATAACGCAGGTTACACGGGTTAGGGATGCTGTTTTCACAGGAGGGATTCTGAACGCGCTTCAGAGACTCTGCAACATTGTTCCGATAAGTAGTTTCGCCCAGACTGTTAACGTTCTTCCACTCATAATAGCTGCTTCAGACGGCCGGATGGTTCTTACTCCGCAATACTTTGTTTTCAAGATTTACGGTGGCAATAAGGGTTGTAGTGTTCTCAGGACGCTGGTTGATTCTGAGCATTACATGTCTACTGAGGCCGGTGGATACGTGCCGTATGTGGATGCTTCTGCGACAGTTTCGAAAGACGGGGAAACAATATTCCTACATGTTTTAAACAGGAGCGAGACTGATATTGTTGAGCTCCAGGTTGATTTTAAAGGGTTTACTCCGAAAAGCGGTTTGCAACAGTTTATCGCAGGAGAATCGGTTGAAGACAGGAATACGCTTGAGGAGCCGGATAGGGTTGGAATAGAACAGACCGGGGTTGATGTGCTCGACGGCAGGGTAAGCATCCTGTTGAAGCCTCATTCTGTAAACGTTGTCAGGCTTAACCGTTGACGCAGGCTGAAGCTTATGCGTAGGTTTCTGCTGTTCCTGAAACCGTTGAGTGTTAAATCGGGATTTTCTGGATAAATCGTTCTAAACCGATATATTTAAATACCGGTTCATAAGCCATACTGGTTTTTCAATCATGAGTTTCACCCACGTTCACGGAAGGATAATAGACGAGGTTGCAAACCATCCTGGCGGAACCTCTTTCAACAGGCTTGCTGAGAGACTCAGGGGGAAACTCTCGAGAGTAGTGCTTTCCAGAGAGGTTCGGAATCTTTCGCGAAAAGGTGTTTTGAAGATATCTAGGGATCCGAACCATAGGCAGAGGAAGATAATAATGGTTGAAAGCATTGTGATGAATGTTTTGGAAAGGATTCATGAAGACCGGTTGGAAAGGAGGATCAGTAGAAGGGAGGCTGCGAGAATCGCTTTAAAATACATTACGACTTACAGGAGGCTTGTTGAAGAGGAGGCTCCTCAGCTCATCAAGGATTACGTGAAGTATAAGGTGATGCAGCGTTTCGAAAGGATCTTGGAGGAGGTGGTTTAAGTGAATCCTGATAGAAGGCTTCACGTTACCGTTAGGAGAGAAGGGTTTTTAGAAGATCCCGGTGGGCTTGTAGAGAGAATTGCTCCCCTGCTTACGAGATACAGGCAAATAACTATTCATATGCATGGTTTTAAGCAGGGTGAACTTCTGGAGGCGATTAGGCCTCTTTCAAACAAGAATGTTTGGGCGACGATAGTGGTTTACGACGGTGAAAACATGGTTTCAGAGGCTTACGATGAGGAGGTAACGGTGCCGTAGGATGGTTGACGAGCGCTTCGACGTTGTGCTTTCCGTCGACAGAACCCTCATGACTAACCATCACGGTAAAGAGTTCCTGGGCTTTCTGGCAACCGGCCCGCCGGTTATGGTTCCTGAGAAAATCTGGATGGCTGTAGCGGCTCCAAGGATGAGGGTGGATGATTTAGGAAGGCCTTTAGAAGCTCCTTACGGGCTTAGGAAAATAGAGGCTGCGCTGCTTGACGCCGGTATTAAGGCTGCTGTAATAGACCCGGATTATCTTGGGAAACACTTGAAAAACGCTAAGGTCCTTGGAATAGGTCATCACGATTATTTTGCGCTTGGGCCTCCGAGCAGCGAATGGTGGGTTCTAACCGGGAGGGAGCCGGTTAACTCCAAGTGTTTCAGGAAATTCATGGAGAAGCCTGAGGTAAGGATGGCTAAGAAAAACGGACTTAAGATAATCGTCGGCGGTCCTGCTGCATGGCAATGGCTCTGGATGCCTGATTACGCTGAGAAATGGGGGGTGGACACGGTTGTCGAGGGAGAGGCTGAGAAAATCATTGTTTCACTCGTGCAGGACGCGCTTGAAGGCAAGCCTCTTCCACGATATGTGCACGTCGGTATCCAGGATACTCCTGTGCTAAACGAGATTCCTGTGATTAAAAACGCGTCTGTAAACGGGCTGGTTGAAATAATGAGGGGCTGTCCAAGAGGCTGCAGGTTCTGCTCAGTAACCCTGAGACCCTTGAGGCAGTATCCTCTTGAAATGGTTGAGAAGGAGCTTAGGGTGAACAAGGCCTGTGGACTAGACAGGTGCCTACTGCACGCTGAAGACATTCTACTGTATGGGGCTGACGGGGTTAAACCCAGGCCTGAGCCGTTGATAAGGCTGCATCAAACGGCTAGGCAGTTTTTCAAGGTTGTCGGATGGAGCCACGTGAGTCTCTCCGCAGTAAAGTATGCTGAGGAAAATTATTCTTTGATAACACGCCTATCTGAAATAATTCTTCAGGATGAGCATGACTACATAGGGGTTGAAGTAGGGATTGAAACAGGGTCTCCCAGGCTGGCTGAGAAAATAATGCCTGCGAAGGCTGCTCCCTACCCTGCAGGCTCCTGGCCGAGCATCGTGAAGGACGCTTTCTCAATAATGCATGAATCTAGGGTCGTGCCTGCTGCAACAATAATAATCGGAATGCCTGACGAGAAGCCTGACGACCTGGTTAAAACCCTTGAGCTTATAGAGGAGCTTAAAGATTTCAGAAGCCTGATAATACCCATGTATTTCGTGCCAATGGGTGTTCTTAAGAATGGAGAATGGTATAGGGCTAAGCCCAATGGGGAACAGTTGGAAGTGATGAAGGCTTGCTTGAAGCATGACCTCCGATGGATAAAGGATCTTTCAAACTGGTATTTCAACAAAACAAACCCGTTCGTAAAAATCTCCTTGAAAACAGTAATTTTCCTCGTGGAACGGGTTGCGAAAGGGTTTCGCCTCCTCTCCTAAGGGTTTTACCCAGCATGCTTTAGATTTTTAAACGCGCATAGTCTCCTCACACGGCCTCCTCTATTTTTTTGAAGGGACGCGTAAGAGCGGGAACAGATGCTAAAAATCGTCTTTCAAAGCTTAAAACATCTAGAAACCAGTTTACCCCTCATCAAAATAGATATTAGCGCCTACTCCTATTGAAGACTATGCTGCTCCTTCAAGTGTTGGAGGCTCTTTTCCAGGCTCCACGCTGGAAAGCGAGATACGTTGGGGAGCTTCCCCGGGGGATTAAAGAGGTTGCTAGAGAAACCTTCGAATGCTTCAGCATCACTTTCTCAAGCAAGCTGGATGCTGAAAGGATGAAGCAGATATTTGTTGAACACGGCTTCCTAGTTAAGGAGAAGGATAGTAGGGTAGAGAATATTTACGACCAGTTCGGCATGCTGATAGAGACGCGCGTTGTAGAATGGACTTATCCTTTCAGAATAGTGGACTCCGACGGGGAGATAGTTTCATTCGCAGACCCGGAGGACCCGAGTAAAATATACGTGATCCCGCTTACAGTAGTACAGCAAGCCATAAGGCTGAGGGAAAGCGTGATAAACGCGGTTGAAGAATACAGGGTTGAAAAATACGGCTGGCAATAAGTCATTAGCCTGGAAACAGGTGCTAACACGGCGAGTGCAGCCTTAATTCTTCCCACCACAGTTTTTCCTACCGGGTTATCTGCGCGCAGAACTGTCTAACCGCGTCAATGTACTCGCCGGTTTCCACCTGTCTCTTCCTCAGCATGAGCGTTGCAACCGGTTTCCTGCCGCAGAGGTCTTCCATTTCTTTCAACACGCTGCTCCTGGAACCGTATTGAGTGCAGAAGAACGCGACTTGCTTAAACCGATCCCTATACTCCACTATGTATGTTCTAACGGGTGTAGACATCGTGCTGTTCCATACGGGAGTGCCGATAACCGTAACGTCGAAGAGCTCAGGAGGATTAACAGGCTTCTCTATCCTGGTTAGCCTTTTTAAAGTCGCATCCATTCCTGAACTCAGCCAGCCTAATAGGCCAGTCCTGTTCTTCAAATCCCTGATTTCCTCAACATCACATTTTAAAACCTCCGCAACGGCTTCCGCAATCTTTCTCGTGGTCCCAGTTCTAGAATAATAGACGACAAGCTGCCTCATGCTGTGTTAAGTTGAAACACCTGAGCGTTATAAAGCTTCGCGCTCTAGGAACACCTTATTTTCCAACCATGATTATTTTAAAAGACACGTCTTTAAGAAAAGAAGGGATTTCTACTATAAGCCTCCCGTTAGAGGACTCCACTCTTGTAGCCCAGGTTTTCTCCTCGGAGTAAGCATCCCAGACTTCGAACAAGTAGCTTCCCGCGTTGAAACCCGGAAGCTCCACGTCGACTCCTCCAACCGTTTTAAGAGTATAGTTGTTAACAGCGTTAAACCAGTTGTAATCCTTGTTCCTCACCCAGCCCATTGCGAAAGTCCCGTTTCTAAGGCCGAAAACCTCGAAACCAGTATTCGACGCGTTAACCTTCTCGTTTTCAACCACCCTGTAGTCGAGCTCCGTGAACCCTGCTCTGCTGAAGCAGACGCCCGTCAGAAACCTTCTTAAAGCCGCGTAATGATAATACAGGTTGAACGGCTCAACATAGACGTCCCACCACCACAGCATGGCTGTTCCCAAGGAGCCGCTCATGCATGAAGCCCAAATACCTTCGTGAATCCCAACTCCCTCCCGATCCTTATAGTATAGCGCGCGCTCGATCTCGTTATTTATAAAGATGTTGTAGAAAGGTTTGGGATTAGAAATCGATATGCACTCGAGCTTTTCTTAAAATCTTGCATCTCCTCGGATGCTTTGCTCTTCTCCGTTCATAAAGTCTTCAATTCCTTAAAGTCTCAGGGAGTAAAAATTAGCAAGAAGACTCTATATGCTTTTCAAAAGATCGTTGAGGATGTTAACTTCGGTTTCTTCCTTAAGAAGTTTGAATGGAGCAAAAGGAAGGTTGAGCTGAGCATGCCTAAATTCTACTTAGTGGATAATGCGATATACACTTACGTTGAACGCGAAGACCTCGGGAGGCTCCTGGAGAACATTGTATTCTTGGAGCTGGTTAAGAATGGATTCGTTCCGAATGAAGACTTATTCTACTGGAGAAATGCTCAGGGAAACGAAGTGGACTTCGTTGTGAAAGAAGGTTCTCGTATAAAAAACGATCCAAGTTACCTACGCTTCTGGAAGAGACGAGGTTAGTAAAGAGGAGACTAATCCTCTGATTAAAGCAAGCAAAGAATTAAAATGTAACGATCTACTCATTATAACGTGGAACTATGAGGATGAGCTTAAGCTTGAAAATAGAAAAATCAGGCTCACACCTCTATGGAAATGGCTAACAGAGATTGCCCGCATTAAAACCACTAAATTCCAACAAGCCTCCTTTTCACCTTCTTCAAGTGCTTCAAGCAGTAGTAGTTTTTAATCCCACCAAAACTCCATCAGCTTTTTCATTACAACCAGAATATTCGCAGTATTTCATGGCAATTAAAAGAGTTTTGAAATTAGGGGTAGAAATAGCTCTTCCTCTTTTTACCACAAAAATTGCAAGCGAGTGGCTGAAATTTAACTATAGGAAATAATTTGATTGAATTCAAAAGACAGAATCGTTAGCGTTGGCTTAATTTAGCCAGTTTTAAAGATTTTTGACTTCTCCTATTTTGGGAATAGTACAGAAGCTTTAAATAGTAGTGTGCCAAATTTATATTGAAGGTGACTTATGTACTTAGATGAGTTCAAAGTTAGATTGGCAAAAGAATGGTCTGGAAGCTTGTTTAGCTTAAGCTCTATACGAAAAATCCATCCAAGGGCTAAGGAATATTTGCACAGGTTAAGTAAGAGCAATGGAATAAGGCGCGTAACTTGGGGTTGGTACTGGATTCCAATAAGCTACAGGGATGCTTGGGAATTCCTAGCAAAAGATAGGGGTTTTAAAGTGATAATCAAACAGACAGCTGCAAGCATATGGAACTATGATTTCATTCATCGAGATGTTTTCCGCTTAGCTGTAAACAATCAATCCTACAAAAGAGCTTTAGAAGCTTTCGCTAAGAGCATGAATTGGGATTTTGAAGTTGAGTATTACAAGAAAATACCCTATGAGTATGAGAACTGTCTCTTATACACATCT
>JAAOZP010000004.1 GCA_011605725.1 Nitrososphaerota archaeon | reverse complement strand
TTATCGTGTTCAGCCAGTCTCTCCAGGATTTCGTTGAACTTCCTATCGTGCTCAGCAAACCTTTCGAAGATCTCTTCAAACTTCTTATCGTGTTCAGCCAGTCTCTCCAGGATTTCGTTGAACTTCCTATCGTGCTCAGCAGTTCTCTTCAGTATTTCATCGAGCCCCACTAGGCCAGCTATAGCGTATCTAAACTCCTCATCCTCTTTCAGCAACCGGATTACTTCTCTCTTCAACTTCGAAGACGAAGCCAATACTACCATTTTAAGATGAGGAAGGTTTCATTTATAAGCATAACTGTTACATGACGAAAGCTCGAATTTCATAAAAGCAAAACTTCGAGTTTAAGGTAAAATCTTTTTAAGCTTAGCTTATGTTATTTTCTAAGTATTCGATTACGCTTTCGAATACTTTTCTTCCGTCGCCTCTTTCAGGAGGAGCTTCACCCCATTCCGGAAGCTGCCAGCCGAAGAAGGCTCTTTCCGGGTGAGGCATCATCCCCATGATGTTTCCATTCCTATTGCAGATTCCAGCGATGTCGTAGAGGGAGCCGTTGGGATTATAGGGATATAGGCCGTTAGCATCTTCACCATTTGGAAGAACATATTTAAAAACTATTTGACTTCCTTCCTTAAGCTTCTCGAGGGTTTTTTCGTCGGTTAAGAACCTGCCTTCAGCATGCCCAATGGGGATCTTAAGAACTTCGCCCTTTTCCATCGCGAGCGTGAACGGTGTCCGATTGTTCTCCACCCTTAGCCAAACCCATCTGCATTCATACTTTGCCGAAGAGTTTGTAGCGAGAGCCACTAGAGGAGTTTCGCCAATCCCATCTCCAGGCAGTACTCCTGCTTCAACAAGAACTTGAAAACCATTGCAGATTCCAAGCATTAATCTACCTTCATCTATGAATTTTTCAAGCTGTTCCCTGAGCCTTGTAAAAACTCTCTTGCCCCATACTGCACCAGCCCTCACATAATCGCCATAGGAGAACCCTCCGGGAAAAACAATCAAATGATAGTCGAGAAGACTCTTACTTTCTATCTTGTTCATATGGACTATCTCTGTTTTAACACCCATTTCTTCTAATGCTATCTTAGTTTCAAGGTCACAGTTTGTGCCGCCGGTTCTTAAAACTATTGCCCTAAATTTTCCAGCATCCATTTTAATAGCCTCTCCAGGCCTTTTTTATCTCTCGACTGCTTAGCTCGCTTACCCTGCTGTTTAAATCGATTATTCGAAGCCCAGCTCCCTTTACTACCCTGCCTATTTTGCTAAACGGTAGTCCTGAGAAGAATTCTTCAAACCGCTTATACCTGCTTCTGTCCACCTCAACCAGGAATCTTGAAGCTGATTCGGAGAATAGAATAAAATCGCTCCTGCGAGTTCCTGAAAGCACTTTGCGCAAGTGAATCTCCGCTCCCAGGTTTTTAGATGCTACAACCATCTCTGCCGCAGCAACTCCCAAACCACCTTCAGAAAGATCATGGCAGGATAGGACAAGCTGTTCGTCAATTACTCTTATCAGCGTATCAATTATTCTCTTAGAAATCACTCCATCAACCCTTGGCACTTCTCCACCGTCTACTCCTTTGTGCCTCAGGTAGGCAGACCCCCTGAGTTCCTCTTTGGTTAAGCCCAACATGTAGATTGGATTATCTTCTTCCTTAAAGCTCGGAGTAACTACCTTTCTAACATCAGATATTATGCCGATGCCTGTTATTAGGAGAGTTGGCCTCACGGCTCCCAGGGGAGACTCGTTATATAAGCTGTCTTTTCCAGATATGAATGGAGCATCTAGAGCTTTCGAAAAGTCATAGCATGCTTCAACTGCTTTGAGGAGCATACCCATGTTGTCTTCATTCTCAGGACTTCCCCAGACAAAGTTGTCTAAGAGAGCTATTCTCCTGCCTCCGACTGCAACATTGTTTCTAACAGCCTCTTCTATCGAGTTCGCAACCATCCAGTACGGGTCTGGATAAAACGGGTTTATCCCACAGGAGATTGCAATTCCTTTCCAAGAGTCTTTCAAAGGCTTTATTACTGCAGCATCGCTTGGACCAGCCTCATCACCATATACTGGCTTAATAACAGTACATCCTCTAACCTCATGATCGTAAGTCCTGATAACATCTTCCTTGCTCCTAATATTTGGTTCAGATAACAGCTTAAGCAATTCCTCTCCAAGATCCCTTGGTTCATCTAAATTAACTTCACTATGCGCAGGCTTCGGCAATCTTGCTTTCCTAGTAACTTTCGGAGGATTGAAGAGGAATTTTAAATCTAGGTCGCACACAGTACGTCCCTTTGCAAAAACCCTGACCCTGCCCGTTTCAACGAATCTTCCGACGACACTTGCTTCAACATCTTCTTCATTAAATATTTCAATAACCCTCATAAGGTTTTTCTCCGGGACAGAAAGTAGCATCCTCTCCTGAGACTCCGATACCCATATTTCCCAAGGAGCCATGTCTGGCGTTTTAAGGAGAACCCTATCCAGGTCAATGTCAACTCCTAAGCCTGACCTGTAAGCCATTTCCCCCGCAGCACAGGATAGGCCTCCACCACCAAGATCCGTTATTCCAGAAGCCAGCCTTTCGTCCCTTATTTGGATTATTGCTCTTCTAAGTCTCTCTTCAACGATCGGATTCGGTATTTGAACAGCTGACCTAAGTTCTTCAGATTCCTCAGTAAGCTCTACTGATGCGAAAGTTACACCATGAATACCATCCCTACCTGTTCTACCACCTGCCAATACTGCAAAATCTCCTTCGCAAGTATTTCTCACATACGAATCCTTAGGAAGTATTCCGATGCAACCGCAGTAAACAACTACATTTCCAGTATAACCTTTGTCGAAAAATATGGCTCCAGATACTGTCGGAATACCCATATTATTGCCGTAACTCCCTATTCCAGCTACAACCCCCCTGTAAATGTAACGAGGATGCTTGACCCCTGGCGGCAAGTCCTCATACTTAATATCTAATGGGCCGAAGCAGAGCACATCTGTCAGAGCAACCGGCTCACCCCAGACTCCGAGGATATCCCTTATCACTCCTCCAACTCCTGTTGCAGCCCCGCCGAAAGGCTCTACTGCAGAAGGATGATTATGCGTCTCGACTTTAGCGGCTATAGCGTAACCGTTGTCGAAATCGACTATTCCAGCGTTGTCTTCAAAAACGGATATACACCATTCCTTGTTGAGCTCCCTTGTAGCCCTCATTATGTATGTTTTCAAAATACTGTGGATTAAACGCCCGTCATCCGTTAAAACGTCTCCTTTGAAAACGTTGTGGAAGCAGTGCTCCGACCATGTTTGCGCAATCATCTCCAACTCTACGTCCGTTAGAGGCCTATCTTTGAAATACTGTTTCAAATACTTCATTCTATCAAGACTTATGTTAAGCCCCATCCTTCTACTTATTTCAAGAAGGTCATCGTCTTCTGCTGAAGCAAGCTCTATTGCATAAACCTCTAAGTCTTCATAAAGCTTTTTTCTGAAGCCCGGCTTCAGGTGTTAAGCACCTCTATAGTATAATCATCCTTAACAGGATTTGCCAAAAGCTTTCTACACATTTCTTCAGTCAGTCTTAATGCTTCTTCTTTACTGTTAACTTTAACATCTAAAACGTATACTTTGCCAACTTTAACAGCATCCACAGGAAAACCTAGCTCTCTAAGAGACTTTGCAGTCACATCCCCCTCAGGATCGAAATGCCCAGGCTTAAGCCTAACCTCTGCCCTGATCTTCAATTTCTCCTCCTCTCCTCGAGAAGTTTCTCCATGAGTTCAGGATGTTTCAAGGAGAGTATTTCTAATGCGAGTATCGCCGCGTTCTTCCAATTATCTATGCCGACTGTAGCAACAGGTATTCCCGGCGGCATTTGGACAATTGAGAGTAAAGAGTCGAGTCCTCCTAGCTTAACCTCCTTTGGAACACCTATCACCGGCTTCACAGTCTTGGATGCTATTACTCCCGGCAGAGCAGCTGAGAGACCTGCGACAGCAATGAAAACCTGTGCATCACTATTTTTAACAAACCTGTCTAGCTCCTCAGGATTCCTGTGGGCGGAGAGAACCCTGTAGTCACACTCAACACCGAAGTCTTCCAGAAAATCCACTATGTTTTTACCCAGCTCTTCATCCGACTTGCTTCCTATTATAACAGCCACCTTAGCCATTTTTCTAGCCAACCTCTTCCAAGCCTTTTCCAGGAATCCATATAATTCTTTTTCCAAGAATACCTTTTCTCTCCCTATACTTGTATATTTCCCTAGCCATGTTGGCAAGCATTATCCTTCTCTCCAGAGACTTCTCTGAACCGATGTCGCTTCTATGAAATAGACCCCAGCCGTCTGCCAACCGTGCTTTAGAAGTAAGCCTTTCAGCAATAAGGCTGGCTTCCGGAATAGACTCAGCAACACCGAGACACTCTATGAGCCTTGATCCCCCAGTCTCTACTACACCGTCTTCTCTCAAATGCGCCGAAGCCCAGAAAACACCCTCTTCTTCGTCAACTATAGCCGGATGCCCTTTTGCAAGGTCTCTGTTCAAAGGATATCCCTCCGGCGAGACCGCTTTAACGACTGTCGCTTTCTCTTCAAACTCTACCCTAATAGTGTTCAGTTTCTCGCTTATTATTGCCTCACATATCTCAACCAAATCGGTTTTCAAAACAGCCAACACGTTAAGGGCTTCAGGGTCACCGAGCCTAGAGTACATTTCTATTATTGTAGGACCCCATATTGAGGTGAGCATCATTTGCCCAGCAACAACACCATGGTATTTACGGCCAGTTTCTTTCTGAATCGCCTCAACCATCATCCTAACTATTTCAGTAGACTTCTCAATCTCCTCCTCAGTAAGTATTGCCCTATCGTCGTTAACACTCCACTTAAGGTTCATGCCACAAGCTATAGAACCCATTCCACCCGTCTCTGGACCTAAGTCACCGTCGAAAGCATGCTTGTTATCCTGGACCGCCGGCATCGGGATTACTGTCCTACCATCAGTAAAGCATTGCAAAGTATACTCTGGCCCCCAAACCCTCTCCTCTATCAATATTTTGAAATCCACGTCGTCGTAACCCTTCATGTAGTCTCTATAGATGGATTCTACATGCTTCTTCTTCACCCTCTTCTTCTCCTCCTTTAAATAGACTTGAAAGTCCTCTATCACTTTAACACCCTTGCCCCCGACTTGTCTCGCAGGCTTTAAGGCAACGCTCTCAGCATACTCTTCAACGTATGGAACAGCTTCTTCAAATGTTTTAAACTTCTTATACCAAAGTCTTCCTGGAATCATGTATTTCCACTGAAGATCTCTCATGCTTGCTTTAGACATCTCTATTTCAGCAACCTCCCTGTTAGCACCTATGCAGGGTATTCCTTCTTCCTCAAGCTTGTCTGGGACACCTCGGAAATTAGGCTCTTCAGGACCAATGAATACGAAGTCTACACCAGCTCTGGCAGCGGTTTGGAAAACTGTCTCAGGATTATTCGGGTTCCCAACGTAATATTCTCCACCGGTTTCCTTAACGATTCGGTTGATGCCAGGGTTTACAAGCTCCGATACGCAGAAGAGCTTAGGTTCATAACCACTATTATAGAATGCTTTAGCTATAGCATGCTCCCGTCCACCGCTACCGACTAGAAGTACTTTCAACCTTACACCTCCGGATACTCACAATTGAAGCAGCCTAAACACAGTTCATCTCTCCTCAAACCTATCGCATCAATCAAGCCCTCTATACTTAGGTATTTGAAAGAGTCTGCACCAACAACCTCAGCTATCTTCTCCTCAGACAAGTGTCTTCCAATCAGCTCATCCTCAGGCGGAACCTCAACGCCAAAGGGACAGTGGGAAACAATGTGCGGGCTCCCTATTCTGACATGTATCTCCTTAGCACCCTTCTCCTTCATCAAGTAGACTATGTTTGCAAGCGTGTTACCCCTTACAACGCTGTCGTCAATAAGAATAACCCTCTTACCCCTAACCGCCTCGCTTATCACGTTCAGCTTAAGCTGAACGCCTTTGAGCCTTTCAAACTGGTCTGGCCTCAACGCGCTCCTAACCCTCCTGCCAGTAAGCTCGAAACCCTTCTCTATAGGTATGCCCGTCTCGTTGGAATATGCCATTGCGAAGGGTATTGCTGTCTCAGGAACGCCTATCACCACGTCGGCATCCACCCTGCCTTCCTCTGAAAGCCTCCTACCTATGTTCCTCCTAACCCTGTATATTGGAATATCGTTAACATATGAGTCGGGCCTAGCGAGATACACGTATTCGAAGCTGCAGTAAGCCTTGCCAGATGAATCGCCACCCTTAACCAGTCGTGCCGAGAAAGGTGTGAAAACCATTGCATCCCCCGCCTCAATATTCTCAGCAGGGCTTATCGGAACCCTCTCGCCGACAACGTCCATCACGCAGCTCTCTGAAGCAACTATCCCGCCTTCAAACCCGAATTTACCCAGTACTAGCGGCTTAACGCCAAGGCTGCATCTTCCAGCAACCATCTCCATACGGTGGTTCACAGCGATGTAGGAAAAACCTCCCTTACAGTTGTCGAAAAACTCTTTAACAGCCTCTATTTCCCCATTACCTCCGACGGAGCTTGCGAACGCCCTCCTAAGGTTACCCTCATAGCTTAGTGAAGCATCCCAAGAATATCCCTTGATTCCTGTCACCCTGCCGTCTAAAGCCACCGAGACTCTCTCGCTTAGGGCAATAGGCTGAATATCCTCCTCGGCTTCAACAGGATACGGGGATACTGCACCCAAGCAAATATGCCCCTCAGCCCCTAAATGGCTTAAAACATCTTCAACCAAGCCTTTCCCGGATACTCGCCACCTAGCCTGTCCTATGAGCTCCATCCCAGCCGTCTCCTGACCCCTATGCTGTAAAGCCATCAACCCGTATACTCCGAAGCTCCCAGCGTTCCACCTTTCGTCGAAAAGATATATTCCAAGTATTCCAGTCATGCAGACCACTCCCGCCCCGTAAGCTCAGTCCTCTCATATATCCGCCTCTCATCCTTAACATCCTTTGAAGCCTTAGCGGCTTCAGCCATCTTCTGAGCAAGCTCAGTCGGATACTCTCCCGTGACGCATGCTAGGCAAAGCTCGTTGAAACCCATTCCCGTAGCCTTGACATAGTCCTCCAAAGGCTGGTAGAAAACCCCGTCGGCGCCAACCTGCTTGGCAACACCCTCCTCGTCAAACCTGAAGCCGATAAGCTCTGAGAAAGTAGCCATGTCGACACCGTAGAAACAGGGATGTGTTATTCTTGGGAAAGTTATGAATAGATAGACCTTCTCGGCGCCAGCCCTCCTAAGCTTCCTAACCACGGTCCTAGTGGTGTCTCCTCTGACGATACTGTCGTCGACAACAATAACCTTCTTGCCTTTAAGCCTGCCGTTCATAATGTTCACCTTCTTATCGATTGTTGAAACCCTTTCACTGGGCTCAAGAATAAAAGCCCTTTGAGTAACATACCTGTGCCTCCTGAGAATCCTTTCCCATTTCAAACCGGTTTCCTCGTGCAGACCGTAGGCGGCGTCCTCAGCAGTCTCAGGCATTGAAAGAATCACGTCAGACTTCTCAACGACATCCCTAAACCTCCTTCCCAGGTTTCTGCCAAAATCCTCCCTCACGCTGTAAACATACTTCCCGTTTAGCATGGAATCCGGCCTAGCGAAGTAAGCGTATTCGAAAGCGCAGAAAGCAGTCCGATCCTTTTTAACAAGTCTCTCCCTCACGACACCATCCTTATTAAAGACAACAATCTCACCGGGCTCAACGTCACTCGTAAACCTCAGACCGTTAATATCAAGTCCAACAGTCTCGGAGGAGAAAGCTTTAACCGTACCATCCTCACTCTCCCCAATGCTGAGAGGCCTAATACCCAGCGGGTCTCTGAAGGCGAAAAGCTCCCCGTTAGACCTGAGACACACGGCGGAGAATGCTCCTTCAACATTCCTCATGCAGTGTTCAACACCACTCATCAACCCGTCTCCAACACTGATAGCAAGGATTTTAGACAAGACAGCTGCATCACAGCCCGCTCCAGAATCGCCCGAAGCCTTCAACCTGCTCCTAAGCTCGTTAACGTTAACAATGTTACCGTTGAAAGCGAAACCAATCTTCTCACCCGCGTAGGAAGAGATCATCGGTTGCGCATCGTTCAGCCGGGACAGGGAACTCCTATCCCCAGACGTTCCATACCTGACGTGAGCAATACCGACAGAGCCCTGGAGGAAGCCACGCCACCTAGAATACCTCTCTCCAAAAATCTGCGGAACAAGCCCAACGTTCACGTGACGCCTGAAACCCCCGGCATACGTCAAAAAACCATAAGACTCGTGCCCCCTATGGTTCTGCGCCACAAGACCCCAGTAGAGAAAGTCGAAAACACACTTACCGTTGAAACACTTCGCCCCAAACACGCCACAGCTCTCCTTAAGCATCTACAGCCAAAAACATTTCAGACGGCTTATTAAAAATTTGTGACATAAACCAGTAAAATTACACATGTTCGTGTTAAAAAGACTCCTCGTTGGAAGGGGCAGCACGCGTTTCACAACACTATGCTTTTGAAAACTGGTTTACTGTCATCCTTAGTGGAAAATAGAAGGCCTAGTCGACCCGCTAGAAGCCAGCTTCTAAACTCTACAGACAAAAATTGAACGCGTAACCACTATCTTCACCATCCTTAGTAGGATTCAGCATATAAGCATCAATATGAGGCACCGTATGTTCAACCCATTTCCAATAGTGAAAATTGTTTATTTTGAAAGGTTAGCTAGAACATCTTCGACACTCAGCAAACTCAGGCTGTCGACGCTAACGCCCTCGGCAAGCACCTTGTACGCTCCGACGCATCTTTTAGAAACCTCCTTAACAACTGGAGGAGGCAGTTCAGGCGGCTTCCCCTCGCCAACGAAACCCATTCTTCTCAAACATTCCCTGAGAAACTCTTTATCCAGACAGTGCGACTCCTGAGGTTCTCCAACCCTGTAATACTTGACTGGCCAGAGTCTAGCGGAGTCATGCGTAGGCGGTTCGTCTATCTGGATCAACTCGTCCCTGTAGAAGCCGAACTCTATTTTGAAGTCGGGTATTATGATTCCTGCTTTCCTGGCTTCAGCCTCGTAAAACTCGTACAGCTTTAAAGCAGCCTCCTCCAGCGTACGCCAAGTATCCGCGTCCAGAAGCTTCATCTCAAGGGCTTCAGCCCTAGTGATCTCTCTGTCGTGACCAACATCGGCCTTCGTAGTGGGTGTTAACACTGGTTCTGGAAGCTCCTCAGCCATCTTAAGCCCCTCGGGGAACCTTAACCCGTATATTTCCCTCCTGCCCTCGCTGTAGGCCCTCCACAATGATCCGTAAACGTATTTCCTAACAACCCATTCAACATTAATCCTCTGGGCCTTCCTGACAAGTATGCTCCTCTCATCCACAGCATCTATAAGATGGTTTGGAAACACGCTCCTGCTCCTCTTCATCCAGAATACTGTTAGCTTCTGCAGGTATTCTCCCTTTCTAGGTATGGGTGTCGGAAGCACGACGTCGAATGCTGAAACCCTGTCGGTATGGTATATCAAAAGCTCCTCGCCCAAGTCGTAAATGTCCCTGACCTTCCCCCTTAACAGTCTACCGATGCCTAGGTTAGAATATTTGACAACAAGTGTTTCTCCGCCGGTTAAAGGATCCTCAGCCAGCCACATAGAAGCTTTTTCTCCAAAGGTGTTTAAAAAACGTTTCCAACCCTAGGGCTTAAAGCTTATCTTCACCCATTACGAGAATACTTCATGGAATCCTCTGTTCCTCCACCCCCACCCGGTCAAATCTACCTCTCCACGACTCCTGAAATACCTGGGATGAGAATCGTGAGGAGCCTGGGCATAGTCTTCGGGCAAACAGTGAGGACGAGAGGCGCGCTTGGAAGATTCGTAGCCGGGATAGAGGCGCTGGTCGGGGGGAAGTCGGAAGCATACCTTTCGGAAATCGAGAAAGCAAGGAACGAAGCGCTTGAGAACCTTATGAGGAGAGCAGCCTCGATTGGTGCGAACGGGGTTGTCGGCATAGATTTCGAAACCTCTGAAATCCTGGAGGGCTTTATAGTAATCACTGCCGTAGGAACCGCGGTGAGGGTGGAGTAGGAAAATCTTCGGCAACACAGCTTTTTATCCGTAATTATTGATATTGGCTCAGGAAAACGATTAAATACTTCCTTTAACCATGTTTAACTATGGTTGTTAAGGCATACGTGTTCCTCGTGACGAAGCCTGGAACATCCATAGAAGTTTCAAACGAAATGAAGAAGATTAAAGGTGTCCATTCAGCCGACCCTATCTATGGGAGGTTTGACGTTGTGGCAGCGGTTGAAGCCGAGAGCCCCGAGGAATTAACTAGGCTGCTCTACGAGGTTATTGAAAGAATTCCGAACATTGTTAGGACAGAGACATCCATAGTTTTGCAGTGACTTGAGATGATTAGGGCCTTCATCCTTGTTAGAACCAAACCAGGTACTTCCGAAGAGGTTGTGAGAGCAAGGAGGGTTAAGGGTGTTAAACTGGCAAACTCAGTCTTAGGAAGATATGATGCAGTACTAGTGATTGAATCCAAGAACTTGGAGGAGCTCAGAAAAACAATATACGAGGTTTTAGAGAAGCTTGAACACGTGGAGCATACTGAAACACTAATATCTTTCTCTCCGGAGCATTGAACAAGATAGTTCATTCAGCTTCATGCCCCTAGTCGAACCGTTAGCAATTTCTTTACTTCGACGTTTTAGGCATGATACTTGAATCTACCATTCTTCGAAACAATGATGAGAGAGTTTCCATCGGAGGATTTCTCACACCTGCCGATTACCTGAGCATCGACGTGAAATTTTTCAGATACATCTATAACATCGTCCTCATCACCTTTCTCGACGATCACCTCTAATCCTATTCCCATGTTGAAGCTACGATACATGTTTCTCCAGGTCTCCCGGCTCTCAGCCTGGATGAGCCTAAATATTGGATCCGGCTCAGGAAGATTATCCTTCACATACCTTATGCTCCTACCTATTTTCAAACATTTTGTTAAACCTCCACCAGTATTATGAATTATTGCTTTAACCTCAACCTTTTTTATGACTTTAAGTATTATCGGCAGGTAGACCCTAGAGGGAGACAATAATGCTTCCCCTATACTCATGTTAAGCTCATCTATGAAAGAATCTATTTTGAAACGACCGTAATACCCTTTGGCTTCCGAACCTATCTCAGGATACTTGTCTAAGTATTCTTTCACTAAAAGGCAATGTCTTGCAAGCGTTATCCCGTTACACATTATTCCACTGTTCTCCCTCTCTTCATACGTTGACCTCCCTCCGCTTCTCAGCCCCACTATAACATTCCCCGATGAGACTTCCCTACCGGTTATCACTTCTGAGAGCTTAACCCTAGCCACTACTGTCCCTGAAACGTCAAAAGTCCTGACAATGTCAGGAAGATCAGCTGTCTCGCCGCCACTGAAAAAAACTTTAACACCGTTCTCCCTGAGTCTTGAAAAAACCTTGGAAAAACCTTTAGCCAAGCTCTTAAGAAGCTCCTGTTTAGGGACTTTAAAAGGATTTACCGCAACATAGTCTGAGAAAGCAGTTGGAACTCCTCCTACACACGCAGCGTCATCAACATTCATTGCGACAACGTCATCAGCCATGGTTTCAAAGAACTTTTCCTCGCCGGTCTCCTTATAGTAGACGTAGGAGACCACCGGCTTAGTCCCAGCACCGTCTGTGTGAAGCACTATTCCCCATTCCGGGTTTAAAGGATCTTTAACAACAGGGGAAAAGGCCTCTGGAAAAACATCGTCAGTAATCCTCTTTAAAAACTCCACTCCCTTCTTATTCACGTCCACGCCGAGCGCCCCGTATCTGGAAGCCATTCCTACGAATATTCTGGCTCAGATTTCTTAAAGTTTTAAGCTATCCTCCGGAGTCGTGTTTAGACCCCCACTCTTCTTCACGGAGGAGCTCACTGTTGGGAGGCGTAGCACGCCAGAAGAGTGATGCTTACCACGAGTTACGATGCTTATGCTTCTCCCAGCGCGCGCTATAGTAGGAGAAGCTGCTTAGAGCCGTACCCGGCGCGCGGTTGGAAGCAGACGTAGCCGGACTGCCTGGGGAAGACGAGTATGAAGATGGAAAACCTTGTTTTAACTATAGTTAACCTATTTGTCTCCCTCATCCATAAGCGCAGCAGTTTTAACCCGTTAGACTAAGCTGTCTTTTTCTAAGGCTCTCCATAAACCTGCATGCCTCCTCATAAGTCTTTGGAGTTCCGATGTCGAACCAGTACCCTTGGAAAACGTAGCCGTATACTGGCTCCTTTCTGCAAAGCCAGGATATAAAGTGACCTGGACTATCCCTGTGGCCGCCTTCCTCAACGTATTTCTTGATTTTTACAAACGATTCCCATGGAAACATGTAGATCGCAGTAGCTATCATTGTTGAAGCCGGATTCAAAGGCTTCTCCACGAAATCCACTATTCTACCATCTTCAGCAAGCTTTACGCAGGAATACATTTTAACAAGATCAATATCGCCAACGTCGTACAGCGCTACAAGCGGCGCATTCTTATCATGATAGAAGTTCAGAAACTTCGTTAAATCAAGCGAGAAAAGATTATCGCCAGCTATAACAAGGTATTCGTCACGCTCAATATTGTCAACCAGCATCGCTAACGACAATATTGTTCCAGGTTTCTCCTCCTCCCGCGTACTTTCCTCAACCTGCAGCCTCGTATTAACATAGTTTCTGGACGCAAGCCATTCTCTGAAATCTTTTTCAAACTTCCGGTTTACTGTTATGATGACTTCGCTCGGGTTTAAGATACTTATTTTCTCCATAGTGTAGTCTATTATCGGTCTGTCGCAAACCTTAACAAGCGGCTTTGCCATATGCACTCCAAGATGTTGAAGACGTTTTGCAAACCCTCCAGCAGGGACTATTACCCTCAAGACTCTAAGCATTAGCTTGACCAAAGGATTGAGATAAACTTTCCCCCAGCATATTAACGTGAGACTGTTGTGAAAACATTTATATTTTAAGCATCCACCCTCGTAAACACGGATGTGGAAAACAAAGCATGATTGAGAAAAAAACTCTCACATTCACAATAGACACTCAAATAACTCCTGCAGATTACATGGCTCTGGTTGATTTCATATATCAAAACTACGTGGCTCCCAATTTGAAACATTTTATGAATGTTGTGAAAGGAGCCTCTGAAAAAGGGTGTTTCCTCTTTTTTACTGCTGTTGACCCAGATAGGAAGTGGTATATCGACGTCCAGGTAAGCATTGGGAAACCAATTGATGTTAGAATGGTTTTAAGCAGCGGCGAGGTTCCAGATGCAGCTGTAAGCTGGCTGAGAAGCAACCTGGTGACTGCAGTCAGGTTTTTCGAAGAGCAGCGAAGAAAAACAACCGTCTACTTCACCTGGGTCGAGGGTGAGGAAATAATTCCTGAAAGGTTTTTTGAAGCCCGTAAGAATTTTGTCTATCGAATGTTTTCCGAAAGCATGCTTCTCCTTTTCATCCTATTCACCTCGCTCAGCATTATTCTCTTCCTAATACTGGGATCGTATGCTCCAATAGTACTCGTATTAATGCAGTTCATCCTCATCATTTTCTCAGACAAAATTATTGGAAGAATGGGAGATTGGCATATCACTGAGAAAAATCCTCTGATACATGTTTTCCAATACAATATTCCCGTTTCAGAATACAAGTCCTTCCTAAACAGGCATGGGGCTGAAATATTCTCGAAAATTAAGAAAGACATTTATAGTAAAACCCTAGCGCTCGGGAAACCGCTAAACTACGAAACATGCGTAGAAACCTTATCCCAATACGGGTTGGAATGCAGCCCTGAAAGAGCTTCAGTGAAAATCGTGAATCTCTATGAGATTGTTAAGCAGGCAGCGGAGAAATTCGAGCTTTCAGTTCCTAAGATAGTTGTTTCTAACACAACTCTGCCTAATGCTGCAGCCTCCGGACCCTGGCCGAGCCGCGGAGTAATCCTAGTTACTACAGGGCTGCTCGTCCAGCTGGAGGAGAAGGAGATATTGAGCGTTATTGGACATGAGTTCAGCCATCTTAAGGGGAGAGACCCGTTATTTCTCTTCCTCCTGACCTCCATGGAGTATCTTCTAAGGTTTTACGTTTTCTGGCCGCTGCTATACTTCTTAGGATACTTCTATCTTATAATTGCTCTTGGAGCCGTCTACTTCATAGCTAAGTTCTTCGAGTCCAAGGCTGATTTAGAATCAGCCATCAAAATAGGAGAGCCGCAGAACCTTGCTAATGCATTGAGAAAAATAGGTTTCCGCAGGCTTCAGCTTGAAGCGAGGCGCGGATATGCTCTACAAGAATGGTTAGGCTGGGACCCACATCCGCCTCTCTACTTCAGAATACATAGACTCGAGAGCCTTAAGAAGCCAGGTGAAATAAAGCATCCTTTGATAAGGTCGATAAAAGACAATATACTAGGCTTCCTAGAAATAATTGGATAATGGCGCGCTATTAGGTTGGGAAAAGATTATAAGAACATTTTGAAGAACAGGCTTGTGAAACCTGGTTTACTCTGTATCCCATGCACCGTGAACGCTGCCTTAGACATAGCGTCTAAAGCAACTAGCGATACAGCCGAGATTAGGAGAATACTTTTAGAAGTCTTAAAGTGGCTTCCGGAGGCTTTTGAAGAAGATACTTCGCCAAACGTCCTCCACACGCAAGTATGCAAGATCACTCGGAAAATAAGTGGAGTAAAAGACCCTTTTAAGCATGTTAAGACTGTTTCAAACGAAACTGCCTTAAAGGTTTATCCCAGTCTATGCGAGACTCTTAAGTCAATTAAGGATGATGTTGAGGCATTGAGATTTTGTCTTAAAGCAGCTATAGTTGGAAACATGATGGATTTTGAAGTTCACGGGCATCGCTTCAACTTTGAAAACCTAGAATCACGGTTTAAAGACTATTTAAAGGAACCTTTGGTTATCGACGATGTTGATAAACTAGTTGAGGAAATTAGCAGGGGGAGGAGAATCCTCTACCTGGCGGATAACGCTGGGGAAATAGTTTTCGATAAGCTTGTAGCAAAATGTCTAAAGGAGAGATGGGGTTGTAGTGTTACGATGGTTGTTAAAGGCGGACCTGTTTTGAACGATGCTACTCTTGAAGATGCGAAGCATGTTATGCTTAGCGAAGAATGTGACAAGATCATTACTACAGGTGACGACACTATTGGGATTATTATGGGCAGGGTTTCTGAAGAGTTTAGGCAAGCCTTGAAGGATTCAAACATAGTGGTATCTAAAGGCCAAGGAAACTTCGAGTCCCTCACCGGACTTGAAGAGAACATTGGCAAACCTGTCTGCTATGTTTTAAGAGTTAAATGCGAGGTTGTCGGTAGAAACCTCGGCGCCCCGAAGGATTCTAACGTGGTTAAGCTTATAGGGTTTCACGAGGTTCAAAAACTTTATTAGGCTTTACTGCTTGAACCCTATTTATGAAGAAGGGGATAAATCTTTGGAGCGTTGAATGGCCTAGCATTCTCAGGGAAATCGACAATAAGAAGGTTGCGAAAAAGATTAAGGAAATCGGTTATGATGGGGTTGAGCTTGTCTTCGACGACGACAGTTTCGACCCGACTAGGAAAACCAGGGAGGAGATACGAAGAATGGTTGAGGATTTTAAGACGGAGAATCTTGAAATACCCAGCGTGGCGACGGGCGTCTTCTGGAAGTATAATCTGGGCTCAAAAGATGAAAAAACCAGGAGTAAAGGAATCGAGTATGGCAAGGCTGGTGTTGAAATGGCTAGTATTGTAGGAGCCTCGTCGATTCTTGTTGTTCCAGGCGTCGCCTCCCCTGAAATACCTTATGAAGAGCTTTATGCCAACGCCATAAGTTCAGTGAAAAAACTTGCCGAGTTCGCGGAGGATTATGGCGTGACAATAGCTGTTGAAAACGTTTGGAACAAGTTCCTCTATTCCCCGATGGAGTTTAAGAAGTTCATTATGGATGTTGGAATGAGAAATGTAAAAGTGTATCTCGACGTTGCCAATCTGATGGCGATATCCTACCCTGAAAACTGGATACATACTCTTGGAAGCATGGTGTCAAACGTGCATGCTAAAGATTTCGACACCAATATTGGAAATATTAATGGATTTAGGAATGTGCTTAAGGGGAACGTGGATTGGAGAAGAGCCATCAAGCTACTTAAAGCAGCAGGATACGATGGGTATCTGACGGTGGAGTGTCCCCCAAGTTTCAACCCCTTGTTAAAGTCTCCTACTGTCCAAGACATTATTAAAAACGCTGAGGAAAACTGCAGGGCACTTGAAGAGATTATGAAAGGATTTTAAGCTTGAAAAGAATACAGATAAGGAGGAAGGAGGCAGCTAGGCTTATCGAAGACGCTAAAAACCAGAAAATATCTTTTAAATTAAACAAGCTGGAGTCGGCGGAGATAGTTGAGCTTGAAGATGCTAAAATACTTCTTTTAAACAGAATCCCCGTCTTGATAATTTTCCCAGACGGAAGAATCATACCGCATCTTCAAGGTCTCGGGAGAATAACGGTTTGTCCAATAGTGGTTGTGGATAAAGGAGCCACAGAATACGTAGTTAAGGGTGCTGACGTTATGATTCCAGGAGTGATTAAGCATAGTAGTTTCAGCAAGGGGGAACCTGTCGCAGTTGTCTCGGAAGAGTATGTTGCATTAGCAGTGGGAGTGGCTCTTCAAGACTCTGGAACAATCGTCGAAGGAGCAAGAGGCAAGATCGTTAAAAATCTGCATAGGCCTAACGACAAATTCTTCATAGGCCTCTCAAGCCTGACTTCAGCTGAAAGTGTTTAAGACAAGTAGCTTTTGCAGGAAACGTTTTTAAGCAAAGCAATATGCCTAAATATTCTCCTAACCTTTTTCAACAAGTATCTCCTCACCATCCCTAACCTTTTTGAAGCACTCTAGATCACCCTCTATTTTAGCGAAAACGTTAACAGGGCTGTAAGCAACTATTTTTCCTTTTCTAGACATTGGAGTTGGGCCGAAGAATATGCAGAGGGCTTTTCCAGGAGGCCAGTAAGCGACATCTCCCTTCTCAACTTCTCTGCGCGAATTCTCCTCCGGAATGGCAACAGGGATTTCGAAATATATTTCTTCACCCCAAGTATTTGCAAAACCTTTAAACGGGAGGGCTTTAAGAATGCTTTCAACAGTCTTAGGATTTAACTCGGGGAGAAGCACTGCTCTTCTTATTCCTATGGACTTGCTTTTTATGAGGATTATTCCCGTCAACACATTATTGTTAACATTAAACCTGTTTAAAAACTTAGCTAAACGGGAAACAGTGCATACTTGAGAAGTATTGTTTCAAAAGTTAGAGCCGTCATTATGATGCTCTTCATCAGAATCGTTAGGGAGGGGCCGGCCACATCTTTAAGCGGGTCTCCGAAAGTATCACCCGTCACGACTGCCGACTGCAGAGCCTCATTACTGTTTCCTGACAATTCGAAATGCTTCTTAGTATTGTCGAAAGCACCTCCTATCAGGATGTATTTGATCCCCAGTATGGCACTTGAACCTAGCAAGCCTATTAGCATCCCGGCCAACGCGTTAACCCCGAAAAGCAGTCCGAAACCTAGGAAAACAACTTCAGCGATTAAAACCGGTAGCACCATCTGCTTCAAAGCACTCAGCGTAGCTATTTTAACACACTTATCGTAAGCAGGCGTATCTAACCCTGAGAGTATCCCCGGGTTCTCTCTAAACTGTCTCCTCACCTCGTCAACCATTACTAGAGTCGTAGAGTTAACCGCACTCATTATGTAGGAGGAGAAGAGGAAGGGTATGGCGATGCCTATTAGAAGACTAGCTGTGTGAAACGGGTTTGTAAGGTCAACCGGCCTCTTACCGACAACGTAATAATAGGTCATTAAAGCTATGAAAGCCGTGAAAGTACCGCTTGCGAGAGCAAACGCTTTCGTGTATGCCTTAGTAGTGTTTCCAACAGCGTCGAGAGCGTCGAACACTTCGCTGTCGCCTTCGCCACACATCTCGTTTATTCCTCCAGCGTTATCTACTATCGGTCCGAAGGCATCCCAAGCCATTACTGTTCCTATGAGTATATCCGTACCGAGGTTTGCTGCAACCAAGCCGTAGATATTACCGGTGACGAGGTAAGAGAATATCGCGGATGTTGAGACTAGAAACACAGGTATTGCTGCCCCTCTTAAACCGTATGCGAAGCCGCTTATCATGTTTATAGCAGCACCCCTTTTTGCCGACTCATACATGTTTTTAACCGGGGAGGAGTTTACACCAGTGTAGTAGTTTGACACGACAGCCATAAGCAGGGTCACGATCAAACCGCTAAGCCCAGCGTAGAAAAGCGTAACATCCTTCATGAAGATTGTTGAGACCAAGTAGAGGCCAATCGCTGAGGAAGCAGTTGCTACAGTGAGACTTGCCAGAAAACTCTTAGTAGGATTAGTAATTTTAAGCGCAATCATGATGCTTACTATGGTGGAAAGCAGGCCGACTGAGAGAAAGAGCGGCGAGAACAATAGTACTGTCTGACCATACTTATCTATGAAACCTAACCCTATTATCATGCTGGTAACCATGTCCCCGCTTAGAGTCTCAAAGAGGTCGGCGCCTCTTCCAGCACAGTCACCAACATTATCCCCAACCAGGTCGGCGATAACAGCTGGATTCCTAGGATCATCCTCAGTAAGCCCGTATTCAAGCTTCCCAACGAGGTCGGCACCTATGTCTGCGCTCTTTGTGAATATTCCACCACCAATCTGGATGAAGATTGCGGTGAGGCTAGCACCCATAGCGTATCCTGTTAGGAACTCTAAACCCAGCCCAGAAGAGCCTTCCCCCAGGTAGGAAACTAGGATTATTACTCCAAGAAGGCTCAGGCTTGCAACTGAAAGACCAGTCACCGAGCCTCCGCTTAAAGCTGTTTTCAAACCCTTTGAAACATCCCCGTTTACTGATTCCATGGTCCTGACGTTAGCCTTCACAGCCACTTTCATCCCTGTGAAACCAGAGGTTAGGGAAAACATTGCTCCAAGCATAAACGCTAAAGCTGTTTTAAACCCTAGGAGGATTAGGAGGAGCAGCGTGACTGCCGTATCGAAAACCATTATGACGGAGTATTCTGTGCGGAGAAATGCGGAGGCACCTGACTCTATGTAGCTAGCTATCCTTGCCGCCTGAGGATTTTTCACCTTGTGTTTAAGAACGTTTATAGCTAGGATTATGATTGCCAGTAGGCTCGCTAGCACGGAGCCCGAAACGATAATCTCTGGAGCAGACGGAAGCCCTGTTGTAGCCAATTCGAGCCACCATTAGTCCACCGTGTTAAGCCTGCACCAGCATCAAGCTATTTTTAAACATTACGTATGAAGCTTAACACCGTTGGAAACGAGCCTACTTAGATGCTGATGAAAGCTTTAATAATGCTGGTTTTAAGCCTATTTGGCATGCGGAGAATCCTGCTCGTTTCTCACTGTATGCTTAACCCATACAGCAAGGCAGTGGGATTATTGCGGGAAGAAAAAGTGGAGGCCTCTAGAAGAATTATCAGCGCGCTTCTAGAGGATTTTGAAACCGGAGTGATACAGCTCCCCTGCCCTGAACTGCTGTATAAAGGGTTAGACAGGGAGCCTGCGTCTCGAGAATCCTACGATAATCCTGAGTTCAGAAATATTTGTCGTGAAATAGCTAACCAAACTGTTGAAACCGTGGAGAAATATGAGCGCGCAGGCATCAGGATCGTGGCATACCTGGGTGTAGAGGGAAGCCCGTCCTGCGGTGTTGAATGGACCCATTTCAAAATAGGTAAGCCTGAGAAAGGAAGAGGCGTTTTCACTGAAACTCTTTACGAGGCGATGGAAAAAGCTGGAGTTAAGATCATCCTTCTAGGGCTGCCTGAAGACGAGAAGTATGGAAGACTTGAAGAGCTTTTGAGAAAGCTTGAAGCGTTAAGATGTGTCTAGCAAGGGTAACCCTTTTAAAACCTCCGTCGTGGTGCTGTAAGCATGGACTACGGGTTCGACACATGGATCTACTCTATACTTGATGTGGATAAGGCTCTTGAAAGGCTAAGGGCGAGGGGCGTCGGGTTTGTTGAACTATCTTACGAGCACTTATCCAAGATTTTCAAAGACGAGGCTGCCGACTTGAAAGCTTTAAAGAGTATTGAGGAGGCTGCTGACAGTCTTGGAGTCAAGATTATTCAAGTCCATGGGCCTTTCGGAGAAATAGATTTGGAACTTGCTTCAGAAGACTCCGCTCAAAGGGAGAAGGCGCTTAGAAAAGTCTTCAACTGGATCAGGTATACCGGTGAACTTGAATGGGGTGTGCTTGTACTACACACCGTGAGGATAAAGCCTTCAGAAGAACATGATTTTCAGAGGCTAGTTGAGAAGACTAGGCTTGCTAATGTGCGGTTTTTCAAAGAGGCTTCTAAACAAGCCTCGGAGTATGGTGTTAAGATAGCTGTGGAGAACAGGCTTGAATCCTGCTACGGCTCCCTGCCAAGAGACCTATTAGAATTGATTAGTGAAGTTAGTAGTGAAAACCTTGGAGTATGCTTTGACACTGGACATGCTAACGTGAACAAGCTGAGCACACCCGTAATTGTTGAAATACTCAGGGAGCATCTTATAGCCACGCATGTTCATGATAACGATGGTCATCATGACCAGCATTTGCCCCCTTTAATGGGCAGTATAGACTGGGACCAGGTGATCAATGCTTTCTCGCGAATAGGCTATCATAAACCTTTAATCCTAGAGATTCATGAGTACGGTAGGCTGGATCTGGATGACAACGTGGTTAGGGCAACAAGGATCCTAATGGATAACGTGATGGGAGAAAGCTAACCGGTTTCTATTTGAACCAAGTGGAGCTCGACTCCTTGGACAGTGGTCATTAAGACGCCTACGTTTATCACGTCTTTATCTCCGGCCCTCTCAACCCAGAGGTTGACTGTGTTTAAGCTGTGTTGCCTACAAAAGTCAACCAGCTTAGACAGTGTAGTGTTAACCATACTCTGAAACTCTTCAGCTTTAACATATCCAATCCTGTACACGACGTTTGCGGAAACGCTGACCGGCTCAGCCACGTATAGTCCGTTCGCAACAATGAATGATTTAACCTGCCTAATGTAATCCGGTTTCACCGTAACGTTTACGGGAAGCGTTGATGCGTAAGCTACCAAGGCCGATCTTGAAACCTCCATCCAATCATCTATGTTCCCAACTTGATAGACACCTATCCTACTGGTTTGAGGATTATAAACCACAACCATGGTAACGTAGGCAACTTGAGCGCTTATCGAGTAGAACGGGAGTACGAATACTGGCGTGTTATTAACCAGCTGAACCATGAGGTTACCCTCGACCCATGAGGCTCCACGCGTCTGGTGTAAAGTCAATATTTGTTGGACCGTAGGATGGTGGAGAATACTGTCCATTATCACGCTAAGCCTTGGAACCCTGTTTTGAAATATGATGAACCTCTTACTCTCAGGAGTGAAGACGTATGCGCCAACAATGTTCACAGAAGCCCCGGGATTCTGCTGATAGTTTTCAACTATGCAGAGGGCAACATATTGGTTTTCCAACGAGACGTATCTTATGTCGAAAACGCTTTGCGAATATATTCTTCCATCAGAGTCTTTAGGATAGTCGAGCATCCCTGTACTCCTGTACCAAGAATCGTAATCCGAGCTTGAAACCCTGTAAGTATTATAAACGTCTATTATGCTCCACATAAGGTTTTTAACATATCTCACCTGCGGCTTAAGCCAAGACGGTATCGGCCTAATCCACGATGGATATAGGGATTTAAGCGCTTTGACAACATAGTTATCACTATTTAAAGACTCGTTGAACATATAACCTTGAATACTGCCGTCTGCAACATTCACCAGAATTATGGAGAAAAGTCTTCTCAAACAGCCCCCGTTTTCAACACCATACTTCTCCGTGTCAGCATATTCAGTGTAAACAGGCTTCTCAATAAATGTTGAGAAAGCAAGGTAAAGATTCCCATCCGGGTCTACAACCGGATACGGTGCTGGCACACCTGTCCTAGGATCGGTTTCAACAACTAGAAGCGGCGCTTTAACCGCTGAAACCCTTTCGTAAGCATCTCTAGTTATCAAAGCGTTTAAAGTATCTCCGTAGCCTCCGGAAGCTATGTCGAGCCTTCCCCTAAGAAGGAAGTATGCTGCACGCACCCATCCTGAGAAGACATAGTCCGGTGGACCGGTGTAGTTCACTGTTCCAGCTTCTCTCCATTTGCCTGTGTTGACGAACACCATTTCCCTTTCTCTGAAAAGCCCCCCTAGGCCATAGTATACGGGTGGAGCATTAACTATTCCAAGGGCTTGGCTTAATGGAACAGTCCTCCCGGATGTAGCGTCGAAAGCTAGAATAACCTCGCTGTGAGTATATATGAATGATTCAGCAGCCTCAACATCGGTTGCCTCCACCATCACGGGGGCTGTGAAGACAACCCAGTATAGATGACCATCTTTAAAATATATCATTGACGGTTCGCTTCCAGTAATCCACGGTATCCCTCTTCTGGAAAGCTCATAGCCAGTTCTTGAAGATATGAAATCGTGGCTGGTCAACCTAACCTTCTCGAGATCGCTGAGGCTTCCAGCAGATTGAGTTGTTTCAGAAACCTCGTTCAAACCATTGAGAAGCTTTATGAGCTCTATGTGCGGCTTAATCCTCGGGTTAAACTCGTAGAGAACCTTGTTAGCATCCCATCCTCCGAGAGTCCTGTAGTATGCCTGTGGCAATGCATAACCAAGCATGACCGTTATGACCGCCAAGATGAGCAGAATATTCCTCGCCATAACCGTCTTCTTAGAGGACACTGTTTCCAAGATGATTTGGAGAATTATCAGGATGATTGATATGTTTAATGCAAGCCTGAATATTGGGCTTGTCACATCATAGGTCAAAGAAGGATACCAGAATAGGAAGAATCCTATGAGGATGGTTGAAACTATGAAGCGGAGCAGGGAGAAGACGGTTCTCGTCGACTCCAACATTATTAAATCGCCCTCAGGCCATGTACCGGTTTTTTTCACCAGCGTAACTATGCTCCAGAGCCTAGTTGTAAACAGGCTTATGAAAAAAATTATCGCGAAAAACACGTAAAGTATTCTCATGAGCTCCATGAAGTCGAAAACCGACATGAAGCTGAAAAGCTCGTCGCCGGAGAAGGAGAGTTGTTGAAAATAAACCTTCTCAAGCCAGCTCAAATAGGATTGCAGAAAGTTCCCCGCATTATCCAGCAGAAGGATTTGAATAGCTATTTTAGATCCTACTGAGAAAAAGAATACAAGCGCTAATAGAATACTCATTAACAAAATTAATACCGCCACCTTAACCCTACGTTTGAAAGCACTATACCAGAAGATAGGGTTTAAAACCGCTATCCCTATTAGAACTCCAAGGGCAGTGAAAAGGCTGCCGTTTAGAAACATGATGTTAAGATAGCTCACTCCTGATTTTACCACATACATATTGTCGTAAACACTCATCATGAAAAACCAAGCGGATAAGCCGAGCCAGACTAGTAAAAACGCCAGTGACACTCCAACAACCTTCTTTAAAAAACCGCGGTAACCCCTTCCGCTCGAAACCTTTATCCCACCCATCGCATCTGTTTCCACCAGCAAGCTTTTAAGCTTATCCTGAATAAAGAAACATTCTGCAAAAGCATTAATGTTTTTAACCCTCCAACGCTACAATGACGCGATCTTGAGCAGAATACTTGGCAAGGTTCCTCCGAGAATGCTTGAGAGAATGGTGTTTTCAAACCTCGGCGCCACAAGCAGGAGAGTCATTGTGGGTCCAGGCATAGGTGTCGACAACAGCGTAATATCTTTAGACGGTGTCAAGATAATTGTTTCAAGCGACCCTGTTACAGGAGCAAAGGAGAACCTAGGCAGGATTGGCGTCGATGTTTCAACCAACGATGTTGCTCTTACAGGCGCGAAACCGGAGTTCCTTCTAGTCGTGTTAATCCTTCCTCCTTCAGCCAGCTGTATGGAGGTCCGGAGGATAATGAGACAGGCCAGTTTTGAAGCCGAGAGGCTTGGGGTCTCTATAGTGGGTGGGCACACGGAGTTCTCCAGCATTGTTGAAAACCCTGTGTTCATAGGTACGGCAATAGGATGGACTAGGCGTAGAAGAATCATCACTTCAGGCGGCGCTAAAGCTGGCGAAAACATTGTGATAGTTGGAGAGGCAGGTGTTGAAGGAACCTCCATACTTGCTTCAGATCTTTGGGAAAAGCTTGTAGAGAAAGGGGTTCAACCATCAGTCTTAAGGAAGGCGAGAAGACTTGTTGAAAACCTGAGCATAGTTGAGCCCGCACTGGTTTCCGCAGAGTATGTTTCAGCCATGCATGACCCTACGGAGGGTGGTGTACTCGGAGGAATATTTGAATTATGCGAAGCATCTGGGAAAGGATGCATCGTAAACATGGAGTCGATACCGGTCAGGACGGAGACCAGGATAATATGTGAAAAACTTGGGCTAAACCCTTTTAGGCTCGTTAGCTCCGGAACGCTCCTGGCAACAGTTAACAAGTCTAAAACACCAAAGCTTTTGAAAAAGCTTTGGAGGAGAGGGTTTAAGGCAAGCATCATAGGAAGGACAACGGAAAACAAGAATGAGAGAATTGGGCTGCTCGGAGAGAGGGAAATCAGGATAAATGAGCTTCCTCAAGACGAACTATGGAAAGCTATCGGCTGATGATTCTTGGTTGACCCATTCTCTTCGCAACCGCATTATAAAGTGGCACAGCTACCAGTGTCCCCAGAAAGGTTTGAGCGAAGTTCGCAGGAACCTCTAAGACTGCTCCCAACTGGTAGAGGTAAAGCTCGTAGAGGAAATATCCTAAAACCATTTCGAATCCCCCTATGAAACAAGGCACTATTAAAGGCAGATTCTCCCTGTAGACTCTACAGATGAAGATTAGCGATGCAGCTAGAACAATCAGGATTGTGAAGAGAATAGGCTGATAGGCTACTGTTGCAGAATATATTGTAAGCAGTGACACTTCAGCCTCGCCTGAGAAAAGAACTAAGACCAGTATTATTCCGAGAATCACTGTTGGAACAGGTAGGAAAACCATTAGGAGGCGGGTAGCACGCGACCCGCTTCTCGTGAAAACATCGTGAAGAAAGCCTGTTAGCAGGCCTTCAACACCTTTAACGATCAGGGTGGCAGGGGCATACACTGTATACCCTAGGAATAGGTCGCTCAGCATAGACCCTAATCCGCCTGCGACAAACCCTACGATGGGGCCGAACAATAAGGCGGTTAGGAAGACCATCGAGTCGCCTAGGTTAAAATACCCCCTGGTTGCCGGAATGTAGATCGAGATGGATGCTGTCGCCACGAATACCAGCGCAGTAGACAGGGCTGTTGAAGAAACAACCCTAGCCTTTGAAACGTTTTGACTAACCATACGGAGAGAAACATGCTTGAAGAATAAAACACTTACCTTATATTAAGGCCTATATTAAGATGATGCCTACTTGCCCTACTGTTTCGAAAACAGTTTAAACAGGTAGCTTGCTGAAAACAGGATTATTGAGACTAGGGCTATCGCGCCGCTTGTCGGAACGTCGTAGAGCAAAGATACTGCGACGCCTCCAAGCCCAGATAGAGTCGCCACCGTGAAGGACACTGCCAGCATCATGCTTACGCGGCGCGCCAATAGTCTTGAGACGGCTGCCGGGATTATGAGAAGCGTGACGGAGAGCAGAATACCCATGGTTCTCGCAACGACAGCGGCGGTTACCGCGGAAACCGTGAAGAGCAGGGAGTCGTACAGCCCAGTTTTAAGCCCGAATGATTCAGCAGTCTCCATGTCGAAGCAAATGTAGATAAACTCCCTGTAGAATATTGCGGTGACGGTGAGCGCAACGGTTGATGCAACCGCTAGGCTGAGCACATCCATATCCGACAAGAGTAGGGGGTCGCTCACCAGATAACTGTCCACTAAAACCCTTTTCTCCATCGGCATGTAGCTTCTTGTAATGGCGTATAGCGTCACGCTTACAGCCAGGGAGACACTGAGCATCATGCCCAAGGCTTGCTGACTGCTCTTACCCATGCGGGAAACGAATATGGATGTTGCTACGCAGAATATTATTGCGAAGACAAACGGGTCCGCCGCTCCTGGGAGAAACGCCTGGATTAAAACGCCTACTGCCGCGCCGCCTAGCGCGGCGTGTGAAACCTCAGGAGTAACGTAGAGAACTCCTCTTAAAAGCATTATTACTGAAATTGGTGCTGAGAAAGCTGCGAAAAAAACCCCGAGGACGGCTCTTAAAACAAACGGGTCAAGCATGCGTATCACCCAGGATGAAGACCCTCCGGCCCTCACTTTCAACAGTTCTTAAACAAGGATAGATTGGCTTCAACTTGTCCTCGCTTAAAACCTCATCCGGATCCCCGTATACGCAGACAAACCTGTTTAAAACAAGAATCCTGTCAGTAAGCTCCATTATAGGGTCGACCTCATGCTCAACAATAACTATAGTTCTCCCCCTCATTCTTAATGTTTTGAAAACGTTGATCAAGTACTCTTGGCTCTCGGAATCCAACCCGGCGAAAACCTCGTCCAGCAGCAGTAGCAACGGGTCGGATGCGAGTGCTCTCGCTATCAGAACCCTCCTCTGCTGACCCCCGCTGAGCTCGTTGAAAAAAGACTCCCAATGATCCTCCATACCTACGTATGCTAAAGCCCTTCTCGCGGACTCAACGTCATCCTTGGAGACAACTCTGGGAAAACCCTTCCTTAAAACTATCCCCATCAATACAACCTCGCCCACTTTCAACGGGGTCTCGTAGGAAACCTTATCTTTCTGCGGGACATAGCCCACTAGACTCCTGAGCCTACTGTGCTCTGTGAACGGGTTTAAACCGAGTACTTTAACACTGCCCTTGAAAGGCTTAACCATGCCTAGGAGAAGCTTTAAAAGCGTGGTTTTACCAGCCCCGTTCGGCCCGACTACAGTTACGAACAGTGGCGACTCAATACTGAAGCTAACATCCTCCAACACTATGCTGCTACCAAGCCTCACTGAAACGTTTTCAACAGATACCACTGGGACATTCATGCCTTACCCCTCCTGACCAGGATTATTGTTTCAAGCGTGACCACCAGCAGCGCTGCAAGCGTCGTCAGAAGATAAATGTTGAACCCGCTTGAAACGGGCGCGCGCCCGGATGAGAGCGCACTGTAAACCTGCCCAGCATTATAATACATTATTGAATCATAGTTCTCAATACCGTTGGTTGAAACAGCAGAAACATAAGCTATGGAGCAACCGGTTTCCCTAGAGATCTGTTGAAGAGCATTTTGGACACCGCTCATCAAAAGAGCAGTGTCAGAGATAACGATACACGCGTATTCCCCGGATTTAAATCCATCGTAGACCCTGCTTAGAGACTCGGGCTTTATAACCTCCTCCTCACCGACTAGGACCGCGCCGACTCTTAGACCCATTGCTTCAACAACATACTGCTCAGCGTAGAAACCTATGACCACTTTTCTCCCTGAGGAAGCATACTTCTCTGAAAGCCTGTTTAGAAAAGCCTTGAGACTGGAAACCTTTGAGTGGAAAACAATGTAGTTGGATAAGAACTCTTCAGAGTATTCTGGCCTAATTGCTGAAAGCCTGTCCTTTAAAGCACTGGCTATGAGTAGAGCATTATCGGGTAGCAGCCAGAAGCCGTGAATATTTCTCTCACCCTCCAACTCGAGCAGTATACCGTTACTCTCTATCAAGTCGAGCAGGTTTATGGATATTGAATCAGGATTAACCCCCTTCTCCTCCGCAACCCTGTTAACTAGATCGGCCTCCCACTCCATGTGGCCCGTTATAACGATCAGGTCTGAGTCAGAAGCGTTTCTAACAGCACTGGGAGTGAGAGTGAAGCTATGAGGCTCAGCGTTCTCCGGGACAATCGAATAGACCTCTCCTACATTACCTGTTATAGACGAGACGATGGGCCTTAAAACATCTATCGATACGACTATCCTAACCATCTGGTTCTGCCTGGCTCCGCAGGTTTTTAACCATGGCGAGGGAAATGCGAGGAGCAGCATGATTATAATCGTTTTCCTCAGCAACAGGATCTTCCTCCAGGAATATGGTTCTTATGGGGGCAGGTCCTAGGATGACCAAGAGCACTACACATAGAGTTCACAACCTTCTCCGAAAGATGCTGCTCAACCATACTCGCGCATTCACAGGCGTCCTCCAGGCTGACCGAGAGAAACCTGTAGACGTAGGTCTCGAAAATCCTATGATTCCGGATAATCCTGTTTACCTCCTCCAGCCCCTTTTTCGAAAGTACTACTCCCCTCCAACGATACCTTTTAAGCATGCCTTTTTCCTCAAGCCTTTCAAGATACTCGCTTGCAGTCGCGCATGAAACACCCATCGCATCAGCCACCTCAAGGCTTCCAACAATATCTCTTCCTGGAAGCAGCTTGAAAACCGTCTTAAGATACTCAACCTCCTTACCAGTCAGACTCTTCGAAGCTCCAGATTTAGGCACAACCTAATTTAGGATGGTACTAAATTTAAGCTTTTCTCGAACAGTGTTAAGTACTCTTCAAGAACCTAGCGCGCCCGCATGTTAACCACCGGCTGAAAACACTTAGATTAAGCCTAGAAATGCGATGGCTGCTTAAATCCGGCTTACAAGGCTCCGATGCACATTATAGCACGCGCTGAACAGTACTGGCATCCGGTATAGCATGCATCATCATTGTAACGTTAGCTGAACTTTCAATCTAAACTGGTAGCGCGCAGAAGAAAGACATAACTCCTCTTAAAACCTTCATACAAGAAAAGAAAAGAAAAGAAAAGAAAAAATAATAATTAACCTTAGGATAGAATTACTTCTTCTTGGGCTTGCAACCCTTTAGGTGCTTATCCAGTTCATCTTTAGTCTTGAAAGTAGCTCCGCAGTTGGGACACTTGAACTCTTGAGGTGCTGACATGTTTTCCACCTCCGATAGAAGTCTTGATTAAAGCAATATTTAAAATTTTCTATTAAAGAGCTACGCATTTCTTCGAGGAAAATGTCCAAAGCCTCCTAAAGTTATAAAATCGAAGTTGAAAAAGAAGTTTAAAAGCCGGTAGTACATACATCTGTGCATTCCACCGTCTTATCAGTGGAAGAAAACACGTAGGAAGCAGACACACCCATATAATCTGGATTTTGAGCTCACATGCTCTCGATTTAGATGAGATAGTTAAAAACATCAAAAAGAAGCCGGAATAATGAAAAACATCCTTCTCAGACGTGAAAAACACTTGCGACGGAAAAACTAAGGGGAGATGAAGCTATTCTTTCAGCTTAGACGAGAAAAAACTCCTCCTTCTCGCCGAACTTTTTATATTTAGCCAGCATTTCCTCTTTCAAACTGGGTTTAACGGTTTGAAGAGCCTTTTCAAAATCCTCCCAAGTCACCTTGTCAGCATCTCTTCTTAAAGCGTTGAGGCCAGCCTCCCTGCAAAGCGCCTCCAGGTCAGCCCCGGAGTAGCCCTCAGTCCTCTTAGCAATCTCCTCCAGGCTAACACCCTCCAATGGCATTCTCCTCGTGTGAATCTTGAGTATCTGGAGCCTTGAAGCCTCATCCGGCGGGGGAACGTAAAGCACTACCTCAAACCTTCCCGGCCTCATTATCGCTGGGTCGAGAAGCTCAGGCCTGTTAGTAGCCCCTATTATGACGATCCTCTCAATAGGAGTTAGCCCATCCATCTCGGTGAGCAGCTGGCTTACAACCCTCTCCGTGACGCCGCTGTCAGCCATGCTCATGCCCCTTCTCGGAGCGATCGCGTCAACCTCGTCCAGGAAGATTATGGATGGGGAGGCGAGCCTAGCCTTTCTGAAAACTTCCCTTATTGCTTTCTCAGACTCTCCAACCCATTTCGAGAAGACCTCTGGGCCCTTAATGCTTATGAAGTTGGCCTCGCTCTCAGTCGCCACTGCTCTAGCTAGAAGCGTCTTCCCGCATCCCGGTGGACCGTAGAGAAGTATCGCTTTAGGAGGAGTTATGCCTAGTTTTTCAAACTTCTCCGGAGCTTTTATCGGGAGCTCGACAGTCTCCCTCAGCCTCCTCTTAATCTCTTCAAGACCCCCGACATCGCTCCACCTGACTGTGGGAACCTCAACGTACACTTCTCTCATCGCGGTCGGAGTTATCTCTTTAAACGCGTTCATGAAGTCCTCAGCCTTAACAACCATTTTCTCCAGGACTGATGGCGGAATCTTCTCATCCAGCTTTATCTCAGGCAAGTATCTTCTCAAAGCCTTCATCGCAGCCTCCCTGCATAGTGCAGCCAGGTCTGCACCAGTATAGCCGTGCGTTATTTCAGCCAGCTTCTTCAAGTCAACATCCTTGTCAAGCGGCATCGACCTAGTATGTATCTGAAGTATTTCAAGCCTCCCCTGCTTATCTGGCACGCCTATCTCTATCTCCCTGTCGAATCTCCCGGGCCTGCGTAGAGCAGGGTCAATCATGTTGGGAACATTCGTCGCACCTATGACTATAACGTCACCCCTAGCCTTTAAACCATCCATGAGGGCAAGAAGTTGAGCAACGACTCTTCTCTCAACCTCGCCGCCAACCTCCTCCCTCTTCGGCGCTATAGCGTCTATCTCGTCTATGAAGATTATGCTGGGAGCCTTCTCCTGAGCCTCCTGGAAAACCCTCCTAAGCCTCTCCTCAGACTCTCCGTAGAACTTGCTCATTATCTCTGGGCCGTTTATGGAAAGGAAGTTAGCGTCAGACTCGTTTGCAACCGCCTTAGCCAAGAGCGTTTTACCCGTGCCGGGAGGACCGTGAAGAAGCACACCTTTAGGCGGCTCAATTCCCAGCCTCTGGAAAAGCTCAGGATGTCTAAGCGGAAGCTCAACCATCTCCCTTATTCGCTGAATCTCCTCGTGCAGCCCGCCAATATCCTCGTAAGTAACCCTTGGGATTGCAAGTTTTTCAGCAGCCTCCTCGCTTACTATCTGAATCCTTGTATCGGCCGTGACTTTTACGAATCCTCTCGGCTTAACCCTGACTGTTGTAAGACCGAGAGCCTGTCCTCCGAAAACAGGTATCGCAACAATATCTCCCTCTGTGAGTGGAGTGTCTATCAGCTTATCCTTAACGTAGTCCAGGAAATCCTCGTCCACACTTGATATTCGTGCACCCATTGGGGCTAACACGACTTCGCTAGCGTTCTCAACCTTATCCACCTTCCTGATTTTCACGTAGTCCCCTATTGCAACACCCGCACTTTTTCTAATCAGGCCGTCCATCCTAACTATCTTACGGTCCTCATCCTCAGCGTAGCCCGGCCAGACTACTGCTGAAGCAGACTTCCTACCTAGGATTTCAACAACATCTCCCGTCTCAGCCTTAAGCTGAGCCATCTCCCTCCTGCCTATTCTCACTATTCTCCTACCCACGTCCCTAGGCCTAGCCTCGGCAACAACCAGTTGAACCTCGCTCATGACCGAGTAGACACTCCTGTACCTGGATTTAAGCTTTCAACAAACCTGTTTCTATAACATGATAAAACCTGCTACTGGGGCTCCTTAGGCTCTTCCTAGTGCACGCTAAGCTCTTTAGGGACGTAGAAAACTGGTTCAAACATATAGCTGTAAGTGATCCAAGCCTAATGATTTAATGGATGAATTACTAAAGTCTAATAAATTAGTACGGTTATCATCGGTCATAGAGGCACAGGAATCGGATCTTAGGCACTATAAGTTTGATGACTTTCATGGGTTTATAATGTACGATGAGTTGAGGGCTCAAAAGAAAATTGATGTTTGGATCGTTGAAAAAGTTGAGAAAGAGAATCTAGTAGCTAGACATGGGACTCTCGATTGGAAAATCAAGATTCCTCTAAACGTTCTGAGTCGTGGGCTTAGAAGGATCTCCTATGTTAATGTATTAGATGTTAGGTAACATATCTGATTACCTTATCCTCTCCTGGTTTGACGATGTTAGAGAAATGGCTAAAGCCACTTTATCTAGCAAAGAACTTAATAGGTTCAAGAGGCCGGTGGTAGAAAGCTGGAGGGAGAGATTTAACGGTAGAATGTGTCACGTTTTACTAGCTAGGCGATTCGATCTGTCCGCTCCAGGAACGTCTTTACTCGCTTTCTATTCAGATAAGCCTGTTGTAGGTGTAGATATGTGGTGCGTACGTAAGATTACTGGTAGGAATGCTAAACTCTTAACATTATGGCTAAACAGCTCGTTAAGCCTGCTTCAAATCCTTATTCAAAGGACTGAAACCAGAGGGGCATAGATGAAGATTCATGACTACATGCTGGATCAAATATTCACACCAGATTTCTCAAAGATGACGGATAGCGAGGCTCAGCAACTTTTAAAGGTGTTTGAAACCTTTAAGAAAACAAAGGTCCCCAGCATCCTTGAACAACTTAGGGGCAAACACCCTGTTAGACAGGCGATTGATAAAGCTTGGTTAAGGTTCTTAGGTTACGAAGGCGATGAAAATGATCTTCTCGACAAGCTTTACAAATCACTGGTCAACGAGATTGAGCAACTAAGGGAACTAATGACTGAAGGCAGAGTCGAAGAAGAGGAAGAAGATATATAATGGGTGCTGCATAGTAAGAAGTAGGTGATCGCAAACGCCGAGCTGGAAAGTGCATAGGAGGTTCGGAAGGCTCGCGCGCGCTAGGTTGCAAGAATTCTGGGTCTCCCAAAGAAATTAGCTAATGAGGCAAAGGTTTTAGCAAAGGCAATGATGGAGAGGAGGCTTTCAAGAACGGAGGAGGCAGCCCCAGAAGCAATAGGTGGGGAAGAAGCGATAAGAATAAAGGTTCCTAATAAAGGAAGGAAGGAGGATGAAGGAATTTCTCCACTTAGCAAGTGGCTATAGCCCTTCAGGTAGCATGCTAAGCTATGTGCTTCGCTAGCCGAAGAAATGGCCATTAAAACAGCTTATGGCCTGAGTGATCGAAGAGGAAGAAGAGAGTGTTTAATCAATAGTGTTAATATAGTCATCTTATATAAAAATGGTTGAACGTGTCTCGGGGTGTTTGCTATCGTACGGGAAGAGTTTCCGTTATATCTTTATAACTAGAAAGAAAAGTGGTTTAATGGCTTAAAAATGGTGGTAGAGAATCTAACTCGATTCTTTCTTCAATGTGCTAAAGTATCCTTTGCTGCAAGGCTATACGGAGCCTGCGTTATTTACTGTGCTTGTGCGTTAGAGACTGCTTTATACATTATTGCAGTATCTCATCCGCTTAAGAAGGAACATGTTGAACAATTTGATAAAACAAAAACTGGTTTCCCACCTTTTCTCACTGAAAGAAAGGAGCTTCTGAAAATAGCTGAAGAACATGGTTTAATTGATTCAGAGACTAAACAAAAATGCAAAAAGATATTTACTATCAGAGATGCACATTCCCATACTCCTTTCTTGAGAGGAAAAACCTATAGCAGAATCACCTCACTGGGAATAAATAAGATTCACGATGAGCAAATAACTCTTGGAGTCTTAGAGGAAACCCGTAAAATATTAGAAACAATACTTTATCAAAGCCAGAATATTGAACCCAATTCAAACCTATCTCAAATGCTTAAGGAATCCTTGCTTTGCTGAAAGGGGCGTTAATAAGGCCGGTGAAGGAGCATATACTACTTGAATTCTTCATTGGCCATCATTGGAGTTAGCGAACGTGCTCTCAAATGGATTTTACTTCTACAATTTCTGTAATAATGGTTTTATAAACATGTAGAGGATAGACGCACCGATTATTAAAACCGCGATGTTTCGGAGATTAAAACCGATTTCCGGGTGACCCCCTATAGTAGAAAAGAAATAGAGAATTATGCAGAGTGCAGCGATAGCGAGTATACCATATGCCCAGAAGCTAAACCGAATTTCCGTTATTTATCACCTCCTTTCCATTTTTCCCAAGGATGCGTCTTTAATCTGGAGCAACCTTCAGCTCCAAGGTCTGTTTCGTAACCACGTATTCTGAAGAATACAAGAAAACAGTTATTTCATAGGTTCCTGGAGGAGTATTTCTTGTTTTAATTGTGAAATTGTATTCTCTGCTTTTTCCTCGAGGACCTATTGTTTCAATATTAATTAGAGAAGGTTCTATAGCTATATTCAACATGGCTTCGCTTATTGTAAAGTTAGCTTTGCAATACAGGTTAGAATATACGGTAGCCTCGCTCTTACTTTCAACTCTGAAATAGAGTTTTGTCTCATCAGTCCTCTTAATCTCATTTTTTGGAATAAGACCAAACAAACCTGTCGGTTCCCATCTAATATCAACGAGCTGGACTAACGGCAGTATGTAAACTCTCTTGATAATTGGCCCTTCAGTATGAGAACCATTTGAATCCTCATACTTCCAACTGATGTTAACATCATAATAATCATTCTTTATTTCATTAGCATTAATTGTAACCTCAATGCTGGTAGACTGCCCGCCACGTAGATCGAATTTATCGCTTACTTGCGATAATGCTGTGGAATTAAACATCAAAACAATGTTCCTCGCATCTCCACCAGTATTGTTTATATTGACATGTACCTTACAGGGCTTCCGGGAAGTAGAGGTGGAAAATCAAGGTCAATATGCAATTCAGCAGGCTTTTCTACAGGAGGTTTCCAAGGGTTGTTCACAATAAGTGTTGCTATGATTACTATTAGTAGTGATACTAAGATAATGATCATTGTTCTTAGAGACGGCATTCATCCATCACCTCGGAAGCCACTATTTCACCCAAATTATTTTACTCTTTCCGTTTAAACCTACTTTTAATCCACTTTAAACCTACTTATATTTGTGCATAAAGAATAAAATAGCTAATGTTACGACAAGCGAAAAGCATCCTAGTTGATCTTTTCTCACGCCTGCTAGCTATAGCGATTTGTATAATTCCTCTTATATTCCAAACAGACCCCTTTTCTCGTCTGCTACTCCTCATCGTAACTTTTATCGTAGGCTATTCGTTCATTGCCTGGCTAACTCAACCTATGGATTACTTACCGGCAACTCTAAAATCAATAAAGTTAGATAACCTAGGGTGCCCCAAAATTATTGAGGAGAAAATGAAAGAGCTTACACTGGACGGTGAGCCTATAAACAGGATCATTATAGATATTCTGGATAAAGAGGAATCTCTATCCCAGACTGAACTCTGTGAAATGGTTGAGAAAAGGGGAGTAAGTTTGTCCAGAACACGAATCATTGCCTATGTTGATGAACTCGCTAAACATAACTTGTTAAAAGTTGAACCACCTGAGAAAAAAACGAGGAGTTGAGAAGACATATCAACTTACAGAGCGAGGTAAATGGTTCCTAATAGTCTCAAAAATCTATTTCCCTCAAAAAAGAATCGGGTTTCTAGCAACATATTGTTCTCCATTTCAAAGAAAGTTGCCTCCTTTTCCCACAGAATCAACTATTTCTAAAACAACATCCTTAAAAGAAAACGTTACGAAATTCCAGGCCTCGGACACGGGAGACGGCAAGGTTCTCCAAATAACTTTCGAGTTGACAGATTACGATCAGACTGCCCGTGTCAAGTGGGCTTCAGGAGAACTCACTTATTACAAGGTGCTTCCCGGCGAGCTTCTCGAGAACATCATGAAGGAATTTCTCAGCAAAGATTACTTCTCAGAGCCACAATTCGAAGGCGATGCGACTAAAGGCAGCATGACGATGAGGGTAGTGAAGAACATTAGAGAATACTTGACATGGTATAATGATGCTGCCCACGGCTTCGGAGACCATGCTAAAGGTATAGCAGGGTGTGAACTCAGTAATGAGGTTCTTTTAAAGAAATACAAGAGTTATTTTGGAATAGAGGGCGAAATCATAATAGACAGAAGTGGCCAGAATATAGTCAAGATAGATGAAAGAAGTGGTCGCATTCTGAGCGAATACTATGCCGATGCCTTTACCATGATTAAGAATGAAAGAAACAAGAAGATCATAATTCCATGGATAAGCGAGTGGAAGTCAGCCTTTGCTGGAGAGGACTTAAGCGTACGTCTAAGCGAAGCTAAGAGAGACCTCAAAGATAGATATAATTACCTTAACAGCGATCTTAGGAGTAAGCTTAATGAGTATACTGGAATAAATTTAGAACTCCCGAAATACGGTTATGCATTTGCAATCGGCATTACAGATAATCAAGTTAAAATAGTCTGGGAGACAATTGAACTTAGCGGGGGTTAAGTGGACATGGATGCTGAAAGAAGGGAGCTCTTGGCAAACAGGCTTGCGAAAGAATTGAGTGAAAGGTATGGATGCGAATTTGGTGTGGTGTCTCGCAGGGATTTTTGGATCTGTCGGAGGCCTAACAGGGATTATTTCAAAGGACAGGGCCTAATGTATACATATACACAGGCAGATATAAACGACGTATACTTTGAGGGAAAGAGGTTTATAAAATGGCCTGATGATTGGATAGATCCATATCCTATCTCAGTTGAGACAGTAACAATCTCAAGGGATCAAATAGAAATAGAGATGGAGGGTTTTGACCTTCATTTTCTCTGCAAGTATTACTATGCGTTATGGCCGTTGCTCCTCCTTTTTTCAAATGAAGACTCAATGACAGTGATGCTTTCGGAGAGGGAGGACAGGATGAAGGCTGCTAGGATAATGCCAGCCGTGATAAAGGATATCGAGGTCTTTTTGAAGTCCCTACGAAGCTCGCTAGAAAGATGGAACGTAAGTCAACGGGAGGCGAAATGCGACTTCTCAGAACTTGAAGTTAGTCTTAAGTTCGATATAGTCGGAATGAATGATGAGCAGATAATCAACGAGGTCCTAAAGAGGATTGAAGCATTAACGGAACATTTAAAGAGGATGAAGACTGAATGGTTTCCGAGCGAGGAAAGGAGGAAATGTTATGAGGAAACGAAGCTATTTAGAGATGATCCGTTTAGAGAAAGAATTTGGTCCCGGGTTATCTGCAAGTGGCCGTTGAAGAGAGACCGGGAATTCGACAAGAAATACGAGGATTTCGTGCGAGATGAATTGATAGAATCGTTAAAGGATCCTAGACACAAGGTCTATAATCTGGACGGCTACAAGCTTAGGTTAGCTGACTACAAGCTTGTCACTGAAAAGGTCAGAACGAAAGTAATAGAAAGCGAAAAGGTGGTTGAGCGCGAGATTTTGAAAGAAAAAATCGAAGGTGGTAAGATAATAGTAGATAAGCACTCCAGACTCTATAAGTTTCCGCTTGAAAAAATAGAGTTCCTCAAGGAAGACTTCCCTGAGCTGTTTAAGTAGCTCCCAAGTGTTTACTCTGAGTTCACTGAGTTCCTTGTTAGAGCAGGCATCGACTCCGTGTCTATTAATCCTGATGCTGCGGTGTTCACTAGAAAGCTTGTTACTTCTATTGAGCAACGCATAATGCTTGAGAAAGCCCTTATGAGCAACTCTGACGAATAGAACTTCTTACTCTAAATCTTTCAATATTTTCTCAAATAAAGGTTTTAAGGCAGGCATGTCTTCTCTGACTGTTCTCCAGACCCTTTGCAAATTGACGCCGAAGTATTCATGGATTAATTTATCCCTCATCCCAGCCATTTCCCGCCAAGGTATTTCAGGGTATTTCTTTTTAATAGAATCCGGTATCTTTTTAACAGCCTCTCCAATGATTTCTACTGCTCTCACAACCGCGTAGATAGTCTTCTTATCCCTTGCAAACTCGTCATAACTCATTCCTTCCACGAAGCCCATAGCATCATTCATAGCTCCAATTATATCGTCAACATAATCTAGAAATTCTCTTTTCATAAGTATTCTACTTCCTCCAGTATGTGCTTTCCAATTCTGGGTTTAAGCGTGTTTTTCTCCACCAAGTCCACTTTGACGCCTAATTCTTCACTTAAATAATTCTCTAAGCCAATGAAATCTAGGAGGCTTAATTCAGCATCTTCCTCAAACTCGACTAGAATATCAAGGTCACTATCCTCCCTCTCCTCCCCCCTAATATAGGAGCCGAAAACCCCAATAGTCTTCACCCTAAACCTTTCCCTTAACACGGGCTTCAACCTCTCTAACTTGTCCTTCATTTCCTCGACTCTTTTCAAATTTCTCCTCATCCTAACCGAGCCTCTTCAATCAAGACACGGAATTCTTAATTTTAACCTTTTCCCAAGTAGGAAACATGCATCTTGGAATTCCTGGTGAAGACTCCTCAAATGTTAAAATAAGCATCCTAATATATCCTGAGTTTACAGAGTTCCTTGTCAGAGCTGGAATCGACTCTGTCTCAATCAATCCTGATGCCGCGGTATTCACACGCAAGCTGGTTGCATCAATTGAACAACGCATCATGCTTGAGAAAGCTTTAGGTCAAGTCAAAACTGACCCCGACTGGGACCTGCCCGATCCAGACGAAGAGTAATTTTTTTCAAAACCCGCTTTTCTCAATTCTATTTAATTTTCCCCGGCTCTTACTGTTAAAGCTAATAAGCCTGAGTGAAGACTATTCCTGTTAGAGTTGCGGAGGATGCTTGAAATAGGCATCGTTCTCATCCTGTTTACTGCCGGTGCCACTGGGGTTTTCCTCTACAACCATTATCTGGGTGAGCAGGCTAGAAGACCCTACAGGGATGCTGGTCTTAGCGATGAGCAGGCTGAAGAGTTCATAGCTAAATATCCTAAGCAGAATGGTAATTCTACTTGGGTAAGCTTTGCTAAGTCTTGGGCTAATGATAGAGCTTTGGCTGAAGAGAGCTTGAAAACTTTTGGCAATCTGAAAGATAGCTTGGATTACCTTTATTTCGCTAATAGTAATGAGTATGATGGTTTGAACTTTCTTAAAGATTTTTCCCAGTTTGCTAAGAATTATGAAGAAGTTTTACCAGCTTACTCTGCTAACTCAAGCCTAGTTAAAATCGTTTATGACCAGTTTCAGAGAGACCCTAGGATAAATTTAGACAGAAATGAATTGTTCTTAGAGGCTTTGAAGATTTACCAGAATCTTGGCAGAGAAGTTCAAAAGTTTTCGCAGATATATGCTTTGAACAATGCTACTTCTTACTTTGGAAGTTATTCTAAGCTGATAAATGAGATTGGAAATGATTCTCTTTCAGCAAGCGTGAGGAAGCTTGGTGAAAACGATGGGGTTAACAAGGATTTTGATAATGCAAGAAAGCATGCTAACATGTTAAGGCTAGCGAAGCATGTTGAGAATATTTTGAAATATCCGAAGGAATGGAGGGAAGGAGCTATACAAGTTGATGATGTTGGCTATGGAACTGGAATGGCTTCTCAAGATGAAGCAAAGTTTTGGAGCGTTGTGGAAAAGGCTGTAAAATATGTTGTGGATAAGCTTGATAGTGGAGAAGCTGAGTATGATTTGAATATACCTGATGGAAAAATAGAAGCATGGTACAGGAGGCAAAGGCTTCTTCCTATAGATCTATTTGAGATTGATATTGTAAGCGGGTGGCACAACATCATTAACGGTAAAATAACACCTAGCCTGGAAATAGGTTGGAGGAATGTGTCGCCAGACTCAAGTATTGATGGAAAGACTCCACAGCAATGGCTGGATGAAATGAGTAAAAAAGATTTCAGGGAGAAAACTCTTAGGTATTTGCTTGCGATAGATGAAGTGGTTAGAGGGCATCCTGCTTATGGTGAGTGGCCAAATTCAGATGCAGCTTATAAAAAACTTTTTGGCAATACGGTAGAAAAGGATCATATAATTGTTTCTTTTGATGGTTTAATGAAAGAGGATGAAGTTGCTGTTTTCATCCAAGGTTATCCAAGGGCACTATCAAGAGGGTTTATTCCATGGCGACTTGAAGCAGTAGTTCCTATGGAAGGACAAACTTGCCCATACTATTCTGTGCTAATTGCTAGAGTTTTCGGAAGGGCTGCTCTTGTTTTAACTGATAAATACCCAAACAGTGGTGGTTATCATAGCGAGCCTTACGTGATAATTTCTCCTCAGCTTCATGAAAAAATTTCTCAGTACGGAAAAACAACTTTGCCTTACATGTTTGGATGGTGGCAGTATGCTGAGCCTTTGATAAAAGACCATGTAGAAGGAAAGTATGCATTAGAGCTTCAACTTACAAGGCCTGATGGGAAATGGGAAAGGATTAACCCATAATTTTTTGGATTAAAATCTTGAAATAGGAGAATAACAAACCAAAAATAGTTTGTTTTGAAGCACCATTCCATTCAGGAGGGTCACATAGGTACTTATTATCTTTTATCGTTCCTTGAGAAACACAGCCGTATGGCGGGTTGATAGTGATAGAACCAACCTTTGCTTCACAACAATATCCAGGATCGCAATCAGAATTTTCTTTGCAAGGACCCCATTGACAAATATTATTCACACATGTTCCTTTTCTTCCTGCTATAGAAGGACAGTCTGAATCGTACATGCAACCACATTTTCCATCTATGCATCTTATCGACCCATCAGTCCTCTGGCTGCAGTCATAAAGTTCAGAATTTATCCTCCTGTCAGAAATGAAGTATTCTTGCAAGTATAGTTTTCCAAGCTCCCAGACGCAAGTATCATTGAAGCTCTGGCAACTCCCTTGATAATATCCAGAAGTGGTTCCTTTCACTGTGTAGACTTTACCTCCATCGCTATCGCTTCCTTCGCAGCACAAGCAATAGCTTGCACATCTTCCGTTTGTTCCGCATGTATCGCCAGTATCTTTTTCATCACAGCTTGCATCTGCTCCGCATGCTTGCTCACACTTTCCATCTCCTGCTGTATTTCCTGGACAAAGGTCAGCTATTCCGCTAGCTGTGCTTTCCCTTCTATCATCAGTACAACCATTATTAGGAGCTTGCCCGCTTGTTATTATGCAATAGCCTTGATCAGGATCCCAAACTCCTTGCCTCCATTTCCAGCCTGTCCAATCTAGCCACCAGACTTTGCACCAATCTCCTTCATTTCCTCCAGAAGGCCAACCTCCTCCACATTTTATCTCCTTCCACATGGCTTCAGTCTCAGGGCACCAAATGTATGGTTGAACCTCTCCACTGTACTCATAATGTAAAGCTTTAATCAAGTATGAGAAGCTTTAAGCCAACTTTCTCAGCCTCTATCGCTAATTTCATGGCAAGCCTCGTCTTCCCGCTTCCCGTAACGCCGTAGAAAGCAAAATGGTAAGGGAGGAATTCTAACGGTAGGAAAAACTTATTATCTTGATTAAAGCCTAGGAATATTCCGTTATTGTTTTGATCTGGAGAATTCATGAAGCTAGGCAAAGGAGCTTTACAGTAAGTGCAGAATCCTGATACGGCTGGAGTTAATCTTCCGCATGTTGTGCAGACCCAGTATTTCACAATTATGAGTTTTATCAGTCATGTTATAATACAGCTCTTCTTTCCTTCTAGATTTTGCGCATATGGAAAAAGTATTTAAAGAGAGGATAGTATTTAATCATTGAACTGCATGTCTCAGGAGGCGTTAAAGACAAAGAAGTACTGGTTTACCGAGGATGATTTACTTGTGCCCATAGACTGGGATTACGTTAACTCGCTTCCGAACAGGATTAAACTGGGCTTAGAGCTCTACATGGAAGGTAGAGTATCCATAGGCAGGGCTGCTGAAATAGCCGGCTTACCAGTTACAGAGTTTGACTACATAAGGGCTAGGGCAAGGATCCCAGTAAGGGGACCAGATGATTAGATAAGGTTTGACGCTTTCCAACACAAGCCCTATAATCTACCTTGCGAAAATAAGAAGGCTGGATCTTCTTAAGAATGTTTATGGATCGGTAAGGGTTTGCTCACCAGTTTGGCAGGACATCGTTCACCTTTATAAACGGGGTTTTCTCAGCGATGAAGATTTCTCTCTAATCTCCCAAGCCAGAAAAGAATGGATTATTCTTCAAGACCCTAAGGAAAAGCATTCAATCGAGCTTGTGGAAAGCCTTATTGAGGGAGGCCTAGGTCTTGGAGAAGCCTACTCTATAGCCTTAGCAAAGGAGCTGGGAGAAATATTCCTTGCTAACGATAAGCAGGCTATTGAAGTCGCGAAGAAGCTGGGTGTGAAGACAAGATGGTTTACGGAAATTCTTCACGATGCGCTGAGAAGCAACTACTTAAAATCAGTCGACGAGTACGTTCGAATTCTAGACGCTTGCATAAGTCAAGGCCTTTACGTTAGTAGAAAGCAGAGGGAGAGGGCTATAGAAGCTGCCAAGAAAATAGTTTAAAGCCTGATCTTAAACAGACTCCTTCCTCCAGATTAACACATGCTCATGTATTATCCTTATCAAGCCTAGGCTATATTTCTTCAAGTTAGACCTTACATTGTGCTGGATTTTAATTATCTCCTGAATCAGCCTAGTGTTTTCCGGATCTCTTATGTCTCTAGCTATGCAAGTGTAAAGCCCTTTCTTACGAAAATCTCCAATTAGTCGCGCGCGCTAGAACCATAGTTAGAGAGATATACATCTATCTCTCCTTTATCGTCTGTTGTTAGAGTTGTGCGCACGCTAAAAGCCTTTACAACGAGCTTGAGAAGACTATTAAAGATAATCATCCATACGATATTCCTGAGATAATAGTTGTCCCAATAACCATGGGAAACCCAGATTATCTTGATTGGCTCAACAGCATACTCGAATTAAAGTCAAGGAAGACGAGGGTCTAGCCTCTTTAAAAGAAAATTAAAAAGGAGTGAAAAATTCCACATGCACACTTGCACCCTATATTTCACGCGGATCGATTCTCGTTATTCCAGGTATCCTGTCGAAAACAGTGTCAGTAGATATTATCGAGTGGTCTGGAACCTGGTTTAATGCAGTTGCAGCATAGTAAGCGTCGAAAATCGATTCTAAGCCGTATTGCTTCATCAGAGTTAACGCTAGAAGGTCGATTTCATGTGTTGTCTCTAAGAATACTAAGTTCTTTATATTGGTTAGTGCTACCACTCTGGAAATATACTCGTCTACTGAGACTCCTTCCTCTCTAGACACATAATACATTTCATGGAGAGCCTCCCTCGATGCATATACCTTTTCGAACTCGCCTTTTTCAATTTTCAATATTAGGCTTCTAGCAACTTTCTTTAACCAGTCTTCTTTCTTCACATAGGCGTAAAGTATATCGGTTTCCACCATCAAAGTTGCCCCCTCCTTTTTACACGTTTTACAGCATCTCTCTTGGCAGCGCTCTCAGCCAGCTTCTTCAACTGCCTCCTGTCCTTTACAGTAGCCATCCATCCTTCAGCCTCTTCCCGAGGTGCTTTTGGAAGCGGTATTGTGATGAAGAAGTTTCCTGCAGGTATCACTACTGCTCTTGTATCTCTAATACCCATTTCCCTCGGGATAGTCATCCGCCCCCTTTCATCAACCCTTACTATTGCCATTTACCCATTTTTCAATTTTTAACCCAAAAATATAAGTTTTACCCCGTCAAATGCTTTTTTAGCATTGAGATTACCAAATTTTATTACTCTTAGTTTTCCGGCCTACTGTCATCGGGTACTGCATCCTCCAGCACGCGCCGGAGGTCTTTTTGGTAATGCTTAAATATTTTGTTCCCTAGACCTTATTCCATGAAGTTTAGAGTACTGCTGGAGCGGGATGAAGATGGTTTCTACGTGGCCCAGGTTCCCGAGTTGCCTGGCTGTATTTCTCAGGGGAAGACTAGGGAAGAAGCCATTGAAAACATAAAGGATGCTATTCGAGGCTACTTGGAAAGCCTGAAGAAACACGGTGAGCCGATACCTCCATCGATAGAGGAAGAGCTTGTGGAGATTCATGTCTAAGCTTCCCGTTGTTTCCGGCCTAGAAGTTGTAAAGGCCCTGTCCAAGATCGGCTATGAAGTGGACCATCAGACTGGTAGCCACATCATACTCAGACATAGAGAATACCCGTATAGAAGCGCGCGCTATAAAGGTTAGGCTACCTCGGAAGATCGAATAAGCTCTTCTACTCCTTAAGTCACAGTATTTCCTTGTCTAAGCCTTTCATATTCTTCTATAGATATCTCTGCGTCTCTCAATATTTTTCTCAACAGCCCTCTTCCAATAACTCTTCCCGGGTGTATTGGCACTGTTACTCTTCTTCCTTCAGCATCCTCCAGTTGAACATGGCTTCCCTTCCTCCTTTTTATTATGAAACCTTTCTTATAGAGGATTTTCACTAATTCTTCGCCGGAAACCGGAACAAGCCTCATAAAAGATTCCCCCGCTTGATGAAGACAGTATTTTACTCGATCTCTATCTTTTGAACTCCTATTAGTTCTTTCTTTGGAAACTCTTTTCCTTTTTCAGCTTCTAAACAAAGTTCTATAACTTCTCTAATGTTCCTCATAACTTCTTCCAATGTCTTTCCCTGAGTGTAGCAACCTTTTAGATCAGGGACCTCTGCCACATAATAACCGTCTTCATCCCTCTCTATGATTACTGTAAACTCCATCTTCAATGTGTAACCTTTTTCTTACTATATAAACTTTATCGGCTCTTCGCACCTTGATTCTTCACCCATTTCATAGAGCCCGCTCTGCGCCTCTTCCGAGCTAAGTTTCCCGTTTCACAATGAATGGCGAGAGGTGGAAGATGCTTATCCCGAAGATAGTAAGGGCGCTGGAGGGTAGAAGCAGCTATGAATTCAAAATCAGAATTGCTTAAGGAGGACTTCCTAGAGCTGTTTAAGTAGCCCCCAAATATCCATCGGGAGTTTAACGAGTTCCTAGTTAGATACAGCATCGACTCAGTCTCAATCAATCCTGATGTTGCAGTGTTTACACGTAAGCTGATTGCATCTATTGAGCAAAGGATTATGCTTGAGAAAGCCCTTGACTAGGTAACGCGCGCTTCGCCCAAATTGCCTTCGGCAACTTCTTTTATACGCAGGACGTTAAGTGAAATTGCCCTTCGCCTGCTGAAGGATAGCGCGCGCGCTAAATGCACCCATGGGTACAACCACGATAATAGTTTATACCCCAATCCGCACCAAGAATTTTGGTTTTATGCATTACGCTTCTTGCTTTTACTTCGTATATTTTAGCGCGCGGAATCGACATAGCAGCTCGTTACCCTAAATAGGGTCCTAGCCTTTAAATTCTTTTCTCATAGGAATTGTCTGACTTACCTGTACTTAGCCTAGCAATAATTAGCCAAGGGCTGATTCTTTGTAACACCTGAACATGTCATACAGCTAAAGATATGGAAAGGAAAGCAGGTCATAGCCAAGAGATACTCTTACTCAGGGTAGACTGAAGAATCCACTGCTTGAAATATTGAAAATCAGTATGCTTTCTTCCTTGTCAGTATGTCATGGACGATTATTACTCTTGCTTTCGAATCATATTCATAGATTATTCTCCAGTCGCCTATCCTTATTCTATAGGTGTTTCTAAAGCCTTTAAGTTTGTTAACGTCGAAGCTTCTGAACGGAACCGGTGTTTGAACCAGAGCGTCTAAGGCCTCTGAAACGCGTTTTTTACCTTTAGGGGGAGCTTTTCGAAGCTTTTGAGTGCTTGATGCGTTAAGACGATTTTAAAAGCCAAGTTAAATCTTTTTCCTGATTTTGCTCCATTCGACACATCGCTTTTCCCGGAATTCTTTCCTGCCCCTTCTTACTGCCCTTACCTCATCTTCCTCAGGCTCTGCCTCGGGGATAAGCATCTTCTCCAAACGGTTCAAATCCCCCTAAGAAGCCGGATCTCACGGTAAACCTGCTCCAGAGTCGCTCTCCCCATCTCGCATTACTGATTTCTTCAGAGACTTAAAAACATAACTCCTAAGCTAATAAAAAGGTTCGTTAAAGGGTGGGGCTTCCCAAGATAGTATAGCGCGCGCTATTTTACCCAGCGTACCCCCTTATAGGGAAGGATTTAACGAGGCTTGTCAATGACTAAGAGGGTTTCAGCACTAATCGGTGTAGTCGCAATAGTAGTCGGAATCTTGGGGGCTGCTTTTTAGACGCTCAGCCTACTTCCAATCAAACGCCTTCGTTTAAGCGGATAATGATCGGAAAACAAACTCGTGTCAAATCCCTGCCTTGTTATAGAAGAAAGGCTGAGCTAAACCATACATAGATGGTTTGTGGTGCTTTTGACAGGTTCTGCACCAGTCCCAGGAGAGAAAAATATAAGTATGGGTTATAGCTATAACTATAATTATGACTACTACTATTCAAGTCAGTAGAAGAACCAGGCAACTCCTAGATGCTTTAAAGAAGAAGCTGTTTGCGAAAAGCTACGATGAAGTCCTGCAAAAGCTCTTAGCTGAAAAGATGGAAATCCCTGCTTCTATGTTTGGTTCGAACCCTAAGCTTTCCCGGTTTAAGGAAGAGGAGGAAGCAGAATTTCATGAGCTATGAGTATGTGATTGACGCATATGCTTGGATAGAGTACTTCAGAGGCTCGAAGCCAGGGGAGGCGGCGAAGCACTATATCGAGGAGGAGGATTCAGCAACCCCGTCAGTAGTAATCGCAGAGCTGAGCAGAAAACTGCTTAAGGAAATTGAAAGGGGAGTGGAAACGGTTGAAGGCAGGAGGGCAAAGCTAGAGTTCATTGGAACCATTACGGAGATCATAGACCTGTCGCGCGATATTGCGGAGCTCTCAGGCGAGATAGATGTCGAGAGAAAGAACAAAGTGAGCAATTGGGGTTTAGCTGATTCGATAATATTGGCAACAGCACGAAGAGCAAATGCTAAGGTAGTTACGGGAGACAAGCATTTCACCGACTTGAAGAATGAAGTAGTGATGATAAGCAGGTAGGTAGCGTGCTGGAGATAAGATAAAAATAAAACAGTTTGAATTAAGCAGTTTCAGAATAATGCCGGTGGTATATTTTTCCTGAATTAACCGACTTTTTAAAATAGCGCGTGCTCTCACGAGAATTCGCTTTCTAAATTTTTCTGTACAGCTTGCTATACTCCTTGGCAGAGATAGCGCGCGCTACAGATTATTATGAGTTCTAATGCTTCACTTCTATCCGGGTAGGCTGTTAGCGTGCGCTACAGACCCCGGCAGGGACCTACCCGACCCTTGACGCTTATATAATTAGTCTCGGTGAATGATTGTAGCGAGCGCGTGCAACCGCCATGTGACCTACGGTCTCGCTTGGTCCACCGATGCGCATGGCATAAGCATCGTAAAGTGTTCCGACGCAGTATTTGAAGTAGCAACGTATCATAAAGCTTAATAATGCCTTTCAGCCTTTTTCCTCGCATGAAGACCTTTACCGTCGCCCTGGAGAAGGATGAGGAAACGGGCCTGTACGTGGCTCAGTGCCTCGAGATTCCTCAGGCGATATCGCAGGGTGCAACTGAGGAGGAGGCTATAAGAAACGTGAAAGAGGCTATCGAACTGGCTTTGGAGCATTTGGAGGAAAGAGTGGCGAAGGGGAAAAAGACGGTAGAGGTAGCAATTGAGTAAGCTTCCAATTCTCTCTTGGAGAGACGTAGTTAAGGCATTAAGCAAGAAAGGGTTTAAAGTGGTTAGGCAGAGAGGAAGCCACCTGATCCTAGAGGGGCCGGAACACCGGTTCACAGTAGTACCACGGCACGAAACCATAGCTCCAACCACGTTATTAAAAATAATGGCTCAAGTCGGAATCACGAAAGAAGAATTCATAAAGCTTTTAAATTAACAACAGTCGCGTTCTCTCGCTTAAATCCTGACGCTGCGGTGTTTACACGTAAGCTTGTTGCATCTATTGAGCAACGCATAATGCTTGAGAAGGCTCTCGGCCAAGTCAAGGTTGACCATGACAAGGAATAGTTTTGAATCATCTTTTTGGCTTTTAATATCTCCATACGCACGCTCTAGTTGGACTCGCGTACCTTTGACGTTAGGCGCGCGCTATAACAGAAGGAATCATGGCGTCGTTAAAGTCCAAGCTCTCTGCAACGGTCAGGTGCGAGCTGGAGGCATCTGGTTCCCTGACATTCAAAGAGGTTTTCCTCTGCTTGTAGCTAAATCGGTCAGGGGTAGTACACCGTCACTTGTTGTGAAATATCGACTACAACGTAACTCAAGATCAAGAAGGGATCGAAACCTTGGCGTGAAATATCGATGCGATAGGATTGCCAGCTCGTGGATGCCCATTTCTTGTGTATCTGGGCTATGGCGCTTCCGTCTGGCGCTAGGATGCGATAATTACGTCCCAAAAAGTCACCCTCGGCTATGGCCAATTGCTGGCCCTGAGGATCTTTCATCTGCCACTTACTACTTCGGAGCCCCAGTCCCCCAGCCCATACTACAGTAGCTCGAAGCTGATTTCGAGCATCGTAAACCTCGTATGCACCACCCACATCCCGGATTTCACCTTGGCGGGATCCGTCCATTCCCTCAAACCAAAATTTTGAGTTCCTTTTAATGTAGCCCAACAGGTTCCCGTTCACATCCTTGATGTCATAGGTCTCCCCTAACGTTAACACTGTTAACAACTTTTTCTCTACAACATACTGCGTCCTATCAAACACATTCGGTCAATATTGTAATTCCTTTAGGTTTCTTATATATTTTCTCCACTAGCGCACGCTACATATTAAGCCTAGTTGTAATCCATATTGAGAGTTCAAACAAAGATGACAACCCAATCTTTGATCAACGAAAGGGATTTTGATAAAAAAGACTGCTTCTAATTAGTAGGGTTCGAATCCTTCGGCCTACTGACTCATTACCTCATTCTCGGAACCTTGCTTAGCGCGCGCTACGTACTAATCGGCAATTACTGAGGGGTTTCAACAATAGGGTGCCATAGTTTGTCGAATTGAAACTTCATCCTACCATTTTTTTGACTATGGCAAAATCATGCACGTGGGAACCTTCCCATCATTTCCTCAACGTCGATTCTTCTCTTCAAGAAATACTCAGTGCTTCCAAGGCTTGCATAATGCGGGCCGAAGATCAGTAGCGCTTTGCCCTCGCCAAGGGAGAGCAATACCTTAGGGAAGTTGACAGAGTAGTTTATCTTATGCTCGACGCTGGGTTTCTGGCCGCCTATTATAGAAATTATGTTCCTAGCAGTCGTCACGGCCTGCTCGAGGGCCTCGCCAGCCATCTTCTGGGCCACGCTTCCACCGGTCTCTACGTAAGCCGCGTCACCGATCGCGAAGGCGTCCAGCCGTCCCTTGATCAATAGCTTTTCATCAACATGGATGTAACTATTATGCAGGCTGGCCCCAATAGTGTTCAACGCGAGCTCAGAACCCTTTACACCCCCTGACCAGATCGTCAAGTCGGATTGAAGCTCACTGCCGTCCTCCAGCACCACTTTCCCCTCAGCTATGCGCTTAACCCCCTTCCCGAAGTTGAAGCCTATGCCCCTTGAGCTCATGGCTTCAAGAGTCATTCTTCTAGCAGCCTCATTGTTGAAACCAGGAAGGACGTGGCCCGTCTTCTCGACAACAATGACCTCCGCCTTCCTTCCTGATGATTTGAAGAAGTCCATTATCTCCGCGGCTACTTCCAAACCCACATACCCGGCTCCAACTATTATAACTCTCGGACGATCATTGTTTAATCTTTTTAAACTTCTGTTTATTTGCTCAAAATCGGAGAGACGGTAGCTAGGGAGCGCTAGGTCGAAACCCTTCACGTCGTAAAAGTTTGGAACTGAACCTGAAGCAACTACAAGAACATCGTACTCTCTCTCACCGTTCTCTAGCTTAACGACCTTCTCGTCTAGGTTAATCTTAGTGACCCTGCCGGCTGTTAGGCTGAAACCCCAGTAGTCTGAGAGCAGCTGTAAGTCATACCTGAGGTCTTCTGCTCTCAGTTTTTCGCTTATAACTTCTGTGCCAGCTATCGTGTTCTCAAAATAACGCCCGACAGATATGAGTTCCACCTCAATGCCTCTAACCCCTCTTAGGACAAGCTGCCTTATTATCTCTGTACCAGAGTAGCCTCCACCGATTATGAGAATTCTTTTCATCCCGAGGAAAAATAGGGGGAGCATAGCGTATAATATAAGGTTTTTTCGAATTTTTCTTGCAAACTGAAGACTTCTTTCTAAAGAAAAGAAGTGGAATGGACTAGCGCGCGCGTGGTGTGAATCACGCTGAACCGGACCATGCCGACGCCATCCGTACATATGTCGATAAACAATAAAGTCAGGCTGCTAACTACAGTCAAGGGGGCTAAAATTGCCAATTTATTCTACACGGTGCCTAGAGACATGATGAAAATTGCACGAACTAAGCCGCCACTGAAATTCAGAGTTATACTACCACGTGCTAAGTCAAAAAGTATACTTTATATCACAGTTACTAAAACTAGCACACGTATTCTAATCGCCTCTTTAGGCTTCTCCACGTGTTCCATCATATCAATTAATGCGGCCTCCTTTATATTTAGCTTTAGTCTATTTCTTGTTCTCTACCCTCATAATAAGCTTACCCGGAGTGAAGGCTCTTTTTCTCAGCCAGTTCATCAATATGTTCCGAGATTCATGCAACTTGGTAGCGGCTTGTTTACACATGACTCCGGAGGACCATATTGATCCTAGGTGTACTCTTATCATACAAGTCCTTTCCGGAGAGCACAGCATCCTCATATGTAGTTTTATCGGCTTTAAAGAAGAGCCCAATAGGTATCCTCTTTGCCTCCTCCCCACCATAATTCCATTCTTTTGCCCTTGCTAGCGCCGCCTCCCAATCTAAAGGATTATGACCATCCTGTTGAAGATCATAAACCCTTGGTCCATAATACTTGTAAGTATCGAAGAACGTGTAGCATGGTTGGAGTACATCTACAAACGCAAAACCTTTATGCAATATTGCTTGCTTAAAGAGTTCCTTCGTGTGGTTCAGGTTTGCGCTATAGGCTCTAGCTATAAAAGTTGCCCCGCTAACCAGCATTAGTTCGATAGGGTTCAATGGTTCTTCAGGAGAACCTTTAGGTGTCGAACCTCCTCGGAATCCTTTTGGAGATGTGGGGGTAAACTGGCCTGTTGTTAATGCATATACTCTGTTATCGTGAACTATTACGGTTATATCGACATTTTTCTTAGCTGCAAATACCGTATGCTCCAATCCTTCCCCTAAGGCATCTCCGTCTCCCACGAATACTACAATATTCAGAGTTGGGTTTGCTAGCTTCATTCCAATTGCAGGTGCAATAGCTCTTCCATGAAGAGAGTAAAATGAATTTACATTAATATAATCAGCGATTTTTCCATGGCAGCCTATACCAGTTACCATTACTATTTTTTCTCTTTTAACTTTATCCTCGTTTATGAGTTCAATAAAAGCTTGCTTAGCTGCTCTTTCTATACCAAAATTCCCGCATCCTGGGCACCATGTGTTTTTAGCATAGGTTGATAAATCCTCTAGCTTAATGCTCATTGCTAATCACCCTCTTAATTTTCTCCTCAAGGTAGTCTATAGTGAATGGTCTTCCATCATATTTTAGAATGGTTTCATCAATCCTAAAGCCATGGTATTTCATCCATTTAGCTAATTGACCAGTTGAATTTGCTTCAATGCAAATAGTCTTCTCGGCTTTAGAGAGATATTTCTCAATTTCCCAGACTGGTAGAGGATTCAGATACAAAGGTTGAATAACACTAAGGCCATGCTTCTCTGCAATCTCAGCTACACCCCCTTTTGTCGATCCCCAAGTAATAAGAACGATTTGACTCATGGGGTTCCCATATGTTTTTACAGTCGTTTTCTTCTTAAGCTCATTTTCTATTGCTACGCTTTTTTTAATCCTTTTCTCAGCACCCTGCTTAGTTAACTCTGGATCTTCTGTCGTTATGCCAAATTCGTCATGCTCATAGCTGTTTGATTTTACTATCGCTTTCTCCATTCCTGGGAAAGCCAGAGGCGAAACACCATTTCCTGTTTGCAAGTAACGCTTGTATTCGCCTTCTCCTGTCCACATTTTTGGATTTTCAATAATTACTTTTTCTTCATCTATAATTGTTGAGAAAGTGCTTTCGAGAAGACAGTAATCTGCGAGCAGTATTGCAGGAACTTGAAACTTCCAAGCTAAGTTTAACATTTCTGCAGACAAGTAGAATGCCTCTTCCGGATCGCCTGGGGAAGCAACTATTCTTGGAAATTCTCCATGTCCAGCGAATATCGAGAACAAGAGCTCTCCCTGCGCGTGATAGGTGGGAAGCCCGATCGCCGGTCCCGGCCTCTCACCGATCATTATTAAAATGGGGATTTCGGCTTGGCCGGCTAGGCTTAAATGCTCTACCATCAGGCAAAAGCCACCGCCCGAGGTTCCAACCATTGATCTTATCCCGGCGTATGCTGCACCTTGAGCAATCCCTATGGCGGCGATTTCGTTCTCTGGTTGAATCGCTCGTAGTCCAAATTCGTCAGAATTATTGGCTAAATAGTGAAGAAGAGGAGTTGATGGCGTCATAGGGTAAGCCACGTATAGTTTTAATCCGGCTCTGACGGCACCAAGCCCTACAGCTTCGTTTCCGGAAAGAAGCAGCTTTGGCTGAGACCCGTGAACTACAGGAATCCTGAAGTAGCCCTTATGATTACTGGCGGCCTCGTATCCTTCTCTGGCTACAGCTATGTTCTCATCTATGCTCCTCCTTAAAGAACTCCTTATCACGTTTTCGATCAAAGAAAATTCTAAACCTAACACTGATGCTAAAGCGCCAAGTGAAACAGAGTTCCTAGCGATTAGGGGCAAGCCCCTGTTTTTCACAATCTCGGTTAGAGGTAAACCAAGCCCATCAGCCTTAACGTTGTTTGAGTCGAAAATAATCAGTTTTTCATTCTCCAACCTCCAATTATGCTTATCCACAGTGTCCTGATTCATAGCTATAATTATGTTGACCCTTTCTTTATGCGCCTCTATCCTCTTTTCAGCTGCTCTTATTATGGAGAAGTTGTGACCCCCCCTTATTAGCGACTGATAATCGTTGTACGCAAAAACCCAGTAGCCAAGTCTGTTAAAAAGCTTTGCTACAGCGTAGCCTGCCAATCTTATTCCATCCCCTGCCTGTCCACCTACAAGAACGGAATACTCATGGTTCATCCAGCTTCAGTTTAGTATACATGTTTAGGTCTATAAGCTTTTTACGAAAGCCTAGAGAAAACTATGGTGTCAAATGGGTATTGTGAGCAAAGCCTGCTGTGCGCGCGCTAAGAAAGCCTTAAAAACGGCGCTTTAATAATTCATAGTTAAAATTTTAAAATGTAACTGAATAACGACAGATTCTAAAATTAAATTCTATCCTGTTAATTGCTTCAGAATTTCTTGAAGCAGTTTTTTAAGAGGAGGAGCGCGCGCTTTAAGCGTTTTTTATCTGTCAAAAGCCTGTTTATGAAGGTTAAAAGCGAAGAGGGAGCAGCCTCTCTCTAACATAGTTAATAAGGGCCTTATAAGCTTCGAAAGCGCGCGCTACATAACTCGTTGCAAGCGTTGAGCAAAGAATAATACTGGAGAAGCACTGGGCCAAGTTAAAACAGATCATGGCTGAGATCTTCCTGATAAAGAGTAGAGTCTTTATTTATAGGCTTTCTCCCTGGGCCCTATGAAGTGGATGATGATCTTTTTCTCGTCCCAGTTTACCTCATACACTATTCTTAAGCCTCCGATCCTGATGCGATACGTGTTCTCGTAGCCTTTTAGCTTTATAACATCAAGCTTTTTAAAAGGTAGAGGATCGTTGCTTAGGATGAGGAGGGCTTCTTTAATCCTGTTTTTCCTATCCCTGTCTAAATCTCTTAATGTTTTTAATACTCTCTTTTTAGCCTCTATTTTAATCAATTTAATCCAGAGCCTTTAAGAGTTCTTCCTCACCTACTGTTTCATCGCTGCTCTCAATAGCCTCTTTCTCATCGCTTAACGGTTCCTCAACAGGTATGAGCCTCTCGATCAACTCCTTATACAGAAGCCTAATCTCCCTCAGCTCCTCCCTAATTTCCCTAAGTGTAGCCTCCACCTCTGACACTTCTAATTGACAATCAGTTTGGAGAATTTAAGCGTTTCCATAATGCTTAAGAAAGCCCCTAGGCCGAGTCAAGCTTGACCCTGACTGGGACCTGCCCGACCCGGACGAAGAGTAAAGGGTTTCATGTGCTATTTAATTTCTTTCTCGTATATTGATTCTCTTTTACCAATATGAGTGATAAAGATTATCTTCTCCTTCTTATCAACTATGAAGATGATTCTATATTCCCCAGAGCGGACCCTGTAGCCTCCTTCTAGGTTCTCAAGTTTTTCGACATCAAGCCTTCTCAGAATAACCGGGTAGTCTTTAAGTCTAAGAATCGTTTCTTTAAGCCTGTTTTTAGATTCTCATCTTCCAGTTGTTTAAGGAATTTAAGTACTCTCCTATGGGCAAGAACCCTATATTCAGGCATTCATCAATTCCTCTAAAGTAACGTAATCGCCCTTCTTCATCTGCTCCAGCGAGCTTTTAATCTCTGAAACCTCCTCGTCACTCAGCCTAGCCTTCGGCAGCTCCCTTATCACTATTTCTTCAATTATCTCCTCAAGGAAATCCAGCTTCTTACTCAGCTTCCTAACCTCTTCATACACCATACTCAAAGTTACTTCGCTCATTCTTCTGTCTTCAATTATGCGGCAAGGCTTAATTAACTTTACCTCGCTAATACAAGGCTGCTTGAAATGGGTTTTTGATGACTATGCGTAAGCTACGCTGAATGTAGCTTGCGCTCTGGTGGGGCCTCACCGCGCGCCACCATGAAGAGGGCACTCTGAAGGGTTCCCGAGGGGGTTGGGGGGATTTGGAAGGATCTTGAATCCCGGCGCGCGCTATCAGAATCCAGGGGCGAGGGAAGGGCCCTTGAGATCCTAAAGGAACGATACGCTAGGGGCGAGATCACGAGGGAACAGTACCTGAAGATGAAGGAGGAGTTGGAATCCTGAGCCGGAGCAAAAACAGGATAACGATAGGAACAGCGTTAATCATAGCGGGGTCCCTTGGACTTATGTTTTCTCTGGCACCCTTTGCCATGTGGGGGCTTGGAATAATGTGTCCAATGCAGGGCGTGGGGGTTGGGTGGCAAGGCCTAGTCACAATGGACGATGCGATCAGGATCGCTGAGAACTATTTAAAGTCATTAAACAACGAGGATTTGGCGATTGACGAGATCATGGAGTTCGAGCTTAACTTCTACGTTGTCTATTACGAGAGGAGCACGGGCATTGGGGCGTTTGAGATGATCATCGATAAGCCGGGCACAGGAAGGATGATGAAAATGATGGGCAACGACTACATTCGACCCGAACAGGGACCGAACATTATGTGGAACACCAAGTATGGGATGCATGGCATGATGGGCTGGATGGCAAGGATCGGAAACAAATCGGTCAGTGTGGATCAGGCGAAGGAGTACGCTCAGAGATGGATGGACACATACCTTCCAGGCGCCATAGCTGGGGATGTGCATCCCTTCTACGGGTACTACACGATCCATGTCGAAAAGGATGGGAAAACCTATGGTATGCTCAGCGTGAACGCCTACACGGGTCAGGTCTGGTATCATAACTGGCACGGAGCCTACATCCAAACCAAAGAGATGGTAAAGAGATGAGTTGGAATGCTAAGGAAATGGAAGTATGAACCGAAAATGTTGATCCTTCTAGGAGTTATCATCGCTGCTGTTGCGGCGCGCGCGCTCCTCACTGCTGGTATATTTGCGCTTTTTCTCCATGCGGCTTTCCAATGCTCCCAGGCTATATATCATATTATATAGGAACTAAACCTTCCTTGGAAAAGGCGGTTCCAAGAGGAGTTGCCTGCGCTCTAGGCCTAATCGCAGTGTTCTCTGTGATTGGCACTGTCGCCTCCGTACTGGGCAATTTTGTATCTCAGTACATGCCGCTCTTTGAACTAGTCGCAGGTCCAGCCATGGTCCTTATGGGTGTTGCCATGATAATAGAGATCAGACTTCCAGCTTTTTGGGCACGCATAAAGGTCCAAAAACGAAAGGGTCTTACCGGCATTTTCCTCTATGGCGCAGTTTACGGCTTAGCTACCATAGCGCGCGTTCTGATCACCAGATATTATACAAATTTTATTGGCAAGTCCTCGCGTTTAAGATAGAGGTTTGGTGGCATAAATTCAGTCGTCATTGCCATTATTTTGACCCCGACCCTGGCAGCATTTGCTAGCAGACTTGCAAATTCCGGGTCAACTTCCCTGAAGGGCTCAAACGACTGCGCATCGGGCCTCTGAATGATGAAGATTACGTAACATCTCACCCCTTTCTCAGCTAACCTCGACAAAATCGCAAGATGCCGCCTCCCCCGCACAGTCGGCCTATCTGGGAACTTCGCAACACCTTTTTCAACATGCGTGCAGGACTTCACTTCCACATAAACATGTCTATTTTTTGTGTTGCGGAGAACGAAGTCAATCCGCCCGTAATTCGGAACCAAGCGTTCACGTGAAGATATCACGTAACCTCTAAACTCGCTTAGAATTCCCTTATCAACTGCAGTTGAGAAAATGGTATTTGCAAAAGACGAGTTCACGGTCACATAGAACTTGCTCAGCCGGACGGCGAAGGCGCTGAAGTTGGTTTTGCGTCCTTCAATTGTTGCCGGCTTGCAGAGGACCTCGCGGCCTGGTGCTATGACGGTGTGTAGCTTGCCAGGATTTGGGAAGTAAACTCTTTCGACGGAAGAGTTCATCCTCACGCGAAGAATGAACCTATTTGGTCTATCGACTATCTTGCCCGACCTAAATGGTCCTGTGCATTTTAGGAGCAGCTTTCTCATAGTTGGTTCGTTAGACAAGTCGAGCTATAAGCATTCCGCCTGCACGCGCGCGCTCGAAACTTGTCTTAAGCTCATTCAGTATGAAGTTTTCAATAAGACTACCCTTATCTGTTCTGCTTCCGGTTTGGACGAAATTGTTTATGGCCGCGTTTCTCAAGCCAAGGTCGTTAAAGTAAATCTTCCTCGTCTTTTTAAGCTCGGTTATGAGGTTTTTGTGAAAAGGCTTGACGAGGGAGATTAAATAGGTATTTTCCAAGATGGCGAGATAAGACTAGACTGTTCTGAAATCCATTTTGAGCTCACTCATCACTGACGATACTTCAAGCATGGAACCGATGTTTAAGCTTAGATATTGAAGCAGATTTCTGAATTTTTCAATATGCCTCACGTTCAGAAAGAAAAAGATGTCTTTCTCCAAGTAGGTTCTCACAAGGTTTCTGAGAAGCTCTTTTTTAATCTCTTGGTCATTTTCCTTAACGATCGCGGGAAACCGCCGAATATTAGGTATTCTTCAAGCAGGTTTTTAAATTCATTTTCAAACGCAACCTTTGCTTTCACTTCTCTACCGGTTAGGATGAAACTGGTCAAAACCCTCTTGTACTCTGAGAAAACATCTTCGAAGTCCAGTGAAAGAAGTTCAAAATAGATTCCTCCACCAACTAGGTGCTTCCCGACTTCTACCTTTATGTCGAATGAACCGGAGCCCCCGCGCGCGCTAGTTTCAGAAGGAAATATATGAAGAGGCAAAGAAGATCATAAAAAGGTTGAGAAATCATCCAAGCTTAATCCTTTGGTGCGGTGATAACGAGTGTGATTATGCATACATTTCAGAGAATCTTCGACCTTCAGACAACGTGCTAACGAGAAAAGTCTTACCATCAGTATGTAAGCAATTAGATCCTTATAGGCCATACGTTCCTTCTTCGCCATATCTTTCTGATAAAGTTGTTGGTCAAAGTGAAAGGTTTTCTCCACCAGAAATGCACTTGTGGGGACCTAGAGATTACTGCAAGAGCCGGTTCTATACAGAAAGTAAAGCTTCCTTCATTAGTGAGATAGGCTATCATGGTTGTCCAAGGCTAGAAAGTCTAAAGAAGTTCATTCCTGAAGGTTACTTATGGCCTTGGAATAACGAATACTGGAGAGCTCATGCAGTAGATCACTGGAAAACAAGAAAAAGAGAGTACAACAGAATTGAGCTTATGGCTAACCAGGTGAAAGAACTTTTCGGTTTCATTCCCGAAAACCTTAACGACTTTATACTTGCAAGTCAAATTACTCAAGCCGAAGCATTAAAGTTCTTCGTAGAAAGAGCTCGACTATCTAACAAAATCTGGGGCATCATATGGTGGAATGTTATAGATTGTTGGCCCCAAATTTCAGATGCTATTGTCGACTACTACTTCAAAAAAAGCTTGCTTATTATTACGTAAAGAGAGTTCAAGAACCTTTCTGTATAATGGTAAGCGAACCTGAGGAGTGGCATATAAAAGTAGTTGGGGTAAACGATACCTTTTTGGAAAAGACAGGAAGTCACAGAGTTTTTGATGCTGATACAAAAGAAGAGTTAAGCTCAGGCGATTTTTCAATTAGTCCCTATAGCAAGGCTACTCTAGGAAAAATTAGAGTAAGTAGAGGAGAACAAAATGCTTGTCATAGAATGGGAAACAGACGGTAAAAAATTTTTGAATCACTACTTACTTGGAAGCCCGCCGTTTAACCTAACTAAATACATAGAGTGGATGAAAGCACTACAACTTTCTTACTGAATAAAATTTATTCTGTGTTTGTTTTTCTACAATTTCGTTAGCTAAGCGTAACTCTAGAATTTTCACCTCTTTACGGATCTATGTTCTTTTCTTGCATATAACTTATAATGCTGTTTGCCATACTTGTAGCGCGCCAAGGCTACTAATTTACTTTAGCTGGTTAAGAATCGCATATTGCTTCGTGTCTAAGAAAAGGTTAAATATTTTTCTTACATAGCATTCTTATTGAGAAAATATGATTGTGGATTCTCATGTTTATTTAAAGCATGGAGACATCGCAAAAACGGAATAGCGCGCACCATCAAGGGAGTAACGTCTTTATGAGCTCGTCCATACGGATGTCAAAAGATGTCTTAGGATTGATTGTCCGCAATGGCTCACACCACTAGGGTGGAAAGACAAGTGAAGGCCTGTTACCGTCGAAATCATAGTATCTGAAGGATACTGAACTAGAGTTCCTGCTTTACCATTTTCACATGCTTTTTAGCTTTTCAAGTAGTTCGTTAAGCCTTTCTGGCGTCAGGAAGCCTTCAATAACCATTTGGAGGACGTCGACTTCTTTGCTGTCAAACCTCACAGCCCAGCCGAGACGGTTATCCGCTTCAACCCATTTCCCATTTTTGTTTCTGACGATGACTTCTCCGATGTAGCTTGCTGTGCTTAATGCATAGAGCGCTAGCGCGATGTTCACAGAATCTCTTGAGCCCTTAATGTCTTCTAAAAGCCTGCTGGTCACGTTTCCCAGGTTTTTAAGGGATTCCAAGCTGTAGTCCAGCTTCACACCAAGCTTGTCTTCTACCCTCTTAACGTATTTCTCAGCGATCTCGGGCAGTATTCTTGCATCCTTCACAAGCTTCCTCCTGTACCCGGGTGGTGCGCTAAGCTCCTTTGCGTTCCAGCTTAGCACGATGAGGTTCCAAAATGCTGCGAAGCCGAACATCTGCCTCCAGTACAGAAGGAACAGGGGTATGTTGACGATTATGAGAAGCAGGTTGGATAAGGGCCCCATCCTCCTTATTCTGAAGACATCCTGCATCGTCATAGGCTTCTCGGTTGAAACCCTGGTGACTGCGAGAGCATTAGGCTCCTCCGATGCTCTTATCTCCGCCTTTAAACCTGCTGCTCTAGCTGCTGCAAAATGCCCGTACTCGTGGAGCAGTATCGATTGCAGTGCTATTGCGTATATTGCTAGGGACTCTGGGCTCAAAGCATCTATAGGGTTATAAGAGTTGAATAAGAACACTATCGCATTATTCAAATCCCCTTCCGTGGAGAAGTATAGTACGAAGGGCAGGAGCAGTATTGCTGCGAAGATTAATGCGTCGGAAAGCATTGTCCAGCGTCGAGAAAACTTGGGGAACCGTCCTCCTAGTCCCCGCCTAATGAGGAGGCATGCGTCGAGTATTAAAAGAGGAAACCCAGCGTACAAGCCAGGTGAGTCAAGGCTGTAGCTCAGATTAACATACCCTGGCTTAAGCCATACTAACGAGGATGAGACGGTGACACTCACATTCTTGAAAAGATTCCAGTTGAAGAAGACGTAGTATAGCCCGAAGAGACCGGATTTATTAACCGGAACAGTGGCTGCTACTCTAGAAACGTCTTCCGCTTCGTACAGTGGTTTCGTGAAATTCGGCTCCTCGTAGTAACCTTGCTCCTTGATCTTAAACCACCATTCTAGAAAACTCCTTCTTTCATCAGCATGCGTGAGCACGTAAACCTCTAGGCTGAACTTCCTGGAGAATTGTTCAGAAGCCGCAATCCTGAGGCTCAGATTCTCCATCCTAGTGGAAAGACTAGGGATGACTTCTATTTCAAACCATTTGATGCTGAAAGGTTCAAGCGCTAAAGTCTTATGACAGAGTTCTTCTCCAGCCTGAACCTTCATGTAGGGTGATGTTCTGGCTCCAAAAATCACAGCCAATGCTAGGAGAAGAATCCCGAGCTCTAGGAAAAGGCTCGGCGCCTTTTCTCTCCAACGCTGTATTGTAGACTTCTTGACTGTCTCCTCTAGTTTAACCTTGCTGTAATCCGTTTTTCTCAAGGCTTTTAAACCCGTGCAGTCATGCTGCTCCGGATCCAGGTGCTGTTCGCAGAACCACCAGTTGCAGTAGGGACAGGGCTTACATGTTTCATTCGTTCTTCCGCATACGTGGCAACGCTGCAATATGCATGTGATTATTCACGCTTGAATAAAAAAGTTTTTGTATTTCCAAAATACTAATATGGGTGCTTAAAAATAGTGCACGTGGAATGATCGCGCGCGCTGATCAATGAAGCTTTGAGGTATGCTGCTAAGCATGCTAGGGGGGAACGTTACGTTGAGCTCCAGGTTTCTGCTCGATGAAAACATCAAGTTTGAGAGTTTTTAAACTCAAAAGGATTTCTGGCAGAATATGTTCCGAAAGGAATAGTGAATAGCGAAGTTGCGCCGCTAGCAAGAAGGGAGAAACATGTGTTGCTCACAAGAGACACGGATTTCCTGAATTCTGACATGTTTCCGCCGAATAATACTATGGTATTGTTGTTTTCTCGATTCATCCTCCTAAACCTAAGACTTGTGAAAGCAACTGCTTTGCCTCTAGAGAAAGTGAAAGATTTTTTAAAAGCAAAGTGTTCGCGGTTGGCGAAGGTTGTCTCAAGATAATTGAGGAATAAACAGCACGCGATAAAAATCATGATAAAGTTTACTTAGAACGATGGGTTTAGCATATAATTGCTTTAATCATTATTTTGTAAAATCTTCTAGGAACAGTATTTCGACATCGAAAGGCCCACTGGATATCTCTTCCAGAAGCTCTTTCTCCCTTCTAGCAAACAAGACGGGTACGGTCAGTTTTTTAGCCAATGCTAATGAAAAACAGTCTGCTAATGAAAGATTCCTCTTACATTTATAATTTGAAGCATATTCGATAAGCTTGAAAGTTTCATGAACCGTGATGTAACCTGAGTCCAATAAATTTTTAACCCTGGTTCGAGCTTCCTCAATACCAAGTTTTCTGCAAAGAATGTAGCTAATTTCTGCGACAGTTATTTCAGAAATATTTCCTTCAACCTTCTCAGCCTTGAGTGCTTCTTTCAGTTTAACTCCATTACTTGTAGAGTATAATAGCTCGAGAATAGAACTGGAGTCAAAGACCAAGCTTCCTTCGAGTTCTCTCTTCATCTCTCATCCTTTCCTTTCTCAATTCCTTATAAGCATCCTCGAAGCCTGGAATAGGCCGACAAGCGTTATCTAGAAGAACTGGATGTTTAACACGAGTTCTAAGCAAGTATCTTATCGCATCATTCAGATCGACTCTCCTACCTAGCTTTATTTGTAGTTCCGCAGCTATCTTTAGAAGGGCTTCTTTAACATCCTCAGTAACGGATATAGTACTCACAATCAATATAAAGACTATAAAGACTATAAAAACTTTTCTCTTAAGAAAATGTAAAAATCGATTCTACTTTTTTAAAAATACTCGAATTCGCTTTAACTAAACTTGATGCTTTAAAACTTCGAAACTCAGATCTGCCGACATGCTCAAGAATCCATGCAACTAGTTTAGCGCGCGCTCCGGATCAGTTCTGACTTAGCCTAGTGCTTTCTCAATGATTCTTTGTTTAGCGTGCGCTTTGTTTCTCACCCCGTCTCCAATATATATGTTCCTCGCAGCTCTCAACATGTGGTCTTATGTGTTCATAGTTTCTCTCAAACACCAGTCTTGGATTAAGCTTGTTCAATACGAATTTGCAGACTGGTTCAGAAACCTCTTTACACACATACTTAGTGTCTAGATTGAGACGCTTAGCAAGCTCTAAAATAGGGCATGGATTGCTACACCTAGTTATGAGCTCGTTCTCATCGAGCTTTACGACTTCGATATGCTTATCATCTATTTTTAGAAAATCCATGTAGAAGAGGTTTAAGACGTCTTGCATCGAGTATGCTCTTCTCCTCTTGAGGAGCCAGACAAACCCTTTAAGATAGAAGATCGTCCTCGCCAATCTTAGTGAAAGCTTCTCGACAGCCATTAGGCTCAGGATGTAGAGAACTTGCCTGCTTAAAAACGCAACAGGTTTATCAGCGGCGCTCGCGCGAGAAGTCTTATCTAAAGCTGAAAACTAGATATCTTTATCGATGAAGCGAGAGCGGCTTAGGATAAAAACTGTCCTAGACGGATGTATAATGCCTAATTAATTGACAATAGCAGCGCAATAGTTTGTCAAATCTAAACTTTCCTACCAGTTTTGACTATGGCAAAATCATGCAAGTGGGAACCTGCTCATCATTTCCTCAACATCGATTCTTCTCTTCAAGAAGTACTCTATGCTTCCAAGGCTTGCATAATGCGGGCCGAAGATCAGTAGCGCTTTACCCTCGCCTAGGGAGACCCAATATCTTACTGCAGTAATCCTGATAAGGCAGTCGGGGAACTGGCTAGGGTTCTTAAACCCGGATGCTTCATTGCTGCCGGGGTCGACAGCCTCTTCAACATTGTAAGGAGTATGCTTGTCCGTAAGGGGCCGGAGGAGGCCTTCAAAGTCCTTAAGGAGAGAAGGTTTTTCGCTGAAGCGTGGGGTTTCTACTGTTGGGCTTTTTCACCATCCGACCTTAAAAGCCTTTTTGAGAAGAACGGTTTAGAAGTCATTAAGATAGTCGGCAAGACCGTGGTCTACGTCTCCAGGCCTGAAACAGAGATGCTTCTCCAGAATGAGGAGAAGGCTGAGAAACTCCTGGAGCTGGAGTTGATGCTTTGCGAGGAGCCATCCATAGTGGGCTACGGGGGTCACCTCCATATTGTTGCAAAAAAGAGAAAGCTCTAAACCGGTTGAGACCCGCTTCAAACTATTGGAACACAGTCGTCAGGTGAAACTCTTATGGTAAGGGTTCAGACTGGAGCCCAGGGGCTCTGTGTTTCCAACCAGAGGCTCCACGTTTAACGGCATCCTATTGTAAACCCCGACTTCCCTGCCCTTCTTCCAGAACGCGTCCTCAATAACGTCGTAAATGGTTTCGAAAAGTGGTTTCCCCCTCTGCCTGAAGCCGAGCAGAGCAACGTCGATCATCAGCGTAACCTGGTTGCCCAGTGGCTGCGTGGTATAAGGCGTTACAGCCCCGTATCCTTCTTGACACTCTGAGCAACCCGTGTTATGGATGAACGTGTATGGTTCAATCGGGGTTGAAACCCCGTTAAAACCCCTAAGCCTCAGGCTTTCAAGATACTGCTTCCCCTGCTTGTCAATATAGTTAGATGGCAATTCTTCTCTTGCCGCTGTCTGAACCGCTTCCATCACAATGCTGTATAGTCCTTCAACGGCCTCGTGAAACTCCCTCTGACCCCGGGTCATCGGTTCGCCAACCCTGAAAGTCCTCCTTACAACTCCATGGTAACCGTTAAAGGTTGGACTGACACCCATGGAAACCATGTCTCCCTTCTGAATCACCCTGTTCGTCGCCGGACCTATTACAGTATAGTTTCTTTCGCCAGACGTAACTATAGTTGGGAAACCAGTTCTGCCTGCGCCCAGTTCCCTCATAACGTATTCCCCAACACCTGCAACCTCAAGCTCTCTCATCCCGGGTCTTGAAACAGCCAGCATAGCTCTGAAGGCAGCGTCAGCAATGAGGTTAGCCATCTCACATATAGCCAGCTCCCTTTCAGACTTCTCGTATTTTATGCGCTGCAGAAGCTCCTCGTCGAAAAACACTCTGCTTGGGCTGAAGGTCTTGTGGAGCAGCATAACCTGCTCATAGGGTATGGCTTGCGGGCTTGACAGGATTGCCACACGACTGTCCTCTGAAACCCCTATGCGTCTCAATACTTCTTGGAAAGACGTGAACCGGGCGTGCCTATAGTCCTCGTCAGATATCTGGAACTCTTTTAGGAAAACAATGTCTGCACCCGACTCTTCAACAGCCTCCTCTATCACGTGGCCCCCCTCGGGGCCGGCCAGCACGATAGGCCTGCCTTGCAGGGGGATCAGTATTCCATAGCGCTCTATTATGGGGTCGAAAACGCCTGCAAGCCAAGCGATGTCAGACCTGTCAAGCTCGCTGCCACACGCGTATGCAAGACCGTAGCCTTTCATGCTCATCCTGTCTTGGAGGATACTCCACCTTTTCTCATACTCGTTCCTAGTTATTCTAAGTCCAAGATTTATCTTGGGCCGGGTTTCATCAACAATCTCTGAAGCTATTAACCCTATTTCCCTTTGGCTGAGCCTGCTGCCCAAGTTTCCTCCATCACCAGCCTGTTGACGATTAACCTTCTAATCTTATATGTGTTTTCACTTGCGTGCAGTCAGTAGCGTCAACAAAAAGGTCTCGAATTCAACCTTATAAGTTTCAAGAATAATGATGGTCAATCAAGGTTGAAGAGGAGAAGCGGGTTTAGAAACAACGTGGTGTTAGCCGTAGGTGCACACCCTGATGACGTTGAGTTCTTGATGGCTGGTACTTTAGCTCTTCTCCATAAGAAGGGCTTTAGGATTTTCATCGCGACGGTTTGCACTGGCAATATGGGTTCGATGACGCTTAGAAGCCAGGAGATTGCCAGCATCAGGTTTAGAGAGGCGGAGAAATCCGCGAGGATTCTTGACGCACCCTACATTTGCCTAGGTGAGTCTGACCTACACCTAGTTTTCGACAACAAGACTCGCTTCAAGACTGTTGAACTCGTAAGAAGGGTTGACCCGGATATTGTCATAACCCATTTTCCGGAGGACTATATGATGGACCATCAGTTGACCGCAGACCTTATGTGGGACGCATGCTTCAATGCACCCATACCAAACTATGTGACAAACCAGGCTAATCCTGCGAAGCCTACGAGGCGGATACCTTTCCTGTTCTACGCTGACGCGATAGGCGGGAGAAACAGGTTTGGGGAAAGAGTCCGCGTTGATTTCTACGTTGACATAGGCTCGTCAATCAGGGTTAAAGAGAGAATGCTTGCCCAACACAAGAGTCAGAGAGAATGGCTGCGTGCACAACACGGCATAGACGAATATATTCTTCAGATGAGGCGATGGGCAAGAGAAAGAGGCAGCGAAGCCGGAAGAAAATACGCGGAAGCGTTCCGCCAACACCGGGGCCATCCGTTTCCACAGGAGAACGTTTTAGCATCAACCCTAGGCCCCCTCTGCATAATACCCTGATCATGCTTGAAGCTTCGGCTAGCCTAAGCGGTGGAAATCTTAAAAGCATCAGACGAGAAAGACAGAAGGGGAAGATTGGGTTCAAACACAGGATCTAAAAGCCTATCCGGATTCCACTCCTTGTTCTCTGGCCGGAGGATCCTACTCGCGCCTATTCCATGAGAAATTAATCTGCTGGTTTAAAACGCGAAGCCTGTTTTTCGCCGAGCCCCTGCAATCTCCTTTTCTCCAGGTCTCGCTGCATATCTTCACAACGCTTATACCACAGTGTCTCATAATCCTTTTGAGACACAACCCTGTTTTCCAGGTCGGAAATCCTGTGGATCCCCGCTTTCCTCGCACCATTCTACGCATATCTCGTAAGCTTCCAGTCGGGCTCTTCATTCTCCCAGTAAACAGGGACTTGACCCCGCATACGTAGGCGGGGAAAGCCCTAGTATGACCGTCAACAAATATGATATCGTTCCAAAGCTTCTTGATAGGTATGGGCTCAATCGACCCCAAATCACTAGGGTTAAACCTTTTCGTCACGTGGCAAAGCTTTTCGAAACTAATGTAAAGTTGACTAGGCTGTATCCTCAAGCCTCATTTTGAATACTTCAACCATTGAACCCTAGCACTCGAAGATTTAGAACCCTGGAGAATTTAAAATTTGTTCTAATCGAAAGCGATTTAGAAACTGGCGTGAAAGCGCGCGCTCCCAGGCTCAAGCCTTGGGATCCTCATCTGTTCTCCTCCTCTTAAGGCCGATTGGTGAGCAATTATGCCTGGAATAGTCATGGCCAGAGCCTCGTAGACTCCGACAGCTGGAGAACGCTTCTCGACAATGGACTGAATGAACTCATGAATTATGAAGTTATGAGAATTATCGTGTCCACTCGGATGACGCAAAGACTCTGGAAGAATATCTGTCCTCCACCATTCTGCCTGTTCATAGCTTACCATCTGCGGCAAGTCTAAAGGGCTGCTTCCAGCCTTCCAGACAATATGTTTAGTGCCATTAGGGTGAGGCTCGAAGAAACTCATTTTCTCTCCAATCCACTGTCCTCTTTCACAAGGGCCGACGGGAGCGTTCCAGTAGACGGCCACCCTGAAGGCATTACCCTTATCTGTTATGAAAAACGCGGTCTCGTTCCAGAAAGGATTGTTGTAAGCATTATTCTTGAGAATTGGAGAATCGTCTCCCCATCCTACGCAGGAAACCCTAACCATCTTCTCTCCAGTAACTCCAACTAGGTATGCAGTGCAGTGCGTAGGGTAAAGCATAGGGGGGAACCCGTAGCGCCAAGTCTTATTGCCATTATTGTCAAAGAATAGCGACGCTAATCCTGGATGATAGTATTCAGCCTCCGTGTAGAATATTCTGCCAAACCTTCCCTCTTTAAACCATTTTCTCGCCGAGATTACTGCCTGATGATACCAGCTAGTCTCAGCCATCATGTAGTTCAAACCTGTCTCCCTAACAGTCTCGAGAAGCATACTTGCCTCCTCCAGCGTCATGCAGGCTGGAACCGCGCATAAGACGTGTTTCCCAGATTTCAAACACTCGACAGCATGCTCAGCGTGAAGGGGCGCGGGAGTGAAGAGGGCGACCGCTTCAACCCTCCGGTCCTGCAAAAGCTCCTCAAGATTCTCATACGACTTTTCACAATTGTAAACCTGCATTAAACGCTTACGTTTTTCAGGAACAGGGTCGCATACTGCTTCCACAATGCAATTCGGATGACTATGCCACTTGAAAACAGACCCGAAGCCTCCGCCTACTACTCCTACATGCACCTTCCCAAGTGGACTCATGCTTCTAAACTCCTGATGGAAAGTTAAAGCTTTTAAATCTGGAGTCAGCGCGCGCTAAACTTGTCATGCCTAAAGTTGGAAAACATTGCTTCTCAACTTTTAAGTATCGTTTCCGCATCCTGTTAAACCTCTTCCCCGTTTCAGCATCGTTGACCAAATCGCCCTTAACTGCTTCTTCCATATTCTCTCGCAGGGAACAAGGGTGCTTAGACCAGAAACCAAGCTTCATGAAGCTATGGAGAGCCGTGTCTCTATCAGCTGAAAGATTGCCGAGACCCTTCTCCTTACACCTGTTTCGACATCACTTCATACTTCAATTGTAGCGACTCCGAACAATTTATTCAGTTCCCTTATTTCTTCCCTATGATCGCCGTAAACCATGACATGATGGTTTCCCGATGTGCTATGGATGAGCTTCTTAACGTTACTGACCTTTATGCGAACCGTGTTGCGACAATACTCCTCTAGATCCCTGCATTCTTCAATAACTCCTCTTGTAATCAGCATACTCTTCAACTCACCGTCCAGGCGGCAGACTGTAACTTCTTGGCTGGTGTTCATCGGGACGAAGGCGCTTAAAACGCCAGCCGGCGGACCCCAGTGCTGACTTCTTAAAACATAGGGAAGCGCTGGCTCATCATAGCCAGCCATCTTAGTCGGCGCGACGCAATGACTAATCATGAGCGTGTTATTGTTCTGATCAACATGTCTTAAGTTCCCCATGAAGCTGGGTTTACCCGTAACATAATGCAAAATAACCATTGTGATGAGCGAGATGATATCCGCCTCGCACGCAGCTGGAACACCCTCATCCCTAAGCTTGACGTATGCGAAACAGGGAACAGGTAAAGGATCTTCGCCGTAAGCCATCGTTAATCCTTGAGCACCTTTTTCACGTAGAAGATCCTTCATCACCAGATACAGTCTGGAAACTTTCTCAACATCGCTTCTCGAGGGCTCAATTATTTTCTCAGCATTCCCTATCCATTCCTCGGCAACCTTCTTTACTTTTTCCTCCTCGACCCCACGCCACCTCTCCACGACTTCCTCGCTCCGAACATACTCAACCTCTATTCCAAACCTCTCCCTAATCGTGTTTAATCCCCCGGGGACGCGCATGAGCCATCTTTCCCAGTGGGGATAATCCGCGTTTAAAACAAGCAGCTTCGTACTGCCTATGTTTTTCCTTGCTTCTAAGATTTTCAGCCGAAAATCTAAGTCCTCGTAGTCCGCAGCAACCCAAACATTGTTTCTGGGATAAACATATTCCAAAGCGTCGAGTGGAGTCCAAACCGAACCCTCCTTGTTGAAGAGAATCACGGGAAGGTTGGATTCAACGATTTTGACAACACAGCTTCCTAGTCCTAATCCTGGTTTAAGAAGGAGAATAACATCGGCTTCAGAAACACGTTCTTCAAGCTTAACAAGATCCTTTTCACCGTTGATAATACACTCCTTCAAAATTCGAACCTCGGTTGAAATATTCTTCCTCAGCTCCTCCATCCCTTTCTGAAAATCTATATCTCTAACCTGTTCCTCCCTACACACTATGACTGGAAGAACTCTCAAAGATGGCTTTTTACACCCCATACAATTACTTAACACCTGTACTGATACTTAACTCTTTCAAAAGAAGGTTCAACAAGGAAATCTGAAAGACGGCGCGCGCTTATCCATCTTGAGGTCAATCCAAAGGAAAGATTGAAAGACACGATTATTATCTCACCCAGCCGAAAGCACGTGCTAATCAAGTATTTTTAAGCACCCATATAGTATTTTGGAAATGCGGAAAATTTTTACTCAGAAGCGTGAATAATTATATGTTGGCTCGCGCTAAAACTTATGATGGTTAGGAATCGGGCGGATTCCAATTCCAGCTTCAGTTAAGAACCCTGCCTTCAAGATTTATAAAAAGCCTTAAGAACGTTTTTGACTCGGCCTTCCACTGCTGCTGAACCGGCTTGTCCTCATAGTGTCTAATGTTGCAGATAGCGTGCGCTTAGAGTGAGAAGAATAAGCCATAGAAAACTATTACAGGAATGCCTATGGCGAGCATTGAGCCCAACAATGTGCTGGCAAACTCTAAGTCGAGATTTTCAGCACTAGCATGTACAAGAGTCATGAAGGCAGGGGGTAGAGAAGCAACGATTATCATGACTCCCGTTGCTTGCGGAGTAAGTTGAAGCAAGATTGCAAAAGCGAAGCCTATTAGGCTTCCAATCAATATTTTTACAAATATTGATAAGAATATTTCCCGTAAAAGGCTTCTCCTTGGAAGCCTGGTGAAAACCCCTGCTGCAATAAGCATCATTACAGCGTTAACCAATGATATAAAAGTTATTAATTCGTTGGCTTGCGGGGGCAAATCTAATCTTAATAGGTTGGCAATCGATCCAGCTATTATAGATAAGATGTATGGCTGTGCTAACAGGTTTTTAACGCTGCTTTTCAGAGATCTTTCGCTCTTCGAGGGATTGAAGCGTGAGGCGACTAGGAAGGCGATGGCGAAAACGTATATGGAGTTACCTATATCTATTAGAGAAGCGGTTGCAACACCCTCCGTATTAAAGAATAGGCTTATGAAAGGCAATCCAATTATGCCGATGTTCAGAGTGCTGCATGCAAGTAGGAAAGCTCCTTTTCGAGCATTACTCATTTCAATACTCTCCAGCACTAAATATGCAATGGCTAAGAGCGAGAGGTTTATGAGAAGCCCGACCACCGGCAGAAGAGCCTCATTCATAGATATTTTGACGGTCACAAAGGAGTGGAACACTATAAGGGGGAGGAGAATGTTTAGGGATAGTGACAGCAATTTTCTGCCGATAGACTCATTGAGAATATAGAGCCGCTTTAGAACTATCCCTAGGGAAATGGAGACGACTATTTCTAGCACTGTTTCAACCAGGCTTGTCAACTTTTTCCAAGCGTTTAAGCAGTCTATTAAGGCTTTATAAAAACTGATGTCCTTGAAGATTTGTTGATTAAAAGCAGCGCGCGCTACCGACCTTCTCGGGGATCTTTCGAAGAAATAGTCCCCTACATAAGGAATAGGCTGATGATACTTCGGTTACGCTGGTCACGGACCTTTTTCAAGCATCGGCAAGGAGAAAAGAACGAATCCCTTTTTAAGCGAAGAGCCTGAATGAAAATATTTATCGTGTTTTTCAAACTAGTTTAAGTATGGCTTTATTTCTCTTAGAATTTTCACCCACCCTCTAACCCTTCTCAGCTTCATCACTCTCATGTATTCCATGACTTTCCCATTGTCAACAATCTCTAAGAGCTTAGGAACTATCTCTTTTTTAAATGGGTAGTTGAAGTAGACAAGGTCTATGAGCGTTTTCTCAGGGTCAGAAACCCTTATCCATTCTCCTATTTCTTCCATGTATTTGAGCTCGTATCCGAAGAACATTTTTTCAGAAATCTTCCTTAAAACAACTTTAAAGCCGGAGATTTCTCTCTCGCCTACTCTGGCTTTCAGAGAAGCATAAGGAGAAAGAATTGTGATCCTAGATACTTGTTCCCAAAGACCATGTAGAAAAGCAGCGCTTCCTAAGCCTACATAGGACTTGGGAATAGCTTTGGCAAACATGTACGGAGATTTTTTAAAAGTATACACTCCTTTAACCAACTCTATCACTAACCCCTTTTTCTTTAAGTTATGCAGCAATACCTTTGCATAACTTTTTCCAACTTTGCTTTCAACAGTCTTAAAAGTAAACATGCTGGTCGTCTGAAGCTTTTTAAGAAAGGAATCATACTTAACCCGTGGCATAAGTTTCCACCTTCCTCACAATCGTCTCAAAACTTGGAGACTTACCTACTAGGATTAACTCCGGTAATCCTGCGAAATCCTTAGGTTCAGTTCTCAAGAGAGGAATTATTTTCTCTACGTCTTTAACAATCTTACTCTTGTCACATAAATCTAGTAAATAGAATATGTCGTACAGGTCTTTAGCAGACCTACGGTTTACAAATGCGTTCACTTTCTCTCTCAAAAGGCTTTCAGGCGGGAGAGTAACCACAACCATGCTACTCCCGTCTACAAGCCAAAAATTTGCTTCGACAACTTTAATACTTCGGGGAGTAGGAGAAGCCTCTAGTTCAATGATCGCATCATTCCCTATCTTGAGATAAAGAACTTTTGAAGGTGTAATTTTTGACTTAAGCACTTTGAACAATCTTGTTGAAGAAAAATGGCTAGCCAATTCATCCGGATTATTATGATAAACATCTACGTCATACGAAAACCTTTTTCCACCGTAGATTCTCCATACAGCGGTACCACCATGAAGAATGAAATCGAAGCTTTTAGAAAGCTCAATAATCATTAAATCCTGCAACTCTGCGACATGAAAAAGCTTGCCTTTTAATATTTTGGCGAGAGGTATTTTATGAGACATGAGTATCATTTACCTAGGTTATATATAAGTATAACCCTGGTAAACGTTTATTTTGTCTACCGGCGTCTTAAAGCCGAAATCCAGGCATTTACTCTCTAGAGTCATCTTATTACCTGCTACAGTGAACCTCCAACATTTTATTAACAGTTCTCCGCATCTAGGACACCAGGTGTTCTCATATTTGTGTCCCGGAACATTCGCTATTCAGGAGAATAATACTCCCATAGACCCTGCTAGCTCTCTTGCTTTTTATAATGTTTTCACGGGTTTTAGGAGAAGTTTAAACTTGTATTCATGATGGTAACGAGTAAAGTGAAGGGGCGTATCAGGTTCCAAGCTTCCCAACATGCCTTTCGATCAACCATCTTAAACACTCCTCGTCATCGTTAACTCCCGGAATAACTATGTTGACGATCTCAACGTGAGGCATGAGCGCACGCTAGCGTCCGTTTATTAAGCGGGTTGTGCTTAATATTGCTCTGAGAGGTGTTATTCTTCTGGGAGAGCGTGCTCTGCTGTTTAAAAGTTTAGCATGCGCATCTACAGTGCGCTTGATGCGGCTTAAGGTAAACTGTTCCAAACCATTCTTTAAGAATTGAGGAGATCTCGTTTGAAAGCCTCAGTCAACAGTATGTGGAAGATGGGGAGGCTAATGCTTCATGTGCCGCAAAACTTTATCTAGCACCCGATCCGGAGCGAGATATGCGCAGCCGGCGGAACAACCCTCTGTCTATAGAGGTCGTTAACCCTATTGCTGTCGAAATCGTGACGGAGGAGGTTCTAAGGGGCATACTGGTAGGAAGGCTTAGGGACAGGGTGGGAGGGATGGAATCGCTCGTGGATAAGTGCCGTAGCCTTATAGAGCCCAGAGCAGTATACGCGTTCACCAGGGTTGTGAGCATAGAGGGTGACGAGGTTACCTTGGAGAGTGGTCACACTTTGAAAAGCATCGTGCTCGGGGATGTTCTGACCCGGGGACAGGAGGTTGCACTCTACGTGGTCACCATAGGGTCTAGACTCGAGGAGGAGGCCTCCAGGCTGGGGGTGTCAAACGTTTTTGAAGCATTCGTCTTGGAAAAAGTGGGAGACTACGCTTTGAGCAAGGCCAGTGTTCAGCTGAGACGCCTCGTCGAGAACAGGCTGGGGGTCCCGGTTTCTGGCTTCGGGCCCGGCACAGGCTCCGGCAGGCTTTTCGGAATCGAGCAGCAGAGAGTGCTGTTCAGCATCTTGAACCCGCTGAAAAACATAGGTGTCCGCCTAACGTCCAGCTGCCTGATGGTTCCAAGGAAATCTGTCTCCGGCGTGTTCGCTGCAACGTTAAACGAGTACGTCGCCTGCAAGTATTGCCCGAGGGAAGGGTGCGAACGGAGAAGCAGGCCTTTCGCCGGCGAATATGTTCCGATTAGGTTTAGAAACGCGGATTAGAAAAGGAAGAATCGAGCTTTTAGAGTTTCTCCGGCTCTACAATCCTGACGCTCCAGTACTCACCAGAAAGCTTGCGATAAGAGTCAAGGTAGTGGGATGAACTATGTTTCTCTCTCGCTATCTCAAATCCTTATGCTTTCGAGACTCATGGAAACGTTAACTGCGCGCACTGCTACAATCCCTGCCTGTTCTAGACTCAAACCTTTTCCTCGATTATTTTAACTAAGACTTTCCTCCTCCTCGGCCCATCGAATTCACATAGGAACACGCCTTGCCATGTCCCGAGCATGAGCCTACCGTCTTCAATCAACACGCAGGCCGAGTGTCCGAGTATGCTGGACTTTATGTGAGCATGAGCATTCCCCTCTAAATGTCTGTAACGTCCGTCTAAAGGTATTACGCGTTCAAGAGTCTCAATAATATCTGTGACTACACTCGGATCAGCATTCTCGTTTATAGTTATGCCTGCGGTTGTGTGCGGAACGTAGAGAAAGCACACGCCATTTTTAACACCACTCTTATTAACAACTCCCTCAACTCTGTCAGTAATGTCGATAAACTGTTGCCTAGATGTTGAACTCACCTCTATTACGCTAAGAACCATGGAGACCAAGCCATAATAACTACTATTAATGCTTTTAGCGCGCGAATACGATTTCCCATTTTTTGTTTAAAAACTCATTCAGAAGAGAAAACTCTTTCTCATACTAGAACTGGTGGAACTCGTATTTTCTCAAACCCAGATAGTTCTTTCTATCCTCTGCGCTTCAAAAATTAGAAGCCCTATTGAGAAAAGTGTTAGCTGCCTTAAGCTCCCGATACCAGTTTGGCTCTCCAACAATCGTTGTGAAAACAGGCTCGTACAGTGGAGCCAGTCCGTAGATCTTTCTTCGTAAAGCCTCGCGTTCTCTTAAGAATGCTTCAACCATGGCTAGGCGCCTAGGGGTCCAGGTTCCCTTCTTCATCAACTTTCTATTCAACTCGAACAGCCTTATTTTGGATGCAAAGTGGTTCAGTCTCCATGTGTCCGGAGCCTTAGACGCCAGCCGGCTGAAAACGCGCCGCGCCTTCCCCAGGTTCACTGAGCCAGGTTTCCCCCATTGAAGGATCCATTCTGCCCAATCTTCCACCGTCCGGCCCTCTGCTTCGAAGTATCTTCTCGCATACTCTTCAAGAACCTCTCGCACTGTTGAAAACTTTCCACTGCTTAAACCACCTAGAATCGCCTTGTTAACATCGTCAAATATGCCCTCGGAATAAGCCATGAAGCCTTCGCCCCTGGCTTTTTTCAGATTCTCCAGCGTCCTAGGTATCCGGTTTGGAGCAACCACAGGTCCCCACTGTCCGTAAACATCGTTGTCAGCCCTGTCATCTGAATACCCAACATGAATGAAGTATGCTTCCCCGCATTCTTCTGGAAGCCTACCGGGCGGTACGCTCGCCGGCTTATCCTCGTCGTATTTTATCCATAGAGCCATGCCTTTAACCTCACCCGGAATATGTTTATCAACCCAGTCGGCGAAAAGATTATGATCCTTAGAATCCCACCACCAGCAGCAAAACCTCATTTCAACACGCGGGAAATATTTAGCAGCAACATCATGTATCTCCCTACACAGTTCCGCGAAAGTCACGATCCATGGGTTGCATTTTCGGCATGCGCAGCCGCCGAAATCGTAAGCAGCATATGTAACCGCATCAAGGTTTATACCGCTCTTAGCTAAATCTTTGAACAACTCGTCATAGTTTTCCAGGATGATTCTTCGAGCATTGGGAATCGATGGGCATACCAGGTGGCCGAAGAACCGGATCTTGCGAAGCTCCGCCTGCTTGTCTGAAACATCCTTGGCTAGAATCTCATTGGAAACCTGGTCTGCATAAACATGGTTCGGAGTGACTAGTAGGTCAAGCTTAAACCCTAGTCTCCGCGCTTCTTCAAAGTGGGCTTTCTTGTTTTCCCAGAGCACCTTGGTCAGCCAGCAGTGGGATACGATTGGAGGAAGACGGGATGCTTTAGTCAGGTTTACGGTGTCAAACCAGTCGCCATACCAGTTGAACCCCCACCATTTTGCTTCAGCCAGAATATCACTCATTTCGAAGCGACCAGCAACCTCATACGAGTTTCCGAAGTGTCCTGGAGCATAGAGCTCTCGATGTGGGAAACCATGTTTTCCCATTTATTCTCCGTTTACGCGTATTCTATTTAAAAACGTTTAAAAATCCTGCAGGTAATTATTAAGTGTTTCAAAAACACTCCTCACTGTTGACAATGTTAAGGGTGAAGAACGATCTTTAAACAGTCCTTACTCAGGAACACGTTAAGAGCCTCCGTGAACCTTTCCAGCGGGAACCTGTGTGTTATCATTTCTTTAACTCTTACCTTCCTGTTCTTCAACAGGTTGAATGCAGCGTGATAATCCTTGGTTGAGCAGCCCCAGCTTCCCAGGATTTTCACACCGTTGTGAACAACTGGTTTAAGATCTAGGCTGAGACTAGGCTGGGGAACATCTCTGAAATCGCCGAAAACGCATATCTTGCCTCCTTCTCGAACCAGTTTCAAGGATTGTTGAACAGCGTCTGTGGATGAGACTGCAACGATAACTACATCAGCCCCGCGTCCTCCTGTTAACTCTAACACTTTCTCTCTAATGCTGATTTTTTTAGAGTTGAACGCATAGTCTGCCCCGAGTCTTAAGGCTGGTTCGACACGGGAATCATGGTGGCCGCTTAGAATCACAAGGGCCCCAGCTGACTTTGAGACTTGAGCGTTAAGCATAGCCATGGGGCCGTCGCCGATGATCAGAACACTATCGTCCACAGATATTCCGCATTTTGAAACAGCCCTTACGCAGCAGGCTGTAGGCTCTATCATCGTAGCCTCTTCATACGTCATCTCATCCGGGATTTTAACAACGGATTTTTGCACAAGCCTCGGGGTGACACGAATATACTCTGCGAAGGCGCCTGGGAAAATCGACTGTCGACGGTACTCGCTGCAAAGCGTTTCATCACCATGCTTACAATAGTAGCATGCTCCGCATTCAGCACGGTGGAACACCGCAACCCTGTCGCCAATTCTCAGGTTTGCAACGTTTAAACCGGTTTCCACCAATTCTCCAGAGACCTCGTGTCCAAGCACCATGCCTGGCTTAGCTTCATGATACATTGCTTTCCAAACGTCTGTGGAACAGAGGCCGCAGGCCATCACCCTCACCAGGATCTCGTCTGGACCGATGACAGGGGTTTCCACCTCCTCCCACTTGAAATCGTTGAAATCACGGTATACTAGTGCCTTCATTCTGCTCAGCCTCTACTGGGTTTAACTACTTATAGACGGTTACGAAGACTACGAGGAGCGGCTTATCACCTTGGTTCCTTATTCCGTGAGGTTCTTCTCCTGAAACGTAAAGGGTCAGCCCTTCCTTGACGGGAATCTCCTTATCGCCAACTATGAGTGTTCCAGAGCTGGAGAGGACGTAGTATATTTCTTCTCTTTCAGGATGCTCATGAGGGCCGAAGGAGCCTCCTGGAGGTACTTGGATTAGGCCGAATCCACTAATACGCTGGGTTCCAATCTTCTCCTTTTCAACAATCCTCTTTATGCTTGAAACCCCCTTAGGATAAGGCGTGAAAGGAATGGTTTCGGAATCTATAACCCTCCACATTTTAATCAGTATTATGATCCGTGCTCAGGCTTAAAAGCTTAATTCTCACTGTTTCCTGCTTCCGATCGATTAAAAATAGCGTGCATCAGAGTGGCTTTTCTTCAATGCTCTTTACACTTGCTTAAAATGAGTATGTCTTTCAGAAAACCATGCTCTAAGAAAGACTTCCTCGTTTACAGGATTACTGGGCGGGGTTCCTGCAAAAAATATTGCAGGATATTTTCTAGCCAGGGTGGTGAACCATCTCGCCTCCTCCTCCACATCCGAAACACTTCCATGCGACAATACCTCGTAACTCGGGTGGAGGAGGAATATCTTTTCACAACCGTATTTCTCCATAAGCTTTTCAACGTCTCTCCGTGAAAACCTCGGGTCCCATTCTACGTGAAAGCCGTCGACGCCTATTTCAACCAGGTCCTCCATTATGCCTCTATAATCCCCGTCTGAAACAAAGATCAGTTTTATATCCTTATCTTTAACAGGCTCCCAAATATGCTTCCACCATTTTACAACATGCTTCCTGAACCATTCTGCCGGGAAGAATAAGCCGTTTCTCCAAGCCACGTCGTCATGCGAAACGAAAACTTTTATCCCGGTTCTAGACCAGGCTTCAACATGTTTTCTAGCTACTTGAGCATACTTGGAGACGAGCTCGTCTAAAGCATCTGGGTTTTGACGGCTCAGCCTAGCTATCATTTGCAAACCGATGTGAATATCTAGATACGTGAAGAGTGTTAAGTAAAATTCTCCAGCATACAAAGTTGTTTCGCCGAGCAACTCCTGGTATTCTTGAAACACCATCTCATACTCGTCAGCTATTTCACTCGTCGACCTCGGCTCATGCTCGCGAGGATCATAATTCTTAAGATAGCTTAGCAGTTCCTCATAGTTTTTAAAAGGTCTTTCCAAAACCCAGAGCTGTGAGGCTGTTTCCGTTCTTCTAAGCCTAAGGTTTTTATAAGCCACGTGGAAAGCATCGGTGAATGGAAAGTCTTCTCTTAAGTCTTCGAAAAAACCTTCAATCAACCTGGGCTTCATATCGCTCCATACAACGTTTAAATTAACTCCAAGCTGGTAGAACAGGTCAACGTCTAAAGCTTCAAATACTGCTTTCATCCTCTCCTTCTGGTCTTTCCCATGGATTTTAACTCCGGTCAGCTTTTCAACGAGTCTTTCATCGCTAGTCGGGGCTCCGGAGAGAAGAAGCGCTTCCACCCGCTTAAGGCTTATAGCTTCAAGCGCCCTTTTTCTCATTGCTTTAATCCGAGATGGTTGGTAAAATTAACCTTTCCTTTTCTCCAAGCATTGCTGAAACTAGGGGAATGTGAAAAATGCTATGTTCCTTCAAGTGTTTTATTCGAATTAAAGAAAACCTTTTATTTAAAACGTTCATACTGTTAAACGGGGGTTGTCCCAGCAGAAACCCATGGAGCTCCGATTGGTGGCCGTATTCATTTCAGCAATAATGGTTTCCTGGCTTGTCTCTTGGCTTCTGAAAGCGTATTTCTTTAAAAAGTGGATGATTGGTGACTTGCTGCTCATATTCCTTTGCATTATTCTCATCATAATGTTTTACAGGCTGCGGGGAATAATAACGTTCTCAGTTTCCCTGCTTGTTTTCACGGTTTTCGCAGTCCTAGGGGTATTTTCCACTTTCTACGGTTTCATCCCGTTTCTCTCTGAAATATCGTCCGGAAAGATTGATTCCGAAACCATTGTCATAAGGATGATGCCTCATCTAGTAAATCTGCTAACCGGGGTGTTGAGTACCTGCATCGTATTCATCCTGTTGACTTCAGAGGGTTTAAACTCCTATTTGGGCACGGAGGCAGTGTTCTCGTCCCGGAGGGGAAAGCAGTAAGCCGAGGGAAAACCGGTGTGGGTTAGCTATGTTAATCAATTCGTTGAAAGACCCGAGCTAAGTCAGGAACAGGTTGAAAAAGGATGAAGGTTAGCAGTGCTACAAGCGAGTTGGAGTATGAAGACGAGATTATGTTCGTTATCCGGAGGATAATAGCAGCTGCTAACCTGGACTGGTTGGTGGACATGTAGCGTGATGCGCTCTATACCGCTGCGAACCCTATAGTATTGTGTTCTCCGGTCTCAAATCTTCAAGAGGCGTTGACGAACCTACAATAATAGTCTTGAAGAGTCGCAGGATGGTTGTGGTGTTCAGGGGCTCTAACGTGATTTCCAAGAACTGGAATACGGCGCGCTCAATTCCTTTATAAGGTACTTGTGAACCAGGGTTGCAAGCATTAAAACAGGTAGAGCTACGAGTACTTCTGGTGTAGACATTGAGTCCCAAAGTACATGTATTCTTGGGCCAAAGAACGCGGTATACACTGTTAACGTCGCGTGCACATAGAACTGTTGGAAACACTTGATTCTTAAAGCGCGCGCTAATGTTGTTTACCAATACCGTGAGGGTAAGCCCGCATCCACTTGGGATAATCACAGTCTTATCGAACGTCATTAGAGGGGAGAATCCACTTTTTACACGACAGTCGGTCAATTCAGGCGAGCGGCTGTATCAAACTACTTCTTGTGGCGTTGGAAGGATTATAGCTATGCTGTGAGCAAAATAAACGAGTATTATCGCTTTATCCTTGGGATGTCGAGTAAAGGCTGGCCCGGAGGGTTAAGGTGGCTCCATGAGAAGAATAGTGGCTTAGCGTCCTTAAAAAAGTTTAAAAACTTTCTTTAGAATCCTATTATGAGGTGGAAGATGTTTGAAGCATTGTCAGAAGTGCGGTAGGGAACTGCCTGATGACGCTGCTTTCTGCTCCGCATGCGGCTCCCCCGTTGGAAAGGTTTCAAGAGAGGAATACGCGGTTTCTTCAGATGATCTTGTTAAAACGATTAAAAACATTATTCATGAAGGGAATGTTACAAGAATAATTGTGAAAAGCGAGAAGGATGAAACACTGCTCGAAATCCCTGCTACTGTAGGAGTGATAGGTGCCATCTTAGCACCATGGATGGCTGCCCTAGGAGTTATTGCAGCTATAGCGACAAAGTGTAAGATAATCGTGGAGAGAAGAGAATAATATCGTAATGTTTCCGTTTTCAAAAACTGTTTAAAGGAGGTTCAAGTATAAGCTGCATCTAAAAAGCCGTTCTCCTTAAAACTTCGCGTCTTGATGCTAAAAATTCGGCTTACGGGTTTCGTGTAAGTTTTTCAGAGGTATGGGAAGCAATCATTCTAATCAGGGTCAACATGGTTTAATTCTTTAAGGCTAGCTTTAATCTCGTATCGAATGAAAAACTTAAATAATCTTTAAACTGTTCATTCCAGTGGATTAGGATTGGTGACTCTGAAAGAGGTTCCAGATATTGTTTCTAGGATGACTCTTGAGGAGAAGGCTAGGATCGTTGTTGGAATAGGCATACCCGGCATGTTCGGCAACCCTCCTCCAAGAGTTCCAGGTGCTGCTGGCGAGACCCATCCTGTTGAAAGACTTGGAATACCTTCAGCCGTCTTGGCAGACGGGCCCGCCGGATTGAGAATAAACCCTCGGAGGGAGAATGATGATAAAACGTATCACTCTACGGCTTTCCCCGTTGAGACAATGCTCGCTTCAACTTGGAACAGGGAGTTGCTGGAGGCTGTTGGCAGATGTGTCGGCGAGGAGGTTAGGGAGTATGGCGTGGATATTCTTCTCGCGCCTGCGATGAATATTCACAGGAATCCTTTATGTGGAAGGAATTTCGAATACTATTCTGAGGATCCTCTTCTCACCGGGGAGATGGCTGCAGCCTTCGTTAAGGGTGTTCAGTCTCAAGGCGTCGGCGCCTGCTTGAAGCATTTTGCAGCCAATAATCAGGAGACAAACCGTTTCCTGATCGACACGCTTGTTTCTGAAAGAGCGCTTAGAGAAATATATCTTAAGGGTTTCGAGATAGCTGTTAAGAAGTCTAAGCCGTGGACAGTTATGAGCGCGTACAATAAGCTGAACGGGGAACACTGTTCGCAGAACGAGTGGCTTCTGACGAGGGTTCTGAGGTGCGACTGGGGGTTTGAAGGCTTCGTGATGACAGACTGGTTTGCGAAGGACGATCCTGTGGAGATGATGAGGGCTGGCAACGATATGATAATGCCTGGGAAGGCGAATCAGGTCGACCCCAGCAGGAAGGACGAGGTGGAGGCGATAATTAATGCTGTTAGAGAAGGGAGGCTTAATGAGGAAACCCTCATAAGGAATGTGAAGAACATTCTAAGGGTTCTAGTCAACACCCCTTCCTTCAAAGGATACGAGTATTCTAACAAGCCTGATCTCGATGCTCACGCCAGGGTTGCCTATGAGGCAGGCGTGGAGGGAGTTGTCCTTCTTAAGAACGATGGAGCATTGCCCGTGGGAAAGGATGCTAAAATAGCTCTCTTCGGAACAGGCCAGATAGAGACCATTAAAGGCGGGACTGGAAGCGGTGACACTCATCCGAGGTACGTAATATCTATTCTCGACGGGATGAGGGAGAAACGCCTGAGGATAGACGAGGAGCTTGCGGAGACCCATGCGAAATACTTGGCTGAGATCAGGAGTAGGGCTGAATACAGGATTGAGAAAACAATGTTCGGGGAAGTCTTTAAACCGGTTCCCCAGGATTTTCTAGGTGAGGAGGAGATAAGCAGGTTTGCGGAGAGAAATGATGTCGCAATCATCGTGATAAGCAGGATATCGGGTGAGGGCTACGATAGGAAGCCTGAGAAGGGAGACTTCTATTTGAGCGATGACGAGAGAACCCTGGTGGAGAGGGTTTCTAAAGCTTTTCATCAGCATGGTAAGAAGGTTGTAGCACTGTTGAACATAGGATCCCCGATAGAGGTCGCCAGCTGGAGGAACATGGTTGACGGAATCCTGTTAACGTGGCAGGCTGGCCAGGAGACGGGGAGGATAGTTGCCGACATTGTTTCGGGCGAGAGAAACCCGTCTGGCAAGCTTCCAACAACCTTCCCCATGGATTATTCTGATGTTCCATCCTGGAGCTTCCCAGGGAAGCCGAGGGAGAACCCGCAGAGAGTCGTGTACGACGAGGGGATATACGTTGGCTACAGGTATTACGATAGTTTCGGGGTTGAGCCTGCCTACGAGTTCGGCTTCGGTCTTTCCTACACCAGCTTCGAATACAGGGGTCTAATGGTTGAGGTGGTTAACAATAGGGTGATTGTTTCCTTCGAGGTTGAGAACACTGGAAGCCTCCCGGGGAAAGAGGTTGCCCAAGTCTATGTCAGGGCGCCGAAGGGCAGGGTGGACAAGCCCTTTCAAGAGCTTAAAGGGTTTCATAAGACGAGGCTTCTAAACCCTGGTGAGAAGGAAGGGATAAGGGTTGAGCTGGATTTTGACATGCTTGCAAGCTATGATGGTGAGAAATGGGTTGTCGAGAAGGGAGAGTATGAGGTAAGGGTGGGTTCTTCCTCAAGGGACATTAGGCTCGTAAACAGGCTAATCGTTAGTTAAACAACTAGGGTTTTTCAAAAAGCTGGATTTGCTTCCTCAGTATCAGCCGTTTCTCATGATGCGTATTTCTATTCAAGCTGCAGTCTGGTTGCGGATACTTGTTAAACCTTAAATCCGGTTAGGGCTTTCCTGCAAGCTGAGGCGGTAAGGATGAATGTTTCTCCTGTTGAAACGGCTGCTGTGCAACGGGTTTTAACCAGGTTTATATCCGGTACAGATCCTCCGTTCTCATTCACGTATGGTGGCAGGTTTTCTAAAGATCTATTGAGGAACTGGGATTTCGCGCATGCCACGCGGCAGCTGGACGGTGAACGCATTGAACACGTGATGCTTCATAACGATAGTGAGACAGGGTTACAGGTAAGATGTATCTTAATCGAGTATCGTGATTTTCCAGCATTAGAATGGGTTTTATACTTTAAGAATGCTTCTGTGGAAACTACGCCGATTATCAAGAGCATTCAGGCACTGGATGTCGTAATGCATTGTCAGAGAAACCGGTTTACTCTTCATTATGCTAAAGGTGCTCTCGCCTCAATTGACGATTTTATGCCTATTCAGAAAGACCTTAATCTTGACGAAGAATTCTTGCTTCGACCCGGTGGCGGACGGTCCTCCAGCGAATTCCTACCGTTTTTCAATATTGAAATGGAGGAGGAAGGCGTAATACTTGCGATCGGCTGGACTGGCGAGTGGGCAGCACTGTTCAAACGTAGCAGTGGAAACGAGTTGCGTTTGCAGGCCGGCATGGAGACTACGAATCTAAGGCTTTACCCGGGTGAGGAAATCAGGTCTCCACGAATTCTACTGCTATTCTGGAGCAAGGATTGGATGCGTGGTCAAAACATGTTGCGGCGATTTATTCTCACTCACCACCGTCCTTCCGTAGACGGTAAACCACTAGTTGCACCAGTATTTTTCTCAAGCTGGGGTGGGACTCCTGCAAAAACCCATTTAGATACTATAGGGAAAATAATTAATCACGATCTTCCAGTTGAATATTACTGGATCGATGCGGAGTGGTTTGGAGGCCAACCTTGGTGGAAAAACGTGGGAAACTGGGAGGTTAGGGAGGATCTTTATCCGGAGGGCTTTAAAGAAATCGCTGCCACGCTTCATAAATCTGGGCGTAAGCTTTCACTCTGGTTTGAGCCTGAACGAGTCTGCAAAGATACGCCCTGGTATCGTGAGCATTGCAACTGGCTGCTTAAGATTAAAAGTGTGGACACGGTTTTCAGCTGGCCGCACTACTTTGACAAGAATGATCCAGCATGGGTTTTCTTCGAAAGCCGTCGGAACCAGATTGCTGAAGGAGACGCGCTGTTTAACCTTGGTAATCCTGAGGCGCGCCGCTTCCTCACGGATTTCATCTCGAATCGGATTGCTGAATTCCATATTGATTGCTACAGGCATGACGCTAATATTGCTCCATTAAGGTTCTGGCGTAATGCGGACTCTGAAGACAGGCAGGGGATTACTGAAATCAGATACGTGGAAGGGCTTTACGCTTTCTGGGACGATCTTCTTCAAAAGCATCCTAATCTTATTATAGATAATTGTGCAAGCGGGGGTCGTCGAATCGACTTGGAAACGATTGGACGAAGCACGCCATTTTGGTCTACGGATTTCATAGACGGGCCTGTTGCAAACCAGTGTCATGTTTACGGTCTACTCCTTTGGATACCGCTTTTCGGAGCAGGAGGTTTAAACATGGCGAAGGCTGACGACTACGCGTTCCGTAGTGTAATGTGCGCAAGCATGGTTTTTACTCTAGGAATTGAAGAAAGTATCTCTGGGGGAGAAACGGTTTTCAACTCGGTGAGAAAGAAGCTCAACCAGTACTTAAGTATTAGAAAGTTTTATTATGGCGACTATTATCCGCTAACCCCTTACACTCAGTCTGAAGAGGCTTGGATGGCGTACCAGCTTGATCGCCCTGATTTAGCTGAGGGACTGGTAGTAGTGCTGAAACGTCGCTTAAGCCCTTTGACTGACGCTGTCTTCAGGCTTCGTGAACTACAGCCTGATGCTCATTATGAAATAACTGATCTGGACACGGGGGAGAAGAGAACCCTGACCGGTAAGGAACTCATGGATGAGGGGCTTAAGGTTCATTTGGCTAAGAATCCTGATTCGACGCTTATATTGTATAGGTGCAGATAGAAGAAGATTGATGCACAGCTTGTAAGCACGCTAAGTTGTCAGATGATAATCTTGCTATTTTACCGGGCTTGCCCCACTAGTTAAGCATAGCAAGTTATTTCATGGATGTTTTGACTTAAAGGATGATGTCAGTTATTGTAATTCCCTTAACCTGATAAGTTCTTGATCATAGTCCCTTATCTCAGGTAGCCCTAAGGACCTCCTATGAGAGGCACACCAGCTGGCATACTGGAACAGTGTAATTCCAGAACCTGAAGCATCAATGGACTTCTTGGCGTACTCCATCACCTTATTAGGTTCAATAACGTAGTCGTTCGACACTAAGATACCAGGATATATTGGAAAACTCTTATCTCTTATCCTGTTCATCAGATTTCTAACAATCGTTCCAAAATCCTTTGGTTCGGTCCAGTATATCATAGGCTCAGCGAAGTCTAGTAGGCCCTCATTAACCCAAGAGATCCAATCCTGTCCCAGCGCCTTAACCACTGATTCATAATCATCCGGATTAGGTGAAAAATCATTTGCAATAATAGCGCGCGCGCGCTCATGAGGTTCTGTGATGTGCTCATAATAATACCGAAGCTTCCATTAACGATCTTCACTGCGGCATTGTTAGGCCGGGGTGTTTTCAACATTATTATAGTTCTTTCGGCATTCGGTTGGCCCGCAATGGCTAGAATAGTTAGATCTGAAGCCTTAACTGTCAAGCAAAGAGCATATGTTGATGCTGCAAGGATGAGTGGTGCCAGTCAACTTCGAATAACCTTTTCTATTATATTGCCTAACATACTGCCACTTGTGATGGCAAATGCGATATTGACGATCATCTCAGGAATCATGTCAGAGGCATCCCTCAGCTTTCTTGGTCTAGGAGACCCTTCCCAAATGAGTTGGGGGACTGTAATATACTTTGCAAACATGGGGGGAGCTGTGTATAACATGGGCTGGGCTTGGGTCACGGCACCAGGCTTGTGCATTGCACTGATCGGTTTAGGGATACACTTGCTTGGTTCTGCAATAAATACTATCGCTAATCCGAGGCTCAGGAGCTACTGAGAAAAATGAGTCAGGTGCTCTCTATCCAAGATTTGCACGTAAGCTTCTTCACTCGAAAAGGCGAGGTTAAGGCTGTTGACGGTGTTACATTTCACGTTGATAGAGGAGAAGTTTTTGGTCTTGCCGGGGAATCTGGTTGTGGGAAAAGTACAACTGCCTACGCGATTCTGAGATTGATTAAGCCACCTGGGAAGATAATAGGTGGAAGAATTGTTTGTGACGGTATAGATGTTTTGAACCTTAAGGAAGAGGATTTGAGAGCTTATCGGTGGAAGAAAGTATCAATGATCTTTCAAAATGCAATGAACTGCTTAAACCCTGTGCATAGGGTCAGCGATCAGATAGCTGAGGCGATTATGGTGCATGAAAGTGTGTCTAAGCGTGATGCAATATCAAGAGCTAAGCAACTACTTTCTCTTGTAGGTATAGATGAGTCAAGGGCGAACGATTATCCTCACCAGTATAGCGGCGGTATGCGTCAAAGAGCGATCATAGCTATGGCTCTTGCTCTAAACCCTGTTCTCTTGATTGCCGATGAGCCTACAACGGCACTGGATGTGGTGGTTGCAAGACAGGTTCTAGAGGTGCTTTGGGATATGAAGAAGAGGTTTGGTCTCTCAGTACTATTTATTACTCACGATCTCTCAACTCTTGCCGAATTCAGCAATAGGATTGCAGTAATGTACTCTGGAATGCTTGTGGAAATGGCTGATACGAAGAGCCTCCTTTCAAACCCGCTTCACCCTTATACGGATGGTTTAGTCAAGTCTTTAATGAGCCTTACGCGTAGAGGAGAGAAACTCTGGTCAATACCCGGGTCTCCCCCTGACCTTGCTGCTGAAATCAAAGGATGTAGATTCAGGCCACGTTGCCCAATCGCCATGGAAAGATGCTTTAGCAAAAAACCAGAGTTTATTGAAGTGGGGCAAGGCCACTATGTTGCCTGCCATAAGGTGGTTTCATGATGGAGAAAGCGAGCAATGCTAGTTTTTTAAGCAAAAACCCTCATTTATTTGAAATAAAAAATCTTAAAGTGTATTTCCCAGCCCAGACAAGTAGTCTTATCAGGAGAAAATATGTTTATGCAGTGGACGATGTATCATTCTTCATAGATTCTGGTGAAGTACTCGGCCTTGTTGGGGAGAGCGGGAGCGGCAAAACTACGATTGGAAGGGTTATCGCAAGGCTCACACCTCCGACTGAGGGCAAGGTCCTTTTCCAGGGGAGGGATATCATGTCTCTTCGTGGCAAGGATTTGAAAAACTATAGAAGGATGGTTCAGATGATCTTTCAAGATCCTTACGGATCGTTAAACCCGCGCCTAACTGTTTTCTCAACGATAGCATTCCCACTGCGCGTACAAGGTATTGTTAAAGACAAGAATAAGATAAGAGAATACTGTATCGATCTGCTGAGAAGTGTCGGTCTTTCTGAAGATGCTATAGATAAATACCCGCATGAACTTAGTGGGGGTGAAAGGCAAAGAGTTGCAATAGCCAGAGCATTAGCCGTTAAGCCACAGTTCCTCATAGCAGACGAGCCCGTTTCAATGCTTGACCTCAGCATTAGGTCGGGTATTCTTAATCTTTTGATGGAACTAAAGAATCAATACGGCTTAACATACTTGCTTACGACACATGACCTTCGCGTAGCATATTATACTTGCGATAGAATAATAGTAATGTACCTTGGAAAAATAATGGAGATAGCTCCGATAGAAGACTTCATGAGTCACCAGTTTCATCCATATTCACAGCTCCTACTATCGGCTTCTGCAAGCTTCGGCTTTGGCGACCGGCCTAAAAGAAGATTGGGAGCAACAGGAGAAATAGCAAGCGCTATAGATCCTCCTAAAGGCTGTCGATTTCATCCGCGTTGCCCATTCAGGACCGAAGAATGCAGCAAGAAAACTCCTCCACTAGCAGAACTCCGGAACCGCCGTTTCGTCGCATGCTTCAATCCTCAATGAGAAACACTGTGTCTCCTTAAGTTTAACGCGCTCTCTCCGCGAACAGGAATAGAATCCCTGTTTGTTTAGGGATAAACAGATGCGCTTCTGCCACAAATAATATAAGGTAGTGGGTTCGATTAAAAACTCTCAGAGCAATGAGCTTCGACAGCCTAAGGATAGCTCTCGCCAATGCTGTTAATGACGTTTTCCCAGGAGCTTCAGTAGCGGTCTATAAGGACGATAAGCTTGTTTACGAGGAGGCTTTCGGATATGCCGAGACTGTTCCTTCGAGAAGAAACACCTCTATAGAGACGCTGTATGACCTTGCCTCCTTAACTAAACCTCTTGCTGCATCGATCGTTACCGCCAGGCTTATGGAGGAGGGTCTTCTGCACTTGAAGCAGAGGGTTTCAGAAGTTCTGCCGGAATACTCTGCAACTAATGCAGGGCATGATGAGCTTAAAAGCAGGACAGAGATATGGATGCTGCTCTCTCACTCCGCCGGCCTCCCTGCGTGGGCCCCATTATACAAGCTGGGCAAGAGCAGTAGGGAGGAGCTTCTCGAGGAGGCTGCGAGATCATTCATCAACTGTCCACCGGGGTCGAATGTCGTCTACAGCGACATAGGCTACATTGTTCTCACAGCGATACTGGAGAGAGTCGCTGGGGAAAGGATAGACAGGCTTTTCGAGAAGCTCGTCGCTAAACCCCTGGGCTTGAGAAAGACGGTTTACAATCCTCTGAGCCATGGATTCTCAGAGAACGAGATTGCTTCGACGGAAACCGATCCTGCGACCGGCCTCCCCCTGACCGGGGTTGTCCACGATGAGAACGCTAGGGCACTGGGCGGGTTGTCGGGTCATGCTGGACTATTCTCCGTTTCGAAAGAGGTCGGGCTGGTGGGGAACCAACTGCTTCAAGCCTACCTTGGTAAAAGCGACTGCCTAGTTAAAAAGGCTACTGCGGCGACAATGCTCAGCCCATGGGTTGGTGACGATTACTGCTACGGGCTTGGGTGGCAAGTCTACAGGAAGACGGTTACACAGGCATTTGGAGACCTGATGACGGATGGGAGGGCTTTCGGTCACACGGGTTTCACAGGGACCTCGATATGCATAGATGTTGAGCAAAAGCTTGTAGCTGTCCTTTTAAGCAACAGGGTCCACCCAAGCAGGGAGAACAATAAGATAATGAGGTTTAGACCTGTTTTCCACAACCTATTAGTGTCCTCCCTATAGGGCGATCTCCCCCATTACAACGCTTCTCCCAGCCCCAGTGGCTCCAGGTATATTGTTGGGGACACCACTTAGAGTGGCGTGTGCGAGCACAGCCATGCCAAGGGCCTCCTTAATCTTTGAGTCGATTCCCACATCCTCGTGTCTAAGCAGCCTCAGGCCTCTTTCCTCCAATTCCTCTTCGAGATACTTCATGAGAGTCCTGTTCCTAGCACCTCCTCCCCCAACGATAACCTCCTCAACCCTAACCCTCGGTAGTATGAAAAGATCATAGTTTTTAACAATGCTTTTAACGGTGAACATCGTCAAAGTAGCGACAACATCCTCCTTAGAAAGGCCTTTACCAAGCCCTTTCTCAACAATCCTTTTGGCGAGAGAGCTGCTGAAAACTTCTCTTCCAGTGGTTTTCGGAGGCGGCTTGGCAACGTATTCGTGGGCCATGAGTTCTTTCAAAACCTCCTCGTCGCAGGAACCCTTGGAAGCGATTTCGCCCTCAGGATCATAGGTTAAACCTGGATACAGCATCGCTACTGCAAAGTCTATCAGGCTGTTTCCAGGGCCCGTGTCGAAAGCGTATACGTTTCCGACTCCAGAGTCTGCGGGGAGCACGGTTACGTTGGCTATGCCTCCTATGTTCTGCACGAGCCTCCCCTTCCTTGGGTCTGAGAGTAAAGAGTAGTCAACGTAGGCTATTATCGGAGCCCCCTGCCCCCCGGCTGCAATATCCCTTACCCTGAAGTTCCCTACTGTCGTCACGCCTGTTCTCTCAGCTATGACTTGAACTGACCCTAGTTGGAGAGAACACCTACTTGAAAACCCTCCGAGGGAAACGTACTCCGGAAAATGGTGCACCGTCTGCCCGTGCGACCCTATTAGGTCAATCTCGCTGAGACGGATACTCGAGCACTCTATAGAATCCTTCAAAGCGTTTGAAAATGCTTCAGCCACAAGATAGTTTAGGAGGCATGCATCGTGGACAGAGCCCTTTTCAACAGAATCCAGTATGTACTTCCTAAGCTCACCGGGATATGGTACAGTATCCTTATGGAGAACCCTATGTCTGACTTCTTTACCATGACCCTTCAATCTTACGGCAACCACGTCAACACCGTCAGCACTCGTCCCAGACATGAGCCCGGCTACAGTTCTCTCCTCTGAAAAAATCTTGTCGACAAGCCTCCTAGCCAGCGGGCCGGGTTCCATGACGTGTGGAAACCTCTCTCTATATATTAACCTTTCAGGATGTGGCTGTTTAAATCTTGCAAAAGCTATGTTTATAAGTTCTCAAACGTTTTTCTCAATGTGTTTGCATGACTGGAAGAGTCTACCCGTTGATAGTTCCGTCCAGGTACAGGGATAGCATTCCGGATATTGCTGGCGGGGTTGGAACACCGAGGATGGTTTACGATCCTGAGACGGGAAGCTGGGTCCTCTTCTTCACGGGTTGGAGGAACGCTAACTCTAGAGAAGTCTTTTTCGCTGAGGTTGAGAAAGATATGACTGTTAACAGAGTCAGAAGGATACTTTCGTCACCGCCTACGAGGGATGCTGTCAACGCGATTTACGATCCTTGGAGAGACGGTTTCACCGTTCTCACGACTGAAGGCGGGCCATTGCAAATCAGGTTTTTCGACAGGGGTTTAAGGGAGCTCGGCTCGAGAAAGCTGCTGGAAGGAATGCAGGATTCTGGAGCAGGCCTACTAACCTTGATGGGAAACTATAGTGAGCAGAACCCGAATGCGGCAATATTCTACCCAAAGGGGGACAGGGTTCTCTGGCGGCTTGTGAAGCATTTTGACGACTTGAACGCTCTGGAGCTTTGTGAAGAAATGGTTTTCTCCGGCTGGGAGGGTTCTAACGACGTTATAGATGCTTTCAGGGTTAACAACAGGTTCGGTGTTCTCGTGGAGTATTTCTCAGACAAGCAGAACTGGAGGTCGCGGATAGCCATGTCCGGGAACTATCTTGCTCCAAACGTAAGGGGGTTGAGCGCTAGCCTGCCTGTGTCTTTCAACGACGGCCACAGCAACTTCGGCCACCCTTCCTTCACGACTGGCCCTGACGGCAAGCCTAAGGTTCTCCTCAGCCTCTTCATGTCCCACACGCCTCCGTTTCCAATTGTAGACTACAGCAGGCAGTGGAGGCATGAGATCTGGGTCTGGGAACCGGGTTTCAATATTTTCGACGCTAGAACCTACGGGAGGATGTGCGACAAGCTGGTGTTCGACGAGAAGACTGTTAATAATCCTCCCTTATACGATCTCCTGGGCGCGAGGAGAGTGTTCCTCGGAGTGTCCTGCCCGTCTGGAAGAACTCTGACGGTCAGAGTTCAGCAGGCTGTGAGCATTAAGGAGCATTTAGAGGGGAATTTCGTGGAAGAGGCTTTCAGAGTGGTTAAGCATGGCTGGAGAACCCTGGACAACCCTCTTGGCACTCTTAGGATAAGCGTGGGCAAGGGTTCTACAATATGGCTGGTCGCGGAGTACTAGCTTTCTCGCGCGCTACGGGTGATGCTGTTGATTGCGACAGCGGCCCAGGCATATGTCGAACCATATAAGTCCTGTATTAAACCGTTTTTCGGGGCTGAGCATGCTCTTGAAGCATTTGCCGTTTAGAAACGGCGGTGCTTCTCAAAATATTTAAACAGGTTTGAGCCCGCTAGGAAAACGGTAAAAAGGAATTGATTGAAACGTTAAGAAGTAAGGGAGCAGGGAATCCTCTTAAATGTATTCAGTGCGGCTCATGCACCTCCACCTGTCCAGTTAACCTTATCCGTGACGGTTTCAATCCTCGCAGGATTGTTGGATCAATAGCCAGGTTCAACAGGATTCCAGACCAGGATCCGTGGCTCTGCTCAACCTGCTCCCTGTGTTCTGAAAGATGCCCCCAGGGTGTTAACCCTTTCAGCATAATTATGGCTCTTAGAGAAGTCCTGTATGAGAATAATGGTGAGGCTCCTGCAAGCATCCTTAAGATGGTTGAGCAGGTGAAGGAGACGGGCTTAGCCTTCCCGTTTACACCAGGGTCTGTTGAGAAGAGGAGGCTCTTGGGACTGCCTGAGGCTGGTGTGAGCAGCGAGGGTTTAAGAGAGATCCGTAGAATCCTGTCGGAGGCTGGTTTCAAATGAGTCTAACCCTGTACTTGGGCTGCGTCATAAGGACTGTCCACCCTGAGGTTGAGAAGGCTGTTAAGGAGACTCTTAGCAGGATAGGTGTCTCATTCGTCGAGCAGCCTGAGGCGTCATGCTGCGCCCCATGCTGGTTCTTCTCCCTGAGCAGGGAGGCTTGGCTCAGGCTTAACGAGAGGAACATGAGGCTTTTAAACAGTACTGTTGTAACGGCTTGCGACGATTGTTTCGCAAGTCTTAGCGACGCTTTCACGATTCTCGCTGAGAGAAAGAGTGTTAAGCCTCCTGAGGTGAAGCCCTTTCAAGCACTGCTGCTGGAGAGGCTTAGAGAGGTGAAGCCGCGGCTTGGCTTCACAGGTTTAAGGTGTGCGGTTCAGCACAGTTGTCGTTTTCTAAGATCCTCTGGAAGAAGCTTGGATAATCCTGAGGATCCTAAGATTGTTAAGAGTGTTCTTGAAATGCTTGGGTTTCTTCCCGTGTCTTACGAGCGTGAGCTCGACTGTTGCGGCGGGTTTGTTTCAGACGAGAAGATTAGTGGGGAAATGGCTAGGTTGAAGGCGGGTTCGGCGGAGGAGGCTGGGGCAGACTGCATCGTCGCAACATGTTCGCACTGCATGCTTCGACTGAACCCGGTAAGCCGGATTCCTGTTCTCCATCTCGCCCAGCTTTCAGCGTTCTCGCTGGGTTCAGACCCTGTTCAGATAGGGTTCCCGGAAACGCTGCGTAGGAGGATGGTTAAGCGTTGAGACGTGTGACACTCGTGCTATGCACCTGCTACTCGACCCTGCTGGAGAAAATGGATTTCGAAAAGCTTAGAAACGTTTTTTCAGATAATCCTCTGGTGCGCAGGGTTCTGGTTTCAGATGCTCTCTGCGAGAAGAATGTTTATGAAAGTCTTAGCCTGGAGGCTGACGGTAGGATTGTCGTCGCAGCATGCTCAAACAGGCTTCTTGAAGCTGTTTTCAAAGGCTCCATGGGCCTCGTGGAGTTCGTAAACATAAGGGAGCATTGCGCCTGGGCTTGTGGAAGCAGGGAGGAAGCAACTTGGAAAGCAATCCGCCTTGTGAAGGGGGCTGTTCAGAAGGCTCTGCACGTTGAGCCTATTAGCACGGAGGGTTTGAAGATTGTTAAGGAGGCGCTCGTCATAGGGGGAGGAATAGCAGGGGTCAGGTGTGCTCTAGACATTGCTGACGCCGGCTACCGTGTATACATTGTTGAGAAGGAGCCCAGCATAGGTGGCGTGATGGCTCAGCTGGATAAGACGTTTCCAACTTTAGATTGTTCGATCTGCGTGGAGGGGCCGCTTCTCTCGGAAGCGGGCAGGAATAAGAATATCACTATTATTCCTAACGCTGAGGTTGTTGAGGTAAAGGGTAAGGTTGGCGACTTCAAGGTTAGGGTCAGGGTTAACCCTACGTATGTTGACCCGGATAAGTGTAACGGCTGCGGGGAGTGTGTTAACGTGTGTCCCGTCTACCAGCCTAACAAGTATGACGCTGACCTTAAGCCTGTTAAAGCGATATACTGTCCGTTCGCGCAAGCCGTACCCTTGAAATACGTGATAAACAGGGACTACTGTGTTGAATGCGGGCTATGCATGAAGGCTTGCACAAGGGCTGCGATAAACCTTGAGGATAAGCCTAAGAGTGTTGAGCTGAACGTTGGAGCCATAGTTGTCGCAGTCGGCTCAGACCTTTTCAACCCTCGTCTTAAACCCGAGTATCACTACGGGGAGTATGAGAACGTTATAACGAACATGGAGTTTGAGAGAATAATATGTGCCTCAGGCCCAACCGGGGGAATCCTCCTTAAGAGGGATGGGAAGCCTGTTAAAAAGGTGGCTTTCATACAGTGCGTCGGGTCTAGGGAGTCCGGAGCCGGGATAGAGGAATGCTCATACTACTGTTGCGCTGCAAGCATGAAGGAGGCTAGGCTGATCCTTGAGCACGACAAGGAGGCCAAGGTCTTCATATTCTACAACGAGCTTAGAGCATTCGGGAAAGGCTGGGAGGATCTTCTCTACAGGAGGTGTCTGGAGGATGGTGTTGTCTTCATAAGGTCGAGGCCGTCTGAGATAAGGAGGGCTGGAAACGGGAATCTTCTGATAGTCTACGAGGATACTTTAACAGGTGTTAGGGGTGAGCTGGAGGTGGACATGGTTGTCCTAGCACTCGGCTTTAAGCCTTCCAGGAGAATGCTTGAACTCGCTGAGAGACTGGGCGTCACTGTTGACAAGAACGGTTTCATCGAGGAGTCTCATGCTAAGATGAAGCCGCTTGAAACAAGGGTTAGGGGAATATTTGTCGCAGGCACGTGTCACGGTCCAAAGGATATTGTTGAAAGCGCTGTGGAGGGGAGTGGTGCAGCTGCGCTTGTTACAGGTCTCTTCAGGAGGGGCAGCCTTAGGCTTCCGGATTACGCCAGGGTCTTGGAGAAGTGTACCGGCTGCGGAAGATGCTTAACGTCGTGCGAGTACGGTGCCATAGTTAGAGAGGGAGATAAAGTCAGGGTTCTCGAGAGTGTTTGCAACGGGTGTGGAGCATGCTTGGCGGCGTGTCCTCAGGAAGCGATTATCCTCGGCAACTGGGGTCTGAAGCAGCTTGCCCCAATGGTTTCCGCAATGCTGGAGGACTAGGGGGTTGACGTGGAAGCCTAGAGTAATAGTGTTTACATGCTGGTGTTCCAGCTCCGGTGTCGACCAAGCCGGTTTCGAAGGCTTCACGTATCCTCATAACGTGTTAACAGTCAGGGTTCCTTGCTCCGCAATCATAAACCTAAGCCTGATCGTTAAGGCTTTCGAAAAGGGTGCTGACGCTGTCTTGGTCACGGCATGCAAGCCTAGTGAGCTTAGAAGAGTTTCACCAAGCAGGGTTACTGAGGCTAGGGTAAGTCTTCTCCGTAGGCTTTTGAAAACAGTCGGGGTTGAGGAAGATAGGCTGAGAATACTCTGGATCTCGTCTAACGAGGGAGGCTTGTTCTCCGCAGAGGTTTCAAGAATACTCGGGGAAGTTGAGAGGCTCGGACCATTAAACATAGGGGGGAGAATGGTTGAGCAGGGCTGAGGAGGAGCTGAGAAGCATAGCTAGGAGACTTTTGGATAGGAAGGAGGTTGAGCTTATAGTAGGCTACGAATATCACGGGGGGAGCGTTAGGCCATGCTTTGTTTCAAAACCGGAGGAGGCTGGGAAGCTCGTGTGGAACGCTGAATGCTGGTTTAACCTTGCGAGATACTTAAGGGGCCTCAGAGGGTTGAGGATTGGGATTGTTGCTAAGGGTTGCGATGGAAGATCCATCGTGGAGCTGATTAAGGAGAACCAGGTTGATAAGGGAAGTATCGTAGTGATAGCTGTGGAGTGCACCGGTGTTTTAAAACCTTACAAGTATGGCTCGAACAGCGCCGATAGGAGGCTGGCGGACTACTGTAGAAGATGCGTTTCACGGGTTTCACCGGTTGCAGACTATATTGTGAAGCAAGACGGGCAGGCTCACCTTGTTGAAAACCCGGTTAACGGGAAGGATGCTTTAGACTGGCTGAGCCTTTTCAGAAAATGCTTGAAATGCATGTCGTGCATTAAAGCATGTCCCCTTTGCTACTGTACGGAGTGCTCCATAGAAGGGTTTAAACCGGATCTGGTTCACAGGCTTAGGGTTCCACAGGAGCTTTTCACTTTCCATCTTACCCGGGCTCTCCACATGGCTGGTCGTTGCGTCGAATGCGGTGCTTGCGAATCAGCCTGCCCAGTTGAAATCCCGTTAACCAGGCTCTACCACGAGCTTAACGAATGGTTCAGGGAGAACTATGGTTATGTTCCAGGTGTGAGCGTTAAAGAGGCTCCTCCGCCGCTCGTCTTTAAGGAGGGTGTGGAAGACTGAGCCGCATGCTGTTTCTAAGTGAAGACGGCTTCAAACGTCTCTTGAACGGGCTTGTTTCAAGCAGAAACGTTATTGCACCCGTTGAGGCGAACGGCTACTTCGACTTTAAAACTATTAAGCATGCTGGAGAAGCCTTTCTAGACTATTCTAACACTAGGCTTCCTCCAAAACGTTTCTTCCTCCCTCAGCGTGAGATAGTTTTCAAGCATGATCCTAAGACAGGGGTTCTGCACGAGCCTGCATTGGGCTCAGAAGCTGTTCTCTTGGGTGTTAGGCCTTGCGACGCGTCAGCCCTAAGCGTATTGGATAATATTCTGCTAAAGCCTCCGAACCCGGATCCTCTTTACGAGTCCAGGAGGAGAAGCATTACCGTTATAAGCCTCTCATGCGCCAAGCCTAGGGAGGAATGTTTCTGCAATGTTTTCGAAACAGGTCCCGTAAGAGGCTCGGGTGAAGACATTACTCTTACGCGGATAACAGGGGGGCTTCTGGTGGAGGTTAGAAGCGGGAGGGGTCAAATTCTCATAGACGGTTTCGCAAGCCTCTTTGAAGAAGCTGGTGCTCAACATTTGGAGAAGTATGAGGAACTGTCTCGCAGGTTGACGAAGGAGATGAGCAGCAGGATTGAAATAGCGAGGGAACGCTTGGTTAGGCTTGAGGAAACGCTTGACGAAAAGTTTTTCCAGAATGAGGCTCAGAAATGCGTGGAGTGCAGCCTCTGCTCTTTCGCCTGCCCAGTCTGCTACTGTTTCGACACTGAGGATCATCTGGAGAAGAATGTTTACGTGAGGGCGAAAGGGTGGGACACTTGCGCCTCACCAGTTTTCACAAGAATGGCGAGCGGCCTAGACCCTAGGCCGAGTAAGGTCGACAGGTTTTGCCACAGGTTCTGCCATAAGCTCAGCAGGATTCCGATGGCTTTCAACGCTTACGGCTGCGTCGGGTGCGGTAGATGCGTCTCTCTCTGCCCAGCCGGCGTAGACATAAGGGAGGTTTTAAAACGATGGGGTTAAACCCGTATGCTCCTAAGCCTGTTAGGATAATCAGGATTAAAGATGAGACTCCCGATACTAAAACGTTTACGCTGAGCCCAAACCTTTTCGAAAGCTTTGCGCCAGGCCAGTTCGCAATGCTCACCGTCTACGGGGTTGGCGAAGCCCCGTTCTCCATATGCTCGTCTCCTTTCGACAAGGATCGTTTACAGTTCAGCATCAGGAGGATGGGCAGTGTTACAAGCGCTATACACGAGGCTTCGGAGGGTGAGGAAATTGGTGTAAGGGGCCCCTACGGGAGAGGTTGGCCGGTTAAAGAGATGGAGGGGAGGAGCATCCTATTGGTAGGAGGAGGCATAGGGCTCGCGCCTCTTAGGTCGTTAATCCTCCACCTTCTTGAAAACAAGAATAATTATGGGGAGATCGCTGTTTGCTACGGAGCTAGGTCTCCATCGCTCCTCATGTATAGAGACGAGTTTGAAGAATGGATTAGGCGTGGGGTTGACCTCCATCTAACCGTCGACGTGGGCGAGGGAGACTGGAAAGGTAACGTCGGCGTTGTGACAACAATCCTAGATAAGCCTAAGCTTAATAGGGCTGATACGGTAGTCTGCACATGCGGTCCGCCGGTGATGATACGGTTCGTCTTGAAAAAACTCGTTGAACTAGGATACTCTAAGGAGAATATTTACGCCTCTCTAGAGAGCAAAATGAAGTGTGGAGTGGGTAAATGTGGACACTGCCACTTCGGAAGGAAGCACATCTGTCTAGACGGTCCGGTTTTCAAATATAGCGAAATGTTGGAACTGCCCAGAGGCATCTCTCCATTCTGATAAAGCGCATGGTCTCTCAGTATTCCCGACGGAAACCTGTGGCTAGGATTTGTTTTTTAGCGGAGCTTCGCGCTTCTTACTTAACCTCTATTCCTTTACCCTTTAGGAACCTGTTCATCATCCACTCGCTTAGAAACATCCTTCTTGCCTCAGCGATTGCATCAATTCTTTTCATGACCTTGTTGATTAACTGCTCGTCGCCCATCCCGGTTGAGTCGAAGGTTATGAAGAAACCCGATTCAGTATCTATTCTGAACTCGACTTCTAAGCTATGTTTTTCGCTAACCCTCCTAGCGCGCGACGAGATGATTAGTCTGCCTAAGGGAATATCGCCTTTTTAAAACGTTCCCGCATAAAAAAGAAGCCCGGCTCCGGGTCTAAGCCTGAACGAGCTACGGCTGCTCCACCTTTCCCAGCTGCAGTCTTCCACCAAGCTGCTGTTTGATGTTGTCTCCCAGCAACCGGTGGGGCTGCTGCTGGAACCGGCTTTTGCAGCCGTTTCCCGCCCAAGCCTACTTCCCGCGCCGGGCTTAAAACATATGGTTTCTCGAAAATTGAAAAGGGTTTCGCAAGTTCTTCTGTAGTTACTGCTCTAAAAATCTTGATTTTCGCGCTGAATATTTTTAAAAGCCGTTGAAAACAGGTTTAAAAGAAGTTGCCTGGAAACAAGTTTGAAGAAGACGTTGAAACCCTTATCAGCAGGATTGGGAGGAACGTAAACCAGGATGTTAAGTATGGGCTTGAAAGCCTGAAGAACAAGCTTGTCGAGCTCAGCAGGAAGGGGCTTGTCAAGATAAACCATTCCGTGATGGAGCTTGTCTGCGCTAAACACCTTATGCTGAAAGGCTACGATGTGGATGTTGAACACGACCTTGGAGGAGGGCTTGTCTGCGATGTTTACGCTGCCAGGGGCGACGGGACTCTGGCTGTTGAGGTTGAAACAGGATACGTGCCTCCTGAAAACGCTTTAGACCCTGAGCTCTACTGCAGGGCTAGGGTTGCCAGCAAAATAACCAGGTACAGTGTTCTAGTCGACAAGTTTGGCCTAGGGGTCCCTCCCTACTACGTTCTTCAAATACCCCTGTGTCTCGCAAAGCCTCCGAGGTTTAGGGGGAGCGGGGAAATCCATGAGGTAAAGAGCCTTTGCGACCTTTACTATAAGAATCCGCCAGTCAGTCTTGAGGAGATAAAGAACTCCAGGCTTCACACGGTTTACGTTATTGATGTTGCAGGAGACCTTGTCTCAGAGGTTGACCCAGAGTTCTACGTTTCCGCGGTAAACGGCTTGCTAAGCCTAACAGTCCCGTTAAGAAGAGTTTCATAAGCCTAAGTTTCCCGCATGCTTGGAAAAATATTCAGCCCCGTTTGAAGCCCTACTTTTTTTCAGGCTCTCCGGATCCTTGGGTTTCACGCCGGCGTTTAGGCTCCACTAGGATAAGGGGCAGACCGTTCGAAGGCTCAGGAAGCCCTTTTCTAAACCTTACTCTAACCGTCCCTCTTCTGCCGTGTAGACCAGTAATCCTGCCGAAGACCCTGCTTTTTCCAGCTTGACACACTACTTTTCTTCCTAAGAGGAGCCTAGCCGCCTCCCGCCTGTCAGTGACCCCATCAAACCTTGCTAGATACTGGTGTTTCTTCACGCTCTTCATTCCAAGCCTGGGTCCCTCAACTATTCCGCGGAGAGCCCCTGCTTCAATCATCAGGGTTGCTTTGAGAAACACCTGTTTTATATTTTTTGCTCCCTGCTATGAGACTTGGAAAACCTGTGTTTAAAGCTTTTTCAACGCGAATGCTAAGGTCTTGTCTCCAAGGGTAAAAGGCTTCTCGCCAGAAGCCTTGCAACACGAATCGGCTCAGGAATTCTCCCGAAGAACGTGAACCTGTTTAAAACATGTTTTGAATCATAATCGTCTATACCAATGTTTCTAACGAAGACTTTAAAGCCGTTTTTCAAAGTCACCTCCCTCCTGGGGCCAAGCTTCCTGTAGGCTTCAAGCTTTCTCTCCCAGTTGTTTGGGAAATGCTTCTTAATAGCGTCTTCAATTCCCTCTGATGGTCTGTAGGTTACTGCTATAACCGGTCTCCCAGTTTCCTCAAAAACCCTGTTGACGTCAACAATGTTGTACATGCTTATGACTGTCCCCCCGATCATTATCAGGTTAATGTCCTTCCTGTTCAGCGAACTGTAGAGAGCTATGACTGAGTCGGTAGCGTCATCACCCGATATCGTTGTACGGCTTAGGGCGAAACCGTCTATTATAAAGTCGCTGCGCATGACTACTCCGGCTAGTAGAGCCTTAGCCGAGTCCTTTCGGAAGCTTTCAGCCACTCCTAATGCTCTTATGGCTTTCTTAGAAGCCTTTACTCTCATACGTGCTTCATCCGCATGTTAAGAATATATCTTTTTAGTCAAATTCCGGCCGAATCCGAGCTAAACTCGAAAACAAGCTTAAAAAGGCTTTTTCCAAATGTTTCTTCATAGCAAAATTTAATTATCCTGTTTAAAAAGGTATTTAAGAAGAGGAAGACCGTGGCATGAGTGAAGAAAAGTCCAGCGAGGAGGGACGGTTCTCACCACTCCTCAATAGGAGCGATGTTCAAGTGTTGCTTAAGGCTTTTATTGATGGTGCCCTCGCCGATCTTAAGCCTGAGCTGAACCAGGCTGGGGAGTTCACATACCCTGATGCTGAAAAAATAATGGGTTCCTCCACTAAGAATATTGTAGAGACTCTTGAATCCCTGGCTGAGGAGGAAATACTGGTTAGAGAGGAGTCTATGACTGTGTTGGCCTGCCCCGAGTGTGGCGACACAAGGTTCCTCATAGAGATCTCTGGTGGACAGCCAGCTTCAGCCGAGGCAAGGTCTAAGGTGATTGAAAGCCTCGTGAGCAGTCTGCTGGGCAGGAGGCTTATCTGTGTTGCTGAGAAGCATGCTTTCCATGAGGGTGAAGGGGTGCCGAAGAAAATATATTCCTACAGGCTTAACGAGAACAAGAGGAGCCTGCTTGAGAAATGGGTTATGGATCTTAAGCCTCTCGTTGAGGCTCTTAGGGCAAAAGGCTGGAGGGTTGACTATCCTGCTAGAATAATCGGCAAGTCTGGCGTTGAACACGTTTTTACTTTAGCGGTCTCCTACAGGGAGGAGTCGGAGACTGTTGACGCGGTGATAGACATTATTGTGAGCAGTAAGCCTGTTGACGAGTCTGCCCTCTCAATAGTTCTTAAAGCTATGGATGTTAAGGCTGATAAGAAGCTGCTGCTCGTTGTTCCAAGCCTTTCAGACAGGGCGAGGACTCTCTTCGACTACTATAAGACCTATGACGTGTATATTCTCGAGTGTCAGACGGTAAGCGAGATAAGCGATGCGCTGTTCGACATTCTGACCAGCCTGGCTAAGATTAAGCTTAAAGAAGTGTGACAGCTGCACTCTAGTATCAGGAATTCGAAACAGCAGCTTATTAGCGCGCTATTGTAAGCCTTGCTCTCTCAACGTCCTCTGCGTATTGGCAAGGATCTCGTCGCTTATTTTCACGCCTGCTTTCTCCAGCGCTATCAGGGATGAGCCTATTACCGGCGGGAACCTGGGATATGTTAAGTAGGCTTTCGGAGCAACCTTGTGCACAGCCTCCTCCAGGGGCCCGGTTACAAGCCTGCCGGCTTTAAAGACCCCGCCGATCAATCCTATTGGAAACTCGTCACCCTCCATTTTAAGCCTCCTGATCACCCCGTTGACAGTGTTCGCAAGCTCTCTCCCAGCATCCCGCAGAATGCTTATGGCAACATCATCCCCTTTCATAGCGGCCTCGGTCACGAGTGGAGCCAGTCTGGCGAACTCCGTAATGTTCATCCCACCCGTGTACACGTGCCATATTATTTCGTCAGGAGTCTTAGCGTTGAACCTTTTCAGCAGGAGGCTTGTTATCATGGTCTTCGGTCCTCTCTCCTCGTATTCTAGGAGTGCTGCTACGATTCCCCTTTTAGCCAGGTAGAAGCCGCTTCCCTCGTCTCCAAGAATATACCCCCATCCGCCAGCTCTAGCATACTCTCCCCGGCTGTTTATGCCGGCTGTAGCAGAGCCTGTTCCAGCTATTATTATTGCGCTCTCCCTGCCTGCGTTGGTAGCGTAAAGCGCAGCCATAGAATCGTGCACGAGTGTTATGCTACCTATGGGAAACCCTTCTAAAGCGTTCTGCATAGCTTTAAAATCTAGGCTGCAGTCAAGCCCTGCGAGTGATGCTACGATGATCCCGACGCTTCCCACGTCCACACCTGCTTTCCTAATCACTTTCACACAGGCTTCTTCAAGTGTTCTTCTAGCCTGCTCCACTCCAACATTATGATAGTTAGAGGGCCCTGTTTCATCGTGGGAAGCTATTTCCCCGTTAAGCTTCAGAAGCGCCGCCTGAGTCTTAGTTCCTCCACCATCAATACCTATAACATACTTCATTATTCCTCACTTCTTATAGCCTATTCTCCTAAGGAACTCTCGCCTATGCTTCTTATCCTCCTCTTTCTCAACACCCTTCGTCTTAATACCGTCAACCACCCCGAGCACGCCTCTTCCAAGCGGTGTTTCAGCTATGACGACGTCAACCGGGTTTCCCGTGGCGCAGAAAACAGTAGCAACCTCCTCAACGTTTTTAATCCTGTTTAAAACGTTAACTGGGTATGCGTTTCTCAAAACAACTATGAAAACATGGCCCGCTGAAATCTTGAGAGCATAGTCGACAGCCAGCTTCTCCAACTCCTCGCTGTTTCCCTCGTACCTTACGAGAGCAGGTCCGCTTGACTCGCAGAATGCGACTCCAAACTCGACTCTGGGCATGCTTGAGGCAATCGCCTCGTAAAGGTCTTCAACACTCTTGATAAAGTGGGACTGGCCTATTATTAGCTGCACTCCCTCCGGGGGTCTTATCTCAACGTGTTCAAGCCTCATGCTTGACATGGCTTGTTTAAAAAGCCTTTAAGGTGGGTAAAAAGTTTTTAGGCAGGGGGAGAATACTGTTTTAGGAGTGTCCTCTAGGAGAGGCTTCTTCGATCTTCGCCTTCACGGCGGCAGGGCTCCCCAGTGGCTGGTTTCAAGAATGATTCGTCTAGGAGGCGCTGTTGTTGAAGCTATCGTGATGGAGTTCGGCACGCTTGAACTTTTGAGACGTGTTTCAGACCCCCTCTGGTTCCAAGGCTTCTCCAATATTCTTGGGTACGATTGGGACAGTTCTGGTTCCACAACCGTCACCGCCGGGGTTCTGAAGACCGTCCTGTCCAGCAGGGATCTAGGGGTTTATGCCTGCGGGGGTAAGGGGGCTGTTTCCCGTAGGACGCCTAGCGAGATAGGGAACATAGTTGAAAGTAGAAAGGTGGATGCTGACCCTGATAGGCTTACCTATCTTTCAAGAATTTGCGCTAAGGTTGACAATTCAATGATACAGGCTGGGTACCAGCTTTACCATCACGTCTTCATGTTTGACAAAGAGGGTAACTGGGCTGTCGTCCAGCAGGGTATGAACACTAGGCTAAAATGGGCTAGGAGGTATCATTGGCTTAGCCAGGGTTTAACAAGCCTCATAGAGGAGCCGCACTCAGGAATAATAGGTGTCTCCAAGCATGAGCACGTTCTCAACCTGACTGCTAGGGAGAGCAGAGAGAACAGGCAGGCCTCCCTCGACATTGTTAAAGAGCCTCCTCAAAGGCTTAGAAGATGCTTGAGAACAGTGGGGGAGGCTTCTTCAGAAACGATTCTGAAATGGATCCCGGGTGTCTCTGAGCCTCCCGCCTACAGGGTTGTGCTTGAGAGGAATGTCAACTGGAAAGCGCTCAGCGAAGCCTACGAGCTTAAACCAGGCAGCTACGAGGAGCTTCTAAGCATCAGGGGGATTGGACCCGGGACTCTGAGAGCGCTTTCACTGGTTGCGCAAATAGTCTTCGACGCGCCTCCGAGCTGGAGGGACCCTGTTAAGTTCTCGTTCTCCTTCGGAGGTAAGGACGGTATCCCCTACCCGGTTAACCGGAGAAGAATGGATCGTGTGATAGAAATGCTTGAGGACGCTCTGTTGAAGGCTAAGATGGGTGAGAAGGATAAGCTTTACGCGGTGAGGAACCTTAAGACTCTGGCTGAGAAGCTGGACACTGCAGCCAGATTCGACGAGAATGTTCGATAAAAAGATATATAGGCAGAATGTGTAGTCCTTTTTAAAATGACTATTCTAGACGAGAAGAGCAGGGAGACGCTTCGCGGAATATTCAGCAGGGAGTTTAAGGACCCTGTGGACATAATGGTTTTCACGGATAAGGGTGACTGTAAATATTGCAGGGAAACTCTTCAGATAGCTCAGGAGGTTTCAAGCATTAACCCGGATATTGTTGTGAAACATTACTATTCTGAAAACAGTTTGACGGAGATTGAGAGATACAGTATTAAGCTTTTCCCAGCCACTATCATAAGGTCTCCTGAGAAGGATTACGGGATAAGGTTTTTCGGAATACCATCGGGATACGAGTTTGAAACATATGTTAAGGATATTCTGATGGTTAGCAATAAGAGGACAATGCTTAAGGATTCTACGAGAGAGTTTATCAGAGGGGTTTCCGCGCCGCTTAACATTAAAGTTTTCGTAACACCTACATGCCCCTACTGTCCAGCAATGGTTTTCTACGCTCATCAGCTGGCTTTCGAAAACGACCTGGTAACCGGGGAGATGATTGAGGCGGCTGAGTTTCCACATCTTGCTGAAAAGTATAATGTTACAGGTGTTCCAAAGCTTGTTGTAAACGATTCTCACGAAATGGTTGGCATGAGGTCTGAGAAACAGCTGGTTGACTTTCTAAAGCATGTTTTAAACTATTAGTGTTTTCGAACAATGTTTTTAAGCGTATCCGTTTAGATATTGGGCGACTGTGATAATTAACAACATTTAAATAATGTCATTCTGCTTGATGAAACATGTTCGAGTCAACGTATTACGAAACCAAGTATAGGCTTGGACAGTCCAGGGTGGGTCTAATACCTTTAGGCTCGGTGAAAAACCAGGGTCCGCATCTTCCAGCAGGTTCATCATCGATACTCGTAAACTATTACTGCGAGAAAATAGCAGGTTCACTCCATCCCTATGTTTTTCAAATAGACGCAACCCCATACGGGGTTGGAGGCGGCCTAATATCTTTGAAGCCCGAGGTTTTAACCATGTTTTTAGTGAACCTTATGGAGGAGCTTTCAAAACTGGGTCTTAAGAAGATCGTCCTGCTTAACGCTGATGCTTCAAACGATTCCCTTCTGAAGGAGCTTTTAAACAAGCATCCTGTTAAAAACGTGGAGCTGCTTCAGCTTAACCTCTGGGAGCATTATCCTGATGTTCAAGCGTTGGAGGGCGAGCCTAAAGCCGGCTCAGGCGGAGCCTACCTCACTTCTCAACTCCTCTACATAGACAGAAGCCTGGTTAAGGAGGATCGGATTAAGTACGCGGGCCCATCGATGGGCGTGGAAGGGGATGCTTCGAAGGCCAGTCTTGAAGCCGGTGAGACGATTGTTTCGCAAACCGTTAGAACACTCGTCGAGAAAGTTGAAGAGTTCCTGAGGAAATAGCAAGTATCATTTCAGCGTGACGCTTCTCACTCCACGTATTCTTCTCATTTTTTCAATAACTTCTCCAGGGATCCTGCCGTTAACAACGATCTGGAGCTTAGGCTCTGGAACAAGCTCAGGATCATCGGCGATCACTTGTCTAATGCTTATTCCAAGCTCAGCTATTATCGTGCTCACGCCTGCAACTATCCCCGGCTTATTGGGGTCAGCATAGATCTCGATAACGTCAAAACCCAAGTGTGGTGCAGCATCCACCAGATTGGGGCCGGCTGGCTTGAGTGCTCTGAAAATATTGTTAAGCTTCTCGTCCTTCATAATTAGCTCAACAGTGTTTCTGACTATCCTCCTGTCAGCGTTAGCTGCTTTAGCTATCTTCGCATCCGGAATGTTTATCGGCCCGCAGTATATCCTGCCGTCGTCAGCTATCCTAAGCCCGTTCTCAACAAGTAGTCTAGCAACCTTTACTTTTGCGGGATGACGCTTAACCTTCTCATACACTTTGCTCCACATTCTGTCCTTCTTGCACGAAGCATGTATTTAAAAATTGTAACGCATGCTTCTCACGCTTCCTGTTTCCGAAAAAAAATGCATAAATGCGCTCAAGCATACATCTGCTCAAAATAGTATATATACTACCGCCTTAAAGCGCCTTAGGCGATTCGAAAATGAAGCCACCGGTTGTAAACCTGAACCCTGAGGAAATGCCTCGAGAATGGTACAATATTCTTCCAGATCTTCCGCGTCCTCTCGACCCTCCGATAAACCCCGCTACCAAGGAGCCTCTGCCACCCCAGGCTTTAGAAGTGTTGTTTGCGAAGGAGCTTGTCAGGCAGGAGTTTTCAGATCAGAGACGCATTCCGATACCTGAGGAGGTTGCCCAAGCCTACTATGCGATCGGGAGGCCGACGCCACTTAGAAGAGCAACGCGTCTAGAGAAATATCTTAACACTCCTGCAAAAATATATTATAAGTGTGAGTATGTGAACGTAGTTGGAAGCCATAAGCCTAACACTGCTATAGCTCAAGCGTATTACAACATGGTTGAGGGAACGAAAGGTTTGACAACTGAAACAGGTGCAGGTCAATGGGGCTCAGCCCTAGCACTCGGATGCGCCTTCTTCAAAATGAAGTGTAAAGTCTTCATGACTAGAAGCAGCTATCTTACAAAGCCGTACAGGAAGATACTTATGCAGCTTTTCGGAGCCGAGGTCTATCCCTCCCCAAGCGACCAGACGGATTTCGGCAGGAAGATGCTTGAACAGGATCCGAACCACCCGGGTTCCCTCGGGATAGCAATAAGCGAGGCGATAGAAACCGCTGTGAAAACAGGCATGAAATACTCTTTGGGGAGCGTTTTAAACCATGTGCTGCTACACCAGACTATTGTAGGCGAGGAGGCTATTAAGCAGCTTCAAATGCTAGACGAGAAACCGGACTACGTCATAGGCTGCATAGGTGGAGGCTCCAATTACGCTGGTCTAGCCTTCCCATTTATGCGTGAAAGGCTAAGAGGAAAGCTTGACGCCGAGTTTATTGCTGTTGAGCCGAAGGCTGTTCCATCGACGACTAAGGGAAAATACATGTATGACTTTGGAGACACTGCTGAAATGACCCCGATGCTTAAAATGTACACCGTTGGACACAAGTTTTTCACACCACCGATACACGCCGGAGGCCTCAGGTATCATGGGAAGGCTCCAATACTAAGCCTACTGGTTCACGAAGGGTATGTGAGGCCAGTAGCCTATTATCAGAGAGAGGTCTTCGAAGCCGGCCGGGTTTTCGCTGAAAACGAGGGGCTTGTACCTGCTCCTGAGACGAATCACGCGATTAAAGCAGCTATTGAAATTGCCTTGGAATGCAAGAGGAAGGGTGAGAGCAGAACTATACTTTTCAACATGAGTGGCCACGGACTCCTGGATCTTCAAGGGTATGCTGAGTATCTTGAAGGTAAGCTTGTCGACTACGAGCCTTCGCAAATACTTGTTTAACCTATATACTCTTTCTTCTTTTTAATCCTGGTTGAAAAATATTCTGAGGCATGAGTATTCACGGTGCTTATAAACCAGTAGTAGGAATGCTGGAGCCGGGGGCGGGATTTGAACCCGCATACTGTGGGTTTCGACAGAGCTCTTCTGCAGCCCACCGCCTTTCAGCCTTCCTGTTGTGAACCGGATTCGACCACCCCGGCCCGCAGGTTTTAATGCTTCGCTAAGTTAAATAAAGTTTTCCCGTCGCTTTTAAACTGTTCGTCACGTTGGGAAAGTCTTCAAGTTTGCTCGGAAAACATCTAACGCTCTTCACTAATGGAAGTAAAGATGGGCGGTTTATCTAAAAGTTTCCGGTAATGTTTAAAAACGGGTTATAGACAATACTACCATGCTATGACGATACATTGCGAGTGTATGGTTAGACACGTGGTTCCCGCGCTCCGGATGCTTGTATCAAGGCAGCTTTTGGAAAAGTATAATTTGAATCAGGTTCAGGTTGCTAGAATGCTTAATGTTACTCAACCCTCTGTAAGCAACTACATGGGTAGGAGAAAGGGCAGCGCTAAGATTAGGCGTTATCTTAGCAACACTGTGGTTAACGAGTATGCGAGCATCATCGCTAGGAAGCTGTTTGAAAAAGGCTTGTCGCTGAATGAGCTTGAGGACGATATTTGCAGCCTCTGCATAGAGCTTCGTAAAGGAGGCTACTTGACTGGTTGATGCTGATGTGGCCTGATCTTTCCTATTTGTTTCTAGCGGTTTTCTCAACGTTTTTCGCTGTGATTATGCTCCTGTATCTTTCACCTGTTGCTGAAACCAGCTTAGTAAGGGATCTTATGTGGCTAACCTTCATGTTTCTCGTGCTTGATGCTGCACTCTCCCTCATCCTTGCTTTCATCAGGCGAAGAGAAAAAGTCTAAATAGCGGTTTAAAACAGTGTTAAAGAGGATTGAGGTTAACTCTGGTGGTAATAGTGTTAACGCTACTCGCGCTCTCGCCGATACTGCTGATCGACTCAATATTAACCATGCTTCCTTCAAACAGTATTGAATATAGTGGTGAAAACATAAGCCTGTCTGGTCTTGCCAATAGTCCCTGGGTTTACGCTTTAGGAATGTCTGTCCCGGGCTTCGGCGTTGAGGCTATTGCGACTCAAGGCAAGAGTCTTGTGAATGTTTTCACGCAGTTTTTCAACTCCAGCGTTTGGCTTGCAGTCTGTTTAACTATTATCGTAACCATAAGTATCGTTGCCAGTATTCTGTCTCGCTCAGTGTCCGATGCTGTTAAAGCATCAGTTTTCTCCGTCACCGTGGTGTCCGCCCTAGGCGTCTACTTTCTACATATGGATTTAAAACCAGTCTTGTACGATCTGTCTTTAAAATCCGTCGCGGTGGATGATGCTGTAGCAACCCTCTCACTCGTGATAATTGCCGGAACAGTAATCAACATTATTGCAGTAGCTGTGTTGTCCGGGGTTTTAACCCACTTGGTTCTCTCTCTTAAGACTCCCCCTGCTCCTGCTAAGCGTGTTGAGACGGGAGCTGGAGAAACCGGGAGGGGAAGGATCCCGCCTTTAGGAACCCCGCCTCTCTGTCCGAACTGCGGCTCTAAACTCGTTTGGAGGCCTGAGGAGTCCAAGTATTACTGTGAGAAGTGTCAGATTTACCCTGAGGAGGTCTACCTCAGTATTTAACGAAGTTGTTCAACAACCAGTATATTATAAGCGCGCTCAAAACTATGAGAAGAACTATGCCTATTTTCCTAAGTCTGCCCAACTCTTCTCTTTTAGATAAGTAATAAGAGTCTACGAGGACGTAAGCATTCAAGTAGGCAAGTATTGCTACTACCGCAATGAAAGGAATCAATGTAGCCAATGGGGGCAGTTCTATCGGAAACCCGCTTGAACTCTTGACGCCAAACCTGTTTAGAATAAAAGTTATTTTCGAAGGGCCTCGAGGAATAGTTATCTGCGGCTGGAGAATCACGAGAATGCCGTTTGAGAAAGTATAGTATTCTGAAGAAACCTGCCTATAGTAAGTGTAGTTTCCTGTTAAGATGCCGTAGATTATTTTCAGACTAGTGTTTGAGTTGAATGTTACCGTGAGGTTTGTAACTGGAGACTGAGGTATGAGCTGCACAATCGAGGCGCGTCCTGTTAAAATAGGTATGTTGAGACTACTGTTCGTCAACACTAGGAGGGAAAAGTCTTTCGTCTCCGATCCTTTAACGTATACTTGAATATTCTCCGCCGGAGGGCTAAACGTTACTATGAATATGTCTCCTTCAAGAATATTAACCCTGGGGAAATCGTATTCCGCTGTTTCACCTTTCCCCGGGACTGAGACTAATATGTGTGCGAGTAGTATCCAGACTAGCAGTGTTAGTGGAGTCTTCCTTAACCCTCTCGTGGTGTGGAAACGCTGCATTTATTCTCTCCATGTATGGGAGTTTAATAACCATGTATAAAGCTTTATACCTATGTGCCGTAATGTTTCTCCAGAGGAATGTTTTCAAGCGAGTTCGAAGAAGACAGGGAGTTCGAGGAAGAATGGTGGTATAAGAAGCCGCTTCTAAGACTATTATTCTCCCCGCTTCTTAACCTTTTCTCCTGGAGGTACAGGATGTGGAGGTTTCTCCGCCTCCCTCCGGAGAAGAGGAGGAAAATAGTCGAGAAAAAAGCTAGAAAGATTAGGAAAAACCCTATGTTTCCAAGGGTTTCCAAGGAGGATATGGTGGGTAGGGATGAGGAGCTGTTCAAAGTCTTAGTCAGTATCCACTACCATGTTTTAAGAGACCCTGAGATAAGGAGGACTTTCAAAGCAGCACCGCCGCCTAAACTGTTCATTGTAAAGGGTTCAAGCGGCTCTGGTAAAACCTTCTTCGCGGAGGTTGTTCAAAGGGAGGGTTTTGAAAAAGGTTTGGAGTATGGTTTGCTCGTGAACCTTGCAAAGCTTAAGCCTGAACAGGTTTACTCCATGTGGTATGGTCAGAGTGCGCAGAGGCTCAGCGAGTTCTTCAACAACGTGTTTTACAATCCGAGTATAGTTTTGATAGATGAGTTCCAAGCTTTCGCGAAAAAGTTCAGCTCCACAACGGAGGTGGGGATGGAGGAGACGAGGGTTCAAACAGTTCTCCTTGAAAAGTTTGACGAGCTTCAGAGAAAGGATTACCGTACTGTGGTGATGGTTTCAACAACCGAGTATGAGTCGCTGGTGGATACTCTTCGCAGAAGGGGGGTTGCTGGAACAATAGATCTCGATGAAAACATGTCTAGACAGATGCTTCTTAAAATAGTTGAGAAACAATGTAAGGTTCACGGCGTAAGGCTTCCGCCGCAAGACATTCTCACGGTGATAGAGGATAGTTTAAGGTCTTTCGAAACACAGGCTATAACCCCTGCAGACATAGTTAACGCTTTCCAACTGGTTATTAGCAACAGGGCTGCCCCGTTTCAGAAGAAGCTTATCAATAGGCTTCTCCATGGGGGTGAGCCGGGGAGCCAGATTAACCCTGGTGAGCTTGTTACGCTTAACGATTTCAGGGAGGCTGCTTCAAAGGTTAAGGCTTACTCGGTAAGCACTAGGACTGAAGCCGCTAAGAAATCCGTGGTTAAGCTTAGGCCGAAAGAGCGGTATGAAGATGTTGGAGGGCTTAAAGGCGTTAGGGAGGAAATTATCAAAGAGATTTCTTTATCGTTAAACCCTGAGTTAGCGAGCAAGGCCAGGTATATTCCTCCGAAAGGCTTTCTTTTCCACGGTCCGCCGGGAACCGGGAAAACTCTTCTAGCAAGAGCCATAGCCGGGGAGAACAATGTCTGGTTCTATCTTGTCAACGGGCCCTCAATAATCCAAGGGATGTATGGTGATCCTGAGAAAACGATAAGGGATATTTTCGAGGACGCGAGGAGGAATGCTCCAGCCATAGTCTTCTTCGACGAGATAGATTCTGTTGCACCTGGACGTGGAACGCATGACCCGGTCTTAGACAGGGTTACGAGCCAGCTTTTAACGGAGCTGGATGGCTTCATACCTCTTTCAGGCGTTGTGGTTATAGCCAGCACGAATAGGCTCGACGTTCTAGACAGGGCTTTACTGGAAAGGTTTACACGCGTATTCGAATTCAACTATCCTAGAAACGATGAGGAGAGGAGGGAGATTATAAGAATCCATTTGAAAAAGTATCTGGATGTCCTTAGCCCTGAGGCTACGGTGGACAATGTGCTGGAGATACTTAGGAAGAAGGCTTTAAGCCCGAGGAGGATTGCTGACGTGATTAACGAGGCTAACAGGCTTAGGGTTAAGGAGCTGGATGCTGCGAGGCAGCTTGTGAAAACGGTTGACGAGGGTCGTCCAGTTGAAGAAATAAGGAAAATATACGCTAAGGATCTGGAGAGGCTTTCCAGGATACTTGGGGTAGACCAGGCCTCCGGGAGCTTCATAGACAGCCTCAGGCTGGTTTCACCTTCAAACTACCCACTCCGGCCTATTCACTTTCAAGAAGCGCTGGAAACCCTTTCAGAGGAGGAGTCGGTTAGCGAGGCTCGCACAATGATTGATAAGAGCGTAAGGGTTGAAAGCCCTGAGATTGGTAAAACCTATGGTCTTGTCGCCATAGGTGCTGCTGGCGAACAGAGCGGGTTCGTGAGCGTCGTAGAGGTTGTCACTAACCCGAAGGGGAAGGGGGTTGTGAAGGTTGTTGGAAGTGAGTATGGTGAAAGCATTCAGGCTAGTGCTGAGGATGCCTTCATATATGTAAACAGCATCTCTGAATGGAGGTTTAAGAATCACGATGTTTTCGTGGAGCTAGTCACGCCAGCGAAGGGCATGGAGAAGCTTCAGCTCCGCCCCGGCCTCTCTTATCCTCCTGTTTCCGGCCCCTCAGCCGGGTTAGCTATAGGTGTAGCGATGATATCTGCCTTCACAGGTATTGAGGTTGATCCAACAGTCATAATGACGGGTGCAATAACGGCTAAGGGTGAGGTTTGGCCTGTCGGAGGACTGGATCACAGGGGTATGGGTAAGATAGATGCGGCTTTAGCGGACAGGTTTGCGAAGAAGCTTCTCGTCCCCGTGTTCAACTACGAGTCGATGAAGAACCTTAAGATAATTGAGCTCTTAGAGTCTAAAGGCATTGTTGTCGAGCCTGTTTCAAGCCTTTTAGACGCTGCTGTGAAATCGCTGGTAGGGGTTAACTCGAAAGAAGAGTTACTGCTGCACTTGAACAATGAGGTTCAGGACAGAAGGCTTTTGGAAAAGCTTAATGTTTAAAAAGCTTTTATCGACACGAGCTCCACAATATCCTTAATGTTTTCAAGTATTTTCACAAGGCTGTTGAAGACTTTAACTAGGCTGGTGGCGTATGGCCGGTAATCCTGCTTCTCCTCAAGGCTTAAAAGCATCTCTTCGACTTCCGCATGCTTCTCCATTATTTCGCTCATAACGCCGGCGTTAAACGTGTTGAAGAGCCCTATCGCTTTAGTATGCATATCGCTCAGTGTTTCGCCTATGCTGCTCAACCCGGTTAAGCTTATTTTTTTAACCTTGCCATGCATCTTCACAACCTCCCTGGATATTTGGACACATTGGTCTGCAGAGTCCTCAACGTATTTCACAAGCATCCTGAGATCCATCAGATTCAGAAAGTCCATCCCCATCTTAGCCGGAAGCTCAGGATTCCTGAGGGCAGACCTGATCACCCTGACGAATATAAAGTATTGCCTGTCAACCTCCTCATCTCTTTCAATAACCCTTTCCGCAAGTTCCCTATCCATCTTCACCAGCGCTTTAACACAGTCAGACATCATGCTTGCAGCAAGAGCACTCTGCCTCCTCAAGAGTTTCTCAGGAGTAATCATCTCCGGATCGAGTAGGACTCTAACCTCTATCTGGCTTGAAGTCTCCTCCGATATTTCTGCTCCAGGGAGTCTCCTAACTATCTTACGTACTTCTGATATTTCAGCTGTTGAAAACTCTTCCCCGCTCCTGATGATTATCGTGTTGTAGCCGAGTAGATAGCATCCGAGCAGGACGTGCTGCGGCTTCAAACCCTGACGGGAAAGGTCTATTTTAACAACCTCCTCCAAAAGCCTACCGCCTCCTTCAGGTATTATCGTGAGAGAACCATCCTTGTTACTGACCATGGTTATAATTGTTCCAGTATCTATCTTGCTCTGCCTAACCCAGGTTTTTGGAAGAGTCACGAGGAATGAGCCTGACCCCGCTCTTAAGACTCTTCTTTTCCAGACCAACGTTAAGTATTTACTGAAAAGAGAAAATATATACTTTTTGAATTTTTATGCATGATATATAAAATCAATACGGTAGATTTATACAAGGCTTAATGAAACCGTGGAAACAATGGTCTCGCGAAACGGTGTTCAAACATCCTTGGCGAGAAGAGTCGTGGCGACAGGTCTTTGCGCCGCGCTCTACACGGTGGTAGGAATCGCAACCTTCCTAGGGGTCTTTACGCCTGTTGTAGGCGTGGTGAGGTTCTGGCCATCGGTATTCGTGCCAGCAGTCTTTTCAATGCTTTTCGGCCCTTTAACAGGAGGAATGGGTGCAGCAATAGGGATCTTTCTGAGCGACCTGTATGTGTTCTACACTACTGGACAGACGAATCCCCTTCTAAGCCTTATCGCTGGAGTACCCTCCAACTTTCTCGGGTTCTACATTATAGGTAGGATAGGCAGGTCTAGAGCGAACTGGAACGGCTTAAAGACAATTATACCTTTAATGTTTCTTGCAATAGCGGCCTTCGGTCCTCTTCTATACTTTGAATACATGGTTTCGATGGAGATGGTTGAAAACGGTACGGGATGGGTTTCAATTTTTCTTCTGATCCTCGGGATTATCGTGCTCACACTGGGTCTTGCCGCAAGCAGGATTAGAAAGGATTATCTGAATTACTATGTGGGCGGGACACTGGGTCTCCTCACGGGCGCTGCTTGGATAGGCTTAGGCATATGGTTTTACAGCCAGCTTTTCGGGCTCCCGCTTTCAGGAGTCAGGGCGGACCTTGCCCTAGCTTTCTATTTCTTCCTATGGGTTTTCGGAACAGAAATCCCATTCATACTGGTAGTGCCTCCAGTACTAGACTTGATGTACAAGGCCTACCCTTTTCTTAAGCCTGCTAGATGATAAACAGGTTGCTGTAAAAGGTTAAAACTGTCTTCACACTGTTAGTATAAGGTTGAGGATCGCTGTTGGAATAGATATCGGAGGTTCGACGACGAAGGCCGTTGCCTTGAAAGGCAAGGAGGTTCTCGGCGTTAGCGAAATGCCGTCTTCAGATCCACTCGCCACCTCCATAGGGCTCCTCGGGAAGCTTATAGTTATGATGGGCTGCTCCCTGAAGGATGTTGGAGTGTTAGCGATAGCTGGCGGCAGGAGCAGTCAGCTTCCAGACAGCATTCTCGGACTGAAGGTGGTTAAGGTTAACGAGATCATCGCCGCGGGCACGGGTGGGATAGTCTTAACCGGGTTGAATGAAGCCCTGGTTGTAAGCATGGGTACTGGCACGGCCCTGATAGAGGTTAGGGAAAACGGGAAAAGGATAAGACATGTCGGCGGAACCGGCGTCGGCGGGGGTACTCTGCTTGGGCTGGCGAGGAAGATGCTGGGGATCTCGAGCGTAAGCATTCTAGTGGAGATGGCTGAGAAGGGAGACTCTAGAAAAGTCGACCTGACTGTAGGAGACATAGTTGGCAACGGGATAGGTATACTCTCTCCTGAGATGACTGCCTCCAACCTGGGAAGGGTTGGAGACACTTCCAGCCCTGAGGACCTGGCTGCTGGAATAGCTAACCTGGTTGGGGAAGTAGTGGCTTCAGTCACGTTTCTAGCTGCCTCTAAGCTTCAGCTCGAGGATAAAGTTATCCTAGTCGGGAGGGTTGCGAAACTGCCGCCCGTCCTGAAAAGTATTCAGAAGGCTCTTTCAAGCTTCGGAGTCCAACCCATAGTGCCTAAGCTGCCTGAGTATGCTGTAGCCGTAGGAGCAGGCTACAGGGTTTCAACGGAGGATGATCCTAATGCCAGCCTTATCCGGTAGAAGAATGGTTGAGATGGGTGTTGTAGAGGGTTTAAGAAGCGTTGAGGAGCAGGTTCAGCCAGCCGGCGTTGACCTTACGCTGGAGAAAATAGAGGTTCTCGTTGAAACAGGCGAGATAAGTGCTGAACCAAGGTTCCCAAAGGGTCTTAACATACTTCCGAACAGTGGTTTCTACGAGCTGCCGCAGGGAAGCTATAGGGTGACTTATCACGAGATCGTAAATATTCCGGCAGGATACTTGGGTCTTCTCCTTCCAAGGTCAAGTCTTCTCAGGAATGGTGCAACCATTTATACTGCTGTCTGGGATCCGGGTTACAGGGGTAGAGGTATGGGGCTGATGGTTGTGTTCAACAGACAGGGCATTAGGATTGCGGAAGAGGCGAGGGTTGCTCAACTCATACTGTTAAGCCTGGAGGATTCTTCGCAGCTCTACAGGGGGAGATTCATGTTCGAAAACATAAGCGTGTCTGAGAGGCCTGGAGTATACTAGAGTTAGGCTGGAGACATAATAAGTTTTTATACTGGTGTTTTTCAAACCTATGGGATCCTCGCTTGGTTAAGAAGGTTGTCGTGATCAGGGGCGACGGCACTGGTCCAGAGCTGACTGAGGCAGCTATGAAAGTTATGAACGCAATCGGGGCGACGGAACGCTTAGAGTTCCTCGTTAGGGACGCTGGGTCAGAATGGTGGCAGCAGCACGGTGGACCAACCTATTTCCCGGAGGAAACATGGGAAGCCCTCAGGGAGAGCGATGCTTGCTACAAGGCGCCGGTTACAACACTGCCGGACCCGCATACTCCTAAGAGTGTTGCAGTCACCATAAGGCAGGCCTTCAACCTTTACGCTAACGTGAGGCCGATTAAAACCTTCAGGGGGCGAGAGGGGCCACTCGGCCCAGTAGACATGCTTTTCGTCAGGGAAGGCACTGAAGGGCTCTACGCGGGCATTGAGTTCATGGTTTCAGACGACATAGGGATAGCTTTAAGAAAAATATCTAGAACTGCCTCAGAGAAGGTTGCTAGATTCGCTTTCGAACAGGCTAAGGCGAGGGGATGGAGGAAAGTCATAGTCATTAATAAGGCTAACATACTGAAGCTTACCGACGGAGGTATCTTCATTCCTGCAGTAATGAGGATTGGTGGAGAATACCCTGGAATAGAAGTTGAAAACTATTTCGTAGACAATTTTGCCCAGCAATTGATTAAGAACCCACAGAGGTTCAACCAGAACGTTATCTTGGGCACAAACCTTTTCATGGATATTCTAACCGAAGAGGCTTCAGCACTAATCGGGAACATAGGGCTAGTATACTCAGCCAACTTCGGAGACGATTACGCGATGTTTGAGCCAGCGCACGGGAGCGCGCCAAAGTACAAGGGGTTGAACAAGGTTAACCCAACTGCAATGATCCTTGCAGGAGCATGGATGCTCGACTACCTTGGAGAGAAAGACCTTTCCAAAGCGGTTTTCGAAGCAACCGAGGAGGTCATAGCTGAAAACAGGATTGTAACATACGACCTCGGAGGCTCAGCCACAACGCAGCAGATGGCTGAGGAAATAGCCAGAAAGTCTGTGGAAAAACTTAGGAAATAGGACACTAACTTTCTATGCGACTCGGGCTTGTAAATCTATTGGTTAGTTATTGTGAATTAAAATAAGATTTCAGCTAAAAATATATACTAAATTTTTCCGTCCTAAACCCGTTTTTCTCCCCCGTTTCTTGCTCCATACCTTAAGAAGGCTTTTCTGCGAACTATTGTCCAGTATAAGTAGTAAACGATCCACATGGCGCGCGCGCTAAAACCTCGTTTGAATTCGTATTTGCCATGATTACTTAGCTTAGGAATATCGTATTTATTTCTTGCTTCCTCGACTAGTGGTCAAGGAGCATTGACTCTGATTTTCAAGCAGGTTTTTAAGGCATATTTAGGCTTTAAGGCTTTTCCTGTATGCAGCAAGCCCTCCTGCCTTCATCATGTTCATTATGAATTCCGGGTATGGTGAGAATTTCAGCTCAACGCCCGTAGTTTCGTTCCTAACAACTCCTTTCTCGAAGTCTATGAGGGCTATATCCCCCTGTTTAAAATTTTTATTAATGTCTTTAACTTCTACGACGGGGAGCCCAACATTTATCGCGTTTCTGAAGAATATTCTGGCGAAGGAGCATGCTACTATGGCTGATATCCCTGCCTCCTTAATTACTCTCGGGGCATGCTCTCTACTGGAACCCATTCCAAAATTTCTGCCGGCTATAATGATGTCCCCCTTAGATATTTTTGAAGCCAGCGTGGGGTCAAGGTCTTCGAAAACATGTTTCGCAAGCTCCTTGAAGTCTCCGGTCCTAAACTTGTATTTCGCAGGTATTATCACATCAGTATTGATATGGTCTCCGAGGACCCAGACCCTCCCTTTCAAGATCATTCTCTCACCCTCCTCCCAAAAGCTTTCTAGGGTCTGTTATGACTCCTTCTACGGCTGAAGCCGCTGCAGTAGCTGGGCTCGCCAAGTATATGCTTGACTCAGGGTTGCCCATTCTACCCCTGAAATTCCTGTTGGATGTTGAGACAGCAACTTCCCCTGAGCCAAGTATTCCGAAATGCACTCCTAAGCATGGTCCACACGTGCTGTGAGTCACTGTGCACCCTGCTGAAACAAGCTTGTCTATAATGCTTTTCTTGAGAAGGTTTAGAAACACTTTCCTAGAGGCCGGTATCGCTATGCATCTAACTCCTTTCTTTACACCCTTCTTCGAAAGTATTTTAGCAGCTATTTCAAAATCTTCTTCTCTACCATTCGTGCATGAGCCAATGAAGACTTGGTTGACCTCTAGTCCTTCAAGCTCCTTAACTGGTTTAACATTGTCAACGTTATGGGGTGCCGCCACTACTGGCTCAAGCTCGTCAAGCTTGTAGTTGAGGCTTATGGCGTATTCAGCATTTTCATCAGGCTTGAAGATACTCTTGTCTCTTAAACCGCTCGTATCCACATGCCTTGCAGTAACCTCGTCTAACGGGAAGATGCCGTTCTTAGCCCCCATTTCAACAACCATGTTGCAAACAGTCATTCTGCTCGCCATTGAAAGCGTTTTCACCCCGTCCCCTTGGAATTCAACGCTCATGTAGGTGGCTCCGTCAGCACCCATGTCTCCTATTATCCTCAGGATAAGGTCTTTAGACATAACGCCCGGGCTCAATCTCCCGGTTAAAGAGACTTTCATGGCCTCCGGGATCTTGAACCACAGTTTCCCCGAGCTCATTACTTCAGCGAAGTCTGTCGAACCTATTCCTGTCGCGAAAAGACTGAAAGCTCCCAGCGTGACGGTATGAGAATCCGCTCCCACTATCATCATTCCCGGTTTCAGAGCCTCGTTCTCAGGTATTACTTGGTGGCATATTCCTTCTCCAACATCATAAACTTTGATGCTATTCTCCCTTGCGAAGCCTCTGAGCTTAAGTTGTAGGTTTGAAGCACCCTCATTGGGACTTGGTGAAGCATGGTCTATGACGAACCTTATTCTGGAGTGGTCCAGCACCTTGCTGGAGCCTAATTCACGGAAAGCGTCTATGGCGAGCGGGCCGGTACCGTCATGAGCATAAGCAAGATCGATGTCTACAACTACTATTTCCCCAGGCTTTACCGTTTTCCCAAGCTTGTTTCTGAATAGTTTCTGAATCAGTGTTTCACCCAATTCTCAGCCTTTCCATAAGTGCTCCATATATAAAATTTAACCTAACGGTTTCCTGATTCCACCGTGTATTCGTGACGAATAGCGCGCGCAGCTGAATTCTGGCTGTTTGTAATATTGACTGCCACTTCCATCCCTAATCTTAATGGTGGAACATTTTTATAAACGCTGTAACGGCATTTTATTTTTAACCCTTTAACTCTATTATTTCTGCTCTATGCTTCATGGAATCGTATAGCCCTACTGTCGGCCTGTTCGTTAAGTAGCCGCATGCTTCACCTGGATTAACCCAGAGCGTATTTCCAATGCTTCTCACATGCGGCTCATGCGTGTGACCGGAGACGATGAGGTCAAACATTCCTCGACTAGCTATATCCTCGATAAGTCTCGTGTCTTCGCCATGGAGAACAAGAATCTTCTTTCCATCCAACTCTAGCATCGCGGCCGGCCAGTAGAACTGAGCACCTATTTCAGAAAAAGCTCTTTGAAGATTACCTCTATCGCCATCGTTATTCCCATATACAAGTATGAGCCTCGACCTGCAGTCCTTAAACTTCCTAGCGGTGAACGGGCTTATAACATCCCCCGCGTGAAGCACGATGCTCACCTTCTTATCGTTGAAGAAAGCCACTGCTCTCTCGATCATCGTCAAGTGATCATGCGTATCGCTTATCAAACCTATCAGCATAAGGGAAAACCAGACGGATGCTTGATTTAACCTTTTTCATAAAAAACTAGCGCGCTAGACCTTATGGAGATACTTACTTAAAACCTTTGCAGTAATATCGATGATTCTGGTTTTAAGCATTATTCTATCTTCTTGCCTGTTATCAGGGTTTCTGTTTTCAAAACTCCCTTAGCCTTTCTAAAACTGTTAACAATATTGTCAAGCTCCTTCAGACTTGAAACCCTGTCAACCATGGCCATGTAATCGAAGGATGAGCCCCATATTTCAACTATCTCTCTAACCCCTTTGTCTCTCGCAAGCAGCTTCCTGCAGAAATCCTCGAAATCCTTGTCCCCCATGCTCTCAACATCTATGAGTATTTGCGCTGAAATGCTCTCCGGAAGAGTTATTCTAGCTACTCCAGTTCTGTTCAACACTTCAGCTATAATTATGTTCTCCATGGCTGAGGCTCCTCTACCGTGCAGAAGATATGCTGACTTAACTCTATCCCTTATCTCTTCGAACACGCTCTCCTCAAGCTTCTCGATTTCAACACCCCTCTTCTTCAAGGCTGCCTTAACACCCTCGCTTCCAACCATGGGTCCAAGGGCGAAGCTGCTCTCCCTGCCCACAATGCTCGCGTCAAAAGGCTGGTATGTTAATGGGTCTCTGAAAGCGGCTTTCTGATGGGTGCCTGCAGTATGCGTGAAGACGTTTTTCCCAGAAACAGGATTGTTCGGAGGTATGTTGATCCCCGAAACTTTCTCCACGTATTCTGCAAGTCTCATCAGGCTGGCCAAGTCATACTCATATCCGTATCTGATTTTCATCCATGTAGCTAGGATGAGCGTGTCCGGTATCCCTGCTCGTTCTCCAAGCCAGTTCATGGATCCGTGGAGTATCGTCGCCCCGCTCATCCAGGCTTCTATGGTGTTCGCAAGAGCCATACCCATGTCGTTGTGAAAATGAGCCTCTATTAGGCTATGGTTGTTTCTATTCTTTATAAGCCTGTTTATCTCTCCGTAAACCCTTCTAACATCGGTAGGCGAGGCTCCTCCTGAAGTATCAGGTAGACTAATGGAGTCAGCACCCGCCTCAATAGCTTTCTCAACAACCTGTTTGAGGAATACTGGGTCTGCTCTGAAAGCATCCTCAGCCGTATACCTTACTCTGTAACCCTTGCTCTTCGCATACTTGATGGCTTTCGGAACCTGTGTAAGAACGAACCCTCTCTTGTCGACTATTTTTTCAAACTTCGCTTCCAGATGCCTGTCGGCAGGGGATAGGTAGAGAGCAACCCAGTCAACACCGTCTGGAACAGTATCAACATCCGATTCTAAAGCTCTACAATGAGCTGCTTTAAGGGCTCTCGTCTCAATCCGGCTCAGCTCAGACACGATTCTTCTCTCACCCTCGCCAGTATAGGGGGACCCTATTTCAATAAGATCTATACCAGACTTGTCGAGCTCCCTCATTATCGTGACTCTCTCCTCAAGCGTGAAGTATACTCCGGGAGTCTGGAGACCCTCTCTCAACGTGGTGTCTAGAAGCATCGGCTTCTCTAAGCGCTGCATACGGGGCCTAGAGTCTGAAGGGTTTTAAAAAGCTTGCCAGTCTAATAGGTGATTACTCTAGACGTCTTGTCCAGGGTCTTAACAAGTCCGACTATTTTCTCAACCAGCATACTGGACTCTTCTATCCATTTGAAAACCCTGATTAAAACAGTGGCCTCAAAGGGTTGGAGAAGTATTAGGCATAGGAACGCGTTGCCGTAGGAAACTAGGTACTCGTACCCATGCATTCTCACGTGGAAACCGTTTATTCTTAGTAGGGAGGCGAGCCTAAGCCTGGTCTCCGGGAAGATGAACGGCGACCTGTTTACACTATGATTCATGGTTCTAACCCCTTAGAAATGGCTTTATTTTCTCCACTATCATGCATGCTCTACAGACTTCTCGCGCCGCAGGGTTTCCGCAGACTCTGCAGTGCCCCAGGCTGCGGGACGAGTATTCCCTCTTTAAAAGTGGAAGCATCTTGAGGAAATTGTTTACGAGGCCATGCTTAACCCCGGGAACGGTTGAGTCAAGCCTGTTCAGAAAATCCCTTATCTCAAGCCTGTAGTTTTCAACATGGTAGGGGCATTCTACAAAGTCTACTTCAATACCGGTTAGGAGCGCGTAAATAGTGTCCTCTTTCTCCGTGCAGAAGTAGAATGGTTTAACCCTCTGGACGAAGCCCTCGTCTTCAACAATACCCGTCTTTGGGCCGAGCCTAGCTAGGAGCGACGGGTTTCCCCTGAGATAGTTCATGAGGATTGTCTGAGCCTCATCGTCCAGATTGTGGCCAGTCGCAACCTTAGAGAAGCCGAGCCTCCTCGCATAAGTGTTTATCAGGCTCCTTCTTAGGACTCCGCAAATATAGCAAGGCTTTATTTTAAGCCTGTTCTCCCTGGATATTTTAACAGCCTCGTCTAGTGTGAAGCCATACTGCTCCTTAAACGAGTAAGTATGTAAAGGTATATTGTTCTCCCTGCAGAATTCAACCAGCCCTTTAAGCTTCACATCCCTGTAGCCGCTTATACCCTCGTCGATAGCTATCGCAGCGATGTTTTCACGCTTATTCCTCATAAGCCTCCAGAGGAGGCTTAGCAGGGCTGTACTATCCTTACCTCCTGAGCAGGCTACGAGGACTCTTTCCCCGTATTCGATTAAGCCATGCTTCTTAATTGTCCGTATTACTTTCGTCTCAAAATACTTTTTAAAATGTTTGCTGCAGAGTCCTCTCCCGCTTAAAGAAATGTAGACAGCCTTTTTCTCACAGTCTTCACAAACCATACTTCAACCGCCTGATACAACACTTAGAAGCCTAACCTCGTCTCCGTCTTTCAGAAGCTCCTTCTCAGTAACTATAACCCCGTTCCTAACCGGAACCACTTCAGAAGCACTTATCCTCAGCATTTTAAGAAGGTCTTCAATCCTACTGTCCTCCTTTAAGTCTATAACCCTTGTTTCGCGAAGCCTCTGTACGAATACTTTTACCCTCATTCGGTTTACGCCGGCTACGTTGTTGGCTTTAAAGCTGAATTTAAACATAAGCCTTTTAAAGCGCGCGCGCTCTAAAAACCCTGCCTGCCCTGAAAAGTCTCAACATGCTGGAGTTGAAAATGGTTAATTATCCTCGTGGGAAACGCCTTTCACACTATAGTTCGAGCCTCATCAATGGGTACTCCGAGTCATCCCTGTGAATCTTAAACCCGTTTTTAAGGTAAAACTCCACCGGTCCAGACGGGTTGCTAGGATTATTCTTTCCAGCAAAGGTTTCAACAGCCTTGACTCCCTTCTTTCTCAAATCTTCAATTATGGTTTGCAAAAGCTGTTTTCCGAGCCCACGCCTCCTGTATTCCTTCTGAGCGATGAAAAGGCATGAGATCAACACCGCGTCCCCACTGGGCGGTCCAGATGGGTACTTGGCTGAGAGAGGAAGCATGCTGGGAGGAGCATACTGCGCGTAGCCCACTGGTTTTCCATCTACATAAACTATCTTTCCGCATTCGCCAAACGTTTTTCCAACTCTTCTCAGCCAGTTGAGCTTCCTAGCCAGCATGTCTCCCCTGCTTTCCCTAGAAGAGTCGGAAAACTCTTCAAGCTCCCAGTATAGACAATACTTGCAGCTGAAAGGATGCTCCCCCCGTTCCGGGGCTTCAGCTAAGTTTTCATCCGTAAGGCTAACAATCTCGACACGCATTTACAGCTAAATACCTGTTTACCACTTATTATTCCTTCCTGTTCTCGTCTTCAAGAGCTTTCAGGAAAAGTTTAGTGAAAAACGTTATTAACCGGCTTACCTATACGTATAGTGCTGGTTGTTGACAAGGATTCTTAAGACGGATAAGCATCGTCCCTCCAAAAAGGTGCTTCAGGAGGCAGCTGCAGTTCTTAAGTCAGGCGGGCTCGTAGCCTTCCCAACGGAAACAGTCTACGGGCTTGGGGCTGACGCTTTCAACCAGAATGCTGTTCTAAAGATATTTGCCGCCAAGAAAAGGCCTCCAGACAACCCTGTTATAGTGCATATCTCGAGCATGGAGATGCTTAACGAGGTTTCAACCAGCGTCCCAAAGAAAGCTGAGAAACTTATCAGGGAACTCTGGCCAGGCCCGTTGACAATAGTTGTTCCTAAATCTCAGAAGGTTCCCTCAGCCGTGTCAGCTGGTCTTGAAACGGTTGCTGTAAGAATGCCTGCTCACAATGTTGCGTTAGGGTTGATCGAACACTTGGGTTCTCCAATAGCTGCTCCCAGCGCTAATCTTTCAGGCAGGCCTAGTCCGACTAACGCTAGAGACGTGTATGAGGATTTAAACGGCTCGATAGACATGATAATTGACGCTGGCGAAACATTCATAGGGGTTGAATCGACTGTCATCCAAGTGTCTGAGGACAGGTGTGTCATACTCAGGCCTGGCCCGATTCCTCTCGATATCCTAAGAAAATACCTTGGCGATGTTGAAGTGCATCCTTCCATATTGTCCGGTGTCCTCGAAGGAGTTCCTGCTTCTCCCGGCATGAAGTATAGGCATTATGCTCCAAGAGCGGATATGATTGTTGTGGAAGGAGACGATTATGAGAGGAAGATTGAAAAAATAATTGAAACCGTCGAGGAATACCTTAAATCAGGTTTAAAAGTGGGATGCATGGTTTCAGAGGAGACTGCCAGACGATTGCCTAGGGGAATCATAGTGGAAGTGCTGGCCCCAAGGAATAGGCTTGACCTTGTGGCGAGAAGAATCTACTCGGCGCTGAGGAGCCTTGACAGGATGAACCCGGACATTATAATTGCTGAAGGCTTTCCTGAAGAAGGCATAGGCATGGCTATACAGAACAGGCTTAGGAAAGCAGCTGGCTACCGCGTGTTGAAAGCCTAGTCTACGTCACTTGGGATCCGTCTGAAATCTTGCTGTCAGGGCATATCAGTGCTACCCTATTCTTGCTCTCGACTGCAGCGAGAACCATTACTTCCGAAACCTGGCCCATTATAACTGCCGGCTTAAGATTAGTCACAAAAACGTATTGTTTTCCCACCAGCTGCTCCGGAGTGTAAAATGTTCCCAGGCCTGCTACCGACTGTTTCACAATGTTCCCTCCTAAGCTTACCTGAAGCTTCAGAAGCTTTTCAGAACCCTTAACCTTCTCGGCTGAGACTATTGTTCCAACAACCATCTTAACCTTTTTGAAATCATCTATGGTTATTTCAGAGCTCATCTCGAAGTGTCGCCTCAACCCTTATTTATAAGCTTAACTTCCAGTATTCCACCTAGCACCATATGCCTGAAACCTTCTCAAAGTCTCTACTTAGGGTTGTCCAGCCTTCTATTCCAAGCTTTTAAAAAGGTATTTTTCCTTATTCAATTCTAACGCGGTGGGTTTAACGCCGTAGAACCTGCAGGAAAAGATTGTTATTAAGAGTCCGTTGAAAAGAATGCGATAACCCTGAAGGACAGGTTCATGGCTTCTCACCATCATTCTAAGATTATTGTTCTTCAGAAATCTTTCAAGAGCTTTTCCGCCGAAACAGTGGATTCCTGGTCCTCTAGGATTAGGAGAGAAATCTTCAACGTCTTCAGAAGGATCGTTCCAGAGCGTTTCAAAAACCTTCTTGTCCTCGGGTTCAAACCCTCCTTTACCCGCTTTCTCAAGCTCCTCGATCCTTTCAAGTCCCTTGGCAAGTCCTCCGTGAACCAGCATCACCCTTTCGTTGACTATCCCCGCGAGAGGCATTTCCGAGAAAACTCTCAAATATGCTTCGTAAACCTTCCCATAGTCTTTTCCAAACTTTCTGACGAGAAGATTTAGAAAACCGTATGAAAAATTCATCGAGGGTGTTTCATGATTACCCCTTAAAAGGAATATTTCGTCAGGATTATCGTTTTTCATCTGTAAGAGAAGGTTTATAACACTGTCTTGGTGCGGCCCCCTGTCAACATAGTCCCCAAGAAAAACAGCCTTGGCTTCGCCAAGCTTCGCGAGGCGTAGAGCATTTACACACGACTCAAGGTCTCCATGCAGGTCCCCGATGACCAGGAGTTTTTCACAGTTAAGCTTTAAGACCGGGGGCTCCATGCTCAGTTTTTCAAAAGTCTCTTCACAGAGCCTAACGGTCTCATCCCTACCCATGCTGCTGATCTTCTCAAGCATGTCCCTAAACACTATTCCCAGCCTCCTTACGTGTTTCGCAAGATTAATATTCTTGGCGTTTTTCAAGCTTAATGCTTTGAAAGAGGGTGGAGTAAGGCTTCGAGAAGCAGGCATGCTGCTTGTTAAGGCGCTTGCTTTAACCTTGGCGTCAGGGTTAATCGGGCTCTACAGTCCTTCCGAGCCGTACCACTATGTTAAAAACGGTCTTCCCCTCCCTTTTCTAACGCAGATTATAGACGTTAAGGCTGCAAAATATGTTGATGTTAGGCTTGACCCGTTATTCCTTTTCCTCGACGTTCTCGCTTGGGCTGGTCTTATTCTCCTGCTTGGGTTTTTCGCCAGGCTTCTTAAAAGAATGGTTTCTCCTTCTAGAGTTGAATAAAACGTATACAACCATGATCATTAGCAGGAGCATCGTTACCGTTAGAACATAAAGTGTTTCCTTGAAAAACATCATTCCTGCGAATAGGGCTACTGCGATCAAGATCATGCTTATCCATTCTGATTTCTCCCCAGGCAATGAGAATAATGCTTTGAAGGGATGATTTAAACCTATTTCTCTAGCCCGTTAACCATGTTAGTCAAGGGTTTTTGCTTCACTTCCTAAAAACTAGCGTCACGCTCTTCTTCCTTATCAGGATGATGAGGATAGCTACGCTTACTGCTAGAATGAAGGGAAGTGTTAACAGCATCATGCTTTCCCCGTGTTGCTCCACCATTTTAGAACCATCATTATAAATCAGTGTCTCAGAAATCTCTTCCTCCATACGTATGAAAATGCTGCTGTCCATAATTCTTTTCTCCGTTTTTAAATACTCTTCCACAAAATCTATGGACGAGTATTTTTCGGATTCAAGCATAAGTTCACGGGCTGAGGCTGAATACTTTATAGAAGACAACGGGTCCCGTCGGTTAGAATAGTATCCATAAGTTATGTCTACAGGGAGCCAGCCCCATGGTGGAACATATGCTTCAACCCACCCGTGCCACCCTATTCCTCTTGAAACCAGTGTTAAGTGTCCATCCCATGTTTCACCGTTAACACTGTAGAGAGATGAGATTACTCCACCAGTTTGAAGATAAGAAGGTATTCCAACTGATCTAAGCATGGTTACAAGGAGTGCAGACTGGTCGTCGCAGTCTCCCCGTCCTGTTTCTCCCGTGCTTGGCAATGTCTGATTCGGATACTGCGGGGGTCTCAACTCCTCACCCTCCGGATACTTGACTCTATCTCCTATGAACTCAACCATTTTAGAAATGATTCTAAGAATGTTCGTATCGTTACCCTTGATCTGGGCAGCAAGGTCAGCTATATGTTTAAAGCCTTCATCCCTGTATCTCCATGCTCCACTTGAAACAGTATAGTTTGCAAGCCAAACAGGTATGTCGGAGAGGCTTCCTGAGGAGTCGACTGAGATTTCCGGCAAGCATCTGGAAGATATGTTAACCATGATTATGATGGTTGCAGTAATGTTTCCACCCTGTTCAATTGCTTCTGGAAAATCCAGTTCAGCAAACAGGTTGCCGTCTTCATCTGTTAAAAACCGCTTCACACCCGGGTCGGTTTCATAAATATACGTTTTCTGGGTTGAAGTGTTTGGAAATATTAGGAATAGCCTGTCTTCAAGAGTGGGAGTATAGCTGCTTGAACCTTTGTTTACAAGGCTAATCCTAAGCCTATAGTAGTATATGTTCGGGTTTTCAGGGGCTTCAACGCTGTAGTTTAAAACGCTCAGTACAATCAGGGCTAGGAGAACAATCCTGGCGATGCTTCTTCTCATCATGTTCCCACTTCTAAGCTTCTAACATTCGCAGATGGATCAGCCTGTATTTATAATAGTTTCTCTTTATCTAAAAATAACCGCCTTTAATATGCGCTAATTATTCTTGTTCAGGAACCCTTTCCAAGAGTTCTTCAGGCTTTTCGCTTAATTTTTAATGAGGAACAGAACGCTAGGTGAAAATGAGGGTTGCTGAGAACTATGCTTTTCTAACGCTGATTTCTCTCAACAATCTGTTTCTTCTTTCGTAAAACTTTTGAAAGACCAGTTTAGCTCCCTCCAAGTAGTCCTTCATGTTTATCCAAGGATACTTCCTCATTTTGTCTTCAATGCTTCTAGCCAGCTGAAAATACTGTTTAGCCGGCTCATCCAGGATGCACGGGTTGCTTGCTATGAAGTCCTTAACCGACTCCTCGTCAACCCTGCTGAGGCCATTCTTTAAACATTCGACGATAAGCATGTTTATACTCCCCTCTCTAAGATTGCTGAAAAGGTCTTTCATCTCGTCGCTCCACATCCAAATGTTGGTGATTGCCCACTGGTACTTCACTATTGCTTCACAAGCATCAGGCTCCTCATCCAGTATACCTGCCTCGAAAAGGGTTAATGAAACAACTTTCTCTCCTATTCCAGCAGTCTTGCCGTGCCATGTTTCCTTCAAGTCATCGTAGAGGGAGATTATTTTATCGTATTCTCTTTTCCTGAAAAGCTCAGAGTACTCTAGGTCTTTAAGCTCATATCTGAAAACCTCCTCCCTTCCCTTGAAGTATCTGTCGGCAAACCCATCCCTATGTATTCTTCTAACCCTCTGGTTAACCAGGTTCTCAAGGTTGTCGGCTATCCTTATTTTAAACTCGTACTCCTCAGGTTTCACGAAGCCTTTCTCGTCGAAAGCCTCATCCCTAATGTCCCCAGACTTTAAGGCTATTGCGAAAGTCGTCGCTAACTCGTACATTCTCCTGTCCCTCAGGGTTTTAAGCATTGTTGAAAAGCCGGATGCACCGCCCCCCTTCTTCCAAAGCCAGTATGAAACACTGCTCCTCCAGTTGACTGGCACGCTTATCTTGAGGGCTGTTACAAAATCCGTCTTATGAGAGAGGGCTTTCTCAAGCTGGGCATAAGCCTCCTTACTGTCTATTAGCCCTTCTCGTGAAGCATTCTCGTAGAAATCTCTAATCTCCCTGCTTACGAAGGTATCGATTCTTCGGGAGACCGGTATGAGCCAGGCTAGCGACAGCTTACTCAACACTGATGTTTCGAGAAGCTTTAAAGGTTTAAAGCTTTTCCAGAACACTATAAGAACGCTTAATGCTTCAAAACAGAGGTTTTCAATATGCTTCTCGACTTGCAGCGCGGCTTATTCCACTATAAGGTCTACTCTTCTAAAATTAACCGTGTCGATAAGCCCTTTATCAGTTATCCTGAGCTCAGGAAGGACTGGAAGAGCCAGTAGGGACATCGTCATGAATGGACGGGTCATCGTGCAGCCAAGCTGTCTCCAGGCTTCTGAAAGCTTTTCAACTCTTGCTGCAACCTCTTGAACAGGCTTATCCGACATTAAGCCAGCTATGGGGAGCTCTAGAAGAGCCAGTACCCGGTTGTTTTCCACGGCTACCATTCCTCCCCCAGCCTCTGCCAGCGTGTTTCCCGCTAAAGCCATGTCGCCGTCGTTCACCCCTACTATAAGCATGTTGTGACTGTCGTGTGCTACTGTGGATGCTACGGCACCCTTCTTAAAGCCGAAGCCTTTGACGAAACCTATTCCCCTGTTGCCTGAGGCCCTGTGTCTTTCAAAAACCGCTACCTTAGCAATATCCTGAGCCGGATCCGCCTCTAGGAAACCGTTTCTCTGCCTAATACTTGCGAGCATGCTCCTCGTAATAGCCTTAGCTTCAACAACCTGTATAACCCTGACTTTGAAAGCATCCTTGTCTTGGCCAACCCTTATCTTTAAATCGTTTTCATCAAGCTTCCTGCCTAGCCTGATTGTCCTCTTAGCTTCTTCAGGATACTGGTATTCAGGTATTTCCGCCACCAGCCTACCGTTCTTCGCGACAATCCTGCCATTAGCTATCACCGTTTCGACGAGAACCCTGTTCAAGTCTTTCAGGATCAGTATGTCAGCTATCATCCCTGGTGCTAGGGCGCCTATCTCACTGTCGACCTTAAAGTGTTCCGCAGTGTTCAACGTGGCCATTTGAATGCTGGTCACAGGGTCAACGCCTTCTTCCACCGCTCTTCTAACGATGTGGTCGATATGTCCGTCTTTCAAAAGGTCGTTAGGCTCCCTGTCGTCACTAACCAGACACACTCTTCTCGCGTCAACCTTTTTCTCCGTAACCATTCTTATTACCTCCTTCAGGTCTCTCCAGGCTGATGCTTCCCTAACCATAACATGCATCCCTAGTCGTAGTTTAGCAAGCCCAGCTTCCATAGTTACAGACTCGTGGTCAGAGGATATTCCTGCTGCAATGTAAGCGTTAAGCTCTTCATTAAGGTTTCCGAAGAAATGTCCTTCCACGATTCTGCCGTTTTTCAAAGCCGCTTTAACCTCACCTATAATCTTGGGGTTTAAGGATAATACTCCAGGGTAATTCATGACTTCACCCAGTGCAATAGTGTTTCTCCATGAGAATGCTTCCTCAATCTCCTTTAAACCTATTTCGGCCCCAGCGGTTTCAAACTCTGAACCGGTCGCCGGCACACAGCTGGGGATTGAAACATAGACTTTCAAAGGCAAGCCTAATCCCTCGTCATGCATCATTCTAACCCCGTTTATCCCAAGCACGTTCGCAACCTCGTGGGGATCTATGAAAACAGTCGTCGTCCCGTGGGGTAGAACAGCTTTTGCAAACTGGGTTACTGTCAGCATAGAGCTCTCCACATGCACATGTCCGTCTAAGAACCCTGGTGCCAAGTATTTTCCGTAAGCATCGATAATCTTTGTCTCAGGCCCAATCGTATGCTTAGCATTCCCTACCAGCACTATTCTGTCGTCGACCACAGCAATATCAGTGTTTTCAACAATCTCTCCGGTGAAAACATTCACCAAAGCTCCTCTCTCGACGACGAGGCTTGCTTTACTCCTTCCAAGTGCTGCGGAAATCAGTTTCTCAACTATCTCGGGAGGCTTGACCCCGGGCTTCATCAGCATATTTCTCCAATAGGAATTATTAAGGTTTCAAATTTAAAAACTGCTTGTGCACGTTTAAACGATAGGTGTAGGAGGGTGAGCCTGGAATCTAAGCTTGAGAAAGACATTGTAGAGGCTCTTAGAAGAACCGGTAGAGCCATGGGCTTCAGCGAACTCTGCATGATCACGGGTTTGAATGAGTCGTCAGCAGCAAGCGTAGTCTCCTCCCTTTCTCAGAAAGGCTTAGTAAGGGTCTCAACCAGGGAAACCAAGTATGCTAGGTTAACCGTTGAGGGAGAATACCATTCTAGAAACGGGCTTCCTGAGAGAAGGCTTTTGAAACTCGTGCTGAGAAACGGGGGCATTATGCCTCTGGAGGAGGCTCGGAAGACTTATCCTGATGAGTCTTTCTTCACGATAGCGCTCGGCTGGCTGCGTAGAAAGGGATGGGGTTCAATCAGGGCTGTAAACGGTGTTCCTCACATAGTTGTTGAGAAAGAGCCTCCTGAAGGGGTTGACGAAACCGTTGTCAGGACATTGGCGTCAGGCCCTCTAGACATCAGCCTGCTGGATAATGATGCTGTTAGACTCCTGTCAGGAAGGGGCATAGTTAAAGTTGAGGAGAAGGTTGAGAGACTGGTCTCTCTGACTGAGGCAGGTAGACTTGTTGAGCTGAAGGTTGCAGTAACACAGTTGACTCCTGAGCTCCTGAGAACAGGGGAATGGAGAAACGTTGAGCTTAAACCGTACGATGTCACTACTGATGTTGAGCCTATATACCCTGGGAAACTACACCCGTTAACAGAATTCATCAAAGAGGTTAAGGAAATCTTTACAGAGATGGGTTTCACCGAGGCGAAGGGCCCACTGGTCGAATCATGCTTCTGGAACTTCGACGCCCTCTTCACCCCGCAGGACCATCCAGCTAGGGAGATGCAGGACACCTTCTATCTTTCACACCCATCCTCCACGGAGCTGGCTGACAGGCAGCTTGTTGAAAGAGTGAGGAAAACGCATGAAAACGGCTGGGAGACGGGTTCAACCGGATGGGGCGGGAAATGGTCTGAGGAGGCTGCGAAGAGGCTCGTGTTAAGAACACATACTACATGCGTATCAGTAAGGTACCTGTATGAGCATAGGGATCCTCCAGTTAAGGTTTTCAGCGTCGACAGGGTTTTCAGAAACGAGAGGCTCTCTTTCAAAAGCCTTGCAGAGTTCCACCAGATAGAGGGCATAATAATGGATAAGAGTGTGACCCTCAGAGACCTAAAGGGAGTTTTAACAGAATTCTATAAGAAACTCGGGTTGGAAAAGGTTCAATTCTGGCCCTCGTACTTCCCATACACTGAGCCGAGTATGAACTCCGTCGTCTACGTTCCGCAAGCCGGTAGGTGGCTTGAATTATGCGGCATGGGGATTTTCAGGCCTGAGGTTACTAAACCTCTTGGTATAGATTATCCTGTTCTCGCTTGGGGAGGGGGCTTGGAGCGCTTGCTGATGCTTAAGCTGGGAGTTAACGATATTCGTATCCTCTATCAGAACGACTTAGGCTGGTTGAGGAGGGTTAAGCTATGCCCGTGATAAAGGTTTACCCTTAGAAGCAAGCGTTATGTCTCCTGTTATGTGACATTTTGCTTTAGTTTAAAACCAAACCTTAATGTCGGCTTTTATCATTAGATTTCTTTTAGTTTCTCCGGGATGAAATCTGTATCTCGCCAAAAATGCTTCTTGGAACTCTCTTGCAGAATGTATCAATATCTGTCTGGAACACTAGCCTACTCATTTTGCAGAGCATACGCTAAAAAACTCTCTGGCGATATGGCTGATTAAAGTTACTCCCCGAGCTGGAAAGTGGTGACTCTATGTGCTAAAAACAGGGCTGCCGTGCGCACTGGTCCATGTAGTAATTAACGTTTTTATAATTCTTAGAACCCGGGTGGTTATGAGTACTAAAAATCTGATAAACAATGTGATAAAGGATTTCAGAATCAGTAATTATAATTATTAGAGCACACTAGCATAGTGGCTAGGCCATGGAAAGCATTGTGCATCTTCCTTTTAGCCATTAAAGCCGTTTCAAAGATGCGTGGAGTCGCTGGGCACGTAGACAAATGCCCACTGAAGGTAAATGTTGTTTGCTCGAAGGTAAATAGTGTTTACCCGCTGGTAAACGAAATTTACGCCGAAGCATCGCCATTCCTCTTAACGTTTGCAGTGATCTTTATTCGCCCATTTCTCCCAGTAAACTGGCCATTAAACGCTACCCGCCCCGCGCGCGCCCAACGTAACCATAAGGGGCGATTTCTACGTCTGCGTTTACCCCATGCTCGACTTTAATGGGACTCAGCTCTGGATAGCCGTGGATAACGACACTATTTCGGGTAACTGCTTCTTGATAGACTGCTATAGACAGGGGGTAAGAAGTTTCAAAGAGGGACAGGCGATGATAAAGGTTGAAGGCGAAGAGGTTATTGATTTCATCGAGATAGTTCCGAATTCTATCTTCATAGATGAAGATGCTCTAAAAATCTCCTTCAAAATAATCGCTCCATGCAATAGCGTTGAGGTGGGGGCAACGCTCCGAGTGGAATCTCTAATCGAGGATTGTAAGGTTGTATGCGAGAAGGGACTGTACGAAACGAGAATTGAGTGGTCAAGGTTCTCTGGGCTTAAGGAGCCGGCTAAGCTCTTGCTAAGCATCAAAGCACCGAATCTAACGGCGACGCTGATTATTGAGCTCGACGAAACCCATTCTCAAAACACCTTGAGTCGAAGGAGGAGAATGAGCGGCTTCGGATTATGTTGAATAGTTCCGAGGTTGAGCTAAGAGCATCAAGGGATAAGCTGGAGATAGAGAAGAATACCACGGCTCTTCTAAGGGTCTCTCTCAAAGAATACCAGGAGATGGTTTCAGAGAAGACTAGGGAAAATGAAAGGCTTGCTGAAGAATTAAGCATCATGAGGCTCTTAGCATCTTCGTTGGCTGTCTCAACGGTCTCATTGCTCATCATACTCCTGAGATGGAGAACCCTAGGTAAGCCGGGAGGCGAAGGGAATGCTTAGGAAAGCATCAGCCGCAATCCTGGCAATCCTGATATTAACCTCCAACTTCAGCGCTGCTCTAACCCTTAGGGCATACGCCACGGAGGAAACGGATGCTCTAACAGCATTAAAGTTCATAGAGGAGGAATTAAGGAAGGGGAAGGTGCCGAGCAGCTCGATAACCGAGGCATGCTTCATAGTGCCTGAGGGCTTTCCCGTTGAGCTTGCGCAGAGGCTCTGGTTCTTCATAGCTCAACTGGTTTCCATTGGAAGCTTAGAAGAGGAGATACGTCGAACCATAAAAAGTGCTAACAATACTCTGAAGCTACCGACTCGAATAGACTATGATCTTAAGGATTACACGATAATCCCCGAGTATGAGAAAATCTATATTCGTAGAGGCAGCGATGGAAGCGTCTCCGTAGAAATCTCCTATAAGGCAATTGGTAAGGATGGAAGTGAGGAAGATGTAAGCTCTATAAAATATGAAAGCAATGGAACTAATGTCTTCCACATTCTTCATAGGTATCCTAAGAAGAGGACATACTTAGTCAGGCACATCGACCCTGATTCATACACCTTCACCCTCATCGATCTAGAGACCGGTAAAATACTTAACAAGACCGCTAGGATGAAAATAGGGCTATTCTCAAACCTGAGCCAAGGCTACTTTGCTGAAAATTTTCTCATCGCAGTCCCGAGTCACTTTGAGGAAACACGCGAAGCCATGCAATCTCAAATAAGCGAGTTCAGGGTTCTCCTCCCAGCCTACGACCCAATAATAGTTGATACAACAATCTCATCAACCAAAGTTGGGATCGGTGATACGATAACGATAACAGCCCAAATAAGGAATCCTCAGGAGATCCGAGGAAGCTACGAAATCTTGCTGGGTGTTAGGTTCTCCGATAGTGACGCGTTTGAGACATGGGCTCCACTCCCAAGCCCTACACGCATCGCTCCGCTTTACCTGAAAGCCAAGAAACCTGGGGTTTACAAGATTACGGTCTATTTTGCTGTTGTTCAGCCGGGCAACTTGGATTTAGTGTTCTGGAACGGGGGGAAGACCGTAACCTACACCATAGAGGTTCTACCTGAGCCTCCGAGGCTTGAGGTTAAGCTTTCAAGCCAAGTGATAGCGAAGTACGCAAACCTCACAATAACCCTTCTCAATAAGGGAGGACGGAAGGCGAGAGACGTCAAGCTGCTCATAACTGGAGACGTTGATAGAAAGGAGCTGGAAATCGGAGCCATCGTTGGCTTATGGTCGAAGAATATATTAACGAAGCTCCTTTCTCCCATCGCCAAGCTCAACATCACAGCAGTCTATTGTGATGAAGAAGGAAAGAGATACATATCCACAGCGTTAACAACGATCTCAACCATGAGCTTCGTTGCCCCGGAGGAATGGAGAACTTATGTTGTAAACGTTGAGGGCTACAATGAGACCAAGAGGGTCTTCGTACCAGGGTACCAAGGGGCTACGCATGTTAAGTTATACTTCATGACGACGGATATGGCGCCGGGGTATCTCCAAGATTTCAATGGAGTAGAGCTGATCCCTATTTCGCCTGATGGTTTCACATCGACAATTGAGAATGTCAGCGATATCTCGAAAATGACTAAGACGCTGAACGTTAGATATGCGTTGATCGATGTCAAGCCAGGTTTCCTCTATGAGAGAATACTCCATGAGGATGAGGTTAAGAAGCTACTCGGTATCCTGGAGGATGATAGGCTTGAGCCAAGCAAGATACCTTCCAATTACGAGGTTAAGCTGCTAAAGGAAGAGGTGCTGAACCAGAGCGAAGTCATAACGGTTAATGGTGAATTCTATGAATGGCTAAAGTACAATGGGTGGGAAGACCACGATTACAAATACGAGGATACCGGAGAGACTAGGTGGGACTTGGATAAAGCAGCGACAAGAGGCTCGCATGGAAAAGAGATAGAACTCATTTACCATCCTCTTGCATATGGCGGGGGCGATTTAGTACAAGGGGTATTGATAAGAAACTATGCTGCATGCAACGCGGAATATGAGCTAGAGGTCTTCGCTGGGCCGGCGAGAATTCCGGAGGAGCATGCTATTAGCGTTCCAGCATTCGGCTCGATCCCATTACACCTAGTCCAACTTGAGGAAGATGCAGAATATCCGATCTTCATTAACTTGAAGCACGGGGGTAGGGTTGTTGCAACTCTTCAAGCGAGCTTTAGAAGTGGCGAGCTGCCTATGTTCTGGAGGGGCTTCTGGGACGGCTTCGTCTCAAAGGGATGGGGGATAATAGTTACTTGCGGAATAATGATTGTTGTCGGCTTCGTTCTCCCGCCTAAGTGGGCTGTAGCAGCATCGCCAGCAATCCTCGCCACTGGTATAGCGATGAACATAGCTGAAATCTGGACAGATGTCCACAACGCGTTGGCTGCAATGGACTCGTTTAACGAAATTGCAGATGTCTGCGAGGGCAGGAGCAAGGAGTTCAATGAAATCGGCATGGCCCAGCATGCTAACGAGCTGTTCGAGCTTTCCCAAATATTCAGGCTAGAAGCCAAGGATATTAACGATAACCTCCTCTCCAACGTGCTCTCAGACCTGGCTCTAGACGTCTCATGGGATGAGATAAGAATAGCCTTCGGGTTGAAGGAACCTCCTTCGACGAAAGATAGGGATTATAGAATCGGATACGCCACTGGAAGGGTTGTCGGAGCGATAGTTAGTTGCGCAGCATATGTCACTACCTTCTACGCGGTGGTCAACAGGATAAGGGCTGAGAAAGCAGGAGGCAAGCCGCTTAGCGTTGAGGACGTGCTCAGAATCGTAGGCAGGGGGATTTGGAACTGGATAACCCCAGCAATATTTGATGTATTGGTGCTGAGGCTAAAGCCATCGTTCCACAAGGTTGTTGACCTTTTACTTGGGAATAAGTACAGCAGAAAGTTCGGAGACGTCGTTGGAGATCTAATAAAGAGAATAAACAATCCTTCAAAGATTGAAGATATCCTTGAAACAGCTTCGGAAATCTCAAAACACACTTTAGAAAACGTTCCGAGTGTAGAAAGCTCAGGCAGGATACTAAATGCAATTAGCACGATCATAAAGCATTATTCTCTAGAAGAGTTTCAGGGAAAAGGTGGGATAATCGTAAGGAGTATAGTTTCGATGTGGATTAAGGATGGTGACGATGCAATAGAATCTTTGAACAATTGGCTTAACAAGAATACAAAAGACCCTGACAAGATAAAAGCCCTAGATGAAATTCTGATAATGATAAAAGGAGATGCAAGGAAAGGAGTTGGGATTAAAATAGGGAAAATTATTGATAACTATTTCGACATTAAAGGTAAGTATGATGAAAATGTTGCTGGTATTTTCTTAACTACTGTTCTCGAGAATCCTGATGTGCTAGATAAACTAGTAGCTAAGATAAGTAGTATAGAATATTATAAAGTATCTTGGGAAAGGTTACGTGAAGTTACGTTGGAAAAGGGAGATGGAGCTATGTTGAGCTTGGGGAAAGGAAATGATGTTGGACCTGGGATATATAAGGCGAAGATCTATTGGGAGTATGGGGGTAAGAAAGGAGTCGTAGAATTCTCATTTAGAAAGGATACGAAGTCGAGTCAATTCTGGATGCCTAAAGATTGTGCTGAAGGAATATTAGCGCGCGCGCTACAACAAGATTAAGGCATACGATGAATCTGATAGGATGTTAAACGAAATCCCGGTGGAATCTTGGAACCTTAGAAACTCTGAGAGGGGGGCTGCTCTTGATGTGGTAACAGGAGCTAAGGATATTTATGGCGAACCAATTATCTTCACCTTTTATGAAGACGGAAGAGTGTACGTGCATAAGCCTATAGCGCATCCTATTAGTAGTATTAAAGTATACAAGGGACGATGGATTATTGAGTATCGGATGGGAAATGATATAAATGTGTTTACATGTATTGTCGGAAGAGACATAATTGTTCCTCAAAGATTAGAAATAGCTGACGACGTTAGCAACGTCGAGGGACATCAAGACATAGGTTTGAAAGAGCGTATCTTTCTAAGCGGCTATTATGTTCAGGGGCTTGAGAAGGTAGATAAAAATGTTGAGTTCAAAGAGAGGTTGGTTCTAATAGTGTGCTTTGTCGATAAATATGGTGAATATAAGTATGCATATTGCTTTAATCCTCGATTGACGGTCAAAGTGCCCGAGGATGCGACTAAAATAGCTTACGTAGAAGTGTTGAAGTATGCGGATACAGTTAACGACCTTGCGGGTTGTCTTAATATGCTTAAGTCCGATCCTGAAAATACTGAGTTGATCGGGCAGGTCGTAGAATTATGGGTAGAGAAAAAAAAGGATTTACTCCTCAATAAATTCTGTGAGGAGACAGGAATTCCCAGGGATGCTGTAGATGCGAGAAGGCTTCATAATTGGGCGGGCAATGTGGGTCCAGATTTTCAGATAGAAGCGAAATGGGATATAACCGATAAATATGAGGATCCTTTTAAGAAAGGCGAGGTTACTGCCATCGTCGAGGTTAAGGGCACTGCGATTCATGATCCTACAGTTTTTGACCTGCAGGTTAACAAAGGGAGAAAGAAGCTCACGGATTTCCTTATGGAGTCTGAGACAGCAAGATATGGTGTCCTGTTCGTACTCGACTATGACATATGGTCATCTTCAGAGGAAGGTTTAAGCATGCCTGAAAGTGTTGGTAATTATAAGAATCCTTACATAGAGATAACAAGGAGAGGATGAATGAAGTGACTAAGGGAAAGTTTAGTATCGGATTCCTTAGAAGGTTAGTAGAGCTTCTGTCTGAGGGAAAGGTTAGATTGGAAGACTTTAAGAAGTTTGAAGAGGGGGGTTTTGTTAAATATGAAAAGGAAGGACTGGTGGGTTCGCCGCCACGAGCAATCCTTGAGGCATGGATTGAGGCTAAGAAAGACAGCTCAGGCATGCTGGTCGCTTGGACTCTCTTAGGCTTTTCTTCTTATATCGAAGCCCATGAGAATGGAGCTATAGAGATATATTCACAAGGCATGGTCGATATAAATTTCCATATAAGTTTGGCCATACAACCGCTTTTCGATAGGGAACTAAAGGAAGCCGAAAAAATTGGAGACAAGAAGAAGTATGATGAGCTCGTGCAGAAATGGATAGAGAAAACCGAAGAGATCATAATGGGTCTGTCTGAGGGCAAGGATTTCGAAGAATGCATAGATATGGAGGATAAACGTTTACGCAGGACCCTAAGCCTGTTGCGGATGATAGCGCTCTACATAAAATACGTCAGGGAGATTGCTGAAAGAATCAGCGGAAAATATGGCTTTGAAGTAAAGCATTATCTGAAGCCACACGAGGATTGGGATTTCTTCTACTCAGCATTCAATTCCAGCGGCATGAGCGAGGACAAGTTGCTAGAAGAAATTAAGAAAAGAGCGGATGCTGTTAGGGAAGCTCAACGCCTCGGAGTACCTGGGATAAGCAAGCGCTATCTTAACGATTTACGTAAGAAGCTGGAGAGCGTCAAAAAACTCGAGGATTGAAGTGGGACGCGCTTATTTTTTAGTTACCTGAACTATTCCAGTAAAATTAATAATCCGCTGTTTAGATTGCTTAGAGGGTTAAGCTATGCCGGTGATAGAGGTTTACCCTGAGAGGCTGAGCAGGTTTCTCGGGATTGACGTGGGGCTGAAGCAGCTTGTCGAAGACCTACCGTGGCTTGCGACAGATATCGAGGATGTTGGTGAAGGATTCGTTAAGATAGAGTATAATCCGAACAGGCCGGATTTCTCGAGCCACGCTGGCATTGCCAGAGCGTACGCGGGTTTTCTCGAGATTGGATTGGGATATCCTGAAGCTGTTTTCTCAAGTCCGAATATAGTTTTCCACTTCGACAATAGGCTTAGAGGGATCAGGGGTGTTCTATGCTCAGCGGTGGTGAGGAATGTTGAGCTCACTGAGGAGGATTTAAAGGAGGTGATTAATGTTCAAGAGGTCCTACATCAGGGTATTGGTAGGAATAGGCGTAAGGTATCCATCGGGATACATGACTTGGACAAGATTAGGCCCCCGGTATACTATGTGGCTGCAGAGCCCGATGCGGTTTCGTTCAAGCCGCTTGGAATAGATAGAAGGATGACTTTAAACGAGGTTTTAAAAGAGGTTGACAAGGGCTTGGAATACGGTCATATTATCAAGGGTTTCGACAAGTATCCTGTGATAGTTGATTCAACCGGGGAGGTTTTATCCTTCCCGCCTATAATAAACTCTGAGCTTACCCGGTTAACCCCTGAAACCAGAAACCTCTTCATAGATGTAACTGCTCTGGACGAGTATTATGCTTCAAGAGCCCTGAACATACTTCTATACGTGTTTAAAGACATGGGTGCGAGTATTGAGGCGGTTAAGATAATCTACGACGATGGTTCTGAGAAGACTTTTCCGGATTTCAACCCTAGGATCATGAGTGTTGAGGCGAGTTACGTTAATTCTCTCCTGGGCGAGAATCTAAGTAATGCTGAGATCTACAGGAGTCTTCTGAAATGTAGGTTCTCAGTGGTGAACGAGGGGGACGTGTTCAGAGTCGGGGTTCCCCCATACAGGGTAGACATCATGCATAATGTAGACCTTGTAGAGGAGGTTGCTATAGGATATGGTCTTTGGAGGCTGACTCCAACTTATCCCGAGGCTTCCACGATAGGTTTGAAGCATCCTGAAACAGTTGTCCAAGACAAGGCTAGGCTGATCATGATAGGTTTAGGCTACACTGAGGTCTTCAACTTCCTGATTACCAACGAGGATCAGAATTACCGCATGGTTAGGAGGCCTGTCGGCGAGAGGGCTACTCTGGCAAACTCCTCCAGCCTTGAGCTCACGATGCTTAGGGACTCTCTTCTCCCAGGTTTGATTAGAAATCTTGCTTTCAACAAGCATGAGAAGTATCCCCAGAGGATTTTTGAAACCGGTCCAGTCATAAGAGTTTCTGAGGGATCTGTGGTTGCGCGAGTCTCTCTCGCAGGAGTATCCATGCATTCTTCAGCATCCTTCTCAGAGATTAAGTCCGTCGTGTCAAGCCTGCTGAACAATCTTTGTATTGAGCCAGTCCTGTTCGAGAAAGATGAAGACCCATTGTTTACACCAAGCAGGGTTGCAAAAATTGTTTTCAACAATAATCCACTAGGAGTTCTGGGAGAGGTTCATCCTGAAGTGCTGGAGCTGAACGGTTTAGAGAATCCTGCGGCCGGCTTCGAGATGGATTTAACTCCCATTGTGGAGAAATACTCTAAAATTTGAAACCGGCTTCGCTCGCGAGCTTTTTAAACTCTTCCTCAGTCAAATAGTATTTTCTGTCAACCTGAAGCAGGCTGCTTCTTACAAGTTCCACCAGCTTCTTAAGCCTCGGGTCGTCCTCATCAACATCCTGGTTTACGAGTTCCCTGAGCTTCAAAACTATCCCGTGCTTACCTGTTCTCCTTCCAATTATGATCTTCCTCGTCTGCCCCACTAACTCCGGTGGGAAAACCTCGTAGATCGCGGGTGCTATCCTTATACCCTGCAAGTGGATTCCTGACTCATGGGCGAAAGCCGAGTCTCCGACTATCGCTTTATTCGTTGGAAGATGGTAGTTTAGCGCTGTAGCTATGAAATTCGCCGTCTCTCTTAAAAGCGATAGGTTCCACTTTTGAAGACCATGGTGAATATACAGGTTGAGTATTATTTTCTCAGTTTCAGCATTACCGGATCTTTCACCTATTCCTAGGAATGTTGTGCTGACGTAAAACTTTTCATAAAGTCCTGAGGCTGCCCTTACAGCAGCCATAGTGTTCTCTACAGCATTCCCTAGGTCGTCGTGAGCATGTATCTCTAGGCTCTTCACTTTAGTCTCTTTTCTCAAAAACCTGATCTTTTCAGGTATCCCGTTTGGAAGAGGATGGTCTGGAAGAGAGCACCCAACGCCTAAAGTATCGCATATTCTATAAACCTCTGCGCCGGCTTCTGCAATGGCGTTCACAAACTTTCTTTCAAAATCCCAGTCTGCTCTCGTACTGTCCTCACCGTGTACGAAAACCTTTAAACCATGGTCTACCGCGTACTCGACTGTTTCAACCACTCTGTTCACTAGACTATAAACATGCTCTCCAGGCCATTTAGCGAAATGATAGTATGATACGGGATGGCTTATCCCTATCTGCTTCAAATCCAGCTTGAGGATTTCATCTACATCACGCTTATCAGCCCTACTCCATCCTGCGAGCACTCCTTCAAGCCCATTGTCAACCATTATTCTTATCGCATCCCTATCAGTCGGAGTATATGTCATAACCTCTATTCTCTCAACACCAATCTCGTAGAGTAGCCTGCCTATCTCAGCCAAGTCCTCAGCCACCGGTGTCGTTAATCCAGCCATCTGGAGTCCCTCTCTTAAAGTAGTGTCATCTATAATCACGTCGACATCCAGCCTTCTAGGAGGGTATAGTATTTCCTTCAGCTTCTTCCAAGCATCTGGATCATGCTTCTGCCTGCTCAGTTGAAGGAGGGTTTCAACAGCCTTCTTCCTATCCTCCTCGTTTTTCTCAAAATCTTTCTCACTAACCATTCCCATTCAGAGGCTGAGCCGATGCGGTATGCTTAAAAAGGTTTTCCCAATATTCGGACGGTGACTACAACACGCCCCAAAATAACTTTATTAAGCGGGTTTGTGAACATACAGGCAGATGGTTAGGGTTAAAGTAACTTTCATAGGAAGCGTTGAGGTTGAGGGCGAGCCGGGTGTGAGAGTGGATTTCACGTCGATAGCTCCCTCAGGTGTTTTCGACAGGTCTTCTGAGGATGTTCTGTATGCTCAGGAGATGGTTCGAGGTCTTTTAAGCAGTCTTCAGCAGGCTGGGCTCGTTCCCAGACAGGGGAGCCCCAGGCTGATCGTCTACCTTACGGAGAGCGAGTATAGGGCTCTTGGGAGTCCCCAGATTAACCAGATATATGACTTGGTGTTCGACAAGGGCATAAGGCTTGAAAAAGTATCTAAGGAAACAGGGGTTTCTCCCTAGGTTTCCAAGGGTTCGCTCTCGCCTTGACTCATAAGGTCGGGCAGCTTCTCTAGTATCGCCATGGCTTCCTTAAGGCTTTCATACTCGTTCTTGCTCTCCTCCATGGCGTAGTTCAGGGCGGTGGCTATCTTGTTATACCTTTCATCCGTAATCTCCTGTGCTGAGTACCTGATCTCATTGTTAGCTATCAGCTTCTCAATAACATCTATCTGCTGCTGAACCTCTTTCATCCTGTTTGCAAGCTTCTCCATCACTGTTTGTTTCCTAGCCTCTATCGACTTCACGTAGTTTTCAAACTCTTTCATAAGGAAATCCGCCGTTTTGTCGGATATTTTTCCGCTTTCCCTCATTGTTTTCAAAGTTTGAAGTTTTTTACGGTAAATATTTATCGTCTTAACCGCTTCTTCAAAGTCCGACTCCCAACTGAACATACGCTCTTTATTATTCAGCAATCCTATTTAACTTTTTCCAAGCAATGTCAAAAATGGTTGACAAAATACCTCTACGCCGCTTTCCACCGTAAACAGTTATTAAAAAGCGCCGCGCTACTATTCTAAGACTAGGGATGAGCAGGGTTGCCGGCAATCTGGTTGCCATATGGGTCGACAAGCATAAGCATCAGGATTGACCCTGATGATTTAGCTTGGGTCGTGCCAAGGGAACCCGTATCTGATTACTCCATGCTGGTTTCATCCTTAAAGAACACTCTGAAAGATTCTTTAAGTAATGAGGCTGATCTACTGTTGGACCCAACACTTCCTCCTGTGTTTAAGGAGAATATCACCGTGGGCTCCAGGGAGTTGTTAAGCTTCGATTTTTTAAACCCTACTTCAACGATCCCTGACTCCGTAAGGTCAGCCTGCCTTGTGAGCTGTCCACATCCTGATCCCTTAATAGGGTTTAGAGGTTTGGGTGAGAATCTTTTCCCGCTTTACCCTGAGATTTGGAGGAAGTTCACATCAGAGTTTATTGAAGCAGCTGAGACGGGTGGAAAAATCGATTTAAAACCTTTTTTAAAAGAGCTTTGCAACAATATTGACCTGAAGATCCTTATTCTCATTACACTGGCCAGCGGTCCCAGGGTTCTTTCACAAAGCCCTGTTGAAGCTTACGAGACTTTAAAAAGTGTTCAAGCAGAGTTCGCAACGTCGATTTCAACCCCCATCCAGGTTCTGGTACTGTCGGCTGGTGGAAGTCCTTTCGACGAGTCTTTAAGCAGGGCGATGGCCGTGATTCCCAACTGCTTGCAAGGTATAGAGTTCGACAGGATTATACTTGCTATTGAAGGGTCGAAGGGACTAGGAATATCTCCCCTCATGGTTGCTGAAAAAGTCACGGCTGATTCCCCTCTGATAGTCAAGTATATCGGCTTCTGCAGGAAGCTTTTAAACGGGAAGACTGTGCACGTGGTTTCAGCGATTCCCGAGTCTCTCCTTAGAACAGTCCTAGACTGCCGGGCTCACGATACTCTTCTCGACGCCTACAAGGCTTCCCGCCTGTTTCTCCCAAAGGGCTCGAAGACGGGTGTTGTAACACACGCCTGCTTCACTGTTTTGCAATATGAAAGCCTTGAAAACATGCTTAAAGAGGAAGCATAATGGTTTTAAAGATGCTGCTGTGCTCAGAGAACACGGAAAAATGGTTGCCGCCTTGACAGACGAGGTAGTCATTAAGTATGCGGAGCCGGAGCATATTCCGAGCGTTATTGAGATAAACCGGCTGGAGCTCCCTGAAAACTATCCGCCCTCCTTCTTCATGGATCTGCTCGAAAGGTTTCCAAACTATTTCCTCGTGGCGGTTCTAACTAAAACTGGTGAAGTTATTGGATATGTAATGTGTAGGATAGAAACAGGCTTCCCTTCTGAAGGAGGCTTCAACATAGTGAGAAAGGGTCACGTGGTAAGCTTAGCCGTTAAAAGGCAGTTTCACGGAAGAGGAATAGGAAAAACTCTTATGAACACCGTGTTGAACGAGATGGTTCGCAACTCCATCGACGAAAGCTTCCTCGAAGTAAGAGTTAATAATGAGAAGGCGATTAGGCTTTACAAGTCGCTCGGCTATCATGTCGTCCGCGAGATTCCTCATTATTATCTTGATGGAACATCCGGGTTGCTTATGGTTAAGAAACTTCGTTAAAGTCTGGAACTGAATTGAAACGTTAAAAAACATAAATGATGGTTGTGTCCGCTAGGTTTCTTAAGCTTTTGAAACAGTTATCTCTATCGTCGAGATGAACCTTTGCCTGTTGTCCGGTGTCTGGAACGTCTCCGTACCTATCTGAATGTTTTTCAGAACCATCTGGTTCCCAAGGAACCTTCTCTTAAGTATCTCCACAACGTCTACAGCCTTCGATATTGCTCTCCCTCTAGCCTTCAAAGTAACCTCGTTTTGTTCAGACGTTAGCTGCATTAATGCAGCAACCGCGTATACTAGTGCTGGCTTCTTGCCTATGAGCACCACGTTAGGAGCCGGTCCAGTAGTTTGTGCGCACATGGTTTACTTTTACACCTCCTCTTTGCGTAGGGAGGGTTAAATAGCTTGAATAAAAATCTTTCTGCCTGCTGGTATAAAGCATTAATAAAGCCTGCTTAATGCTCGTCAGCCTTAAACGCGATTTTAATCCTCTATTTCCAAGTCGCTTAACGGCACGTAAACATAGCTTCCGTCAGGCATCCTTCTACCGATTATCAGCGGTAGAATCTTTCTCTCAACTTCTTGCGTTGCTATTTCGGCAGCACTCAGCCTACTACCCTGATCAATAGGTATCAAAGGGGGCGCGCCTAGAGATAGTTCAAGAGCCCTTAAACCTATTATCCTCGCCTTCTCAAACTTTGTTAATCTTTTTTTGGAAACTTCAATTCTCTTCTCGATACTGTTTTTTAAAGAGGAGATGCTCAATGTTTAGCTTCAGCTTCCTTGTTAAAGGCCATTTCTACTCCTCCGCCCCGCCTTCCTTGCTCTTCGGAGGCTTCATTCTGGCAGCCATGATTACATCATCCACTCTAAGAAGAATGGCTGCTGTTTCAAGTGCAGCTAGGTAAGCCATCCTCTTAACCTTGTAAGAGTCGAAAATACCTTTTTCAGCAACGTCTGCTATTCTTCCACTCAAAGCGTCGAAGCCGGCTGTCTTCTTCCCGTTAGCATGCCTTGCCTTAAGCTCGGTTAAAACCTCGTCCGGGTCTCCTCCTGAATTTGCTACGAGCTGCTTCACGTACGAGTCGAACACCCTGCTTAATGATTCGAGCACGATGCCTTCCTTCCCTCCCTTAGCCATTTCAGCGAGTTTACGTGAGAGGAATACTTCGGCTGCTCCTCCACCCGGCAGCACGTAGGGTTCCTCGACAAGCGCCCTCTGAACTGAGATGCAATTCTTAACAATCCTCTCTGCTTCATCAACAATCTTATCGTTCTCTCCTCTCACTAGAATTGTGTGAACCGCTTTATTCGGAACATTCTCTACAAACGTCCATTTTTCTCCACCTGTTTTCCGCTCCTCCACGATTCCTGCGAAACCAAGCTTATCTTCAGTCAAGTCTTCCAGAACACTAACGATTTTCGCCCCGGTGGCGAGCGCGAGCTTCTCCATGTCTGATTTCTTAACCCTCCTAAGGCTCATGATCCCCTTCTTCGCTAAGAGATATTGAGCATAGTCATCTATACCCTTCTGGACGAAAACCACGTTAACTTTCAACTCCGACAGCTTGTTAACAATCTCACTCATCATCTTCTGTTCCGTCTTGAGGAATTCCCTGATCATCCTCGCATCGCTGAATTTCAGCCTCTCATCTGTCTCAGTCTTCTTAACTTCAATCGGCATATCTAATAGGGCTATTCTAGCGTTCTCAACCCTTTTAGGCATGTCTGGGTGAACAATCTCCTTGTCGAGCGCAACACCTTCAACCAGCTGAGTGTCCATAATAGAACCACCGCTCTTCTTCTCGGTTTTCAAGAATTCGTCGAAAACCCTGGTGTTCTCAACTCCTTTCTCAATTATTCTCTTAACCGCTTCCACAGATATGCCGGCAAGCTTCTCTCTTACCCCCGTGTTCAGCGATAAGGGTATTGTAGACAACACTGTTTTCCTTAAAACATCAGGATTTCCCGGGTCGATCCTGATGGCAAGCTCGCTCTTCAAAGCGTCCAGCCCTCTCCTAATTCCCTCCGTGTACGTGTCGAGTATTAGCGAGGGATGTATTCCAATCTTCATCAAGGAATCGGCTTCCTTAAACATTAAATGGGTCAACACTACTAGACTTGTAACCCCGTCACCAACCTCCTTACTCTGAGACTTAGCCGCGTCCACAATCAGCTTTGCAGCAGGATGCTCAACCTCCAGCTCGCTCATTATCGTCGCCCCGTCGCCCGTTATCGTAGTGTCGCCGAAAGTATCTACAAGGATTTTTTTGTAGCCCAGGGGACCTAGGGCTGACTTAACTGTTTCGAAAATCACTTCTGAAGCCAGAAGATTGTAAAGCTGAGCCTCCTTTTCAAAGCTCCTCCTGCTTCCCTCTTTCAGAATTATGGAGGGAATAACCTTTACTTGCGAGGAGCTCATTTTACTCACCGCTCTCTAGCTTAAAAAACCCATTTTTAAGCCTTTCTAAACCAGAATCGGTTAAAGCAGGCCTTTAAGCTAGTGTTCTCCAGTTATTGGTAGTTGAAAGCCTGCTTTTCTTGTCTCCAGAGGGCCCACCGCTAGCATGCATTAGAAAATCCTCTGAAAACCCTAAAAGCCGCTTGAAAAAGCCTTATACTGAACTATCCTGTCCATGACCTCTACGAACTCCCTCTCGATATCGTGCTTCCTCTTCTCGTACTCCTCCTTACTTATTTTACCCTCCTCAAATTTTTTCTGAAGATCCTCATACTCTTTTTCAAGTCTTTCCTTCTCTCTCTCCAAGTGTTTCAACCTTTCCTCAGAATCTGGAGGCCCTATGAGTATGAGCAACCCGACCACCCTAAGCCTTATTATGGTTTACTTTTCCTTATTAATGTTACCTCTGTGGATTCTGGAGACCCTGTCGAAGCATCTCATGCAATAGGTCTTGTTGACCTCCCTGCCGTTCTTCAGAATCACCCTGATCCTAGGCTCCCCCCGCTTAAGCTCTCTTCCGCATCTAGCACACCTGCCTATCCTCAAGCCTTTTCAACCTCCTCGAGGGTATGAAGGTTAGCGTGCGTTAAAAAGAAGTTTAGAATTTGGTTTTTAAGCCACGCCTATGGATCAGGGATAAAGTTAGATTCAAATTGAACATATCCATTAATATACTCGCTTTTACTATCTGGATACTTTGGGGGGTTCAGGAAAGCCGAGGCACCACTAAAATATGTTTCCAAAGCAGTAGCACCACTAAACCGGATTTTTGTCCATTTATAGCCAACTAAACTTAAATACTCCTCCTGCTCTTGATGTTCTCCTCACCATTGTCCAGGCCAATATCTCCTTCTCGACCTCCAGTAGAGAATTCTTATTACGGCTACAACAACCATGACAATAGTTAAAATCATCAGGAATTCCCCTGGGAAAAACCTAGCTCCACTCAAGACCAGGAGGTAGAAGATTGCAAGTGAAACTATGAGTCCAATGGGCAACATCAAGAGAACCCATAGGTAACGAGACCAGCTATGCGTCCTGCCTCCATATTCGGTTTTAAAATATCTCTCTTGTATTTTTCTGAGCCTATCCTCATCAAGATAGTATTTGCCATTAACTTCAACAAATATCCCTAGCTGGCCGAGTCTTCGATGCATAGCCTGCTCAAACCAGGGTGGCAACCCCAACTCTTGGGCGGTCAAAGCTTTCTCAGGGCTAAGTGCACCTTTTTCCCTGAACTTCTCCACCAGTTCCATGAGTCTTCTACGGATTTCTCCTCCACCTCTAGCCATCTGGATTCCCACACACTTCCTAGCACGCTTGTTTTAAAAATAATGTATGAATCGTCCATGCTTAGATAGTTAGCGTGCCTGAACCAGCAGAAGCGGTTGAAAGCGTAAAGCCTCGGCTTCAGAAGCTCGCGCGCTAACGCTCTTAGGTTGAGAAAAAGGGTTGCTAAGGGTTTCTCCAAACTTGGCATAAGCCTTATTAATACCCTGCTGGAGGCTTCTGTTAAACTTTTATGTCGATGGATGTGCTTGAGTTAAAAATAGTTTCGGGTAGTGTTGACGTCTGCAGGTTCAGCGTTAAACGGGGTTTCTCGCCAAGGGTTTTCTCAGCACTCAGCGGGTCCCTTCCGAAGATAGGTGTTGTAGGAAAGGGGGATACTTACATTTACCTGACCATGGGTATTAGAATCGGGGTTGAAAAAACCCTTTCAGAAGCATCTCAGGGAGACGTCGGTTATTCTCCCCGCTTCCAGGGGCTGGTTTTCTTCACCTCAGCCTCGCCTGACTGCAGGTTTCTAAACACCATTCTTATCGGAAGATTGTTGACTCCACTCGACTCGTTGAAAAGCCTTAAGGAGGGGGAAGTTGTTTCTGTTTCCCGTGTTTAAGCGGCTTGAGGAAACGTGTAAACAGGAATGCTGCTGTTGCCTGAAACCCTTTTTACTATGCCTTTTTCCTCTAATCGTTTCAGAAGCCTCTTAGCCTCCCCCATTTTTAGGCCTGTCTGGCTGAAGACGACGTACGGTGTTAAAACCTTAACCCCTTTAAGCTTCTCAAGCATCTTATCATCCTCTTCACGGAGTATTTCACCCACTTTCTTCTCGCTTTTTAAGCGTTCAGCCTTCTCTTTCTTACTCTCCTCCTTCTGCCTTTTCTCCAGCTGGCTTAACCGAAGCTTCTTAGACCCACCCATTTTTTAATACGATGTTTCTCCAGAATCCCTATAGATAAATTTAACCCCTATTAGTTTAAATACTCTAGGAGACAATAGTTAGCCAAAAAGGGGAGGAGGTTGAAGCCGAGCAGGAAGGCGTTAACCGTTGACGAGGTCATGAGCTACCCAGTGATATCAATAGGTCCGGATGAATCTGTCCACACAGCTGTTCTTCAAATGGTTCACCACGATATAAGCTCGCTCATCGTAGTGAATGATGAAGGTAAGGATGTTGGAATAATTACTGAGAGGGATGTTATAGAGAAGGTTGTGGCTAAATCTAAGGATCCAAGGCTCGTGAAGGTTAAAGAGGTTATGTCTAACCCTCTGAAAAAGATTAGTAGCGACAGCAGTATTGTGGAAGCTCTCGACAAGATGCGGAGGAGTAAAATTAAGAAGCTCGGCGTCGAAAGGGGAGGGAAGCTTGTTGGAATAGTCTCAGAGAGAGACCTAGTGTACGCTATACCCGCGATATACGAGCTGATTGAAAAAACGGAAATGGAGCGTTCCAGAAGCATAATAAGGAAAGAGTTTTACGAAGGATTCTGCGAGGAGTGTGGAATGTGGTCTGACTCGCTGAGCATTGTCGAAGGAAGGCTTTTATGCGAAGACTGCATGGCTGACCTTAAGATAGCTTCTGAGGAGTAGGGTTGAACAGGAATAGGGAGAAAGGATTAAGATACATGAAGGACCGCCCTCGGAAGAGGGTCCAGTCGTACTCTTCGCCTTCGACAGTACTATACTACGCTACTTCCCCGCCGCTCTCAGTAACCAAGACCACGCCTTTGTCACGGCTGCTTGAAACAATGGTTGCAAGAGGCTTCAGGAGGGTTTTCGTAGCTGCGGCAAGCGGTCTTCTAGAGGGGATCGTAACACCCATGGAGGTGGCTAAACACCTGCTTTGGAGGTCTAGAGAATCTCCTGAAACACCTGTTATGAGCATAATGTCGACACCTGTGGCTAGAATCATGAGTAGGGACGTGGTAAGCATACTCCAGTCTGAAAGCATTCGGGAATCAATAACGTTGATGAGGGAGAGGAGTGTTAACAGTCTTGCAGTAGTTGACAAGAGCAACCGGCTTAAAGCCGTGTTGACAGTTAGGGATGTGCTTGAAAGGTGTAACTATTCGCTGGAAAGCGGGCTTGTCGAAGACTACATGTCTAAGTCTCCGGTTTGCATCTCGATTGACAGGAGTCTTAGAGAAGGCGTTGAAGTCATGGTCAGCTCTGGACACAGGCGTTTACCATGCTTGGAGAAGTCTAAGCCAATAGGTCTATTCTCATCCCGCTCAATAATCAGGTTTCTCGGCGGCAGGGAGTTTTTCAAGCATGCTGGAAAGACTTTAGACGAGCTTATGCGCATGAGCGTTATCGACTTCACAGTTAAGGATCCGCCTGTTCTGGATCCGCAGGCCAGGATTGCTGAGGCTTGGGAGATAATAAAGAGGAGCAGTTATGGGTCTGCCCTAGTAGTTAAATCCGGCTCGCTGGAAGGCTTTTTAACAGAAATGGATTTTCTAAAGGCTGTCAGGATTGAGCCTGAAATTTCTAGTTGACAGCATGCATGGCTATGTTGCCAAATGGCTTAGAATAATGGGTTATGATACTCTCTATCTGAACACTGTTGATGATGAAAATATTGTTCAACTCGCTTTAAACGGCCGTATACTCGTTACTTCTGACGACGAGCTTGCGAAAATAGCTGAGAGAAAAGGTGTTGAAGTAGTTTTAACCAAAGGCTTAACGGAGGAGGAGGTGTTAAGACTCCTGGTGGAGAGGTTTAAACTGGTTTTCCAAAAGGATTCTTTAAGATGCACAGTTTGCAATGGCGAGCTTGAACCCCTTCCCCCTGAAGAAGCTGAGAAGAATCCTGAAGCTCCTAAGAACGTGGATCTACTCTGGAGGTGCAAGGTGTGTGGCAAGCTGTATTGGAGGGGCTCACACTGGAGGAATATTTCAAGGCAGATTTTAAATCTGACCGGTTCAAAGCCGTGATACGCTTAATGCTTAAATACCTTTTCCGCATAGAATTCTCCGGCAGATGAAAACCGCCTCAAAAATCTGAGTAAGGATGAGGATAAGATGGGCGGATTGATGCCGTTACGCATGGGGGCTTATTAGGTTCTCTTCAAGGTTTAAAATGGGTTGACGGCGCGCGTGAAAGCATGTTTAACGTTTCTCTTGACGCTGCTTGCCAACACTTGTCTCAACGCGTGTTCAAACCCGTCTAGCACCCTAGAGGGAAACGGGACTCTTGCTTCAATACGTGTCACTGCCCTACTTCATAACAATACGCTGGTTGAACTATGCTTAGTCAACAACGTTTCTTCAACGGTTTTCAGGCCTGAATCGCTTAAAACCTTAGTCCAGGGCTCCATGCTACTCGTTAAATACGATTCAAGGCTTTCAAGCCAGCTCTCGGGGGTAACGATTATTGAGGATATGGGGGAGGCTTCTCAAAAAGACCCGTTAAAATACTTGCTGCCTATGGTTTTTTTCGCAGCAGGACTTGCCCTCCTTGTGTCAAGTATTGTTGGCCCGGGGAAAAGCGAGGAAGAGTTTTTAAAAAGCATTGAGAACGGTTCCACTCCTCCTAAAGGCTCTAGGCTGCGTGAAGAGACGCTTCTCATGCTTGCTTCAAGAAACCCAGAGGCCTACAGTAGGGTTTTAGAAATGGTTTTTAAAGGAGAGCTGAGGGTTGAGAAAACAGGGTGGCTCAGGAGTATAATGGTGAAAATTATTGGATTCGTAAGGCGGCGGATGCGCTAGGTTGAGCCTCCGCCGTAAACCTGACTATTTTATTTTTATACAAACCTAAACAAAACCTTTAAAACGCTTGATTAGGATGCAACACAGATGCTGAAAGATAGTGTAGTAATACTGTCTGCAACACTGCTTCTTTTCGCAATCCTAATAATACCAGTCGGCGTTAAGGCTGACTCGTGCTTTACACTCGCTTACAACGCTTCCTTCAGCAATAATCTGAACACGTCTCCCTCAGGCTTCTTCATCGCCTCAGGAGCCTACTATTTCTCTCCCAACGGCTTCCGCGGGCAATGCTTAAACATAAGCATATCCCCTGGGAGTCGTGCCTACGTACAGCGCATATTCGACGCTAAGGGTTCTTTTAAAATAAGCTTCATGCTGAAGATAAACAATGGTACAGGCTTCAACATCTCAAGAATAATCTTCACGCTCACGGATTCTTCAACATACGAGGTTAAGCTTGGCTTTGTTAACGATGCTGCACGCCCTAAGCTAGTGGCCTATAGGCTGGACAGGAGGAATGATGGAGCGACTTTCTCAACCGGGAAATGGTATAACTTAACCATATGGCTCGACGCTTCTTCAGACGCTTTAACCATACTTTATAATGGTAGTCAAACAATCTCCATCGCGACCGGTGTTAAACTGTTTCTCGTTAAACAAGTGAACTTATCTCTCGGAGTTGTCGACCCTCCTCAAGAGTTTGTGGAAACGTTTTTCGACGAGTTCTCCATTTTTCTCTCCCCAATGGTTCTCACGGATAAACCTGTCTACACTTCTTCCAGCAATGTTCAGGTAAAGATTACTGGAGACCAGTTTTTCACGTCCGCGATTGATCTAACGATACTCCACCCCAACGGTTCTCTTTTAAGCACTGAGCGTTTAACCGTCAACTCTACTGGAGGCTTCTCCCGCACGATTAGTCTTGCCAACCCTACTCCAGGAACCTACACTATACGGGTTAATAGGAGCGGCTGCGTCACCGAGTATCATTTTGGCGTATGGGATGCGCCGCGAGTATGGGAAAGGAAGTCGATAATCCTGGTTAAGGCTGGCGGTCTAGTGCGCAGCGGTTCTGCAATGCTCTACTTGAGAAACTCGACGCACGTGGTTTTCAGCCAGAGGCTGGAGACAGATTCAAAGGGGGAAGTAAGCAAGCAGGTAATAGTTCCCGTGGATGTTCAACTCGGCGTCCTCTCAGCATTCATAGAGTGTGACGATGCGTTAGACTTCAAAAACATGAGGGTGGTTACTGATGCTTTGCAGGTTACTCTGGTTAAGGCGGTTTTAAACGTTACTGTAGAGATGGATGCTACAACCTATGAAAGAGTTAAACCGATAAACATTACGGTACGGGTGAAATATAAGGATGGTTCAAGCCTGCCTTGGAACGGGGTTGTGAGGCTGAAGCTCGTCTACGGCGGGGTTGAAGGAAGAGAAATATTCATGGATTACTCGCATGACGAATACTGGTTTAAGAGTATTAAGACTGGGCCGTCCGACCCGTTAGGGGGATATTTAGTCAAGGTGGAGGCTTCAGACCAGTATGGTAATGCTGGCTCCGGAAACAGGTCTTTTACCCTTACTGCTGCAAAGCTGAGGATTACTTTAAAGAGCAGGCTTAACGAGACTTATGAAAGGTCTGTTAGGCTAAACGTTTCAGTCAGTGTTACATATCCTGATGGAACACCCCTGCCATCCGGCAGCGTGTCTCTTGAGCTCATCAAGGACCAGACTAGGAAGGGCCCGTTTAACCTTGACAAGACCAGCCTTGGAGAGTGGAGTCTGTCTTGGAGGATTCCGGCGATGTGGGAAACCGGGGTCTGGATCCTTAGAATAACCGCGACAGACGGTTCAGGAAACAGTGGAGACTTCTCCCAGGAGATAAGTATTGTTCCCGCTAGGCTGATCATAGAGCTGTTAGCCCCAGTTGGCAGCATGTTTTCCAGGACCGAGAAAATACTTGTTAAAGTGGTGGTGAAATATCCTTCTAAAGATGTTCTGACATTGGAGGATGTTTCTCGAGATAAGGGAGCTTTTGTAGACGCTAAGCTGGTTCATGATGGTGTTGAGCAGGCTCTCGCCCGCCTGAACTTCTCAGCAGGAGCTTGGTTTGGAAACGTCAGTGCCCCAAGGAATGCTGCTTTAGGACGAAACGTGTTGAACATTACTGTCAAAGACACGTATGGTAACTATGGTTTCTACCCTGTTCCTCTTGAAATAACTAAAGCTGTTTTAAGCTTTGAGATAGAGGATTTAAAGGAGAGTTATCAGGTTGGGTTTGAAACTGTCTACTTAAGAGTTATCGTGAAATATCCTGATTCTTCAAGGCTTGAAGACGGGAATGTAACCGCGGTTGTCTCCTCAGGAACCATGAAGAGCATGATAAATCTTAAATACCAGGGTGGCAGGTGGGTTGGAGACTATTATCTTCCAGTTACTAATCCGGTTGGAGACTACATGGTTTTGATAAACGCTACCGATCCTTACGGTAACACTGGTGTTAAAGAGGTTTTCTTCAGGGTGAGCAACCTCTACTTGATCCTTATAGTCATAATCTTCGCTGTCGTCCTGGCGGTTTCAATATCTTTACTCTGGATAAGGAGACGTAGGCCGCAGCCTCCTCCGGCTCAAGAAGAATATGGTTTTATAGCCTAGTGCTTCAGCGTTAAAAAGGCTGTTTCCCATCCTGCTTGCAAGTATGCTTCTCCTGTTTAGAGCTTAGCGCCTGCTAGGGAGGCGGCTCGTAAGGCTTTTCTCTAAGCGTTTGGAATTAGTCCGTATGCCTAGAAGGAGCCGAAGAGTTAGGCAGACGCATAAGGGTACTACAATACTTTTTAAGGCGGGTAGGGTTCCGGCTACTGTCGACGAAATGTTTTCCAGGATTTTCTGGAGAAGCCCGCTTTTAGCGTCTGAGGCAAAGGTCTTCTGCGAGGAGCTCGTTTCAAGAGGTCCTTCAGGGATGAACGTGAGCGAGTGGAAAAACTGGGTTGGGCGGAGAAGAATCACTGTAGGCCAGTTTTACAACATGATTAGGGGGCTCGTGGGAGCCGGCATCGTTGAGAAAAGAGAGGGATCATGGCATATAAGCACAGGCTTTCTAAGAGAGCTTGAACAATTCATAATAATCTACACCTCTTTCACTAGCTTCAAGCACAGGCTTGGTTAAGGCTTCCCCCTGCCCTTCTTCTCATTCTCAATAACTATCTTGCTGCCAACTATTTTCACGATGAGCCTACCCTTCTTTTTCAGGGGGAAAGCGGAATCGTTGACGATCTTACTCGGCAGATAAAGCATTGTTGCAGAATACGTTTTTCCACCCAGCTTCTTATTAAGCACGTACAGCTTGGTACTTGCCTTCTTAACCATTCCGACTTAATGGTGATTTAAGGTAGTTAAAGGTTTATCTCTGTCTTCCAGCAGGCTGGCTCGTCTCATTGCGGCTCGTGGATGCGCATGCACATCTGAGCGACAGTTCTTTCGAGATGGATTTAGAGAGTGTAGTGTTGAAAGCTAGGGAGAACGGTTTAGCCGCCATCGTGGATTGCGGGCTAGGCCCGGACGGTGCCTTAAGGTCTTTAAGGATTTCAGAGAAGTTCAGAGGCTATGTTTACTCAACCATCGGTATTGACTATGGGGCGCCTTTCTCAGTCAACTATGAAGAGGTGGTTAAAATCATCCTGGATAACAGGAGTAGGATAATCGGAATAGGTGAAGTGGGTCTAGACTACTATACGGTTAGGGCTCCCGAGGATAGGGCTAGGCTTATCGGGTTTTTCGGGTTTTTCATAGGGCTTGCTGAAAGGCTTAATCTTCCCATTATAGTTCACTCTAGAAGTGCCGGGAAGGATGCTATCGACATACTTATTGGAAGAAACGCTAAGAAGGTTTTAATGCATGCTTTTGACGGAAAAGCCTCATACGCTATGAAGGGTGTTGAAGCAGGCTTCTTCTTCAGCATTCCTCCCTCCATAGCGAGGTCTCCGCAGAAGCAGAAGCTTGCGGCCAGGCTTCCCCTGGAAAACATTCTGCTGGAGTCGGACTCTCCGGTTCTCGGGGTTGACCCGTTGAAGAGGAATGAGCCTGCGAACATAGTTTTCAGCCTCAGAGAGATATCTAGGATTAAAAAAATCGACCCTGATACTGTTGCTGAGGAAACCACTAAAAATGCTTGCAGGCTGTTCGGGTTGAGAATATGATGTTTTTCACAGGTATAGATCTAGCCGGGGTGGAGACCAGGCCCAGTGGTTTCGCGGTTCTAAACGAGTTCCTAAGCGTTGAAACAATGATTCTACATACGGACGTGGAGATTATGATGGAGGTTTCACGCTTCAATCCCGCGGTGGTTGCGATTGACGCTCCGCTCTCCCTGCCGAGGGGAAGAGTCAGCCTGGAGGTGAGGAGTAGTGTTCACCTTAGGAATTGCGACAGGGAGCTTTTGAGAAGAGGCATAAAGTTTTTCCCTGTCACACTGGGACCAATGCGAATGCTGACGGAGAGAGGCATCCGGCTTAAGAAAATGCTCGACTCTTCCGGTTTCAAGGTTATAGAGGTTTATCCTGGTGGAGCTCAAGATATTCTTAAAATACCTCGTAAATCTCACGGTGTTGAGAAGCTTCGAAAAGGATTGGCGCGTCTTAAAATAAGGGGGCTTGAGAAAGTTGAGACCCACCATGAGCTTGATGCTGTTACTGCCGCGCTCGTGGCGAAAATGTTTTACGAGGGTGATTACGAGGCTTATGGTGATCCTGATGAAGGCCTGATAGTGATGCCTCGGCGGAGAGGAAGGTAGGGGAAGGTTTATCAATACTATCTTAAGCATAACTTTCGAAGGAGCCTGAGTAATGTCAGGGGAGTCCTACAGGTTCTACAATGTTAAGAGTTCGCTCGAGGATGTTGTTAAGATACTTCACCCTATAGTTGGAGAATGGTTCAGAAGCAGGTTCAAGGGATTGACCCCGCCACAGTCCTACGGGATAATGCCTATCAGGAGAGGTGAGAACACGCTGATCTCTGCGCCAACCGGAAGCGGTAAGACGCTCGCATGCTTCCTAACAATCCTGGATGATTTGATTAAAATGGGTTTTGAAGGTAGGCTTGAAGACAGGGTTTACTGCGTTTATGTTTCCCCCCTCCGATCTTTAAACAACGACGTGAGAAAGAATCTTTCACAGCCTTTGGAAGAGCTAAGGAGGCTTGCTGAAGAGAAAGGGGTTTCGCTTCCAGAGATAAGGATTCACGTTAGGACGGGAGACACTAAAACTTCTGAAAGAGGAAGGATGCTTAAGAAGCCTCCCCACATACTAATAACGACTCCTGAAAGCTTATCCATAATTCTCGTGGCGCCGAAATTCAGATCCCTTCTCAAAGGTGTCAGATGGGTTGTGGTGGATGAGATTCATGAGCTCTGCAGCTCTAAAAGGGGTGCCCATCTCTCACTAAGCCTTGAAAGGCTGAGAAGCTTTTCCGGGCAAGATTTCCAGAGAATAGGCCTGTCTGCAACCATCCACCCGTTAGAGAAGATTGCTGCCTACCTCGCCGGGTATGAAGATTCCTCGCCGCGGCCCTGCACCATAGTGGATGTTCATGCTTCAAAGAGGTTTGAGCTTAAAGTCGTATCGCCACACCACGACCTCGTGCACACGCCTGCTGAAGAGCTCAGCAGAAGAATGTACAGGCTGATAAATGAAATCATAAGGCGTAACAGGACTACCCTCATCTTCACGAACACGCGGAGCAGCACTGAGAGGGTTGTATACCATCTTAAGAGGCTCAGGCCTAAAAGCGTGTTAAGCGAGGACGAGTATGCTGCCCACCATTCCTCTCTCTCGCGCGAAGTTAGGCTGGATGTTGAAGAAAAGTTGAAGAAGGGAAGGCTTAAAGCTGTTGTCACAAGCACCTCTCTTGAACTAGGGATAGACATCGGCTTCATAGACTGTGTTGTTCAAATAGGCTCCCCAAAGTCTGTAACCCGGGCTATTCAAAGAGTAGGGCGTTCAGGCCATTCTCTTGAGGCTGTTTCAAAAGGAGTCTTCATACCGATGGAGAGAGATGATCTTCTGGAGGTTCTCGTGATGTCTAAGGCTGCTGAAGCAGGAAGACTTGACGAAGCCTATATTCCAGAGAACCCTCTTGACGTTTTGGCCCAGCATATCGTAGGCATGGCTGTTGAAAGAAAATGGAAAATCGAGGAAGCCTATAGTCTTGTTAAGAGGTCATACAATTTTAGAAACCTGACGATGGAGGACTTCGTAAGTGTTCTAAGATATTTAAGCGGGTATTACAGGCAGCTTGAGGGCTACAAGGTTTACGGGAAGATTTGGCTTGACGAGGCTGCGGGAGTTTTTGGAAGAAGAGGTAATCTTGCTAGAGTGATCTACATGACTAACACTGGCACAATACCAGACATGGCGATGGTCAAGGTTTTCACTAGAGACAACAAGCCTGTTGGAAACATTGAGGAGGAGTTTTTCGAAAGGCTTTCCCCAGGCGATATCTTTCTACTCGGGGGCAGGCCATACAGGTGTTTGAAAAGCCGTTTAATGAAGCTTATTGTGGAGCCTGCTGAGGGTGAGAGGCCGACTGTGCCTCAATGGTTCTCCGAAATGCTTCCACTCTCCTATGACTTGGCCAGCATGATAGACGAGTTCAGGATAAGGGAGCTTCAGACGATTCTGTTCGACAGGAAGGAGGACCGGGTTAAACAATACATGGATTATTTCAAGATAGATAGGAAGACAGCCGTCGCCCTCTACGACTATCTCAGGATAACTGCTGAATATTTTAACAACATAGGTATACTCCCGTATATTAGGAGGGGCTCTTTAATAGTTGAGAACTATGTTGATGAATCAGATAGACAGATCGTTGTTTTCCACAGCCTAGTCGGGAGAAGGGTTAACGATGTTCTTTCAAGAGCATTCGCAGTAGCAGCGTCAAGCCTATTGGGATCCGTTTCAATACAGATCGCGGTGAGCGATAATGGTTTCCTGCTGATACTCCCACCTAAATACAGGATTGACCCGGAAAGGGTTGTTAAATCAATAAGCTCTTCAAATCTTCGTGAACTCGTGGTTTCGTCGATTGAAAAGACAGACATGTTGAAACATAGGTTTAGACATGTTGCTGTCAGGAGCTTCATGATCCTCAGGAACTATAAGGGTCATGAAGTGGTTGTCTCTAAACTCCAGTTGAACTCTGAGCATATTCTTAAAGCCGTGAAAGATTTGAAGGATTTCCCAGTTATGAGGGAAACATACAGGGAGATCCTTGAAGACGTGATGGATATTAAGAATGCGATTAGATTCGTATCTGAGCTTGAAAAAGGCGTGAGGAGCCCATTGGTCTGCAGGCCCAGCAGGGTTGCTTCACCCCTTTCCCATTCCCTGCTTGTTTCAAGCTTCTCAGACGTTGTGCTCATGGAGGATAAGAGGACTCTTCTCGAAAGGCTTCACAAGGAGGTTCTGGCGGCGATACATGCTGTTAACTGAAGATGTTGAAATAGTTGAGTTCGAACCCGCACTGTACGTGAAATCCTTGGACGCTATCGTCGTAGCTGATATTCACCTAGGTCTAGAATGGGAGCTAGAGGAGAAAGGGGTACATATTCCCTTTCCAACCTATGCCCCGATAATCAAGTCTCTGAGAAACATGTTTAACTACAGGTCTGCCCGAAAGCTCATAATACTAGGGGATATAAAGAACGAGTTTGGAGACATAAATCCTGAGGAGTGGACGCAGGTCCAGGATTTTGTTAACGATGTCCGCAGTCTTGGCGCAGAGCCGCTGCTAGTCAGGGGAAACCATGACAATTTCGTCAGGATTGTTCTAAAGCGGTTGAACGTGGAGTTTCAAGACCCGCCTCTAAGGCTTGGTAAATACTTCCTCATACATGGTGATAGGGAGCACGAGCTGCCGGAAGACGGAGCCGTCGTGCTCATGGGTCATGAACACCCCGCTGTCTCAATAAGGGACTCAATAGGGGTTAAACACAGGTTCAAAAGCTTCCTATACGGCGAGCAACAGTGGGTAAAAATAATCGTATTGCCCTCGATGAACCCGTTGACAATGGGGATGGCGGTTAACGAAATTGACGCGAACAGCCTTCTCTCCCCGATTCTGAGAAGAGTCGACGTGATGTCTTTCACGCCGATACTTCTCGCTCAGGGAGAAGGGTTGAAGGTCTTTCCGAAACTCGGTAGTTTGGCTGCGTACCGGTGAGTGTTTAAGACACGGTTGGGAAGAACAGTATGCCTAGCACACTTCCGGTTAAACCAGTGAAGGCGCCAAGCATCGTCTGCCGGTACGTGTGTTCACCAGTGTTTACGCGTGCCCATGCTAAGACAGGTATTAGGAGTAGCAGTATTGATCCGGCTGGCCAATAAGCGTGAAGAATTAGGACTACTGTTGCCGTCAAGCCTGCGACGTGAATACTCACCTTCGTCACGAATGTTAAGAGTAGGAGGATCAGCGATGTTAAAAGGAATGAGGCCGAGGCAGTCCTCATCAGCCTCATTCCGCATGCTTGGAAGACTAGGATTGAAACCATGTAGCCCAATAGGCCTGGAATAAAGTGTTTCGGCCTCCTGCTTCTTTCACTCATAAAAACATCTGACCTGCCGCGCAGCCTAAGATAGTAGACGCTTGCGAAGGGAACAATACTGTAGAAGAAAAACACAGCTAGAATGTTTAAAATAGGGTTGTTTAAGAAAGCCTCCTCCTTAAGCATAATTACGAGTCCTCCAAGCCCCCCTACGACAGGGTTGGACAACAAGTAGGAGATTGCTTTAGCAGTATTCCGCGTCAAGCCTCCTGGATTGAAGAATAAGGTTTTAAAAAGGTTCCTGCAAGTATCGGTTGAAATGGTTGGAGAAGCTCTCCCAAGGCTTCCAATAGCTTGGAGAAACATGCTTTTCAAGTGTAGGCTTTGCGGAGAGAAATGCTGCGGTCTAAATCCCGAGGTTTCCGAGGAAGACGTGGAGAGGATTAGAAGAATCATCCCGTCTTTCAAGCCATACGTCGCTCCAGAGGGTAAGCTGATTCTTGTTGGTGAAAACGGTTTCTGCCCATTCCTCAGGAACGGTCTGTGCACGATCCATGAGTATAAGCCTGTTTTATGCAGGCTTTACCCTTTCTACCCGGTTGAGAAGAAGACGATTCAGAGTGTTCTAAGCCTTCCCGTGGACGTGGAGATTGTTAGGCACGGCTCGAAGCAGTATGTTTTCATATTCGACGAGCAGTGTCCCGGGGTTGGAGAGGGAGACCCGGTTGACTTCAAGAAACTTTTAGAAACCTTCCTTAAAGCAGGGTTCCCGCCCGGCTCGTTTTAAAGGACAGAAACATTTTTACCATCCCGCGATGCTTCAATACTATGGTTATGCTTTTCAAGGAAGTTGCAGAAGCGATGGAGCAGGTGGAGTCGACGACGAAGAGGCTTGAGATGACAAGCCTTCTAGTAGACCTTTTCAAGAAAGCTAGTCCAGCCGAGCTTGAGAAGCTCGTATACTTGCTCCAGGGCAAGGTTAGGCCTGACTACGAGGGCTTAGAATTCGGCGTCGCCGAGAAGCTTGTTTTAAGATCCCTGTCAGAATTCTCGGGAATAGATGATGAGACTGTTGAAAAACTCTACAAGGAGGCTGGCGACCTAGGCAGCGCCGCCGAAATCCTTGCGCAAAGAAAGGTTCAGAAGAAGCTCTTAAGCAAGGAGCCGACGCTGACTGATGTTTACGAGAAGCTTTACAGGCTTGCCAGGCTGGGGGGAAAGGGTTCTGTGACGCAGAAGACAAGCCTGCTATCCTCCCTCCTGATAGACATGTCTCCTAGGGAGGCGAAGTATGCTGTCAGGATCGTCACCGGGAGGCTTAGGCTCGGTATAGCAGACTACACTATTCTCGACGCTATTGCGCAAGCATTCACCGGGGACAAGTCGAACAGGCCCATCATAGAGCGTGCGTACAACATTTCCAGCGACCTCGGGGCTGTGGCGAGGGCTATAGCCGAGAAGGGGCTTGACGGTGTTCGCGACTTCAAGATAACCGTGGGCAAACCGATCAGGCCGATGCTTGCAGAACGCTTGACAACAGTGCAGGAGGTGCTGGAGAAAATAGGTGGAGAGGCTGCTGCTGAGTACAAGCTGGACGGGGAGCGTGTGCAAATACACAAGAACGATGATAGTGTTCTGCTCTTCTCCAGGAGGCTTGAAAATATTACGAGCCACTACCCTGACGCGATAGAAATGGTGAGGAGGAACGTTAAGGCTAGGGAGGCTGTCCTGGAGGCGGAATGCGTAGCAATAAACCCTGACACCAGCGAGCTGCTGCCGTTCCAAGAGCTTATGCACAGGAGGCGGAAGTATGGTATCGAAGAGGCTATGAAAGAGTATCCTGTTGCACTCTTCTTCTTCGACCTACTCTACGCCGACGGCGTCGACTACACTGAGAAACCGTATTTGGAGAGAAGGGAGGCTTTAAAGAACGTTATCATAGAAGACGAGAGGGTTAAGCTCGTCAAACAGATAATATCGAGAGACCCCAGCCAGATAGAGGTCTTCATGGAGGAGGCGATCTCAGAAGGCTGCGAGGGCCTCGTGTTGAAAGACCTGAAAGCACCATACAGGGCTGGCGCTAGAGAATGGAGCTGGATAAAGCTGAAGAGAGAGTATAAGGCTGAAGTCGCCGACACCTTCGACCTCGTTATAGTCGGCGGTTTCCATGGCAGGGGCAAGCGTGCAGGCAAGTATGGAGCATACCTCTTGGCTGCATACGATCCTGATGAAGACGTTTTCAGAACGTTTGCTAAATGTGGAACAGGCTTCACCGACGAGGATTTAGCTACTTTCACAGAGTTGATGAACAACTACAAGATCAGCCATAAACATCCCAGGGTTGATTCGAAAATAGAGGCGGACGTATGGTTTGAACCACGAATAGTCATCGAGATAATAGCGTCAGAAATAACCCTGAGCCCCGTGCACACCTGCGGGTTAAACGCGGTAAGAGCTGGTTCTGGCTTAGCGGGACGCTTCCCCAAGTACACAGGTAGGCTTAGGGACGATAAGGCTCCGGAGCAGGCGACAACGGTGAAGGAGATTCTGGAGATGTATAGGAGCCAGTTGAAGAAGATTGAGGAGGAGCCTGCGGGCGAAAAACCTTAGCTTCCGAAAAAGCTCTGACGAGCAAATAGAGCGAGCAAATCAGCGCGCGCGCTCCTCAATCTCCCTTATCTTCTCCCCGCGGTAGGCGCACTTCGCCACGGGTTTTAAGCAAGAGGTCTAAGCATAAAAATATTTCATCAACAGTATGGAGTGTACTCTCCAGTTAGAAACGTTTCAAATGCATAAACTTAGCATTATGTTTTCCTCATCAGTATTCTCTGCGAAGGCAGGATGTTACGAATTGCCATCTTCCCTAAGGTATTTTTCAAGCTCTTCTTCTCCCACTATTCTCTAGGAGTTGTGTGCTTCTTCCCTCAGCTTCTTAAGCTCGCTCTCGTCTTTGCATCAAACGCTTCCTAAGCACAACGTACGTAGACGTCGCTATAATCGCTATAGTGACCATGGCAACTGGGATCCACGGAAAGTATTCTGCACCTCTTCCCTCAGTTCTTAAAGCCGGCTTAACGCTTATCGTTGCGAAGCACCAATCCGTATCCCCCTCATCGTCCCTAACCAGAAGGATTATCGTGTAGTTTCCCTCCCTCCTATACGCATGAGTCACGTTTTCACCAGCATCTTTGGCTCCGTCTCCGAATTCCCATTCCCAGCTCACAATCCTCCCGTCAACATCGGTTGAGTTGCTCGTGAAAATGATTGTTTCATTAACCCTCGGCTCGATCGGCGAGTATGTGAAGCCTGCTTTGGGCGGCGAGTTGTACACGACAATGACTTTCTCACAGTTCGCCTCAAGCCCTCCGTCATCCATAACCCTCAGCCTAACCGTGTAGTTGCCTTTCTTCCTGAACACATGCCTAACGCTCATGCCGGTGGCGTTTCCACCGTCTCCGAAATCCCACATCCAGCTCACCACCTCGCCATCCGGATCCGTTGAATTATCCAGGAAAATGACCTCACCCATGCACTTTACCTTAGAGGGATAATGGAAGAAATCCGCTTTTGGCGGTGAATTCTTATACTTCACCAATGGAAGATAGTCTCCGGGGCCGTATGGAACATCAGTGTCTCCGATTCCATCCTTATCCTTGTCAACGCCCTTGTAACTGTTCCACTGGTTTCCGCCGATAAACGGTCCTCCGATGATGTTCCTTCCACTAGTTTTTGAGACGTTCCACCTGTTTCCAGTCGAGTTTCCAGCAACATGCCAGTCGATTTCGTTGTTAAAGCGGTTATTGTAGATAGTGTTGTTCGTGGAGGAGAGGAGCATGATGCCCAAATCGTTCTCAACCACTGTGCAATTGTAAACCATGTTTGAGGAGGATGAGTCGAGCATAATTCCATTTTTGTTTTTAGATAGAGTGCAATTGGCTGCTGTGCAGTTCAAGGAAAGCTTAACGTATATTCCGACGCTGCTGTTAAGCGCTTCAGAGCCGATTATCGCTATATTAGAGGAGGAGTTGACGAAGATCCCAATCGATCCGTTACCAACCTTACAGCCCATTATAACTGTGTTCGAAGAGTTTTGAACCAGGATTCCGAACGCGTTGCCCTTAAGCTCGCAGTTCTCTATCCTCACATTCTCCACATTGTAAAGGTAGATGCCGGTAAAGCTTCCATTCCCCTCTATGAAGACGTTCCTTATGACGAGGTGGGATTTAGTATTCCAGACCTCTATTCCGTTCATCGTCAAGCTTCTTATTTCAATGTTCTCGACCACGTATGGTTCATCCCCGCTCCCCTTTCCAGCTATTCCCCATCTCTCGAAGTCCCTGTCGCCATTTATGCATATGGGTGCATGCCCTTTTCTCCCCTGGGGCTCCGCGTTAACGAATAGGGTAAGGCTTAGGGTAAGCATGATGATCAATAGCAGCCTTCTCATATCAACCACTTTTAACCGCCTGCCTCCTACGCTTAATCAAGAGGTATGCGACAACCATGACCATTACGATAATTGGAATAAAGCGCGCAATCATCCAAGCTTGTAACCATGTCGATGGCTTCTCCTCCGCTACCTCGACCCTAACCAGGGGTAAATAATCCCCAGGCCCATACGGAATATTGGTGTCTCCTATCCCATCCTTGTCCTCATCCGCCCCATTGTAATCGTCCCAATAGTTTCCACCGATGTATTGTCCACCAGCTATGCTCCTTCCCCTAACCTTGGAAGTGTTCCATTTACACGTGGAAAAGTTGTAGCCCCCCTGAATCTCCCAATTCTTCGCTGAAAGGGTTTCATTCCTAAATAAGAATTTCCCAGTGTTGTTGAAGAAGTTATTGTAAACCAGGTTAGTCGCAAACGGGTCTATGTAAATCCCCCTGTAATTTCCACTAACCGTGCAACCCGTTATCACGTTACCTGACGATGCTAGGATGCTTAACCCATGACCGTTGCCATAAGCCTTGCAACCCCTCACCGTGTTGTTTGACGCCTTGACTAGATAAATGCCCCTCGTGTTGTTGCATACCGTGCAATTCGTCACAAGGTTATCGCTTGACCACCATATTGAAACCCCTCCGACGAGGTTCCCACATGCCTCGCAGTCCCTTACGACGCTATGATTCGTAAAGGCGAGGAAGACGCCGTCGCCATAGTTCCTGTGCAATTTGCACCCAATTATGGTCACGTTTTCCGAGACATCAACCTCGATCGCCCCCTCCGAAATCCCCATCTTCATCATTTCTATATAGCCGCTGCTATTGTACACTGCGCAGTTCACTATCGTAATGTTTGACGATTCATAAACCCTTATTCCATACCTGTTGTTTCTAAAGATGCAGTTCTCGATTCTCCCGTTCCTCACCCACTCGAGGACAATGCCCTCGAAGGGGATTTCACCCCTGCTTCCGTTTTCTATCAGACAATTCCTTATGACGAAGTAGGGTTCAGTGTCCCTTATGTAGATTCCAACACCTTTAGATGCATCTATTTTCCAGCCCTCTATGATATAAGGGTCGTCTTTAGTTCCACTTCCTCTAACTACGCCGTGCTCAGCATCAAACATAGAATCATCATAGATACGTATTTTACTATGCAGTTTATATTCCTCAACGCTTTCAGTATGCATGGGGCTCGTCGATAAGAGAGTGATTGTCATAAGCAGTATTGCCACGATTTTTCTCATAGTATTCAGAGGGATTTCGGGTTTTTAAGTTTGTTTACATAATGTTAGTAACATTCTCATAATTCTCATAGGAGAGTCGTCTAACTTAGGTTAAGCTTATAAAGATCTTAAAGCTTTTTAATATAAACGTTGAGGAGATATCCAAATCTCCAGATATTATTGTCAATTCCCACAACCCTAGTAATAGTTGCCGTTATTCTCTCACATTTCACACTTTCCTGGATTCCCGTTTCCTCGGCTCCTCCGCCCGATTCTTATGCTTGGAGCAATCTGGATAGGAATACGCTTGAGGCAAGGGTGACGTATACGAGAATTGTCTACGAGTATACTGCGAGCTATCAGCAGCTTCATTATTACTATGTGTGCGACCATAGCGACAACGTTGTTGTAAACTGGGACTACGGGATTCTCCAGATAAAATACGACAATAATCAGAGTCCGGATGGGAAGGACCTTAAGCTTTATCTGGATGATGTTGTCAAATACCAGTTGGGCAGCGGAAACTGGGGCTCAACCGACTTCAAAAACGTGTGTGAAACCTCGAAGGGCTCCCATACGATAAGGCTTTCGATCACAGTAAACAGCGGAGGGAATACGCCCTCCGTCACGATAAGGGTTGTTGAGAAGAAGACGATAATTGTTCATGCCGATGAGCATAGCGCCACCTGCTATAGAGACGCTGATTACGCAACGCACACTTTCAAATTCACAATTCCCTCGGAAAGTGGGACGATAATCAAGGTGGAGTGGGAGGCGAAATGGGGAAATGCTTTCAGAACGGGCGAGGGCGACTCTTCTCTCCGAGGTAAGCAGATGACAGTTAGCTTTAAAGCTGAAAACTTTGACCGCTGGTATTTCAGAGACTCAGTCGTCATAGGGCTCCATGGCTCTCCGCCGGGAGTCGAACCGGAGAACGGTTGGAGCATCAACGCCTACTATAATGAGGGCGCTGACTCAGTCGGCCTTAAGAACGTTGCAGTAGCAGTAAGCAACGGTGATCTCGTTGGCTACAGGGGTGCAAAATACTTAGTTACTGATATTCAGCTCTCCAGCCTGGATATAACTGGCGATACTGGAGAGGGATACCGGGAGAGGAGCGGCACGACCTTTAACGTTTGGGCGAACAGGGGTTCAGAAGTAAGGTGGAAGTTTGTCGCGGAGTACTATGGCGTCAAAGATGGTATTCCACAATGGTGCTCCTTCAGAACCCCGGAGAGATACTACAAGGGGGAGGAATGCAGGGTGGAGGGCTTTCAGGACATCTGTACGGCTAGCGTAAATTACACTTCAAAGGGGAAGACGAGTACGCTTCAACTATCCTTAGAATGCAGGCTTAACATTCATTTCGACGAGCTGAAGGCGATTCCAGCTGAGGCATGTGCGGTGACGCATAGAGGGAAAATTCCCCTCGCGCTGAAGAGGCCTTCGGAAACAGAGGCCTACGTGGAGGTTAGCAAGGCCAATGAGCTTTCCCTAGGTATAAAGACTGTGGATGCTTTAGGCGAGTTCTCCAAAATGGATTACTATTCTTTGAACAGCCCAGGCAGCGGTAGAAGATCCTACGTGTTCATGCCCTCCTCCTATAAGGGGATAACGCACATGACTAATGCAAGCATTACGGTGAGGTGGATATGGTTCAAGCTGTCGGCTGTAGTCTATGGAGCCTCCCGCCTAAGCGGGGACGAATACTGGGTTGACTGCGCAAGGGGCGGCGCCACGGTTGAGGTCTACGCTCAACTTGAGGATACTGGAGAATACGCTAAGGGGGTCTCGGTATTCGACTGCGATGGCCACACGGTTAAAACGGATTCCAGCGGAAAAGCCACGTTCTACTACGGTGATATGGATAAGGTAAAATACTATCACTACTTCGTTGTAGAATACGTCTATTATGATGATTACGATGGATGGAGCGACGCTAAAAGCATCACCATAGTCTACACTAGGATCCTCCTCACAACCAGCATAAGTAATGCCATCCTTTTCAACGGAAAGTATTTCGCACCTAATGGGACGAATGTGAAGCTCAGGGTGAATGCGAAGTATTCCCACAATGGAAACCCTGTTTCAGGGGCGAATGTCTACTTCTTCAACCTGAGCAGGACAACTGATTCTAATGGCGATGTGGAGTTCAACATATGCTCAAACGACGAGGAGATCTCGAGCAGGATATATGCGAGCAAGTGGGTGATATCAGGGCAGACAAACCCCGTGACGATCGTTTTCACCGGAGTATCCTTAATCCCGTTTAGGCGTGACGAGCCCTGCTACCTGATAAAGGGTTCCCCTGGGGAAAGCTTCGACGTAGTGCTAAAGGCCTATCTTACGTATAACAAGAGCTTCATTGATGAGGTCGATGTCAGATGGGTTCAGGGAGGCATCGTTAAGAAGACGCCCGCGGCCTTCACGCTGACGATGCCACAATCCCGAGCCAATATGACATTTGAGCTCGTGGACTTCATATCCTGCAAACCCCTCAATGTGGTCTTAATACCGAAGAACGTGAAACTCACCCTCCTTTCTGTCGAGAACGCTATGCCGAGGAATGGTGAATACTGGAATAAGAGCGGCTCGGTTATCAGGGTGAAGCTGAGCGTTAGCTTCCTGTACTGCAACGATTCCACCAGAGGCATGGTGGTGAAGGATACTGAAGGTAATGTGGCGGTTGCGGATTCCAATGGGGTCGTTGGATTCTCCTATAATTATTCGGATCATGAGATCTCACCGGTCTACACCGCCTATGACAACGAGGGACATGCATTGGGAAGCCTGCGTGGACCGACGATCATCTTCTCCAGGATAAATCTGAAGGCCTCCGCCAGCAATGTCGTCATCTTCAATGGAGTTTACTATGCGAGTAATGGATGGAACGTGAATATACTCCTGAAAGCATCTTATTCGCATAACGGGAAGCCCGTGGCAAATGCTACCGTAAGCCTACTGGGCCTTTCCTCAAGGACCAATGGAAGCGGGGTGGCGAGCTTCGTGCTTAGCGGTAGCGATGAGGAATACAAGGACACGGCGATGGCCTCAGACAGGGTAGTCGATGGAAGCACGGATCTCGACTTAATCTTCACCGACGTTGAGCTCAAGCCCTCGAATAGCATAATTAAGGCGGCGCCGGGGGCTAAAACATCGGTAACGATCTATGCTCGCCTGAGCTATAGCGACGAATACCTGAGCGGCCTTAGGGTCGAATGGGTTCAGGGAGGCATCGTTGGGGAAACGTCGACTCCATTCTACGTGGAGATACCCTCCTCGCCTGCTAACGCGACCTTTAGGCTCCTCGGCTTCCTCCCATGTCCCGAGGTCAACGTTACCCTCATACCGAGGACTGTTAAGCTCTCGTTGGAAGACGTTGGCGCGAGTAAGAGGGGTATGGAGTACTGGGCTAAAAGTGGGTCCAACGTTGTGGTTAAGCTGAAGGCGGAATACGTGTACTGCAGCGACCCGCCGACAACGATAACCGTTACCGACGGTAGATCGACGAAATCGGCGAATGAGAAGGGCTTCGTCGAGTTCTCTTACTCAGATGGCGACAAATCCCTTTCGTTAAGCTTCCTCGCCATCGACAGGGGATACGCGCTTAGCGGGAAGATCAACCTGACGCTCGTGTTCACTAGGATAATTCTTGGGGTGAAGGTTGATGCCGTACGTTTCGGCGACGCATGGTATGGATGTAACGATGCGGACGTGAGCATCGCTATAAATGCTACGTATGCCCATAACGGAGCATCAGTACCGAATTGTTCGATAAGATACTTGGATTTTTCAACGAGGACGGATGTCAACGGCGCTGCCACGTTTAGCCTGAAAGGCTGTCAAAGGAAATATGATGGGCTGATTGTCGCAAGCGACGGGGTGGTGGATGGAAATGAGAAACTTACTCTAGTGTTCACCGATGTGGCGCTGGAGTCTTCAAGCATGATTGTGGAAGGATTTCCGGGGGACGATGCAGCCGTAACGATAAGGGCGAGGCTAACGTACAACGGCGAGTTCCTAAGCGGCTTGAAGGTTAAGCTGGTTGAGAAAAACATGGTTGAGGATACGCCTGCCAACTTCATCCTGAAAGTTCCGGATAAGGGCTCGGAGAATGCGACGTTCATCCTCGAGGGCTTCCTACCATGCTACAGGAATGTGGTTGTAAGGGTGGTTTCGGTGAACGCGACGCTCACCGCAAGGGTAAATGGAACGCTGAGGGATTCGAAGTACTGGCTTCAAAGCGGCTTAACGGCCATGGTTAGGCTTAAGCCACGCCTCTCAAGCCTAAACGTATCTTCTACTGGAATGAGGATAGTCGACTCATACGGGAATGTGGCGTTAACTGATTCGAATGGTACGGCGACGTTCTATTACAATGCGGGCGATTGCATTAAAACGATAAGCTACACGTTGTTCAGCAATAGCGGAAGGGCTCTGGATAAGGTTAACGTCACGCTTGTATTCTCGAGAATAATCGTAGAGAAGGAGGTTAGGGTCGCAATACCGTTTAACGGCGTATATTATGCTGGAAACGGGGCGAATGTATCCATAGCGATAAGGGCGAGGTATTCACATGATGGAAGTAGCGCCGCTTATGCGAAAGCGGGCTTCTTCAAGTACTCTGAAACCGATTCGAAGGGAAGCGCGGTGATAAGCCTAAGCGACAGGGATAGGGAGTATGATGGAAACATAGTTGTCAGCGACGGAATCGTTAACGGCAGCACTCCGCTTGACATTGTCTTCACAGACGTTAGGATCGAATCGTCTAGCGAGGTTGTTGCCGGAGCGCCTGGCGAGGATGTGAGCTTGATCCTTAATGTTCGCTTAAGCTATAACGGTAAGACGCTGAACGGCCTCAAGATTAGGTGGGTTGAGGGAAACATAACTAGGGGGACGCCGGCCAACTTCACGCTGAGAATACTCGACTCCCCGTTCAACGCGACGTTCGTACTGGATGATTTCCTGCCGTGCGGGCCGTGTAAAATCCTTGTCGTGCCGGGGGTTGAGCTCTCAATAGTCGAAGTGAAGGGAGCGGCTAGAAGGGGAAACGAATATTGGGCGCAGAGCAACTCGACGGTGACCCTGACGATAAACGTCCATTATAAGAATGGAGGCCCAGCCGTCGGAACGATCGTCAACGACTCTGAGGGGAATAGGATGGTTGTGCCGGACGGGGGGAGCATAACTTTCTCATACAGCGGCGTTGACGAAGCCGTCAAGCTATGCTATACTGCGATGAGGAACAGCAGGATTATCCCGGGAGGGCTTAACATCACTTTAGTGTTCACGAGGATCATCGTTGAAGTGATGAGCGTTGAGGGAATCAACGTTGGGGGAGAATACTGGGCCAACAGCTATTCTATGTTGAGCGTCGCAGCTAAGCTGAGCTATTCTCATAGCGGGGTGCCTGCAGCCGGAGCCTCGGCAAGCCTCCTCGGGTATTCTGCACTGGCGAATGAGAGCGGAATCATAGTCATCAAGGTGAGCGGGGCGGATGGAAAGTACGCCGGCTCAGTTGCGGCGAGCGACGGAGCGATATTCGGAGAAAGCACCCGTCTTTCCTTCCTGTTCACCAGGATTTTATTGAACGTGACGAGGGAGGGGAACGCTGTTAACGTTAAGGCGGTTTGGGCGCATAGCCTCATGCCCGTCAGCAACCTGAGGGTTAAGGTGTTCGAGACGAACCAGGTAGGCATAACGGATCTTGAGGGGAAGGTGATGTTCATAGTAAGGGGCGTCGGCGGAGAGCTGCTGGTCTATGCCTTAGATAGGCCGAACGGCATCTATGCGAGGGAAACGGTGGTGTCCCTGTGATTAAGAGGATAATCGGCCTCCTGCTAATCCTCCTTTTCGTCGAGGAGCTGTTCATACTTCCGATTTCCATCATCGTGAGGGCTCAGCCCGAGGAGTCGACGAACATGATCGATTTCTTGAAGAGGGCCATCTATGAGGGATGGGGGAATGAGAAGTTCCAAGAGAAATTAAGGGAGTTTGAGGATTATGATGCGAACAAATCGTGGATAAGCAGGATGTACGGGTTGGCGAACGGCAGCGTGCTCATCCACCTTGCCGCCAAGGGGAAGACCCGCTACATTATCGAGGAGAAGGTTGTAAATGGCACCTACTACAATATCTATTTGCCGGTTGGATGGGAGCCGGGGGACGGCGACACCGTATACGTTGAAAGATATGAGAACTCCAGCAGGAAGCACTACGAGTACAGGTTATCTAGGCGCGTCCTCTCATTCAACGAATCATGGGTCTACGTCGGCAGGGTTACTACGCCTCCTCCGGATTACGATGCGAATACATGGATGTTTAAGCCGGTTGAGGGCGAGGCATGGGTAGTTAGGGACCTGGTAGATGAGGAGGAGGCGAAGAGCTACGTTGACAACCCGGGCTATAGGCTGGAGAAGGACGGCAGTGGGATAAGGTTCAGGCAGACCAACTATTTCAAGGTCTACAGGATAGTAACGAGGGTGCTCTACCATCATTACAAGTGGGTTGAGGAGCCGATCCGCGAGTTCATCAAGAATGGGGATATGGGGTCCTCCCTCTTCTGGTTGTTCGAGAGTTTCGGAGAAGCGTTCGGAGAGCTTTGCACATCCAGCTACACGAGTGAACCATCATGCTTGAGGATTATGGCCGGCCCATGGGGTCGCGGCGCCTGGAGACAAGCATTCAGCTATGACGGGAGCGCTTACCCAGTCCTTGAGTTCAGCTATAGGCTTAGTGGGAAGGGCATGGTTACGATAAAGACCCCGGATGGAGGGGCAACGATCATTCCCCTTGGAGCAAGCTCTGAATGGACGCGGCTCTCATTAGACGTCTCCAGCATCCTTGCGGCTCCCGGCGAATACGAGGTTTCCTTCGTGGCACAGGGGGATTCGGAGCTGCACGTCGACGACGCGAGCATTCATACTGGAGGGTGGGGTGAGTGGGTTTACCTGGGGGATGTTGAGGAGAAACCGGGGGAAGTACCGGAGGGGGAGGATTATAAACCGTTCCACAGGGTTGAGTGGGAATACGTTGGAAGGTTCAGCGAGGACGAGGCCTCATCCTATTCCACGGGTGAGTATGCGATAGTCTTCGACGGGGTTGAGACCACCACCTACTACGTGGACCTCTACGTTCTTTATGAGAAAGAGAGGATGGAGCTTTACGACGCCTACCGCAGGGTTGAGACAGCCAGCTATTACTATGAGATGGAGCCTACTGGAAGAGTATTGGATGAGGTGGGTGGAAACGCCATCCTGCTGGCGGGGTCGGTTGGGGAAAAGGACTTGGGCGCTTCGCTTTTGCAGAACTGCCTGGTTGAGAGGGTGGTGGAAGGGGGATGGATAGTTAAGAACTACACGTACTCCCTTGAAACCGCTAGACACTATAATTCTACGACTGGCTACAGGGTTAGGAGGGAAGAGGTGCCGAGTGGGGAATTCACCCTCGTGTTTCCAGTGGTGCCGAGGGCGAACATAAATGGGTCCGGGATACTGGGAAGGGAACACGTCCTCTCCTTCTCGATAAACAACGCGTACGGCGAGGCCCTTAGGAGCTGTGTGCTGGCCATGCTCGACGATAAGGTAGTTTCAAGGCTCTGGGGCGTTCCGTCAGATGCCAAGTGGTGGTTTGAGCCTGAGCCGGATGAATACCCGATGGACCTGCCGAAGGGGAACTACTCTTCCGACGTGAAGTTCTGGCCCTACCTCCGCTTCGACGGAATGCGGACGACCCTGCCGGAGCTGGCTAAGGACCCTATGAACGTCTTCAGCGCCATGATCGGGGACCCGACAGCTAAGGTCTTCGTAGACGTCCTGCTGGTTAAGGCTGAGGGAAGCGACTTGACCGATAGGAGCCGATGGAAGCCTATTGCCTGCCATCAAATACCGTATGTTTTCGAATCGGACAGCTATACATATCAGAATATCTATAAGAACCTTCCGGATTGGGCTAAAGGCATTTGGAACGGGGCGAAACGCTTCATCCCGAGCATCGTGTTCATGTTCATAGTCTTCGTCGTCGCCCCCGAGGCTCTTCCAATAGTGCTTGGCGAGGAGGCTGGCGTGGCGGCGGTCGCGGGTATTCATACATTCCTCTTCATTTATCACTACGTTTACGGCGCATATATGAACGCCCTCGAGCTCAACGCAGTATTGAGGTCTAGCGAGGAGTTTAAGAGAAATGCTGAGAAGCTTGAGGAGCTTGCAGCGATCATCGAGAGGCGAAGCGGTAAAAACGAGTTCTCCGAGGAACTGCGCGAAGAGGCTGAGGAGCTGAGGAAGCTTGGGGAAGGAGCCATGAGCGCCCTAGATGTCTTCATGGAGCAAAGCATTGGCTTTAGCCTCGACGATTTGAAGAACGTCGGGGAATTGTTCGAGGGAGGAATGCTTATCGATGCGATGTCAGACGCCTCTGAGAAGCTTATGGGCTTGAACATGCCCGAGGAATACGAACGTGCCTACGCTATTTCGTCGCAGCTGAATGGGAAGCTTAAAAGCGCCAAGGTTACGATGGAGCATTGGGCTTCCCTCGGAAAGGTCGTTGGGGCGCTTGCACAGCTCGGAGCCTTCTACTCGTTCGCCAACTATTACAGGGAGAACATAGTAAAAGACCCGAAGAAGTTTGGCCTTGGGGAAGCGACGGGAGCCTGGGCGACCTCGCCGCTCGTAGATGCCGTAGCCCTCGCGGGCAAGCTCGCAAGGAAAGGAATCGCGATAAACATCGATGCGATTGCGAAGGCCCACGCGTTCGTGCGCACCATGAAAAGGGTGCTTGGAAGGGTTCCGGAGGGGATTGAGGGGATTTGGAAGGATCTTGAATTCAGGCTCGGAGAGCTTGCGGGCGAGGAGGAGGTTAAGCCCGGGGACGTCGAATACATCAACGACGGTGCAGGAATCCTAGCGGGGCATGGAGATACGTGTAAGGAACTCGTCGGAAAGCTGCCGGAAGCAGGGGATAGCGTCTTCAAACTCTACGGAAAGCTCCTCGAGATCTCGGAGGACTTTGCGGAGAAAACGCTCAACAGGGTTTCAAACGTGGCTGAGAAATCTGAGGACGCTGCCACTGGTCTCGTTAAGTGGCTGAGCAACGGCAAGGTAGAGGAGCTTGAAGGCTCGCAGTCCGAAATGCTCGATGAGCTTATTCCGGAGTTAGTTAAGCTCGATAAAAAGGGCCTCGATGGCATTGGGAAGGCGCTTGCAGCTAAAGGAATAGGGGACAGCTTCGAAAACGGGCTTAAACTGTTCAAAACCTATTTTGATTTAGAAAAATATTATTCTAAACAGCTTCAAATAGGTGAGGAAAGAGTCAGCGGGATAATAGGTTACTTCCTCGATCAAGTGAAGACATTCGGGATTAAGGCGCTTGAAGCATGGAGCGATACTTTGGAATATTCTAAGAAGTATCATAGACTAGGAGTTCCTTTAAGAGTTATGAAATATGGTGAGTATGTATATCCATGCTTATCCAAAGGGCTTGCAGAGGAGCTGGAATTTAAAGAAGGAGATGTCGTCACCCTATCTCTAAACAAAGGAGATAAGGAATATAGGGCGTTAGCACATATTGGGGCGATCGGCGGTACCGTTGTTGTATATCCTCAGAAGGTTGAAGGTGGTGGTGCACTCATGGGCGCGTTTGACATGAAAGACGGAGACTATGTTGCTACTCTTAAAGGAGCGGTTGAGCCAGACTATTTCTTCTCAACAGCAAAGGAGATAGGTGAAGATATAACACTGATTTCTGAAGGATCTTTTGGTAAATTCCTTAGTTACAATAACCCGGGGATCTGCATCATAGAATATGAGGAGATAGGCGGTGAGTCTCACTACAAGATTTGGGATTCGAACGGGCGTACCGTCACTTTAAAATCCTATGGAGAAGGCGTCTACGCCCTACGGCTTAGACAAGTCTCTTGGGAAGAACTCTCCAACACCTTTACAACTGAGTACCTTAAAAACCTCATAGAATACAAGGTTGAGAATGAAGGCATAGTTAGCATTAAAGATTCATCGGTCTCAGCCAAGCCCAAGTATAAATATGATATAAAGATTGGAAATGAGGAGGGGGAAGTAATCAGCGGAGTGATTCTCTGGGAGCTCGAACTTGGCTCGGGTAAGAAGCTCTGGATTGCCACGACGATAGATCCCGATGGAGGGAAATGGCTGTCGAAAGTGGAGTATGTCTCCGAGCCTCACGCATACCTCGTAAGGAATGTGGAATATATTACGGAATCATTCACGGATTTGAACGGAAGAAGCATAGAGAGCAAGATTCTGAAGATATACTACGAGGATAATAGGGGACATGTAAATAGGCACTACATGTACTTGGACCCCGCTACCGGAGGGTTCAAGAACGAGTTCATCAGCGTTAAGGATCCGCAGTACTCCTTGGTAGAGGACAAGCTGCTCAGAGCCGCAGAAGGGGCTAGTATTTCAGGGAAGCTGGGGGAGATAGAAGCCAATATGAGAGAGGAGTTTCAGGACGCCTTTTCCTATGGAAAGTGCCTACTCGACCCTAGCACGAGAGGATATGCCGCATACGCGCTTACGGAGAAATTGCTCCTGGAGAACTACCAGCAGAACTTTGGATACGACTCCAGTAAACCGGTGTTGAAGACCGCTGGGGAGAATACTCCTGAAGTTCCATTCGACATTATGCAGGTAGATGGGAATAAGATAATCTTAGCCATTGAGGAGAAGTCGCTCTGGTCGCCTGAAACACCTAAGGATTTTTCAGAGATTTTGGGAGAGGTGAATAAAAAGCTTGATGAGGCAATAAGACAACTTAAGAATCACAAAGATATGGCAGAACAAGGAAAATGGATAGTGCCTGAGAAGGGCTATGCCATAGTAGCTTATATAACCCCAGAGAAAATATTCTTCGGATGGGTAGAGGTTAAACTGGGTGGTTGAATAATGGATGGCGAGAGGTGGAAGACGCTTATCCCGAAGATAGCAAGGGCGTTGGAGGGTAGAAGTAGCTATGAATTCAAAACCAGAGAAAATATCTGTTACATGAATTTTGAAGGTCTATATCCCGTTAAGTTGCCGGATGGGAGGGAGCTCGGCCAAATGTACACTAAAGCTTTTCTCGAAGATGTTTATTTCGACGACAGCGAGTTGCATACAAAATGGAGGAGGAGAATCAAATGGATGGACGACTGGATCGATCCACGCTCCCCATTCATAGATGCTGTGGATGTAGAGAGTGATTTAATCACGATTAGGAATGATGAAGTAGATTTATCATTCCTATGTGGAGTACACTATAATCTCTGTTTTTCCCCCGGGTCTATCAAGAATAAAGATTTCTTCAAGGGGTTCTCCGTACTTGCCCTCGAGGACAGGGAGGACAGGATGAAGGTCGCGAGGTTCATGCCCGCCCTCGTTAAGGATGTGAACGTGTTCCTAAAGCTTATCAACGAGGTCTTCTCTAAACACGGATATCTGGGGGAACTGCTCATAACCGACCTTGATCATCCACACTACAGGATCATATTCGACTCATCCGGGATGAGCGATGAGGAGGTTATTGATAACGTGCTTAAAAGGGCTGAGGCAGTTATCGAGTTTAAGAAAAGGTTTAGAGAGTGGTTGGCGAGGGAGGAGAGGAGGGAATACTGGGAGGGCACTGCAATACCGGAATCCAAGAGGAGCATCGAGATGCATAAGTGGAGATACATGGTAAAGTGGCCGATAGAATTGAAGGACCCGGAGATGATGAGACGGTACGAGCGTCAAATAAAATATGACCTCTCAGACGATTCAGCGGTTTACAATCTGGATGGGTATAGGCTCAGGCTCGCTAAGAAAACGGAGAGGGGCCTCAAGTTCGTTAAGCTCGAGAAGAAGGAGCTCAAGCACGTTGGGAAAGTGGATGAGGAGGAAATAGATGAGGAGGGGCTCCGCAAGAGGGATGACATAGTCGTAGCAATAAACAAGAGACATAGGAGGCTGGAAGAGGTCTCATTGGAGAAGATAGAGTTCCTCAAGGAAGACTTTCCTGAGCTGTTCAAGTAGGCTCCAAGTGTATACCCTGAGTTCACAGAGTTTCTCATTAGGGCTGGAATCGACTCCGTTTCTATAAATCCTGATGCTGCAGTCTTCACTTGCAAGCTAGTCGCATCCATCGAGCAAAGGATTATGCTTGAGAAAGCCCTCGGCCAGGTTAAAACAGACCCTAACTGGGACCTCCCTGACCCTGACGAGGATTAGGGTCTTCTAAAACCTGATGTTTATTTATGCCTCTGGCTTTTCTAAATCTTTACTCTGCTTCTTTTTCTTCCTGTAAGACTCAGCTATCTCTATCCTGTTTTTCCATTTTTCAAATACTTCTTATCCTGATTTTCTTCTCGGAGACAATTAAAATATTCCCAGGAATTCTTTCACCATATTTTTCCAAGACGTACTGTATGATCTTGATCTTGTTTTCTGCTCTCTCGTCTTTCAGTCTTAGAAGTATTACGCCTAGCGGCTTATAAAGATGAGCAAGCCATCCAAAATCCTTGTCATTCGTGATTATTACACGGTTCTCGAGAACTGCGCTTCGCATAACTTCTTCATCATCCGCCCCCTTCATAGAATATATTGGCGTGACAACATCGAAACCCATTTGTTTAAGCTTAAAGTAGACTTTTATGCCAACGCTCTCGTCAACTAGAAGCTTCACGTTTCCAGCCTCATTCCAATGTTACTGGATACACTTCTTCCTTACCAGTAATCTTGGCCGCATAAAGTAGGACTGCGGTAATGTCCTCCTTCGTCAGGTGAGGGTAATCGTCAAGTATCTCTTGAAAAGTTAAACCCTGAGCCAGCAGCCTCAGCAGGTGCTCAACCGGGATCCTCGTCCCCCTTATCACTGGTTTACCAGCCATAACCTTAGGATTCACCACAATCCTCTTCAAAAGCTCCTCCTCGTCCTCCATTCAGGCTCGTTCAACAATTCGTCTCAGACCTTAATAAGCTTAACGTGTACATCAGAAGCATAAAGTTGCCTCAGACAGAAAGAAACCGAGTTCAAGCCTCTTGAGAAGACAGGATTTCCTAATGAAGACTTAGAAACGTTCAACTTGCTACCCTGAGTTTCTTGTTAGGGCTGGAATCGACTCTGTTTCAATCAATCCTGATGCCGCAGTGTTTACACGTAAGCTTGTTGCATCTATCGAGCAACGCATAATGCTTGAGAAGGCTCTAGACCAAGTCAAGGTTGACCCTGACTGGGATCTTCCCGACCAGAACGAAGAGTGAGCGCACGCGCGTTTTTAGTTCGCTTTTCTAACTTTTTGTATTCTCCCTGTCCCCTTATTGTTAAAGCTAATAGACGTGTACTATCTTTTTTCAATTATTACATAGACGATAGTCCCAGAAATAGCCATACATACTGGCCTCCAGCCTTTATTATAAAGAATGTTTAACGCCTTTTCAAGGTTATTCCAAGGTCCCAAACGGAGTCTGGAAATGTCATAAATTGTTCGTACTTTTCCGGCTAACTCGACGCTCGGATTTTCAACTATTTCAGTAGCTCTAACCATTTCTAAACCCCTGAACTCGCTCATTCTAGCTCACCTTTATATCATTTAAGGTTTATTTTAAAATTTAAAAGCAAAATCAACTAGCTTCGGTGCATGCGCATTAATTTTTTAAATTAGCCATTATTAGTTTATATCGTGGGTAACCATGGGGGAGGGCATTAGGAGGAGATACTTGACTATTATTCTGGGCATCGGCCTAATTGTATGTTCAATCATTCTTTTAATAAGCATAGTTAACTATAATCTGCTTAATTCCAGGTATGAAGCGCTATCGACAAGCTATTCCGGGCTTTACTCTGAATATACAAGCCTTGAGGCAGATTATAAGGAGCTTCAATCGTCATATCGTAATCTCCAAAATGAGTATGACCAGTTGAAAAGTAGCTATAACCTGCTTTCCGACGACTATAGCAAACTGAAGTCTGAGCATGCTACCCTAAAGAATGACTACAGCAACTTGAAAACTAATTACGAGGCTTTGCAATCCAACTATAGATCTTTACAATCTTCCTACTCAGCCGTGCTGGATGACAGACAAACCCTCTTAAGCGAGCTGGAGCATCTTAATGAGACCTGCCGGTCGCTATTCGATGCAATAAGCCTCCGAAGCCCGTATGGAGAGCAGTGTTGTAGGTTCATAACTATCGATGACCCGCAGCTTCGAAGCGTGGTTAGAAGCATAACTGGAGGATGGGGCGGGTCTGATAACGATCTCTGGAACGATTTAGAGAAGCTTCAAGGATGGGTTGTGCAGAATATTAAATATTCTTATGACACATATTCCCCCAGTCTGAGTTTAGGAGCACGCTACATATACCTTTCTTCAGGGATGTATACTGTGAATTATGTGGATTTCTTTTCACTGGGTGGATCATACTGGGTAGAGGACTTCTGGAGGTTCCCTAATGAAACGCTGGCAGATAAACATGGTGACTGCGAGGATCAAGCAATATTATTAACCTCTATGATACGTTGCTACTTCAAATACTGCGTAGGAACACTTTACGGTGCTTATGCCATGTGCATCGGTGGACCAAGCGAGACCGTAGGTCATATGGCGGTGGTAATACCTGTTGCAGGGGGAAAAATAGCGATTCTAGATCCGGCAGGGAAATACGTAACCGGGCTAGATTTATTCCTGATTAGATGGGTTACGGCACGTCCCGTGGAAGAAGCAATAAACGATTACCTACGTTATTGGCAGAATTCAGGCTCCGCATTTACCCAAGTATATTACGTATTTAACGAGGCCACTTACAAGTCGTTCAGCAGTCTTTCGGAATTCATCTCGTGGGCGAGTACATCTTAGTGCGTGCCCTAAGAGAGAGCCTGCCTTATTTACCTCATGCATGTCACTGGAAAGAACTCTAGAGGTTAGCGCGCGCTATTTCAAACCAAGAGTCCTCAGTGACTCTTGCATCGTCCTGGATTTAGTAAGGAGCTTGGGATTTACACGTATTTTCTACAGTTGTAGCAGTACCATCGCCGGTACCGGGGTATGTAGGTTAATGGGTTGCCACAGGTTGGGCAAGTGTAGACGGGTTCTGGTGGCGGGGGTTGATAGGGATAGTATTGAGGCCCTTTCCCGGAGGATATTGCCCCGCCAATAGCTAGGATTATGCCCATGAGTCCGAGGAGCACTCCTATGCTTTTCATGGGAATGCTTTGATCACCTATTTGCAACACTATTTCCTTCTCGCTAGAAGCTACCTCATAGCCTAGGAGCTTATATACTTCGCGGGCAGTAGCCAAGTACATGAAGCCTCCGAGCAATAGCATAACGATCCCTATGGCGAAAACTCCACTCCTCATCTCTATATGATTTTGAAAGAACCTTTTTAAAACTCTTTGTCCTTCTTTCAAAGGAATAATCCCTATTAAGATATGGGTCCTTTTCAGCGATTTTCAGCAGGATTTCAAGTTTTCATTCTCGGATCTGGTGTCAAAGACAAGAAAGAGAAAAACAATCGCGCGCTTCATCCGTGCGAGTTTAAAATATATTATGATGGGGGTGGTGGAAATTGACTTTTAGATCTTTTCCTCTCAATTAAGAAAAGGATGAGGAAGACTATGGCAATAATCGATATCAGTACCGTTATTAACCTAAGTGTCAGCAATTGGCTTTGAAGAACTTCCTGTTGCTGTTGCAGTGACACAACTTCAGATATCCCTAGTTTAACAGATTTAGTACAGTAGAATGAAACATCCTCGTGTATACCTTCGACTCCTCCATCTCCTACGAGAATTTTATTGCCAAATCCAGTGGCTATGGGCCCAGTATACCCAACTTCAGTCCTATATAGGACAATATACAAGTCATTTAACTTCTCTCTTAATACAAGCGTGCCGAAAACATAAATCGCTTCAATTTCAATCCAGTATTCTGTCCCTGCTTCTCCTGCAATGATATTAAAGTCTTTTGTTATTTTATAATTCGCTGGTAGGAGTGTAGGGCTTGTTATATACTCTTCGCGTAATACCTCATAGTATTGTTTACGCGAATAAAGAGTTATTTTTATTCCGCCTTGCATTCTCCAACTTTCCAGAATTGCATGAGAAAACAAAATTTCTCCGGTCGTTGTTATAGATACCTTTATTGAAAATTCCTCCCCTTCACGAACTTCTGAAGGTGCATCTATTTTGACATCTAATCGACATAAGTGGTTATAAAAAGGGATTGCAGATACGGGAAGAATTTCTCCAACCATCGTTAAAACTATCAGAAAAATGCTGAGGAATATTCTGCCACCCATGTTTACTCATTAATAGGATATCTAAACAAGAATATAAAGTTTATAAGATTATGCTATTTTAGCACGTGCTTCCGGGGATATGTCTCCATGCTCTAGGATGCACTGGATTTTTATCCTCAAGCGTAAAGATTAAATTTTTCGCAAAGCGGTTTGACACATAATGAAGAGGGCGGTAGGTCAAACAGACTTCTGCATCTCAATCGATGTTCCTAAGATTCGAAAGGTTATCAGAAGCTTGCGGAACTGGTTTCAGCCAGCGATGTTATAAGCTGTCCAAGATGCGGAGGCAAGATGGTTCTTTGTCTCAAACCCGATCCGTCCATAAGAGGTGTTCATTTCCATGGAACCTTTGTCTGCGTTCATTGTGATTGCGGAGGTTGTGAGTTGAATGAGGAGTAATAGCGTTCTAATGAGGATTGTTATCGTCCTTTTTATAGCATTTCTTCTGGCAGATGTTTCACCCATCAGGGTAAGCCCTTGGGCGCATGAAACACACAGGCAAATAGCAAGAGATATTCTCCAATATCTTCCCTCTGACCTTAAGAACCTCCTTGAGCGAAATATCGCACAGTATTTAGAAGGGGCTATTGCCCCCGATACTCAGTTTAAGGATTTTGTGAACCACGTTTGGCATGTTGATGAGAATTATGGTAAAGCCGTAGATAAAATAGTTGAGGAGGTCGCATTAATTAAGAACATGATCAAACAAAACGCCTCGGAAGACGATATAGCCTTTGAGTTCGGCGTCTTGTCTCATTATATAATGGACCTGGATAACCCCTTACACACGAGTGCAAAAGACCCTAACGAAGACAATTATCATTCCAAGTTTGAAACATATGCCGATTCACTACTGCCGATAAGATATGACTTCGATGGACTAACCAATGTGTCCGACGTACGGCAACGTATGGTACAAACTGCTAACGCAGCTTACCAGTATTACGATGACATATCGAATTTCTATCGAAGCAGTTCAAGCGGCTCAGGAGCAAAATACTGTGGTAGCAAGAATAGCGATGTTTACCATTATCCTTGGTGCCGTTATGTTTCGCAGATAAAGCCTGAAAACCTGATATGGTTTGCGATGAATGTGATGCATATAACAAAGGGTATCGTCCATGCAAAGTATGCAATCCTCCAGCATGTACGGGCACACCTTCCGTGGATCAATCGAGGCTTAATTCTATTATTCAGATCTGTTATTCTCATGCTGTTAATGATGTGGCCGATATCTTCTATACTACTTGGACAATCGCCAAGAGAAGGTTAAAGAGTCAAATAACGTTGACGACTACCAAGAGCGAGGTCCGTATTGGAGAGGAATTCATGCTCAATGGATCCGTCAACCCTGCAAAAGCAGGTCTTATTATCTCGTTTTATCAATCTGACACATCGTTGCTGTTTGATCGTTTAAACTATAATGCTACAACGGACTCCAGTGGCCGATTCTCGATTAAACTGAAGCTTGAATCGGTTGGAACAGTCTACATAAAGGCATGTTGGACCGGGGACCAGGACTATGAAGGATGCGAGAGTAATCTGGTTGTCATCCAATGCTTCAAGAGAACCAGCTCTATCATCATATCGATCGCTAAAACTCCTATTATTTTCAATTCGTCGCAGACTGTTTCAGGCATCTTAGACCCAAGCATAGCTAATGCGACAATAGTCGTAACTTATGTTAAGCCTGATGGATCTATGTTCAATTCGACAACGAAGACGACCATTGACGGAAGGTTCTCTAATGTTATTATAGTCGATGCTGTTGGCGAGTGGAACGTCGTTGCCTCGTGGACAGGAAACGATCGTTATGAAGGAAGTATTAGCGAAAAGATAAAATTTCTAGTTGAGAAAATGCAACCCATTATTGTTATTTCAACTCCATCCGAATCCATAACGATCGGCGAATCAATCCGAATCTCGGGGGCAATTACTCCTAAGATAGCTTCAGCTACCGTAAGTATCACTTATACTAAGCCAAATGGAGATAAAGTAACCCGAAATGTACTGACTGATCCGGATGGCAACTTTCAGGATTCCTATCCAACTGACACTACAGGATCTTGGAAGGTACAGGCCTCGTATTCCGGGGACGATGTCAGGGAAAACGCCATAAGCAATACGCTCATCATTACAGTTAATCCCCCTCTTGTTCCCCTTATCATCGGATTAGTTGTTGTAATCGCCTTAGCCACAATCGTCTGCAGGATTTGGCGCAGTAAGAAGCTGGGTTCCATAAAAAAGGACAACCCAAAATTATCTGGCATGTGTTAATGTCATAAAATTTTTAAGCTTCCTCTTATTTATTTGTTGAAAATGGGAGGCGCGCGCTAAGTTCAGTTTTTCCAGCGTTATTTGGCGAAAGCGGCAGAAACCTAGCAATACTCATTAATTTCCTATTAATCATCATTGGAGTTGTCGAATTGGAAAGAGCGAAGTATTGGGGTTTACTGTATTAATTGGGATATTTCTCTGGGCTAATTCTAATCGGACGGTATATGATGGAAAGCTGGGAATTGATAATTTACTGTTTAATAGTTGGACTATACATTATTAAAAAGGTTGCTGGAAAAGTGGGAACTTAATCATAAACACTGGTTAGTGCACACGCTATAGTCTTATCCTTGGCTAATGTATAGTCTGATTATAATGCGCACTAAATTAGAATTAAATATGTTGAAAGGTTTTTCTCATAGAAATCCAGCACCTTCTTTTCAAGCTCCTCATCCCTCATTCTCTCGTAATCGCTTGGTTCACCGTGGTAAATGAAGAAGAATACGTAAATGCTTTGGAAACAGCCTGTTAGCCCGAGGATTCCAGCTTTAGCCAGCGCTGTCTTTATCCTGCTGCCGCTCGGCCTGCCAGCCTGTCCGGCGTCAAGCTCTATCGCAACCATTGCATCGTCAAATTTTATCACAGCATCCGGGTAAAGCCCTGAACCGAAAAGCTTAACACGCTTCTCTCCACGTAGACGATTCCTCCCTTCCACGTAAAGATACTCGTTGGGATTATCTACGCCAAACTCCTCTTTAAGAATCTCAAACATTTCATCATAGAAAAATTTCCTTACTCTCGTATCCCAAGTGCCTCCCCCTTCTATCGGTATTCTCTTTCCACTTCTAAGCCTCTCCCTAGCAATGCTTAAAAAATCCCCTAGCTGACTACTAGTCAACATATCCATACTTTTATTCTTTCCAGCTATTTAAGAAGTTTAGCACGCGCTACTGATATCTAAACACAACATCTTCAAACTCCTTTTTATACACCATACTTGTTAAACGTAGTATGTTTTTATAGAAAAAGCACTGGAAAACATTAGCAGTAATTACTGATTTCCAATGTTAAATGGAGGAGAAACTATACGAAAAAGTAATGTTAGCGCGCGCTTGAGGAGAAAGCTATTAGATGAAGCAAGGGGTTTCGCCTCTTTCCGGAAAAGGAAGAGCGCGCCCCATTGGCTGTATCTTAAGTTGGAAAGGTTTAAGTATTCCAACTAAGGTATAACTTTCAGAAACCATGGTTGAACTCAAGGTAAAAGTTGGAGAAAAGGGGCAGATACTTATCCCCAAAGTGTTTAGAGACAGGTATGGAATAGTGGAGGGAGAGAAAGTTTCGATCGAACCCACTTCAGAAGGCATCTTGATAAGGGGAAAACCCTCTCCAGAGGAAATAATGAAAAGGCTTAAGGAGCATGTTGAAAAGATTAGAAGGATGAGGGTTTCCAGCCCGAAGCTAGGAGACCTGAGTAAGGCCTATTTAGAAATGGAGTTCGAGGAGAACACTGGTTGAAAGCCTTTCTAGATTCCTGCTTCCTCATATACTTGAACGCTATGGTGGATGATGAAAGAAGGCTGATAGAAGAGCTTTTCAGAAGACTTCTTGAGGAACAGCTGTTTACGAACATGCTTGTGGTAGATGAGGTGCTTTACATATCGAGAAAGTATGGAGTGTCTTATGAAACAACTTTAGACTTCTTGAAAAACACGGTGCTGCCCTACGCTGAAGTCTTGCCCGTTGAAGAGGAGGATTTAAAGCCCGTTGAAAAATACTTGTTAAAGTACGGTTTGAAACCCTCTGACGCTATACACTTGGCAACGATGGAGAAAGCCGGAATAAGCAATATAGTTTCTGAAGACAGGGAGTTCGACAGGGTTAAGGGGATTAAAAGAATCTGGGTTACTCCAAATGCTGAAGAATAGGAATTATTTTTTAGGAAGCCAGTATTTCCACGCATACTTTTCCGTTTCGTGCGCGATGCTTGAAAAAATGTTTAAAATCTTAGCGCGCGCGCTGGGGTTCCACTCATAATGTTCTTTGGGGGACAGAGCTAACCAGCTATAAACGTTAGCCGTTATTGAAGCGCGCGCTAGGACTCAAGGCGAAAGCTTCCTTACATGTTCGATGATCTTCTGCTCGTTGCGGGGCGTATATATGAGCAGAGACCAACGGCATGAGATATATGATACGTTAAGTGATGCGTGGAATCGAGCGACATCAAGAATTGTAGAGATCAAAGAAGAGAAAAGAAGAAAACGTGAGGAGTGGTTACAACGACAAGAAGAAAGAAAGAGAAAATATGAAGAATGGCGAGAACGGATGGAAAGTAATATTGAGCGATGGGAAAATAACATAGAAAAAGCTGAAGAATATATTTCTAGATTAGAGGAACAAATCGACAGACTTGAGGAAGAGGAGGCAAATGCAAGAACGGACGAATACGCGCGCGTATTTTTTATTACCATCTCTTTCTGTTTTCTATCCAATTTACTTGTTCTTTTGATTTATTGGTATGCTGCTTCACGTGGCAGTATAGCATATATGGTTATCGTTTTATTGGAAGCTAGTTCAAACAGTATTCTGTACTTGCCTACTCTTATCCGGTAATGGTTTTTGCTTCCTCGCAGTTTTATAATGTCGAGTCTTTTGAAAATCCTTCGTCTTGAAGAATATGCAGGGCTTCGACAATTCTGCCGTGCATTTCTCCCTTAATCTTTTCAAGCTCTTTAAGGGCTCTTCTTTCAAGAAAAACGCGGTATCGTTGCAATAAGCTTATCTCTCCTACTCGATCTTCTCCAGAGGTATGTATTCTACGTCTCCCTTCTCCTTCGCCTCCAAGTATTCTCTCATCGCCTCAGCCTCGTCCTCTAGCGGCTCATCGGAACCGATCAGCCTCTCCTCCACAAGGTCCTCCAGCCTCTCAACCTTGCTGCGAATAAGCCTAACCTCTTTAAGACCTCCTCCAAAGTGCTGTTGGACATTCTCTCCGTCGATAATTACACAGTAAGGTGAATATAAGCATTACCGAGAATAGTTCGATTGAAATGGGAGGTTTAAGCACGTTAGGGCCCATGAAAATGTTAACATGCGCTATGGCTAATGTCGTGAAGCAGCGCCGCAAGATAAAACTCATAATACAACCCTTTTCTTGACCCTTCTGGATCAATTTTTTCAGTTATGATGCCGGCCAAGTGATATGTACCCAGGGAATGGCTGAACCTAGAATGCTCAGCACCATGGAAAACCAGGTCTGCTTTATTCTCCGTAGACGTTGAAAAAACGGTGAATCAATGATTTTTAGAAAACGCTCATCAACCTCTATGAACCCATGTATAGGGTCGCGAAAATACTTGTACGTCCTTCTACTCATGATGAAGGCTCAGGATCATAGGCTACTAGTCAACCAGTTTCTCGCGTATGAGGAGCATCCAAGCATCCTCCCTCATTTCCCTGAACTTCTCTGCCTTTTCAGGCTTCAGTTTCTCAAGAAGGGAGAAAACAGCATCTTTCCTAGACCCCTCTGCAGTAATGTTTTGATTAATGAAGTCTAGGGAGGCAGCACACTCAATGAAAACAACTCTGTCATAACCCTTTTCTTCACATAATCCATCCATATCTTCAAAAAAGCGTTTAATCTTCTCAGCAACATCCTTCGGTAAGTCCAGCCTGTATTCCTCAGCCTTCTCCTCATTCAGCCTGAAGGTTCCTGAGTAAGACAGCAAGCCCTTGATCTCTAGGAGGGTGCAATAATGCGCAAGCTCGTAACTATATGGGCCTAGAAGATTCCATCTGAACTCGAAAGGAATTTTTACCCCTAGCCTCTTCATAAAATACACGGTTTTCTGCAGATCCAATTTTCCTAAAATGGTTCCTCGGATCTTAAAGATATTAACAAGGTTAGCCGTGAACTCGTACAACAGTCCACTATCCCTAGGCTGAGCCTTATTCATCATGCTTGCTACTCGAGTATGTTTACCTAACCTGTTATATAAGATTTTAGATTGCCGGCATGGGTGCTTAAAAGCATAGAGTATGTGGAACTCTATAGTGTGCGCTATGTTCTCGACAGTCGGCTTCCTAAGGCGCAGCAATATTACTGACGGTTTTCTTCTCCCAAGAAGGGCAATTATCCGACCGACATCCAGATCCATGGTTATTAAAACCATTGAGTTCACAGCCGCGTAGTCGATTATTTCCCGATCCTTTGACCTTGAGAGCCCAAGCACACTAGCCCTATCTACTTCATATCCTAAGCTTCTCAGAAACTCAACCGTCTTTGGCGATATGCACATGTTGGCTAGGAATCTCATGGGATTATCGGTATGGATGCTTCCGTGGTCGCCCAGGCAGCGTACTCTAAAGCCTGTCTAACATCCTCCTCCTCAAGCTCAGGGTAGTCATCCAGTATTTCTTTAACGCTCTTGCCTGAAGCTATCAGCTTGATTATGAGGGATACTGGAATCCTCAGGCCTCTAATACATGGCTGGCCACCCATAACATCCGGGTCAATAGTAATCCTGTCGAGGTGATGAGTCTTCTTAAGATTCATTGTATTCCAACCCTAGAAAGGGGTTGAAGATATTATTAAGCCTTTAGACTATTTAATCAAAGGGAAAAAGGAAGAGTTAAAAAAGCTAGAGGAAGCTGGCAAATCTAATATTTTAAAAACCCTACTCTTCGTCAGGGTAGGCAGGTCCCAGTCGGGATCGGTTTTAACCTGGCCAAGGGCTTTCTCAAGCATAATCCTCTGTTCGACGCTTGCAACAAGCTTACGAGTGAAGACTGCAGCGCCGCTTAATGCCTGCTCTCACAAACCCGGATTAGTGATATTTTATGCTAAATCGTTTCGGTTTTGAACCAGAATCTCGCGTTCGGGTATTTCCTACGGAGCTCAAGCGCTTTCAGGAAGAAGTTACCCCATGCCCTGAAGTACCTGTTCTCAATTTCCATGTGCCTCCTTATCCTCTCTTCGAATGGTAGTTCTTCCCACGAACTGCTCGTGTGAGCGGCGGCTCGCCTAAGCAGCATCCGGTAATCTCTCTTATTATCCATCTTCACTAGGATTTTGTCGATTTCGCGAGCAGCACCGCCTCCTCCTGAACCTCTTTTAAGTCTAGTACTTCGCAGGGCCAGACTGCCCCCAACCTGCCCTCGGCATGCTCCTCTATCTTCACGTCGACCTTCCTTGAAAGCTCGTCGTACACTTCCTTCATGAGTCTCGAATGCCACCTGGAAACTTTCCCCTCGGGATCCAGATAATCATCCCCATAGGAACCCCCCTTCTCAAAGGCCCAGGCGAGTATCGTCGGAATATACTTCAAACCCTTATGAAGCATGAAAGGTATTCCGATTATGAGGGTAATGCCTTTTTCCTCATCGTTAAGTGTCTGGGACTGCAAGTCTTTTAGTTCCTTCCGGGCTTCTGGCGGAGCGTCATCAGGAACAACTATATAAATATATTCCTCGGTCACGGTATGTAACCCCCGGCCCACGTGAGTAGCTTAACCACTTTCCTCGCCTCATCCGGGCTTATGTCCAACAGTATTGTTCCATCGGGCATCTTCAACTTACCAGTGTTCAGAAACTCGTTAAGAGCACGGTATAAACCTTTGATGCCTAGGTTATTAAGAATCGCGGTTATGCGGATACTACCAGAAACCACATCTCAGCATTATACTTTCGGTGAATATCATAAGCCCCCTTGAAGAATTTGCCCCATCGCTCCATGTGTTTGTTCCAGCGTTCAATCCACTCATCTACTTCATCGCTTGTCAAGCTCTTAGTCCTTGCTCTTTCCTTGAAAAAACTATCACTAAATTTCTCTAGCCATTCAAAAACCATTTCCCTATCCTCTGGGTCATTTTTCGAAAACATTTCTTCATTCAACAACTTTTCAACTTCAGCCATAACGTCTTTTAGGCCAATCACGTTAACTGGCCAGCAAAAGTAGTATTCCTCTTCATCAAGGCCCTTAATCCTTTTGACCTTCGCATCTACTTTCTCCATGAGTTCAGCAGCATGAGGATACGTTTCCGCGCGCGCTCTTAATCTTATATAAGCTTACATGAAGAAGGAACATGCAAACTTAACTCTTCAGGGGTTTTACGTAGCGCGAGCTAGCTGGTTTTAAGGAAACATTAAATAATATTATGCAAAGCTATTTTTAAACATGTTTTTCCCTAGGTCTGTTGTAAGAGTATTTTTCAACCTCCGCCTTGATCCTTCTAACTTCCTGCTCGGATAACGCTTCCTGTTCTTCAAGTGTCTGGAAGAAGCTTTTCAGGTTTGTGATGTGGATCACGGTGACCGTTGGCTCCTGTACTTCCAGCCTAGCTTCAGGGTTAGTGAAGCAGACGATACCGTGCACATAGGCGACTACTCCAAGCTTCTCAGATAGGAATTTTCTCAATGCAACAGCATTCCTCTTAACCTGCTTACTGGGGTTTCCGATGTTGCCGGAGTAGACGGTTCCCCTCCTGCCTGTTTTCAAAAGCTCCCAGGAGTCTCCCCTGCACCTGACCAAGCCCTTATGATTCTTAGTCTCGATGACGAAAACCCCCTTTGTAGAAACCGCAACATGGTCAATATTAGCCTTCTCACCCGGGAGGACAACATCGTTAACAGTTTCAAAACTCCTCAGGGAGTTGAGAACCTCTGCAACGTTCTCCTCCCCCTCTCCTCCTCCTATTTTGCATTCCCAAAACATTCTCTGAAACTCATCAGGTTTTAATCCATGATTTAGGAATTCTTTCTGGGATATACTTTTATTCCCTGCAAGCATAAAAGATACATCTAACGCATGAAAAAATCTTTCTTCAATCTTGCTTTGACTCACCATTATTAAATGATAAAAGGCCACATGGAAAGGTAAATAATATGAGAGTAAGAAAGGTGAAACTGGGTCAAATAGAGGATACCTATAATAGCGCGCGCTTTTTCAGTGTTGCAGGGAATGACAATGGGAAGGGAGGAAAGTCAGTACCCTTCCTTATTCAAACAAAGAGAGTTCTAATAAAAGTATTGTAAGGGAAGAACTTCCGAATTTACAGCGAGAAAGGAAAACCATCGACTTTAATTTCATATTAATTCAAAAATCAGCTTTGTTGTTTGCAGATAAAAGTATTTTCCTTAACTCTTTCTTGAATTCTTCAATGCTTACTAATTCTTTATTCTTTAAGTCCAACGTGTAAAATTCTACATTCTTGTAATGTCTCTTTCTTTTTTCTAAGTCCTTTAAGTGTAATAGAAATCCAAAATTATCCATAACTATGTTTACCTTTTTACTACCATGTTTCTTAATTGTTTCATCAATTTTCTTGTCAGCATCTACACCTTCTCCAAACAAGGTCTCAACTTCATAGACTTCATTGTCTACCTGAACATCAGGTGTTTCCTTTCCTTCACTTTTTTCCTCTGTCTTTATATGTTTTATTATTTCTTCAAGGGTTCTTAACTGTTTTCCTTCTTTTCTTAACCTATTTACTAGATATCTAACTATGAAAACTTTAATGTTGTAGTGAAGATCCGATTCTTCTTGACCTTTGTTTCTAGCAGTGGCAAGCTTGAATAATCCATTTTCTTCATTCTTTATTTCTTCAAGAACTTTGTTAAACCGACTATCTTCCTTAAAGAGAGCATCGTTAAAAATATAATCGAAAGTTGAGAAAGTTGGTATTACTTCGTCTATTATCACTTTTCCTGGCGGTTTAAATAAGTCAACCATTCCAGAGGATAGCCTTATCAAATCTAAAGGTAAGCTTCTTGCTTCCATAAAAATCATGTTTAACCTTCCTTGAGACATTAGGTTGATATTAAGTAAATCTTCTTTCATCTTCTTAAATTTCTCTTCACTTCTTGTAGTAAATATTATGTATCCTAGTCCACTAGAGTATGTTTCCTCCAATCTTTCCATTAAATGAGTTACATCAAATCTTTTCATCATCTTATCGAATTCTTCTCTGTCTGCTTCCTTTATTTCATCTAAATTTATCGTAAAGATTTTTCCACCGGCTTCTAACCGTCTTTCAATCTCTTCTTTGTTTAAATGATCTATCTTTTCAATTTTTACGGCTTCTGGTTCTCCTCCCTCAATTTCTCTGTAAACCCTTAAGCATACGTTTTCTAAGAAATTAATATAACTATCTTTCTTAACATCTTTAAACAATATTATCTTTGGGCCTTTTCTTCTAATCTTTCCTCCTTCACTACCAAACGAAAACTTAAGGAAATCAGGAATTTCTTCTTCACCAGCAGGAGGTACCCCAGCTTCTCCAGTTCCTACTTTCTCCTTTAACTCTTCTACACTTTTTACTTTTAGCTTCGTAATTTCATCAGCGGTCAAAACATTTGAATTAAGGCTTTCTAAGTATCTTGGTAAAGAAAATCGTTCTACGTTGTAGAATGGTATTAAAGGTTCTATTCGTTCTTCTTTTATTTTTCTTACTTCTTCATCGAATTTCTGAATAACTTGAGCTTTAGCTAAAGTCTCCAGCCTAAGAATTGGAATAGTAGATAAAATTTCTTCTCGCTCTATAATTACTATCCTGTCGTTAAATTTTTGCTCAACTACAACTGAAGGTTTTTCTTGAGGTTTAACGAATGGTATATTCACAACCATTTCTTCTCTCTTTATTTCTGGAACTTTAATGTTTAACTTTAACTTATAGGTTTCAAAAGAGGGTTTCTCTAATTTTAATATTGGAATTATTAAAACTTCTTGAGCTTCAGCCTCTTTTCCTTCTTCTCTAGAAACTTCTTTCTTTTCTATCCTTTCTTCACGAACACTAGTAGTTTTTTGTTTTTCTTTCTCTCTTCTTTTCCTTTCCTCTTCTTCAAGACCTTCTTTCTTCTCTTCTTCTTTCTGCAAGCTTATTACACCCTTTGAAAACTTAGATAATCACTTCTGACTATATCAACATAAAGGTATCCAAGGAATAAAGCAGGTGAAAAATCGCTAAGAACGTTAAACAAGCTTTTATCTTCATATTGTTTAGCGATTTCAGAATCATCATAATATGTTCCGTAGTCAGGGGTGTGGTATCTAACAATCCAATTTTTAGTAACTATTCCTGACGAGATGCTAAACGCGCAGAGAAGAATTTTAAATGCGTCACGTCGTTGCAACTTCCATCCTATAAGTTTTAGCTTTTCTTCCGCTTTATTTAAGTATTCTTTCTTTAAGTCTTTAAACGAGGGAGAAATAAAGCCAAATATTGGTGAAAGATTAGAGCTTGGATTAATACTTTCCCAGATTAAATTGTTTAAGTTAAATATTAAGTTGCATAGTCCTCCCTCCACATGACCCCAAATAGTACATTTTTCTTTTATATCCTGTACTTCAGTTTCCGGCTCAAAGATTACTCCAAGACCTAAAAATTCTCTTAGTTCATCAAAACTCTCTATAAGCTTTGGATATGCCTTCGTAAGATAGAAGAAAGGTAAGTTCCTAGTACTTACCGTAAAGAAGGTATAGTAGTTGTAGTTTGCAGTTACCAGTAAAACTTTTTCATAAAGTTCCCTTAAAACTTCAAGTATCTTCTCAGGTTCTCTAATTAATTCCTCAACTTCTTTTACTTCAGTAGTTTCTAATCCAACTTTGCTAACTATTCCTGAAGATAATGAACTTAGATTTCTTAGAAACTTAATGAACTCTGTTTCTGCGTCAACTTCAACTTTAGCGTATGCAAGAGGATTGATTCCTTCTTTTGCTAGAGCAACATATTGTTTTGAATCCACATAAATTCCAAAGGCATTTTTAATGAACAAGGCTAAGCTATTCTTTTCATAGTCTCCTTCTTCGTTAATGCCTCCAAGTAAAAATTTTAGTAAGTTGTCGTCTAAGTCTGACAGTTTTTCTCCCCTCTGTTCTTGAAAGAATTTCTTCTCTTAGCTTTAAAAGCTTGCTCGACGAAATATGAAGAGGAAGAATGTGATCTTTAACGAATTTTTCCCAAGCTCCTTTATTCCAATACTCAAATCCTTCAATTTGTTCGTAGCTTGACATCCAGCTTGTTTTCTAAATCTAAGCTTAAAAATTTTTCTTCGCCAAAAGCTTAAAAACAGAAGTTCATCGGAGAACTTGTACCATTGGAAATTCCTAAAGAACCAGAAGGAATAAAGGAGAATAGCTTTCTAAATCCCCAATTGAAAGCAAGGTTATTCAACTAAAAGCCAAGTTAAGCGCACACTGGCTCTATTTTGTCACTGGGGCAATAGCAATCTGTATTATCGTTCCCATAGTTTTGAAGCTAAAAGCGCGCGCTAACCTTTTTAATACTTTTCATCGCATCTCTTTTCGCTCTTGTCCTACTGGTGTTGTCTACATGACTACTCGGATATATTCTTCATCTTCTGGCGGATGCAACCACGAAAACCAGTATTCCGAATAATTTCAACCAATGAATTAGCGCGCGACGCACGCTAGCGCCCGCTAGGATGATTAATAAAGAAAGCATCAGAACCTTGCAAGTGATATCATTTTTAAATTAGTTGCCTCTACGTCAATGTTCAATGAAATTACCGTGGGGATGAACCCATACTTTTCGGCTAACAGTAGTCCTTTAAGTTTAGCTCCTTTTAAATATCCAAGCCCAGTGTTGGTCTTAACCTCAACAACATATATTTCACCACTCTTCTTCGCAACCAAATCAGGGTAATACTTAGTTTCCTCCTGTTCTGGCAATATTTCAACCGGTTCAGCATCACTCGTTTTCCTGACTATGCCTAATTCCTCCACGTATTTACTAAAAGCCTCTAGTTTTTCACCAAAGAAGTTCTTCAGCTCTTTAAGCCTATGATGATAATCTTCGACTCCCCGCGACAAAACATAGGATGCCCCTCCATATTTCACAATGTATTTGCTTCCGAGATCGTTTCTATCCGGCGGCTTTAAGTAAAGATAGCTAAGGTAATGGAGTAATCCACCTCTGCCTAAATCTCCCCTTTTCCGGAGGGGAGACTCGTATGAAGAATACGGTGTAAATAGCCACACGCTAAACCCTCTTCTTACGAGAAATTCCTCAGCTACCATCTCGCCTATATTACCGTAATATCTTCGAAAACGGCTCCTGTCAAACTCTACGTTACTAATTTCCACCAGCGTCTTCCCCATCCATGACCTCATTACTTTTCTTCATTCAACTGTTTGCATGACATTTATTTAAGCAATTTGCTGATCTGAATGCATGAGAATGATTGGAAAACTTTGGGACTGCATGGCAGAATATTTAGCAAGAACTTGGAGACAATGGATTGAGGAGATTAGGAGAAGGGTTGCTATTTACGGTCGAAGAAAAGCTTTCCTGATACTTGATGCAGCGCTATACTGTCTTCTTCTCGGCGTGCTGTCGTATATGTTTTTAGTTGTACCCTCCTTAGATATGGAGGGTCGTAAACATGCTGGATTAACAATTATAACGTTAATTGTTATAAGTACACTTATCTATTCAGAGTTGAAAAAATATATTTTGCCAAGTAAAGAGGAGGATGAGTAAATGGAACTCACTGAACTAGCAAAAGATAGGAAACTTACGGTATGCATGGTAATCATTTTCATATTAGTAGTGTTTATCGTATTTTCAGTAGGATATTATTTCTTGTTTCATGATTTAACGCCGAGCCGTGCTCAGTTCAGCCTAATGATTTGGACAAATGGGACAGTTAGTGATTTCTCTTTTAACACGTACATAGGGAATTTCACGCTTTCGGATGTAGAGAGCATAAGTAACGATAAATACGATGCTATCGCCAGAGGCTTGCCTGGTTATGATGATTATTCATCGCTATCCGTAGACTTTTACAAGATAGATTCTAAAGAGCCGATACTGGTAACCTTCTCATTCTTCAGGAACATGACAAAACTAGCATTTGACGCATCCACCATATTTTTCTATTCTTACCCTCATCTCAATATTCAAAGAGCCTCGCCAAACATTACTATGGTCACCATCTACTTTGCAGCCTTCGTCAGAAACCGTTTAGGCATGGAAATGGTTTTCGCGAGCAACTCCTATACTGGAAACGTTAAAGGCTCTGTAGTAGACGAGTTGCCTTTTCCTCATCATAAAAGCTGGTTTTTAACCACCGCTATAGTATTTCTAGCTTTCTGCTCAATCTCCGTGGCTTTGATAACAATTAATCTGTTTTTCCGCTTCACATTGAAAAATAGCAATAATTCGCTTAATTCGAAGACCCTACGCGTCATGCACATCGTAAGTAAGAATACTCCCTGGTGTACACTAGCCATGAGCATTATAATGTTAGCAATTTACGTGTTCATAGGTACAGGCATGGATTTCATCATGCTCAACTATTGGAACAGCATCTCAAGATGGGTTGAAGCTTTTTCCTCATTCCTCTTTCACAATAGTTACGATCATCTCCTCGGCAATCTACTGGTTTTCATTTTTTCAGGAACCGCGCTTGAAATATGGCTTAAGAAACTGCGGTTTAGGTTCTTCTGGTACTTCCTCCCCATACCTTTAAATCTGTTCTTCAACATGCCAGCTTTCTTCTCATCAGAATACTCTCCTGTAGGCGCTTCATTCTGGATAATTGGCCAATCAATTATACTAGGCTATTACGCATACTTGAATAGGGATGTTTTTAATCTTAAGAGCCTGAAGGATTTTGCATTCCTTCTAGTAACAGGGTACTGTCTGTTGAGTAGCACCTATAGTTATCTCATATCCCTCATAGTATACCACTTAGAAGAGACCACTACGATATTGGCTCGTGGACATATTGCTTTTGCAACGTTATGCTTTATTCTAATACCATTCTTTCATAAGAAGATAAAAAGAGCAAATCTTAAGATGGCAAAATAGTGTTAGAGAAGATTTGAGAAAAGGTAAGTATGAACTATGAATCTTCAGACGTACGAATGCCAACTGTTAATGGATAATGCTGAAACTTTTAGCCCATGTTAAAAGTTTATATGTCCCACCAGAATTTAGCGCGCTACCCGGGATGTTTCTAAAAGACACAGAGATGTATGATCGTGTCGAGTATGCTGAAAGAGGGTACGCAGTAAAGGGGTTAATGCCCAATTTTCTGGCGAAGCAGAACGTAGAAATGTCCGGAGGGAAGGCACGGTATTCGTGTTTGTATATTCTATGTTAATAGAATTTTTGGAATAGTCATTAGATTAGAAAACTAGTGCACGCCAGGCTCTTGATGAAAAAGGTTATTCGAGAAGGTTCTTCATTCTTTCCTCTAACTAGCATTAAGCGTTATTTTTCCGGATTAGGCACTTTCCTACCAAAATTCATAGTCAATCCATCATGTCTTAAAATTTATTAGTTTAATTTAACATTGCTATTGTGAATGAAGATTAAAAGCATACAAATAAAGAATTTGTACAGCTATAAGGATGCTAGCTTCAGCTTTGGAAACTATAATGTTATAGTAGGCAGAAACGCGAGTGGAAAGACAAACCTCATCAGAATATTGAAACTCCTGACTAAACCTAGTGCACCCTCTTCTGGTCCTCCAAGCCTTTCACTCACTGGTATCTCAAATGAGTTAAGGTTTAATAAAAATTCTGAATGCTCAATAAATATGAGAGTAGAATTTTCTGAAAGCGAAGTAAATTTACTGCTTGATTCTGTTAGCAGAAAGGATACTCCTCCAGAAGAACTCGAATCCTACTATAAGGACTATGAGATTTCAACCCTGATCGTATACTGGAAGCCGACTGCCGACACGGCAGAGGTGCGACCAGATTTCGTGGCGCTATAGTTTGATAATGGAATCATATTATATTCTTCCTGTAGAGAAGGAGAATCATATGTTGCCTATCGGGGAATGTTGCCCCAAACGATTTCTAGAGAAGATCCCGGAAAAGCATTAGAGCTATTAAATGAATCTTCTCGCAGGGAATTCCCGGAGATGCAGAAAAACATGCCTTCTCTGACCCTCAATTTTGACACTACTTATATAAAAACCCTTTTTGAGCAATCTCATTGTTCAAGATTTCACATAGATGATACTATATACCTTACAAACCGTGATAAACAATATGTTATGAATGCAATAAAAGAACTCTCCAGATACAGTTTTACAGGACACTCATCCTTTTGGACGTTGCTTGCGGTAATGCTAGAGAATAGGCTATGTTTCATATCTGAGCATAGGCCCTCTTTGGAAGAGCTAGCGAATAATCTTTTCGATCTAAAGAATAAAGAGCCTTTAGCTGAGAACTACGATAAATTAAAGCAGGATTTCCAAAAAATATTTCAGTCCATAGAGTTTGACGTTTATGAAGAAGAAACCTCTGCTCTAACTGGAAAGAAAAGATACGTAGTCATAAAGGAGGGTTCTAAGCGTGTTAGATTACATGAGAGTGCGTCAGGTTATTTTGAAGCTCTCTATATGCTTTCATTAATATCGGCTCCGGAACATCCTATTCTTATACTCGATGAACCAGCTCTCCACCTCCACCAAACGAAAATAACCTTGCTAAGTAAAATATTGATGGATAAGAAAGACGTGCAGACAATAATAGTAACGCATTCGCCATACTTTGTTGACCTTAGTCTACTGCAAGGCACACAAGATAGGAGGCTGATTTATGTGAGAAAGGATGATAACGAAAGCACGGTCATAGCGCCGACGAACGGTTTTGCAATTCAACGGCATGAATTCCGACCAGAAGTATTCTTTTCTAACAGCGTTCTCCTGGTAGAGGGCCCGGCGGATCACGCTACAGTTATAGCGATCTCAGAATTGAAAGAGAATATACTTGATCAAAACGATGTGACCGTCGTGGATGTAGGCGGTAAAGAGAACTTTAAAAAGTGGATTAAGTTATTAAGGAAATATGAGATACCGTTCATAATCTTAGCGGATCATGATGTTGAGCTCGGCGATCTTATTGATCAAAATGTATGCATCAAACTTGATAGAGAGTTAGAGGACGAGATCAAGAAGCTGGGCTGGGAAAGGCAGGAAGGAGAAAAAATCCATCCCAATGAAGCATACGATTTTATAAAAAACCTCCAGGAAGATAAGAAAGAAGAACTATTCAAATCCAAAATATGGGAGGCAGTTGAAAGAACAGTTAAGTTGGCTAGAGGATAAGTTCTCCAAGCGCGCGCTTTTGTTATACGTTAAATGCTAGCAAGTATATCTATTAAGTTGGATGTTGCACGCATTATGTCCAAGGCCCTATCCTCATCAACGTCTAAGCCTCCATGTATCACCTCGTTCCTGTAATCTTCGCTATACACTTTCGCTATCTTAAGTTCCGTTGTTTTTATTCCTGGCTTCTCAAGCTTCGACTGTATTTCCTCTAACAAAGTTTTAGTGGTTTTGAACTTGCCATCTGGCTTTTTAATATCGATCTTAAGTTTTGCAGCCACCCTCTGGACATAAACGTCTTGAATGGCAAGGGAGACAGCAGCGATAAGCCAGTTTGGATTCATACCCGCTTTTACCAGCAGCGCCATGAGCTTCGAAAGATTATCCAGCATCTCAGCTACGTCCTTCTTATAATGATATGCTAATCGGCTAGCATGGCCTGGACTATAGTGTACTACTAAGTATTTCTTAATTATGTCTTCCAGATCACTTGACTCAGCCAATCCTTTTAGAAATGAACCGGGATCCAGCCCCTTTGACTGAAGCCCTCCGTAGTCCACCATCTTTTACGGTTAGATCTCGTTGTAGGTATTTAACAATTATGCATTCCCAGCCTGCTGACAGAACCTTTGTGCACCACCGGCTGAACTTAATTTTTCCCTTCTTTAGGGTAGCTTATGGTAACGATCTAAAACTATGTTAAGACTCGTAGCGCGCGCTATTTTGATATCTTTTCACGGGCCGTTTAATGTTAAGCAATAACTCAATAGTATCCTTCTTCTGGCCATTCTCTTTGACCACCTTAATCCTGCCCATACCCATTTAAAGAGGTAAATAAAGCGTATGAAATCGAAAAGAATAAGACGTGCTGAAGCATAATTCTATGGGATAAAGGCGGGGGAGCATGCTTAACGAGGCTGATACGAGGGCGAAGCTGATCGACCCTAAGCTTCAGAGAAGCGGCTGGACTGAGAAAATGGTGGAGAGGGATAAAGCGATAGCAAGGGGCATGATCATAAATGATGGCGGAGACCGTCTCCCAACCAGGAGGCCGGACTACATACTGTACTACCCGGATAAGAATGGGGTACCGCTCGCCGTCGTAGAGGCGAAGTCGGAGGAAGAGTCCCACCTAACAGGAATGCAGCAGGCTAAAGAATACATGGAGAGGCTGGGAGTACCGTTCGCATACTTCACCAACGGGCATAAGATTGAGGAGTATGACGATTTTCATAAGCGTCAAACTACTTTAGAGGAATTCCCATCCCCATCAGAGTTATGGAGGAGATATGTTGAAGGAAAAGAATTGGGCAAGGTCACGGAGAAAGACCCTTTGCTATACCCCTATTATCCTTTTCCCGAGAGGCCGCTTAGATATTACCAGGAGGTTGCCGTCAGGAAGACGATAGAAGCCATACTTAGAGGTAGGAAGAAGGTTTTGCTCACGATGGCCACGGGCAGCGGTAAGACCTATGTTGCCTTCCAAATAGTCTGGAAGCTCTACAAGACGGGAAGGGTGAGGAGGGTCCTCTACCTGGTTGACAGGATATTTCTCAGGAGGCAGGCTCACGACATGTTCTTCCCATTCGGGAACGCTAGGGAGGAACTAGTGGGGGCAGAGAGCATTCCGAAACACAGGGACATATACTTCGCCACCTACCAGACTCTTTACAGCGAGAAAGACGGTAAGAAGATCTATGAGCTTTTCGAACCGGATTTCTTCGACATGGTAATAATCGACGAATGCCACAGGTCGGGGTGGAAGAGGTGGCACGAGATTTTAAGATATTTCTCTAACGCTATTCACCTGGGCTTAACGGCCACGCCTAAAAGGGATGATAATATAGACACGTACGCGTATTTTGGAGAGCCTGTTTACGATTATCCTATGCGGCTGGGGATTGAAGACGGATATCTGGCGCCCTGCGAGATAATCAGGGTGTTCACCAACATAGATAAGTCGGGTGTTCTCAACATAACTGAAGCGAAGAGCCAAGGCGCTAAAATAGAAGTCCCCCCAGGAGTAGAGTTGAAAGAGTACTATACTGTGGAGGAGTTTGAAAGAGAGATAACGCTTCCCGACAGAACCAAGAGGATATGCGAGCATCTAGCTAGGATCCTTGAAAGCACAGGTCCGAAGGGGAAGACCGCTATCTTCTGCGTCTCCCAGTCGCACGCGGCGGAGGTGGCTAAGGAGCTGAACAATTATTTCGCTCCCATATTTGGAGCCAGAAACTACGCTGTGAGAGTAGTTACAGACGAGCCTTATGCTCACGAAGTTTTGAGGGAGTTTAAGGATTCTGAGAAGGATTTTCCAGTAGTCACCACGACGGTCGACCTGCTAAGCACGGGGGTGGACATACCGCCTGTTAGGAACATAGTGTTCCTGAAGCATATAGATTCCAAAGTAGTGTTTCACCAAATAATAGGGAGGGGGGCGAGAATAGACGAGAACTCGAGAAAGTTCACCTTCCGGATAATCGATTATACTGATGCAACCAGGCTTTTCGACGAATGGGACCTGCCGGAGATTGGGAAAAAGTATGAGGGGCCAGCGGACTGGTACTTGGCGTGCAGGGTTATTGACGCTGAAACCGGGGTGGGCATTGCGAAAGCATCCGTCATGGCTCTTGTAGCCCCGAGCAAGCCGGTGACGTTGAAGACTGATGAAAACGGTTTAATCCTGCTTAAAGACGTTCCGAGAGGCAGTGTTAAAATCGACGTGGCTGCAGGCGGATACAGGAAGAAGGAGACTACCGTGCCGACTTTCCCAACTCCTGAGCAGTCCGTAGTCATCAGCCTGGAGAGGGAGGTTAGGGAGAGGAGGGAGCTGATAAGGGCTGAAAACGTTGAAGTTTACATAGCTGAGGAGGGTATTGTTAAAGCCAATGTTCTCGGAAACGAGCTGCTAGACGCTGAGTACGTGGAGTACTGTAAAAACGGTTTGATTAAGAGGATCACAACCCTAGACCAGCTTGCCGGAATATGGAGGGACAGGGCGAAGAGGATTAAATTCAAGGAGGATTTGGAGAAGTCAGGGATAAACCTGAACATATTGTCGAAGCTTCTTAAGAAGCCTGGGGCCGAGGAGTTCGACTTGATAGCGCACATCCTGTTTAAAGCACCCGTCCTAAGCAGGGATGAGAGGGCTAGAGCATTACTGGACCTTCAGAGGGAATTCATAGAGAAATACGGGCCGGGCGCGAGGGAAGTTATCCTAGAGCTGGTCGACAGGTATAAGATTGCCGGTATCGACGAGATAACTGACCCGAAAGTGTTCAGAACACCGCCCTTCGACAAGATGGGGGCATTGAAAGGGGTTATCGAGATTTTCGGGGGGCTGGAACCCTTAAAAGAGGTTATCCAGGATATTGAGAAGGGGCTTTACCCGGAGCTCGTCCAACCAGCTGGGGTGCGCAGGTAGATGGATAGGAGGGAGCTGGCGAATAAGATCGAGCAGGTATGCGAGATAATGAGGAGAGACGGTTTAACCATCCTGGGCTACATGGAGCAGCTCTCATGGCTGATCTTCCTGAAAATCTTCGAGGACCTGGAGAAAGAGTATAGGCTTGAAGCAGAGTTTGAGGGAAGAACCTACGAGCCAATCATAGACCCAAAGTACAGCTGGTCCAACTGGGCTAGGGGGGACATGAAGGCTGAGGAGCTTAAAAACTTCATAGAAACAGACTTGCTGCGCTACCTTAGAGAGCTACGCGGCTCGAAGGAGAGAAACCTGATAGCAACGCTTTTCGCAGAGGTTAGGCAGCAGATGAGGGACCCGTTCAACCTGAAGGAAGTGGTTACGATGCTGAGCAGCATCGACTTCACAAACCCTGAGGACTCCCACACGCTCTCCCAGCTTTACGAGGAGCTTCTGATGATGATGGGCAGGGAGGGCGGGGCAGCCGGGGAATACTACACGCCGAGGCCCATAGTTAGGCTGATGGTGAAGATCGTCAACCCTAAGATAGGTGAAACGGTTTTCGACCCGCTCGCCGGGTCATGCGGCTTCCTGGTTGAATCCTTCAGGTGGATGAAGGAGCAGAGGAAACTCACTACGGAGGAGTACCAGATGCTTGAGGAGAAGACCTTTTACGCGCAGGAGTTGAAGGCGCTGCCCTACCTCATAGGAACGATGAACTGCATCCTGCACGGACTACTGTTGCCAAACATAGTGAGAAGAGACACTTTCGAGGAAAACGTTGTCGACACGCCGTCTCAAAGGTTTGACGTAATACTCACCAATCCTCCTTTCGGCGGAAGCCTAGCTAAGACTCTTCAGGAAAACCTGCCAGTGCCAACAGGCTCGACAGAGCTTGCAGCACTCCAATACTGCATGAGAAAGCTGAAGAAAGGCGGGAGATGCGGGATAGTCTTGCCGGAAGGAGTTTTATTCAGGGGTGGAGCTTATAAAAGGGTTAAGATGGAGTTGTTGAAAGAGTTTAACGTTCACACGATAATAAGCCTGCCCCCCGGCACCTTCGCCCACATAGCTCCTAAAGGAGGAACAGGACCCAAGGCAAACCTAGTGTTCTTCGACAGAACCGGGCCTACGAAGGAAATATGGTACTACGAGCTTATCCCGCCGAATGGGGAGAACTATACTAAGGCAAACCCCGTTAAAGACGAGCATCTAGCCGACTGCTACGGAAAGTGGAAAAACAGAAAGGTCTCGGAAAACTCATGGATAGTCTCGATAGAGGAGATTAGAGAAAGGGACTATGACTTAACTGCGAGGAATCCGAACAGGAAACAGGAAACAGTATACGCAGAGCCGGAAGAACTGGTTGAAAGCATACTTGAGAAGGAAAGACAGATTTTAGAAATACTTGAAGAATTCCGCAACATTCTTGGTGAAGGCCATGAGTAAGCAGATTAAATTAGACACTTATACAAGAGAAACAATAGGTAATGCAATTGAGGATCAAGAAGGGATTCGGGGACCTTACGATTTACCTGAAGGGTGGAAATGGGTAAGGCTGGGAGACAAAAAATTATTTCATATCGAAACTGGATCAACACCCAAGACTAATGTCATAGAATACTGGGAAAGAGGAAATATTAAGTGGGTTACACCAAGGGATCTCGGTAAGGTAATAGGTAAATTCATTTTTGATACCGAAAGGAAAATAACTCAAAAAGGTTTGGAGAGCTGTTCTACAACAATCGTGCCGAAAGGATCTATAATAATTTCCACAAGGGCGCCCATAGGACATATTGCAATTGCAGGAGATAATATGTGTTTTAACCAAGGTTGTAAAGCGATCGTCATTAGGGATGCAAATCATGTTCTAAGCGATTTTGTTTATTACACTCTGTTAACCAAAGTCGAAGAAATGAATGCGTTGGGTTCAGGAGCTACTTTTAAGGAAATATCGAGAAAAAAATTAGCTACTATTCTAATCCCTCTTCCGCCTCTTGAAGAGCAAAGACGCATAGTTTCACGCTTAGAACAACTCGTCAACAGGGCTGAAGAGGCCAAGAGGCTTAGAAAACAAGCAAGAGAAGAAGCCGAGAAAATAATGCAAGCAGCCTTAAACAAAGTCTTCAGCAGAGCCGAAGAAGAAGGATGGGAACGGGCAGAATTGGGCAAAGTCTGTGAAATTAACCCTGCAAAACACGAGATAAAAAATCTTCCTGATAATATGCAAGTTACGTTTGTTCCTATGTCTGCTGTCAGTGAAGTTACAGGAAAGATTGAGAGGCCGGAAATTAGATTGTTAGGTGAGGTAAAAAAAGGATATACTTACTTTAAGGAAGGCGATGTTTTATTTGCAAAAATAACGCCTTGCATGGAAAATGGGAAATCAGCAATAGCGAGGGGTTTAATCAATGGAATAGGCTTTGGTTCTACCGAATTTCATGTATTGAGACCTTCATCGAAAGTACATGCCGAATGGATTCATTTCTATATTAGACAAAAATCTTTCAGAGATGAGGCTGCTAAAAATATGACCGGCAGTGTGGGTCAGCAAAGAGTTCCGGTAGAGTTCTTAAGAAAGGTAATGATTCCTCTCCCTCCTCTTGAGAAACAGAAGAAGATGATAGATTATCTTGATAAAATAAGCGAAATTATAGAATCTCTCAAGAAGCTTCAACAAAGAACAGAGGGGGAACTTGAAAAACTTGTTCCGTCTATCTTAGATAAGGCATTTAAGGGTGAGTTATGATGGAAAATGAATCAGGTCTAAAATTCTCTGAAATGAAAAATCCGATATACCGGGCTTTAGAGAACCAGTTACGCCTAGAGTTTGAATGGGCTTATGCCGATAAAAATCTTTACTCTATTTCTTGGATAGCAGTCCACCTAAAAACTCTAAGTAATGAAGATTTGAGAAAACTTGAAATTTTATTAAAGGAAGATCTCGAGAAGATTAAAGACAGAAAACTAAGTTCGCTCCTTAATACGGAATTTATTTTAGGATTATGTTTTGCAACCGAGGTATTTTATAAAAAAAGAAAGGTTTCAAATATGCTATTAAGTAGTTTAAATTTGATTTTGAGTGAAGCAGAGAAAAGAAACTGGCTAAATAACCACGAATTTGCAAGTTTAGTCTTGAGATCACTTTCGAACATTAACGAATTTAACGAGATCATCCAAGCAGCCCTATCATGGATAATGGAAAAATATAAAGAGTTTACTAAAAATCGGGATTATGAAAAAGCAATCGATTGTTTATATGGTTTAGATGTTAAAAAGACGGATTTAGAGTTAGAAGAAAATGTCCTTCAGGAAATAATACAGCATATAGATGGGATATCCGACGAAACTTTAGCTAAACTCTGTATAATTTTTAAGAATAAAAAATTTGCCATAATATTTATTAGAGAACTAGAAAGAAGACTAGAAGAAGAATTCAAAAATTCACTTAGCCCTTCCTTAGAAAGAGGACTTAGAGAAATAATAAGCTTAATGAACAGTACTTACCCTCAAGAAGCAATAAAATCAATTATAGATGCCAAAGTAAAAGAAGGAAAAACCTGGGCCGGACATATAAGCGTTGAAAACAAAGGTATAAGTATCAAACAAATTCCAGAGTTAGGAGAACTACCTAGGATAAATCCGAAGTTTCATGCCCTTGCTTTTAAGGCTCTGGATATTCACAATCGCTCTTCTGCCATTATGCTGAATAAGGACGAGTTCTTAAGAATGAAAGAAGTGTTTAATGCGTCAAAGAAAGGTTATTTAGGGGTGAGAAGAAAAGAATATCAAATAATACTTTTGATGACAAGCATAACGAGCTTTTTCACTTTCATCTTTTTTCCAGAAATAGTATTAAAGATTTTAGCTTTAGACTACAGAACTGTTATTGCCCTCATTCAAGAACTCGTACAGGATCCGATTAAAATCGTAATAAAAGTTATTATAGAATGTTGGATACCGGGGATTTCAATATGGCTTTGGATATGGCTCGTACGAATTTTATATTTTTTACGGAAAGGAGGAGAAGTCAGTATTTTGGAGCTATTCAAGTTCATGCCATTACTTGGTTATTTAGTTAAAAAGCTTCTTTCAGCGGAAGATGGTGATTAGAAGTGGTTGAGCTAATGCTTAACTCGCTTATGTTAAAAAAACATCCACAAGATTTCAAGGTTATAGATATAAACATTCAATTCACTCAGTTGAATAAAATACTTGGACCTATTCATGATGCTTGCTATTATTTACACAGTGGAAGGTTATACTTCATCGGAGATGAAGAAGCTGTTAGTACGAAGCTTAGAGAACACGGCTTTACGACAGCTTATACTTCATCAATTACTTTAAATCCTGTTAACAACTGGGAAATTATCCGACCAATTTTTTATAAGGCGCTTCATTTTTATTTTGTAAAACATAATTCTGTTTCTGTTTGGCAACCTCGAAGGATGAATAAGCTTTTAAAACAAGCTTTTATCCTAGAACCAACACGATTTGAAGATACTGAATTAGTCCATGAAATTTATAATAGTTCTGGAGAAAGACTCATCGTTTTTGAAGGATTTAGTTACTGGCTGGAATTTTTGGGGAGCAGGATTGCACTTACTTTGCTTCCAAAAGTGAAACCGATTCTACCTCTTAAAGCGGTATTAGAAGCCCAAGACATGGTATGCAATAGCAAGAATGCTTACTTAGAAGCTGGGCCTGCTTTAATTAGATCCAAAGATTTCTACTTTGATTTTCGTAAAATTGCCTTGAAACGAAATCCTGAAAAGAGAAACGTTTTAAACGCTATCGTCAAACTTTTAAGTAACGGAAAAGAGGAAATTAGTATTCCGGTTGGAAATTTGAGAGAAGGATTAGTTTTCAGTACTGAATTCACTAAAATGGAGGAGGTGGAGAGTGATTTCTATGGTAGATAGAGCTGTAGTATGGACTGAGCCTGAATTAAGATTTAGATTAGGAATCCAAGAAACAATAATCGATCCTAAAGTTGGTCTATCCCTTCATGGACCTCTAGACTTTAACTCAGGAAGGAGAAGCTTTCCAGAAATCCGGCTCGGGTTAATATGTAAAGAACCTGCAAAGATCATTAGTTTTCTAGAGAAGCTTAATTATACTTTCTCGGAGCAGAAAGTTGGAGATATCAAATATAAAGGCTTTCAGACAATCTATAAAGTACCTATAAGAATACCTTCTGAAGGGGAAGCTATTAAGATAACTGATTCCGATGTTTCAAAGATGTTGTGGGCCAAGGATATGTTTAAAGAAATTGTTCAATTATACGATGACAAAATCCAAGAATTTCATGATAAAATGCGTGGAAAATATGAAGTACTGGTAGTTCAGATTCCCAAAGAGCTAGAGAAATATGATAATCCTCAACTATCATATAATTTACGGAGATCGATTAAAGCGCTAGCGGTCAAAAGAGGGATAGCAAGTCAAATACTTACTGAGAAGGCACTCGCTTCTAAATATGTCTGTGAAAACATGTGGAATCTCTCTCTTGGTCTATACGTTAAGGCTGGTGGAGTACCTTGGATGCTGAAGGAGTTCACAGACACTGAATCATTCATAGGCATAGCCTATGGCATAAAAAGCTTCAAAGCGGACAAACTGTTTTATCCGGCTTGGCAGAAATCTTTAACGAGTACGGAGAGCATGTGTCAGTAGTTTCAATTACAAGTGAAGCGTTTGGGAAAGATTTCACATTAGAAACTGATGGGAGCTATCATCTCAATAGGGAAAAGATTTCAGTTTTAATTGAAAAATTGATCGAGGAATACCGGCAAAAAATAGGCAATCCTCCTGAAAAAATAGTGTTGCATAAAACAACTTTCTTTAATCCCTCTGAAAAGGAAGGGGTGGAAGAAGTGTTATCAAAATTTGACATTACCTATGACTTAGTAAACATCATTGAAAATCCATCTCTAAGGTTTTTCGGAGATGGAAAAATGCCTCCTTCAAGAGGAACTTTTTATAGGATTGATGCCACCAAAGGGCTGTTATATACGACTGGGTACGTTAAATCGTTTAAAACCTATCCAGGTATCGGAATTCCGAAGCCATTAGAATTTCATATGGATTATGGAAAAACAGAAATTGAGAAATTAGGAAAAGAAATATTCGCTTTAACTAAGATGGATTGGAATAACACCAATTTAATGCTCAGAGAGCCTGTTACAGTAAAGTATGCCTCGAACATAATTGAAATACTCAAAGCAGGTCTTCAATCGGATGAAGTTGTAAAAGATATTAGGTACTACATATAGCGTAGCACGTTACCGTTTTCAGCAACAAACGCTCGAAATTAGCATTATTCATCTACAAATCCCTTTACTTCTAGCTTCCTCCATCTGCCTACATAAAAAATAGATTGCCGCCTCTGTTATCAACAAGCCCATTCTTGCCCTCTGTTCATTTGCCAACACCTGACCTGCCGCATGTGACCCGATTGTAGAGCAGAATCCGTATATGGTTTTAAGTAACTCAGCATCTTTCATCCTCTGTTCCTCCCCCTTCGCTATGATTTCTTTTTCAACAAGTTCATTAATAAATCCTGTAAAGGACCCGCTCTTTGTTAAAGATTCCAATGCGTTACGACAGGCAGACAGCGTCTCTGCCCATTCTCCTCGGCCTAACTTTTCGTGAGCTTGCCGAAGATGAGTAATTGTTTTTTCAGGCGCATTTTCTTCTAACCAATAACGCTCTTCTTCTAGAAGCTTCTGTGAAATCATTAATGTCGATTGCAGGGTCAAATTGTTATCAGAAGCAGAAATAGTAATACCGTAGGGGGCAAAGATCCGACTAAGATCGCTTATGGTTTCTGTATCCTGAGGAGAGATCTTGGTTTCAATCAAATATGATACGACCTTAATGAACTTGTCAGTACCGTTAATATTCTTGATTAATTCGCGAAAACGGTTCTTTGCAGCACTACTATAAGGTGTTGAAGCTAGAGATCGATCAATATCAAATCTTTCAAGAAGACGTCTATTTCTGCGTGCATGCTACTTTCAGGCCTAATACACTTCTCAAACAAGATTTCAGCGAGATCTTGAACATCTGAAACACTGAGTTTAATAAGCATTGTGGCTAAATCATTAAACGTAGGATGGGATCATATAAACATTGTCCTGTATACTTTTTTAATAAACTACTGGTCTGAAATGGATGCTTTGGACTTGAAGAAGGAATCTTCCAAATTGGAAGAGTATGTTAATCCATCAGAACCAGCACACGCTATTCCAGTTAATCAACTTCAATTAATTATTGAAGTATAAAAGATTTAGAAGGGAGTTAAAGAGTAAGATTCTTTCTGATTAGTGAACACATATCTTTAGGGCTAACTTGGTTCTCATGAAATAGATTTAGACAGTAGTTAACATTTTTATCCGAAAATCCGGAAAAGCTCAATGTATGTAAAGATAACGCGCCTTTGACACGTGCTTACCCCAGCTTTTTATATTCAAACTAATCAGCTTAGCGCGCGCTAATCAGTTTTAACAATAAGGGGACAGTGAAAAATACAAAAGTTAGAAAAGGGAACTAGAAACCTTACTCTTCGTCTGGGTCAGGCAGGTCCCAGTCAGGGTCAACCTTAACTTTGCCGAGAGCCTTCTCGAGCATTATCCTCTGCTCAATAGATGCAACAAGCTTCCTAGTGAACACTGCAGCATCAGGATTAATAGACACGGAGTCAATGCCTGCTCTAACAAGAAACTCGGTGAACTCAGGATATACTGATGGAGCCTGTCCACATATTGAAACAGTCTTGCCGTCGCGATGCGCTATTTTAATTAAATATTTAATTGCTCTTTTAACAGCAAGGTCCCTCTCGTCGAAGATTTTCGCCACAGTCTCATTATCCCTGTCTGCACCAAGTATTAACATAGTTAAATCATTCGAACCAATCGAATACCCATCTATATATCTATTGAACTTGTCAGCTATCAAGACGTTTGAAGGTATCTCAGCCATGACCCACAGTTTGAAGTCTGGTCCGCGCTCAAGTCCCTCCTCTTTCATGATTGCGACGACCTTCTCAATCTCGCTTATCGTCCTGCAGAACGGAATCATGACCCACAGGTTCTTCAACCCATACTCGTCGCGAACCTTCTTTATAGCTCTGAGCTCAAGCCTGAAGGCAGGCAGATACTTAGGATCGTAATATCTCGATGCTCCTCTCCAGCCTAATAGCGCAGAGGGCTCCTCAGGCTCATATTTTTCCCCGCCTTTCAAGTCTCTATACTCGCTGCTCTTGAAGTCGACGAGACGAACCACGACGGGACGAGGATAGAACGCTGCGCAGACTTTTCTCATCCCCTCGGCAAGCTTGTCGACAACCTTCTCAGGGTGACCGGTTTCGATTAAGTGTAGCGGGTGCTCGCCTACTTCGGCAGCGTACGTGAACTCGAGCCTCATTAGTCCGACGCCGTCAACAGGTAGTGAAGCGACTTTTTCCGCTAACTCGGGTTCACCTAGATTAACGTAAATCTTTGTTCCCGTCACCGGGTATGATTCTGCTGCAACTGCGACGGCTTCAACCTTCTTCTCCTCCTTTTTCTCTACGACTTCTGCTAAAGCTCCCCTGTATACGACTCCCAGCTTCGCGTCAACCGTTATGATTTCTCCATCCTTGATTGCTTCGGTTGCAGGTTTTCCTTTCGACGCGGTTCCGACGATGCATGGGATTCCGAGTTCTCGTGAGACTATGGCCGCGTGTGCAGTCATGCCGCCTGAATCGCAAACTATTGCAGCCGCCTTACGCATGGCCGGAACCCACTCGGGCGCCGTCATTATTGTTACTAGTATTTCTCCTGGCTTGAATGTGTCTAATTTATCGACGCTTAGAATTATATGTGCCTTTCCAACGGCTAGTCCTGGTGATGCTGGTAGTCCTTGGCATATTACTTCTTTCTCTTTGGTTACTGCTACTGTTTCTGTTTTTTCCTCCTGGGGTTTTTTGAGTGCCCATACTGTTTCTGGTCTTGCTTGGAGTATGTAGAGTCTGTTGTCTCTTTCGTCTAGTGCCCATTCGATGTCCATTGGTTTACCATAGTGGTTTTCGATTTCTATTGCGTATGCTGCTAGTTCTTTTATCTGTTGGTCGGTGAGTATTTGCTTGTCTTGCAGTTCTGGCGGGACTTCTTTTTCTTCTGTTCCTCCTCCTGGTTTTCTGACGAGCATTACTTTTTTGGTTGATACGACTTTCTTTACGATTTGCAGGTCGGTTTTTCTAACGTAGTAGTCGTCTGGCGTGATTTTTCCTTGGACGACGTATTCGCCGAGGCCGTATCCTGCTTCTATCATTACTACGCTTCTGTCTCCGTTGCTTACGTCGAGGGTGAACATTACTCCTGAGGCTTTTGAGTAGACCATTAGCTGGACTGCTGCGGATAGTGCGACTTTCATGTGGTCGAATCCTTTTTGGACTCTGTAGAATATTGCTCTGTCTGTGAAGAGGCTTGAGTAGCATTCTTTAACCTTGTCTACGACTTGTTCGGGTGTTGACACGTTTAGGTATGTTTCTTGTTGTCCTGCGAAGCTTGCGTCTGGGAGGTCTTCGGCTGTTGCTGATGATCTTACTGCTACGAACGGGTTTTTCTGGTTGACTTCTTTCTCCAGCTGCGCGTAGTATTTTTTGATTTCCTCCTCTATTTCCGGGGGCATTTTTGCCTCCATGATTGTTTTCCTGATTCTTGCTCCTACGTTTTGCAGTGTTTTGGTGTCGTTGGGGTCTTTCAGCTCGCTTAGTATGTCGGCTATCTTCTTCTCGAGGTTGTTGTATTTTATGAAGTAGCGGTATGCTTCAGCGGTGGTTGCGAAGCCGTTTGGCACGGGTACGCCTGTTTTCCTGAGCATTTCTCCTAGGCTTGCTGATTTTCCTCCTACTAGGGGTACGTCTTCTATGCCTATTTCGTTGAACCAGAGTACGTATTTCTTGGATTTTTCTCCTTGGGTCATCTTCTAGGGGGTTGGTTTGCATGGTGGTATATATGCGTTTCCTGTTTTCAACCGGTTGTTTTCCACCGTCTTTACACTCGGGTTCTTAAGACTTGAGTTTCAACATTGTTTTTAAAATCGGGATGGGGATGGTTTATGCGTTGTTTCTAATCGCAGCAGGCAGGCTTGGGGTTCCGAGGGCTGTGAAGGCGCTTTGTTCGACTTTTTTAAGAAAAGAAGGAGTGGTTAGGGTTGTTATGGTGGAGGAGGTGGTGGAGGCGGGGGCGGTGGTAGTGGTGCGCGTCTCCTCCTAAGCATGATTGCTGCGGTGGCTATGATGATTACGATTACTATGGTAGCAGCTATAAGGTAGGGTAGTAGGCTCATCCATGTGGAGAATGTGAGAGAGTAGTTTCGGGTTGCGGTGTTTCCCACGTTGTCAACCGCTTCGATGCTCCAGGTGTGAGAGCCTTCTGACAGACTTAGCGTTTTAGTGTAGGTGTTTCCGCTTTGGCTCATCAAGCCTTGGGAAGCACCGTCGACGATTAGCTTAACCTCCTTAACTCCTGAGCCGGAGTCCTCGACCTTAACCGTGAAAGTTACTGATGTTGAGCCAATGGTTCCGGTTGGCGATGCTTCGCCTATCGTTGGAGGAGTCTTATCCAGCATTATTGTAAGGGTTTTCTCGGTCTCAGTGTTTCCAGCATTGTCGACACTATAATAGCTTATCGTGTGAGAACCGTCAGAGAACCCTGACAGCGTGAAGCCTGCCGTGTAGGCATTCCATGGACCATTGTCAACCCTATACTTTATCTCCTTAACTCCACTAGCATCGCTTGCCGAGAGCTCGAAAAGCGTTGAGCCGGAGACATAGGTTGTTGAACCAACCTGATGCTTAGGTTTGCTCAGAGCTATTGCTGTGACTGGTGGAGTAGTATCCGGAGGATACGTCAAATGACCGGGCTGGGGAATATTACGATAAAAAATGCACAAGAACGCATCTATGTAGAGGCCGATTGTTCTACCGGTCTCTACTCCAATCATGCTGAGAGGTATTTTGAATTCGAAGATGCTGTTGAAGTCCCCAGCGTTCCATGATTCAGAAATCTCCTGCCAACTATAATCACGCCCCGTCCCGGTGTACTTCTCGTAGCGCACGCGAGTGTATTTCGACACGTTAACAAAGAAGGATGCGTAGACTCTGAATTCTGCTCCACCACGCCCTATGTATCCAGTGTTATCATTGTTATCGGTGTCAAGGTAACTTTCTGTAATTCTGTACAATTCTCCTTCGTTGACTGTTGTGGTGGGCTTTCCCCTCGTGTCAAACCTGAAGTAGAGATTCTTATCATCGTTTGCAATGTAAACGCTTGAAGCCTCCAGCTCAGGAGGGTTTATCCTCTTTGATGGAAATGTCTTCAACGGGGCTATGGTGCCCCAGTCATCCGGTTCCCCGTCCAAAGTAATTCCCTTCTTCGAGGAACCTATGACGTAAGTCAGCTCCGTCTCCAGCATAGCCCCAACCTCAGCATACGATTCTATGAAGAAGTTTATTCCATTAGGGGTGTACCCTATGTCCTGCTTGTCCACCCAGATCTCCATGTAGCTTAACCCGGGTGCTGACTTCATGTTCGACTTCAAGTCCTTAATGTTGTAATCCCAAGATTTGCTCGTGCTGTTCCACTTACTCAGGGTTGCCCAAGAAATGGAGTTGTTCCCGCTGAGAACGGACACGATAGCGCGCGCGCGCTCAATCTTTAAGTCCTTACTCAACTCAACCGCGGCAAAATAGTCTTCCTTAGACACTCCATATATTTCAACATTGTCCAGCATAAATAAGCCGGTGATGAGTTTAGCTAATTCATCCACGGTCATGCCGTGCTTGAGGATGTTCACAATCTCCGAAAGATGCACAACCGTGGTTGCCACCTTCTCTTTTCCTTGAGATACATTGCTAATTATCTTCTTGGCATACTCCTTCATATGCTTCTCTTTTTGGGAGAGCTGCCTCTTCGGTTTGTAATAGGCGTAGATGAAAATGTTTGCGTCTAAGAACCTCATGAGCGCCTCCCGTAGAGCCTTTTCTCAAACTTCTTCCAATTCTCAATGGCTTCGACGTTTAAATCAACTTTATCAAAGTATTCGGTTAAATCAACTTTACGCTTCGGGATTATCTTCAAATACCCTTTCTCTCGGATTATGTATATTTCTCTACTTTCTTTCATTTCGGATTGGCGCCAGTCAGCGGGCAGAATAACGCGGCCCTGCGGATCCACCTTCTTAACTTCTACCTTACTTTCCATTTTTCACCATATTTACCATTTTTCCATCAAAATATAAATGTTATTCCAGAATTTTAAAAAACATCCATAAAGAAGCTTGGGAGGGAATTACTAGAATGATGCGGATGAGAACAGATACTGCATTTCAACGTTTGTGAGAAGAATCAAAGATGGAGAATTCACGGAGTCGGAAGCAGACTTCTATGTTCCGTGATACTCGTAATGAGAAATGACTCCGGGGCGAGGATAATGTCTGAGATTATGTTCAGACCGAAAGATGAGAAGAGAGCCTATTAGAAAACGGTCCCGAGGAAAAGCTTCTATACAGCAAGCGTGGCTTATGGATAAGGAACCTCAGAAAAAGAAGCGCGTGCTAGAGGTTCGAAAACTTTGAGAAAGAAAGGAGGAAACTAGCCGAGTCATATATTCATGCTACGAACTTGATAAACGACTACGTCCACAAGGCAACAATATGGATAGTACAGGAGTATGATGAGATATAGCGCGCTTGGGGTCTTTGAGCCACTTAGGATGCCGGCTATTTTTTCTTGAGGTTATTGTATTTTATGAAGTGCCCGTAGGCTTCAGCGGTTGTTGCCGTACGCTATTAGTGTTTCTGCATTTAACATAGTCCCATTGTGGATTCAGAAGATTAGGAGTGATGCTTCCATGAGCTTAAGTTAACAGAGCAGTTACTTGTCGGGGAGAGTTTAGAAAACTGAAAGCCTGTATCTTGTTCTCCTTCCCCTTCCTTCTTTCACTACGAGGCCTCTGCGTTGGAGTTCTTCAAGAAGCTTTCTTACGGAGCTTTCTTTTAAACCCAGTATTTTTTCAAGCTCCAGCCTCGTAGCCTTTCCTTTTTTCCTTATGTACTCGACAGCAATCCTTTCCTTATCGCTGATGTTCACCGTGTACCTGCTTTTTACTTCAGCCTTAAACACTCCGTTGGAGTAGAAGATGGGTTCACCGTTTCCATTAAGCAGACATTTTTTAATGACTTCCAACGTTCCTATTCCCCACTTCTCTATGTACCCCAAGTTGTAGAGCACGTTTGCTATCTTAGGGTTTCTGAGAATTGAACTATGCGGTTTTTTAAGCTCGTCGACCGTTATGCCTTTGGGTAGTCCACCTGGGTTTTCGATGGAAATCTTTTCTTCAAATATCTTTATGTAGATTGGGCTTTTAATCGAGTAATCCCTATGTGTCACAGCATTTACAATGAGTTCTCTGACTGCTTCGACAGGATATTCATAGATTTCTTCTCTTCTGGGCCCCTTTACTTTTATTTCCTTCCTTATTAATGATAGAACTTCAGCATAGCTCTTTTCTATCTGCTCTACAAGGTCTCCTGCAATCTCCTTCTCGAAAACAGGTCTTGCATCTTCAGCTAGGAACCTGCCGATCTTCACCACAGCCCACGGAGCTAAGGCCTGCGGGTTCTTACCGAATAGAATTATTGCTGCCAGCCTAGCTTCGCCGTCCACTAATCCGAGGCTTCTCAAAACAATAGTCTCGTTTTCAGGTATCGAGCTGGATCTTGCTTCCCTGACCCTATTTATGAAGGATCTTACTTTATCGAAGTCAATATCTTCAATGCTTGCGACTTCAACATCTTCATATGATATTTCGTAAACTTTCCTGAGCAAGCTTACGATCTCATCCCTATCCATCTTAACGTTGTTCCTTCCAACCCTTTTATAGGCGATTCCCTTAGCGAAAACAGGTTTATCGCTACGTTCTGAAACCCTGATTTCTATGATGTTTTTATCCTGTACCCTCTCGATTTTGATCTCAGGATATGTTTTTGGATTTGTATTTTGTGAAATCCTATTCACAATTTCCTCTAAAGTTCTCTTACCAATGTCGATTCCTGTAACTTTTCCATCGTCGTTAACACCGATAAGTATTCTTCCTCCTTTCGTGTTGGAGAAGGCGGATATTGTAGCCAGTATACTGTCGAAATCAGACAAGGAATTCTTAAACTCTAATGTCTCTCCCTCGGCTTCTTTCATTTCACATAGAAGGCGAAGCGCCGATTTATAAATTTACCGTTACTTACCGTTATGTAACGTTATTGCTATTCCAGAAGCTGGGGAATTTTCAGATTTACTTTTTTCACCGCAAGACATAATGACTGTGTGTTTACCTGGAACAATAAAGGGAGGAAGCTTTAGGGAGATATGCAACGAGTCGATAGCAATTACTCCTACACCTACAGTATGTTACGAGGCTGCTAAACTTGGAGAATATGGCTCTAGGTTTTCATATTTTCCGTTTAAAGTATTGTTCTTTGTTTTAACATTTTCCGCTACTCATTTGAGCAAAAATAAATACATTAGCGCGTGCTTAATGGGGATGTCGACTGAAGAGGTTTCGCACGCATGATCGGTATCCTAGGCATTAAATCTGAGTGACGTGTAGATAGATCGATGATCCTTAGCTGTCTTTGAGGAAAAGCTTTTTAAGCAATCTTTAAATTTAGAAATATCGTGTCTGAGCTGAGTGACGCGAAAATCTTTGGCGGGATTGGTGCAGTCCTTTCGACCTTTGGAACCTTCATTCCTCAAGCAGGGTTTGTCGTCTCGATAGTAGGTTTCATACTTGAAGCTGTAGCGATATATAAGATATCTAGGGTACTTAACGATGAAGCTGTATTTAAAAACTACCTGATATCGATCGTTTTAGCGATCGTTGGAATATTTGTCGCCGTACTTCTAGGGATTACTACGATCATAACTTCAGTCGTCACTCGAAGATTCTTCAGCGTCATCTTAAGCATAATGGTTGTTCTGCTCATTCTTTGTATTATCCTCACCATATCTGCAGTGTTTTTGAAGAAGAGCTTCGACATCATAGCCAAGAAGCTGAATATCTCCATGTTCTCGACGGCTGCACTACTCAACCTGATTGGAGCCGCAACAGTAATAATAATCATCGGGATCATAATAGTGTTTGTAGCGAATATAATTAAGATAGTTGCGTTCTTCAACCTACCGGAGACCGTCCCACCTCCACCACCCCCATTACCTCCATCATCCATGTAGGGAGGGACTGCTGGTTTTCCGCTTGAATGCGCATGTAGGCGGGATGCGTTGATGCAGACTGGTCGAAGGCTTCCAGAATATTTCGGGCCGTCTGGCTATGCGGTAATTGTCCTGTGCAGGCTGGTGTGTTCAAGTCTTGGAAGCACTTTTTTAATGGCGCTGGATGTGACGCTGTTCCGAGAGCTAAGATTTAAATAGTTGAATCATAAGTATTATATTCGTGATTCAACTATTTGTCGACAGGGAGGAGGAGCTTCAATACTTGGAGGAGAAGTTCAGAAGCAAGGATCCTGAGCTAATAGTTATTTATGGGCGTAGGAGGATCGGTAAGACCGAGCTTATCGCAAGGTTCGTCAGGGGGAAGCCCGCTGTATACTTCTTGGCGGACAGGAGGCCGGAGAGAGATCTGCTTGAGGAGTTTAAGGGGAAGATGTCGCAGGTTCTCGGTGACGAGTCCTTCTCTAAGCTTGAAATTAGCGGCTGGCTGGAGCTCTTCAAAGAGTTCCTGAAATGGTGGAAAGGGGGGAGGGTTATTATCGTGATAGACGAGTTTCCGATGCTGATAGAGGATGATAAGGCGATACCTTCTGTTTTCCAGAAAATCTGGGACCTGGAGCTTGAGAACAGTCAGGTCATGCTAATCCTCCTCGGCTCCTCCATCAGTATGATGGAGACCGAGGTTTTAAGCTACAGGAGCCCGCTTTACGGTAGGAGAACCGGGCAATGGAAGCTTCAGCCCCTACGTTTTCATCATCTCCGGGGATTCTTCAAAGAATATCCTGAGGAGGATCTCGTTAGGGTTTACGGGTGTCTCGGCGGAGTTCCGGCCTATCTTCTTAAGTTTGACCCAGATGTCCCGTTCTGGGATAACGTGGCTACTCGAATATTCAGGAAAGGCGAGTTCCTTTATGGCGAGGCTGAATTCCTGCTGAGGGATGAGCTCCGCGAGCCAAGGCTTTACTCGGTAATACTTAAGGCTGTGGCGTTCGGAGCTTCTTCCTTCGGCGAGATAGCCGGCTTCACCGGACTCGAGAAAACCCTTCTTTCAAAGTATCTCGACGTGCTGGAGGAATTAGGCTGGATTGAGCGTCTCTACCCTGTTGGGGAGAGAATTAAGCCGCGGAAAGCCCTCTACCGTATATCTGACCCCTACATGGCTTTCTGGTTCCGCTACGTCTTCCCGAATAAGTCTGAGCTTGAGCTTGGAAACGTTGGCGCGGTTTTGGAGAAGGTTAAGCGAGACTACGATGCTTATCTCGGGACGGTTTTCGAACAGATCTTTAGAGAAAGCCTCTACGGTTTAAAGAGGGCTCCATTCCGTCCGAAGATCATAGGGAAGTGGTGGTTTAAAGACCAAGAGATAGATGCCGTTGCCTTGGACGAGGCCCAGTCTTTATCAGCCTTTTTTGAAGTGAAGTGGAGTGATTTGAAGAAGGCTGAGGCTAAAAGAATAATTCAAGTCTTGAAGCAGAAGGCTCAAGTCTTTAAGTGGAGGAAGGAGAGGCGAAGAGAGTATTTCGGCTTAGTCGGTAGAAGAGTCGAAGGCAAGGAGGAGCTTTCTGAGAAAGGCTTCATCATTTTTGAACTTAAAGATATTCTTGAGGGAAAATAAAGAGGGATGGCGGAGCGCTATTGGCGTGTGCTGATTTCACCCAGTATTTTTCCCACAATATCTGTTCTGATTGATAAGCGCGCGCTAGTATGCCTTTCACGCCTTTCAACGTGCGCTAGCCAGGGGCTTGAGGATTGCGGTCAATAAGTTTTTTAGTCCTCCCGGGCCCCAATGGCTTGGAAAAGGAGCATGGGAGAAACAATGGCTTACAGTAGAATACCTTCTGAAGACAAGGAGATTCTGAGGGAGCTTGGAAGGCTGATCGTTGAAATTGCAGCCTCCCCTGTTAACGAGGAGTATGCTGAGCTGCAGAAGAGGGTGAATAATCTGGAGATGGTTAAGCCCCCGGTCTATGTTTACGAGATCCCGTGGCATGAGATGAATGTTGGCGACGAGCTTACGTTGAGGACGAAGCACCCGTTGTGCCGGAGATACGAGGAGAGGCTGAGACGCTTGATCTATAAGTGGAGGCATGGATTGGGCGTGCTTGTTGACGATCCGCGTTTCAGCAGCAGCCTAAGCCTGGAGCCCGTCGTTGAGCAGCCGCTTCACGACTATATCGTTGACACTGGCTTCGGCATCAGCATTAAGGAGGATATTTTGAGGATTGACGAGAAAAATCCTGTGGTTTCCCACCGTTACCATGTTCAAATCAAGTGTGAAGAAGACATTGAAAAGATCCGGGTGCCTGAAGTGTTCTTCGACGAGGAGAAAGCTGAGGGGGAGTTTGAAATGCTTTGCGAGATTTTCGACGGGGTTCTGCCTGTTGAGAAGCGTGGCGTAAGCGCCTTCTGGTTTGCTCCCTGGGACGAGATCGTGATGCTAACCGGGGTCAAGGAGGTTCTCGTAGACATGTACCGCAGACCAAGATACGTGCACAGGCTTGTCGAGAAAATGGTTGACGCTTGGCTTCAACGTCTAGACAAGTATGAGAAGCTGGGACTGCTGCGCGACTCTCCGATGAGGCTCTGGGGAGTGGGCGCGGCCCAGGTTTTCGCAGCAGTTTCCCCTGCTATGCATGAGGAGTTTGCGCTGAAGCATGAGAAACGTTGGTATGAAAGATGGGGTTTCAACTACTATGGGTGCTGCGAGCCGCTCCACCATAAGGTTGAGGTTTTGAGGAGGAATATTCCTAGGCTGCGCAGAATCTCTATGAGCCCCTTCATAGATTTCGACAAGGCTGTTGAAAACGTGGGTGACGAGTTCATATTCGCTTGGAAGCCTAATCCCGCTGTGCTGGCCGAGTCGAGTTGGAACCCGGAGGCAGTGCGTAGAGACATTGAGGAGAAGCTTAGGAAGGCGAGGAGGTTTAACTGTGTGATGGAGATCCATATGAAGGACATTAGCACCGTTAGGTACCAGCCTCAACGACTATGGGAGTGGGCGAGAATAGCTTCCTCTGCTGCTGAGAAATATGTTTGAACACGTTAACTTCGATACTGGTTTAAAAGGTATATAAGTATGAATGGTTAAGTATCGAGGTAGTTGAGAATGAGGCCAGCGCGCGCTAATCCAGTAGGGTAAAGATTGATCTTTTGAATGAGTTGCATGATTGACTATGGCGAATAGCTGAAACATAACGCGCACTATTTGAGACCAGTATCCTAGCTTTCGACCTCAGCTATTGGGAAAAAGTTTTAAGCGGGCACACACATAGTGGCTTAGGTGTCCTGTCTTGACGTTGCCTGAAGAGGACGCGCGGGCTAAAGCGGTTGAGAGCAGGGTTCAGAGCCTTCGCGCGGGATGGCTTAAGACGATTCTTTACATAGTTGTTCTAGCAGTATCCTTATCGGTTCTCGACCTATTATTCGGCTGGACGCCTGACGAGACTATTCCGCCATACCTGCAGCATTTAAGCGGAGTCATACTGCTAGTCAACCCGTATATTCAATATATTCAAGCGATCCTAATATTTGGCCTAGGCTATCTTATAGTGAACGCTCTCAGCGGAGTCGTTTACACTTACATGAGGAGGTTTACGGATCATCCTACCGCTGCGACCGTTCGAACGCTGGTGAGGATCGCGGGCCTCGCCGTCTTGCTCTCGCTGATAGCTTCGGTCTTCAACGCGAATCCCGCAGCTGCCCTAACCGTGGGTTCTTTCGGAGGTCTTGTCGTAGGGTTCGCGACGCAAACCATATTGTCGAACGTTGTTGCAGGAGTCTTCCTCCTGCTCTCCAGGCCCTATACCTTTGGGGATACGATAACCGTTGCGGGGCAGACTGGGGTTGTTAAGGAGATCAGGCTGATGCATCTGGTGCTGGAGTCTACGGATGGGACGAGGGAGATACTGATACCGAGCGGGACGGTTGTCACCCAGATTATTCACAAGATGAAGCCTCCCGCACAGGCTAAGCCCATTAAAACCGTTTTGAAGCTGGAAGCTCCCCCGGCTAGAGTTAAAGCGGGATCGCGGCTTGTCTTCACCGGGAGGCTTCTTGAGGCTGAGACAGGGAAGCCGGTTGCCAATGCTAACATACGGATAATGGAGAGGGATATTGGTAGGGATGATCTGCTGGCCTCCGGGAAGACAGGTGAGGATGGGAGTTTCAGCATCGAGTGGAAAGCTAGGAAGACTGATTTGCTCGACGACACGGCTGAAGTCTATGCGAAATACGATGGGGATGAGCAGTATCAGCAGTCTAAAAGCGAACTCTTCGTAATAGAAATAAACAGGAGGTGAATGGTTCAGGATGAGTATGGAGGATAAAGCCGTTAGGTATAAGCCTGTTTGCTTCAAGTGTGGAGCCGACATCGCTTCATTCACCTTCATCGAGTATCCTTTGAGCGATAGGCTTCTGACGATAGTGTTCTGCAAGGAATGCGGTGCTGTTCAAGGAATTGTTGCCAAAGAAAAATAATTTTTAAGCTTTAAGGATTTTGAGAGCAACCACTTTCCTAAACGCTTGACACTAGGCCATGAAAATTTATATGCTTATCAGTATGCTTAGCATTATGGTTGCGTGGAATCTTCAGGAGTCTACGCTTAAGGATGTTAAGGAGTCCAGGTTTGAAGTTGCCGTCTTACCTGTTGGCTCAACCGAGCCTCATGGCCTACACTTGCCCTACGGAATGGATTTCTACCAGGCTAAGGCTGTCTCCGAGATGGCTTGCGAAAAAGCTGCTGAGATGGGTGCTAAAGTGGTTATGCTTCCTGCAATACCCTACGGTTCAAACAGAAACTCACTCGGCTTTCCGATGACGATAAGCCTCGACCAGTCAACGCTGAACATGGTGGTTAGGGATATTGTTGAATCGCTTGAGCACCATGGCGTGAAGAAACTAGTCATTCTAAATGGGCATGGCGGAAACGATTTCACACCTCTGATGCGAGACCTTTACGGCAGGACTAGGGTTTTCATTGTAACAGTAGACTGGTGGAGAACGGTTGATGATGTGAGAAGCATGATTATAGATGAACCCGGTGAGCATGCTGACGAGTTTGAGACGAGCATTGGGCTTGCCCTGTTTCCACATCTTGTGCGTATGGAGGAGGCTGAGGAGGGAGCTGTGAACACGCCTAAGGTTAAGTCTTTATCCTATGCTTGGGCCAGGTTTACGAGACCCTGGCATGTTTTAACCAGGAACTCCGGCTTCGGAAACCCATTAAAATCCTCTAGGGAGAAGGGGGAGAAGATACTGGAGGCTGCTGTGGAGAGGATTGCCCGCCTCCTTAAGGAACTTTCCGACGCGGAGATGGCTGAGGGGTTTCCATATTGATTTTTGACAAGTCTTTGTCTGCCAGCCTGACTTTATACGGGCACATGGTCTGCGAATGGGATTGAGACATGGTTAATCCCTTTTCAGTCAGCAATTTTTATATAGGGAGCAGTAGCTGCTTTTTTCTGGAGTTGAGCAACCGGAGTATGGACGAAGCTGTTAACAAGAGGCCGCTGACAGTTCTTAGAAGTATGGTTGGCAAGAAAGTTTTTCTAAGGCTTAAAAATGATCACTCGGTATACAAAGGGATGCTGCTTAACGTGGATGCTCAGATGAACCTGATCATGAGTGGTACAATGGAGTATGAGGGAGACAGGGAAACCGTTAATTTCAACCTGGTGCTGGTCAGGGGCAGCAATATTCTTTTCGTGGGCAAGTCTGAAGAGATATAGCCATCTATCTTGAGCTAAGCTCAGCCAGCCTTTCAATCAACGCTTCAGTCAGCAGGTTCCTCTTCCTGTTTAAAAAATCCCTAATGTCGCTCCTCCTCACGTAGAGCTTTTCATCATGCTTCTCCAAAGGCAGGCTTCTAATGTCGCAGAGCAGGAGGCCATGGTAGGCAGCTTCCTTTACAGCTTCATCGTCAATACTATCAGCATCCAGTATAAGTATCCTGACGCCTCTTGAGGAGAGGGCTTTAAAAATCTTCCTCAGATCTCCTTTAAGGGTTTCTGCAGCCACAACCGTACTGCTAACCTCACTTTTAGCCTTCTTGGAAGTCAGCTCTGTGAAGACATCAACTTGGAGGAGCTCACTGAAATCCTTCTCCCGCCTCCCAACAACTTGGCTTAGACTTGTCAGCTTGATTGCTTCCGGCGTGAAGCTCACAACGCTTCTAATACCAGTCTCTTTACCGGGCTTCTTCGACTCTGCTTTTCTAAGCTCGTTTCTCAGGCTTTCCAGTTTAAGTGCAAGAACTTCAACCTTCCTCCTCTCCTCGAGAAGCTGCTTCCTAAGCTGCTCCACAATGTTTGCGTCAAAGCTTTGAGCAACTGTTTGAGAAAGCCGCTCTTTTATCGAACGCTCAGGAGGAATCCCCTTGATAAGATCGCTTTTAACTTCATCTACTAGGGCTTCCTTGAAGTCACTTATCTTTCTCTCGACGTTCAGCTCAATGTTTCTGAATTCGTTTTTGAAACTGTTGTAGGCTTTAAGCGCTGCGTAGAGAGCTGAGGCTTGATGCTCATCCTCGATTCTGACATTCCTTTTAGAAGCATATTCGTTTATGATGCTGATTTTGTTGTCGAACATCTCCTCCTTCCCTGTTTCGAACACGGCCAAGTTCAGCGACTGAGCTAGCTCCCTCACTGCCCTCGGGGCCTCAGCTCTGTCGGTTGCAATCAGAACAGGGTCTCCGATGCTTAAAGCTTCAAGAATTATGCTGCTTCTACTCCAGTGTCTTAGACTCTTAAGGAGAAGCAGCTCCCCATTTAAGTTTAACACGGCTAGTCCAGCCGTGGTTCCAGGGTCGAAGCCGATTATGGTTTTCGGAAGGCGTTTAGACACCCGTATCTGTTTCCCCCCGTTTACTGACCTTTCTTAACGCTGGAAGGTCTTCTAATAGAGTGAAACATCCAGCACAGTACCGCAACCACACTTCCTCTCCCTTGGTATAATGGGGATTGTCTCATAAATAAGCTTATTGACGTTCGCAACGTTCTCCCTCATGCTTTTAGCAACCCTTTCAGCTGTAACAGGCATTAGACCATACACGTCTGTATCCGTGATGAGCGCTATGCTGAGAAAACATATCTCAGCTTCCCTAGCCAAGTATGCTTCAGACACGGCTGTCATACCTACTACCGAGAACCCTAGGCTCTTGTAGAAGAGTGATTCAGCCCTTGTTGAAAACCTTGGGCCCTCAATAGTTACGTATGTGAACGATTTGCCCTCAGCCTCCTCCTCCGGCGTGGGGTGGATCTTCACGTTTGGAAGTACCCTTCTGCCTGAATCCAGGAAGATTCTTCTCAGCTCCGGACAGACAGGGTCGCTGAATGGCACATGCCCAACGACTCCACCCTCGTAGAAGGAGAGGCTTCTCCTGTTCGTCGTCCTATCGAAAAACTGATCTATTATAACGAACTCGTAGGGTTTTATGAACTCCGGTTGTAGGCTCCCAACGGCTGCAGGGCTTATTATTCTCGTTACACCCATTGTTTTGAAAGCCCAGACGTTAGCTCTATAGTTAACCTTGTAAGGCGGTATTGTATGATGCCTACCGTGCCTAGGTAGGAAGGCAACCTTCCTATCCTTAACCCACCCTACTGTTACGAGGTCTGACGGCGGCCCGTAAGGCGTGTATACTTTAAACTGTTTAGCATCCTGAAGATATGACGGATCATAGTTGCCTGTCCCTCCGAAAATACCTATTTCAGCTGTTTCAGGAGGCCTGTACCTTACACTCGCGCACATGGTTTACTCAACTGATTCTCTACGACTGAAATAAATAAATGTTTTCTCTACTAAGCCTGTCTAAACAAGGGTTGGAGAAGCCATTATTGTCGATTTCGCTGTGCCAGCGAACTTCGACATCATGAGCTCGTAGGCCCTGCGCTCCTCTGGAGAAGGAATGTTTATCTTGCTTATCGCTTCCATCAAATGTCTCTTCTGAATAACTAGCTTCTCAGTCATCCTCATAACCTTCTCCTCGTCGCTCGTCATCTCCAGCAATTCTTTTATCGCTATGAGCCCAGCATCGTTGCATGACTGAGCTATGTCCGCCCCGGAGAAGCCTTCAGTCATCGAAGCCAGTTCGTCGATGTTCACGTCTGGAGCAACAGGCTTCCCCCTTAAATGTATCTGGAATATCTTCTTACGAGTCTCTTTATCCGGCCAGCTTAAGCCTATAAGCTTGTCGAACCTTCCTGCTCTTAACAGAGCAGGATCGATTATATCAGGCCTGTTCGTCGCGCCTATGACTATGACTCCCCTGAGATCCTGCAGACCGTCCATCTCAGTTAGAAGCTGGCTGACAACCCTTTCAGTAACATCACTGCTCACATCCCTACCCCTCAAGGGCGCAATCGAATCAATCTCGTCGAAGAAGATTATGCAGGGAGCAACTTGCCTAGCCTTCCTGAAGACTTCTCTAATCCCCCTTTCAGACTCGCCGACCCATTTTGAAAGCAGTTCCGGACCCTTGATGCTTATGAAGTTGGCCTCGCTCTCAGTCGCCAGGGCTTTCGCGAGAAGAGTCTTACCGGTGCCGGGTGGACCATAGAGAAGAATACCCTTCGGCTGCCTTATGTTAAGCTTTTTGAAAAGCTCGGGAAACCTTAATGGCCACTCTATCGAGGTTATGAGCTCCCTCTTAACATCCTCGAGACCCCCAATATCATCCCAGTGAACATTTGGACTCTCAACCATTATCTCCCTCAAAGCAGACGGCTCTATCTCCTTCAAAGCATCCATGAAATGCTTCATCCTGACTACAAGCTTGCTTAGAACCTCTATCGGGATGACCTCGGTTTCAAGATCTATCTCTGGAAGGACTTCCCTTAAACATCTTAATGCTGCTTCTTTAGCAAGAGCCGCGAGATCAGCTCCGACGAAACCCGGAGTCAGCTCAGCCAGCCGTTTCAAGTCAACGTCTTCTGAAAGCGGCATACCCCTTACGTGGATCTGAAGTATCTCTAGTCTCGCCTTCTTATCGGGTACACCTATCTCTATTTCCCTGTCGAACCTCCCAGGCCTGCGTAAGGCAGGATCTATCGCGTTAACCCTATTAGTGCAGCCTATTACAACAACCTTCCCACGTGTCTGCAGCCCATCCATGAGTGAGAGAAGCTGAGCTACAACCCTTTTCTCAACCTCACCAGTAACATCCTCTCTTTTAGGCGCTATTGAGTCAAGCTCATCTATGAAAACTATGCTTGGAGCATTCTCCTCAGCCTCCTTAAATATTTCTCTAAGTCTCTGCTCACTCTCACCATAATACTTGCTCATTATTTCAGGTCCGCTTATGCTGATGAAGTGCGCATTAGTCTCGTTAGCCACGGCTTTCGCGAGAAGAGTCTTACCGGTGCCGGGTGGACCATAGAGAAGAATACCCTTTGGAGCCTCTATTCCCAGTCTGTCGAAAAGCTCAGGATGCCTAAGGGGAAGCTCAACCATCTCCCTAATCTTCTGAATAGCCTCCTCTAAGCCACCTATGTCTTCGTAAGTAACTCTTGGAAGAAGCTTCTTAATCTGGTATATTTTCTCGCTGATCTTGACCACAGTGTCCTCAGTCACTATAACTGCCTCAGCCGCAGGCTGATAGGAGACAACGACTAGTTGAACAATCTTACCCATTATCCTAACAGGAATAATATCACCCCTGTTTATTATCCTGCCTATCATTATGCTTTTCACAAACTCCTCACCGTTAACCATTCTAGGCTGCTCGGTATGCGCAAGGACAACGGTAGTCGCATACCTAGCGGTTACCTTTCTGACCCTAACCTTGTCGTCGAGGCTGACGCCGACATTCTCCCTCGTGTACCCGTCTATCCTGATTAGACCGAGGCCCCTATCCTTGGCTGACGCTGGCCATACTAGAGCATAAGTCTTTCTTCTGCCCACTATCTCAATAGCGTCTCCCGGCGAAAGATTCAGAAGCTTAGCGACTTCAGGATCGATCCTGGCGTAGCCCCGCCCAACGTCAGTGGGCTGAGCCTCAGCGACACGTAGGTAAACATAATCGGGTTGATCATTCTTTCTTCCAGTATCGTTTGGAAAACCTTCCCTCCGACCGTTCAACGCTCAGCATCTCCCCTCCTGTCCACAGTTTTCAACCGGAGAGATTTCCTCAAAAGGGGTTTATTAAGTTTCACCGTTCACGCCAGTGAAACAAAACAGTTAAAAAGCATTCATACATAAACTTTGCAAAACCGTTTAAACCCTGATTCGAACAGCGACATAATGTTGAAAAAAGAAATAAACCCCGTCAGCCGCTTAGAAGGCTAATGTGTAACTCCAGCTTAGAGGAAAAGGCAGAGCAGCTTAAGAAGGCTGTTAGCGCTAAAGAGTTCATCGCATTAGTCTGTCTTTGCGAAGCGGATTACATTGGAAGAGCAAGATCATTCCTAGAGAAGGGGGAGAGACTAGTAATCGTTAAGGAGGATACGTCCTTCCTGATTCACAGGCCTTCTGGGCTTGAGCCAGTTAACTGGCAGCCTCCTCCGAACCAGGTTGGGCTCACCGTCAGCACTGATCATATTGTTCTCATCGTTAAGAGGATTAAGAAGCCTGAGAAAGTCATCGTAAGAATATATGGCTTGAGAAACATCTTCACAGGAAGACTTGAAGATAAGGGTGAGTTTCAAATGTATTTGAGCGAGCAGGAGATTTCTGAAATTCTCCGCAAACATCCCGAGCTTGTGGAGGAAGGCTTTAGGGTAACCTCTTCAGAAGCAAGAGAGAAAACAGGGGTGGTTGACATTATCGGGGTCGATGCGAACAATCGTAGAACAATAGTTGAAATAAAGAAGGATAGGGCTGGGTTAGAAGCTGTTAGACAATTGTTAAGGTATGCTAGAGGCCTCGGGCCGAGTGTAAGGATTATTCTTCTGGCCCCGGGTGTGACGGAGGAGGCTGAGAGAATGCTTAGGAGAAACAGGATGGAGTTTAGAAGGATCAGTATGCACGAGTTGACGAAGATGCTTTCGCGTGAAAAGAACGTGGAAAAGAGTGGTATTAAAAAATACCTTTAAGCCCTACTAAGCTTGCATAACCATTCTTCAAACTTTTCAGAATACCTTGTTCTCTCATCATGCTTCTCTTTCAGCTCGCTTATTAGTCTGACAGGAGCGGGATCAACCTTTCGCATTATTGCGAGATAGTAGCTCACCCAGTCCCCCAAGACTATGGCTGAAAACATTTCCTCAAGCATCGTTTCACCAAGTGGTTTAACAATGCTTAAGCCAACACCTTCTCTTTCAATCTTCGAAACAAGCTGGCTGATGCTTTCAGTAAGATAAGGGTTTTTGAAACGGCTGTCGATGAAAACAACGTGAAGAAGCTCTTTGAAATCAATCTTCTCCCATGCCTCAACCTCATTATGGTTTGCCTCCGGAAGCTGGTCCCACATGGCTCTCATCTTAGCGTTCTCGTTAATCTGATCCTTATAACGCAGTGCTACGGATTTCAAGTGACCCATGGAGTATATGATGGGGAGTTTCTCATACAGCCTAACAGCCAGCTGCTTAGCAGGATTCTGGTTGAAAGGGCTTTCCGGGATAAGGTTAGAATTATATTCTTCAACAAGCCTGTAGGCTTCAGCAAGCTCATGATCATCCACCAGAGGGAAACCTATTTCCTCAGCCACTTTCAACAATGGTATGAAGAGTAGTGGGAGCGCCGACCTAGGTGCGTATCCTGACGGAATACTCAGAAACGGTATTTTAAGCTTTAAGCAAGCCTTCTCCAGAAGACCGTTGGAAGCAATAGCAAGTATGCGGGACCCTCTCTCGTAAGCCTGCCTGAAAGACTCTAGGGTCTCCTCAGTGTTGCCGGAGTAGCTTACCGCTACAACCAGACTGCTCTCGTCAACGTGCAGAGGCAGATCGTAGTCTCTGACTACCGAGACATGCAGTGGGATCATCCTCTGGGAAAGGTCTTTGAAAAGGTCTCCAACTATAGCTGAACCTCCCATTCCGCATACAACAATCTCCTTAACATTCTTGTATTCTCTGGGAAGAGACAGGCCCCGGGATAGTGTTACTGCCTCCTTAAAAAGCGCTGGAAACGAGGATATCATCCGCCTCATGTTTCCCCTATCGATCATCTTGATTGCTTCAACATCGTCAAGCATCGAAACACTGTTTGAACATGCTTCAGGATTCAACCAGTCACATCCTCCACGGTTTAGAATAAGCGTCCCTCTTAAGGAGTTTTTTAAATATTTCCTAGCCGGCTTAAGCATTAATAAGGGCTTTTACGCAATGGTTAAGGAGGCTTGGAATGAAGCTGAACATTAAGCTGCTGCTTTCAATAATCGTGATCATAACTATTGCTATAGTTAACATTCTCCCCAGGGTTTTCTCAGAGTATTTCAACCAGCTTCAAGAGGTAATGCTGAAAGGAGGATTACTCGGTTTCTATATGCTCATGGTGGTTCAATCGATCATAGCAGTTATACCTGCTGAAGCCGTGCTGATTATGAGCGGCTCAGCCTTCGGCTTTGAAGCTTCTTCAATCGTTGGAACGCTTGGACTCATGAGCGGTGCCCTGATAAACTATGCGATAGGATTAAAGTTTGGAAAACCCCTTGTGGAGAAGCTGGTGAACAGGGAGCAGTTTGAGAAAGTTGAGAAGCTTTTCGCCAAACACGGGTATAAAATTATTTTCGCAGCCAGATTCATACCTTGGATTTCCTTCGACGCAATATCCTATTTTGCAGGGGTGGCTGGAATAGCATCGGCATCGTTCACCGTCGCAACCCTTCTTGGAACTATCCCCAGAGCTCTTTTCTACAGCTATATGGGTGAGAAGGTTGGAGCAAGCATAAGCAAGGGAGACATTACCCTGTTGAACTATCTGCTTATAGCAACCCTTATAGCAATAGCTTTTCTAACGCTAGTATCCCGATTAGGGAAGACTAGTCGAAAGCCTGTTGAAGAAGCCGGAGGGGCATCCCTATCAATGCGAGCTCCTTCCGAGACGGATTGTAGTCCAGGAGACCCTCCAAGTGTAGCCTCTTAAGCCTCTCCATTACACCGCTATCTCTCGTTCTCACACCATGCTCCTCAAGCGTTTTAAAGTCTACGAAAGGCTCCTCGCAAGACTCGAAAACACGTATAAGCCTTTCAACAAGCCTGTGTATTTCAGGGTCCTGAGAGAAAAGTGTTTTCAAATCCGCCGGGGTAATAATGCTTTCAATCCTATACTGGGCTTCTCTCACATGCTCGGCAACAACCTTGGAAGAACCCTCATAGCTCGCGTTAAGCCCGCTTGTAAGCAAAAGCTCGATGCCGTATCTAGCCGAACCATATCCGAATCTTTCAGTCATCCTGCCCATCAAATATATAAGAGAGTCGTCGACACTATTCTCGTTAAAAGAGAGTTCCACCCTATCTTTCAGTATAACAGATATTTCTTCAGCACTGTATGGTTTAAAGCTTCTGCCTATCCTCCAGAAGAAGGATGTCGCCCAAGAGTCTTTAACCTTCTTGGAAACATCCTCTATCCCGATGAGTATCAGGATTACCTTAACCCTGCCCTCATACTCCTCCGAAATTTTTAAAAGATCTGTGAAAAACCTGCTTCTAACCCCGCTTAGGAAGCTGTCGAAATCGTCCAAGACGAGAAGGAAGCTCTTGCCCGATTTTTCAAGGTAGTCGAAGATTGTGAACAGGAGCTCCTTACTGCTGTATCCCCTGCCCGGTATGTTTGGCATTAGGCTGAGCGCAATCATCTGCGCGAGGGTGAAGTCTGAAGAGGCGAACCTAGTGTTTAAATGGCGGTATTCAATCTTAATACCTTTCTGGTTACAGTAATTCAAAACCTGCTCGGAAGCCTTCTTTACAGTTACAGTTTTACCGGAGCCGCTTGGACCGTTTAAAACAATAGCTTTCAGAGGAAGCTTTCCCTCGATGAAGCCTATTACAGTATTGAATATCTCAAGCCGGTGCTCTTCTCTGCTGGGAAGCTTTTCAGGAATATAGCTTGCACTAAGCTTGTTAAGCCCGTCTTTCTTGAAGATCAGACTTTTCATCTTCCATCTGACAATAAGTGTTTAGATTCTTCGAGAACAGCGTCTCCCATTTCGCTCGTCTTAGAGTCTCCACCCATATCCGGAGTCCTGCACCTGCCACTTGCTAAAACGTTCTCCACAGCCGTCTCAATTATCTTTGAAGCCTCGAGGAGACGTTTATCTCCACTTCTACTCCATAAGTGTTCAAGCATGAGGGAGAAGGAGAGTATTGCTGCAACAGGGTTAGCTATGTTCATGCCAGCCTTATCCGGAGCGCTCCCATGCACGGGCTCAAACATCGAGACCCCGTTGGGATTAATGTTTCCACTCGGCGCGAAACCCAGACCACCCTGGATCGCAGCCCCCAGATCTGTTAAAATGTCTCCGAACATGTTTGGAGCGACAATTATCTTGAAGCGCCCAGGGTTTAAAACCATGTGAAGCGCCGCAGCATCAACATACATGAATTCCCTCTTAACCTTCCCACTGTACTCCTCGCCTACTTTCTCAACAACATCTCTCCACAGACCGTATGCTTCAGTAAGCACGTTAGCCTTATCTATGAAGGTTATGAGTTTCAAGCCCTTTCTAACAGCATATTCAAAACCATACCTTATTATTCTTTCAGCACCCTTAACCGATATCACTCCTATTTGAAAAGCCTCGCCGTGCTTACTTTCAACCTCAACCCTGTATCTGCTTCCTCTGGCCCCGCCGGTTTCAACAGTATACTCGAAGACCTTCGAGCATCCTTCAGACACCCTCCCACCCATGTCGACGTAGAAATCCTCAGTGTTTTCACGTATAACTACAAAGTCAACACTACTGCCCCCAGGTATTTTTAAAGGTGTTTCAACACCTTTAAGAAGCCGGACTGGACGAAGGTTAACGTAAAGATCAAGATGGAAACGCATTCTCAGCAGAATACCCTTCTCAAGAACTCCCGGCTTAACTCTTGGGTCTCCAACAGCCCCGAAGAAAATAGCATCAAAACCCTTCAACCTCTTTAAAGTATAGTCTGAAAGCGTTTCACCGGTTTTAAGATAATGGTCAGCACCATTAGGAAACTCTTCGAAGGAAAACTGGACGCCCATGGCTTCAAGCAGACCGCCTCCTACTTTAACAGCCTCCCTCACAACCTCAGGCCCAATCCCGTCGCCGGGCATTAAAGCAATCCTGTAAGATGGCAAAGCTATGATGACCCCTTAGAATCCAAATATATGTTTTTCCATAAAACTACTCCTCAAGCCGTTTTTCAGAGCCTTCTTCCAAAACAATCTTATAGTCTACTGTACATACTTTGCAAACCCTGTTTTCAACAAGGCTTTGCAAATCCCGTAGAGACCTCAACCTGCAGTGGGCCTCAATCATAACATCTTGTTCAACAGTGTTCAAAACCCTCAGCTCCTCAGAACCCATGTTTCTCAAGCCGAAGCCTGATGAGATAACCACCGTGTCGAAACCAGATGTTCTGAAAATACTGATGATTTCTCTCAGCTGTTTCTCCGAAACCATATCCATCTCGACAACCGGTTTAACGCTTTTCAGGCCGACTAGCTGAGACCCCTCCGCAATTCTAGAGAGCTCGGATTCGAATTCTACGATCCTACTGTCCAAGTAGTTTCCCAAATTCGGGTAGAAGTATATTTCCTCAACACCATGCTCAGAAGCGAGCATAATCTCCATCATTTTCAGATCGACAGGCGCCAGACCGGTTGGAAAAGATATCATAGTAGACAGCTTTAAGCCAGTGTTTTCAAAGACAGCAGCCTCTCCAAGGTATACGCTGGGTATACAGACGACCCTGACGCCGTGTCTCAAAGCCTCAGTGCAGACTCCATTGATATCGCTCGGCTTAACACCAGGCCTAACTTCAGAGGCGATTATCACCTCCGCGGGTTTGAAGAAACCCGCCTCCCTCCTTCCAACGTCACGTCTCATCCCTGATGCTTAAAAGGGGATAAAGATAAAAACTTCCCGGGTGATTGAAAAACCTGAATTGGAGTACTTGAAACATGTTTCAGACAGGCTGGGGCTTGATGAGGACCCTGCGCTGGGCCTCCCCCTGCATAAGAAGACGAGCCTCCCAGTAACCCTCTGGTATAATCATGAGAAAGACAAGCTTATTCTCCTAGACCAGAATAAGCTTCCTTTCGAAGTCACTACACAGGAAATAGGCGACTGGAAGGATGGAGTTAAGGCAATAAAAAACATGGTTGTGAGAGGGTCTCAGGCAATAGGTGTTGCCGGTGCTTACACCCTGCTTGTAGGCGCCTTGCAGGCTAAGCATGGGTCAGACCCGCTTAGACAGTTAAGCCAGATGGCTCAGGAAATAGCTTACGCAAGGCCCACTGCAGCCCCGTTGGCTTGGGCCACGCTGCTAGCCTACAACTATTGTAAGAAGATTTACGATGAGACGAAAAGCCTGGAGAAAACCATTGATGCTTTACGCAAAATCTCAGACTTCATACTTGCCCAGGACATGGCTTTAAACTACTATATGCGTACCTACGGCTTAAGGATCGTGAGAAACGGCGACGTTATCATGACGCACTGCAACGGCGGAAGCCTCTCCTCCACATTGATGGGACATGCTTTAGGCATAATAGAGGAAGCGTACTCAAACGGTGTTGACGTTAAGGTTGTCTCAAAAGAGACGAGACCAAGGAGTCAAGGATATAGGTTGACCGTGTGGGAGCTGAAAAGGGTTGGGATTCCTACAACAATAATTACCGACAATATGGTTTCAATATCGTTCGAGAGACTGGGTGTGAATAAGGCTATTCTGGGGGCTGACAGAGTGGCTAGAGACGGTTCAGTAGCTAACAAGGTGGGTTCAGCCGATATCGCTAGGCTTTTCAAGTATTTCAAAGCGCCTTTTTACTACGCAACCTCCTATTCTACAATATCGCTTGACGTTAAAAAGGGAAGCGACATAGAGATTGAGGAGAGAAGCATTGATGAAGTAACATACCCTTACAGCCTGATCGCGAAAGACATGAAGAGTAGGGGATTGATTTCCGAAAAAGCCTTGGAAGAGTGGCCACCTTCAGAAAGCATTGTGACACATGAGCCTGGAAGAGGACAGGTGAGAATTTTCAACCCTGCTTTCGACGTGACTCCGCCGAAATTCGTAACGGCAATCGTGACAGACATAGGAATACTGAGGCCGAACAACATTAGGAGGCTCACAGGCAGGAAGATAATGAACATGGTTAAGAAGAGAATTTCAGACTTTGGATTGGAGTTTCCAGAGGGGCTTACCAGCTTGTCTTAATCTATACCCGGTTTCCCAGGCGATTTAGGCATCATAACACTCATGGAAATCTTAAAAACGCTTGGATGAAGCTATCTGAACAGAGGTCTTGAGGAAATGGGTGAAGAAAGCGGTAAGAAGGAAGCGACAGGAGTGGAGAAGCTCGTGTTGAAGGCGAGGACGATTCTCAGAGAGAAGAGGATCAGCCAGCTGGATAAATCCAGTTATGAAGTTAAAGGCGATCACGGGGTTTACATAGTTTCTAGAGATGCGTATGGCAATTACAACTGCAGCTGCCTAGGTTATTTAAAGAGGAGAATTTGTTCACACTCGTTGGCTGTTAGAATATATGAGCAGAACAAGGAGCAAAGAAGAATGTTGAAGAAAGGAGTTGTTAAAGGAGCCGGATACATCCCTTGAAAGGAACAGCTGCAGCCACGACTCTAACACTGTCAGGAGTAAGAGAGTAGTCAACATCCCTCTCTAATCCGAGTTTAACTAGCTCCAAAGCATGAAGCGACTTCTTCACGATATTTATGTCGAGTTCAGCAATCTTCATCACAATCTCCGCATTCCTGTCGCATTTCCTCCATGAGAGATTCTTAACGATGAGGCCAGCGCAATATGAGTCTTCAAGTGCTGGGGAACCGATTCTACCTGCCGTAATGATGGTCACCCTGTCAAAACCCGTTTTCTCCAAGTGTTCCACCAAGGAGGAGACGTTGACCACCGCGCCCACAAGAACTTTTTTCGAAACAGCCATCAGGAACCTCAGGAGCCTGGTTCCACTGGAAGTATAGAGCACAATTGTTTTCCCACCTATTCTTTCCCGAACATATTCCAGAGGCGAATTTCCGAGTTGAAACATTGGAGGCCTAACGCTGTTAACCTCCCCGCCGACTAGTGCTTGAAACTTCGATCCTATGCTTAGGGCTTCATCTGTTGATGCAGCCGGAATAACGCTTTCAGCACCATTCGCTAAAGCAGTCAATATTGTCGTAGAGGAACGTAAGACATCTATAGCTACAACTGCGTCGGAGTCGACGATTGAGCTGTCAACGGTCCCTAAGAGTACTCTAATCTCCATTATGCTTATGTATGTACAGAACGGTTAAAGATAAAATTGTTCCTCGCCAGGTCCTAATAACTAGCTGATGTAACCGTTCTCCCTGTACCATTCTATAGTCTCTTTCAGCCCCGTCTTAAGATCGTATTTTGGCCTAAACCCGAGATCCCTCATTGCCTTGCTCACACTGTAGGCTCTGTTGGAGGTAAGGTCATCAACGATACTTATCCTCCAAGTGAAATCAACTTTTCCCCTAAGCCTGTTGAACAGTTCCACCGGCATTACTAAGGTTTTTGCAACTACGGGTGGAACATGTATCTTAGGAGGTTCCCTATTGCATAATGCTGCCAAGATTTTATAGACTTCAAGGTAAGTATAAGCCCTGTCCTCGCTTATGAAATAAGTCTGATTTTTGGACGCTTCTGGTTTTTCAAGCACTAGGAGAAAACCTTGAACCACGTCTTTAACATGAGCAAATTGAATAAGGTTTTTCCCATCACCAACAATGATCCTGGTTGGAAGAGCATTTTTCGCGAAGGCTGTGATAAACCAGTAGGAAACGTCGTTCACATTCCTTGGACCATATATTCCAGATGGCCTGATGATCGAGTATTCAATGCTGCCACAGTAACTCCTAACTACTTTTTCAGCCTCAAGCTTAGACCTTCCATACTCGTAAGAAGGATTAGGCGGGGAGTCTTCATCCGCCGGCGGGTTTCTAACAGGACCTATTGCTTCAGTAGAACTACAATAGATGAATCTTTTCACACCATTGGTTAAAGCAGCCTCAAGAAGCATCCTTGTGCCTTCAACGTTAATCTTCCTATACAAATCCTTTTTACCGAAGAAAGTATAGTATGCTGCAAGATGAATAACAATATCAATATTCTTAGTGGCTTGACTGAGGCTTTCTGGGACCGTGAGATCCCCGGTCCTAAGCTGCACACCCAAGCTTTTCAGAAAACCCGTATTACTGCTTTTTCTAACCATGCCGATGACATCGTATCCTTTTGAAACCATTTCTTCAACAAGATGACCACCCAGAAAACCCGAGGCTCCGGTTACAAGTATCCTCATGGCTTCAGAAACGTTTTCTCATCCCTATGATAAACTATCTTGGTAAACGCGGAGAGCAGAGTAAACCCGTCATACGGTTCGATGGCGCTCCTCATGGACATGTCGCTCAGCGGCACAATCCTGTAGATTCCGAGTGAAGCCAGCTTTTCAAAAACCTTCTCCTTTTCTTCCGTGATAATCGAGTATCCGACGGTTTGAATCCCGTCGATGCCTTTAAAGGCCGGTGAACCGGAAATTCTTTTAATATGCTCCAGCGCCTCTTCAACCGAATCCACAACCACAATCTCCAGAAACCTTCTGCGCACATAAATGTTAAAGCCGGGAAGGTGGTTAACCACTTCATCCAGAACACTCCCCCCTTTTGACAATACGAGTGTCCAAAAATTCTTGATGTTTTTCGAAGAAAAAACGTGAGAACCCTTCAACTGTAGAATCCTTCTTGCGGATTGCGTGAGGAAAACACTCGCATCGTCTAAGACAGATTCGTATTCCACTCCTATTTCTTCCAAGAACTGTTCAACCATACGGGTGAAGGAAAAAGCGTTCTGCCAAGAGCCTATGAAAAACGCTAAGGTTGGGGAGCTGCATAGCTGTTGATCATAGAGTATAATGTTTTTTGCCAGGGCTTTAGCAACCTCCTCGCCAGCCGACTTTTCATGTATAAGGGCGCATCCTGTTAAAGGCCCGTTGACAACGATCCTTGGATGATTAGGGTTTTCTGAAACAATTTTTGTAATGCTGCTTCTCGCAGGCTCACCTCCCCAAAAGTTCACCACGCCGATTTCCGACTCGCCCAAGAGGCGTCTTAGTGAAACACTGTCGTGCGTGAAGTAGCTTATTATCAGCGCGTCCATCATCATCCTCGCCTCCTCGGAAGCCGAGGCTAATTCCGATAGTATTCCATATGCCTCGACTATTCCTAAATAGTTTGAAAGCGACGGTTTTAATATGGTGAGGTTTCCAGCAGCCAGGGATATTGCAGAAGGAATGAAGGAGGGGAGGAGCGAGTTGCCCGAGCTTATTATTAAAACCGGACCTGCTGGAACAATTCTAAAGCTTTCACCATCATTGATTTCAACAAATCTTTCAAGCACTTCAATATTCCTCGCAGGCGAACACTCCAAGTTTTTCTTGATGCTATCCTCGTTTAAAACTATTGGGACCAGTGAAAACTCCATTTCTATAAGCTTCTCACAGTATCCCGTTGTTTTTACTAGAATTCTTTTCAACTCTTCAAATCTGCCGCTGTTAAGCCTCTCCCTCCATATTTCACCTATCTCCCCTATTACCCTGAGTCTTTTTCGGATCCCAATGTTTGAAAGCCTTTCCTGGATTGTTGAACCACCTGACAAGATCTTCTGAATACTCTCGCTGCTAATCTCCAGGATTCTATAATTGCCTTGCTTCTTCTCCACAGTAGTATGTTCATGACTGCAAAGCGGCTTAAGCTCGAGCATATTCTCCAACTAGCTTCGACCCATTAATTCCTCCAGTGTTCCTCCACATGCTCTCTGGAGACTCCAACCTTCGTCAACACTAAGCCGCCTCACATATACATATTCCTTCCCGTAGTACCTGTTGGAAGGGTGGCTCCGCACTATGTCGCCAGGATAAAAAACCTCCAGCCAAGATGTCGTGAAAGGATTAAATATTCCAATAATTCCTTCAGCGTAGTCATCCCTATCTAACTCAAAGGTTTTTGGATTTAGAATAAATACTTCGGAGAGAGGATGAGGTATCTTATCCATTTCTCCAAACTTATCAAGCATGGCGGTTAATGTTTCAGTCATTCCGAAAACATCCATGAATGGAACAGTTTGCCTGCTCCCGTCCTGCCCACGTGAAACAAAGTATTTTCTAGAGAATTCCACTATTTTGTCATAGGGCGGCAGGTCGGAAAAACCCTTGGTGCCACCACCCGTTACAATTACCCCTCCCTTACCGAGGTTTATCGGGAGGATTCTCAACAACTTGTATACAAGTCTCTGAACAATATTCATTTCCTCAAACTTTTTAGACAGCAAGTAGACACCGGCTGGTGCGGTGAAGAGTAGTTTCGGCTCTTCCCTGCTTCTCAGGAAACGTAGAATGTTCTCCTGATTCGGCACAAGCTTCTGCCATGGCTTTCCATCCGTAGTGCCTTCAATCAGGTTCATACCGTAGAGAAGGGGGATTTTCTTGGACTCTAGAGTTAGATGAACGAAAGCCACGAAGTTAAGCCTATACCTGAGCTCTGGAGCAGCCATGAAGAGCGCAACTCCCTTTCCGGCTTCAACCTCCTTCCCATATACATATTCAAAAAGATAGGTATTGCCCGTTATCATTATAGCCAGGTCGAGAGGACTCCTGTAGACCTTTACGGGATTAGGGTTTGTTGTCCCGCTTGACATAAAATACTCACCGTTTTCCTCCACATCCTTGATCAGAAATTGTTTGTGCCCTTCTCCCCGGAGAATATCAGATGGGATTGCGAGCCTCGCCAAGTCTTCCAGCTCGGCTTCACCAGGGCTTATTCGAAGCCTCTCGAAAAGCTCCCGATAGTAATCACTATGCCTTGAAAAATAGCTTAGCGCATCCCTAAGAAGGCTTTTTCTAAGCTTAATTAAATAATCTGCAGATTTAGAAAAAAGGCTTTTATCTTTTATCAGCGCCCATATTTTCTCAACATATGGATCTTTAAAAAGCCTGCTTTTAGAAGCTGCTTCAAATATCTCAAAGGAATTCATGCGTTTAAGACAAGTTGACAAGTCGGTATATAAACCTGATGCCTAGGCTCATGCCTACTTCATTAAATGTCGAAGACATTGCCATTCGGAAATAGAGATCAAGCATTAACTTGGAAATATTTTTTAATTCGTAAAACAGTTTTGCTTAAACCGTAAACCTTAAATCTCCAACACCTTTGGTTCACGAGGAACCCCTTTGCTTAAAATAGTTGAAACAGGACAGCCTGATAAATACACTAAAGCTATTAGCGTCATTCACGACAACGATGAGATCGCCAGTGGGAAAGTATACTTGGCTGACGAGCAGGAGGCAAAAATATTCAGGCAGAAGCTTAAGAAGAAGGTGAAAGAAGGCGACCCGTACTCTGTAAAGATAATCTTTAAGAATGAGGAGTATGCACGGAAACACATGGAGGAAACTAAGCGCATCGTCAAAGAAAAATTCAGTCAAGTTGATGTTAAACACGTATTTTTACTGGTTGAAAGAAACGGAAGGTTGGAGAAAGTAGAAGGGTGAGGAAGAAATGGATATTGGTAAGAAATGTTTGATAATGGCTATTGTAGGCATGATACTTGCATCTGTCTCATCACCCTTCGTAGTCAACATGCTTTTTAATGGAAAACCCATCACCATGCTTACTCCTAAGGAGGTTTCAATACCTTGTCCACCACAAGAGTACGGACCCATCTCCAAGATCATAACTGGTATGGAGAAGATAATGGAGGTTCCTTTAAACCCAACTAGGGGGGAACAGTATAAAGTGAGTCTTAATGTTGCAACTAACGGTACGATCAACGTACTGGTTTTCGAGAAGAGCAGCGCCAGTATTATTCAAAACAGTTTTAACGCGGGGAATCACACTAAGGATCTCATGATAACTGCTAACGGCACATACGTGGTTAACGCAACCATTCTTGATAATAGTGTTGTTAAAGCGACATTTAAAATAACGGAGTCATGGCTCCTTAAAATCACCGAATGGGAAGAGCAGGTTGACATTCTTAAAACAGTAGGGTCCTCCATGGGCTTCGTATTTGGATTAGCAATTCTCCTATACTCCTTAGTCAGGCTTAGAAAAGAGGCTGAAACAGCCAGGCCGGGAAAATCCAGAGAGGCTTTTGAAACAGGATATGTTGAAGTAGAGGAAGAGTAGATGGGCTATAGAAGATGGATAAGAGGGTTAAGGAAACTTTAAATGTTTTCCTGACAACGATCATACTTCCAGTAGTAATAATAGCGGTGTCAATATCTTTTTTAAACAGCCTGATGGGCACCAGCAGCCCGCTGGCTGTTGTAGAGATAGACATGAGCCCCTGGTATGTCAGCAGCATGTATCCAACCCTGTTCCCTGGAGACCTACTGCTTTTAAGCGGGAAGGAGAACCTCCAGGTGGGCGATGTAATCATCTATAGGAATCCATATTCAGGGAAGAATATTGTCCACCGCATAATTGGGATCAAAATAGACCAGCACGGCGGTAAGCGATATGTTACAAAAGGAGATTATAATGCTTACCCGGACAGCTATAATCCAAGCGCTGAGGATATTATCGGGAAATGGATCGGCGTAAAAATACACCTCGTCGGCTTCATCCTGCTGCTGGCAAATACTAGTCTCGGCAGAATATTGCTGATTATCCTTCTAATAATACTATTGCTAACGGAGTTCATCAGAATATTTAAGGAGGATAAGATTACGAAGGAGACAGCTCTCACGAGAGAGCTAAGGCTTCCTACTTATAACCTCCCAGACCCTTGGATCCTCCTGTCCAACCCTCCAAGCAGCAATCTTATCTATTCCGTGTGAAAGTACGGTGGAAATCTTAAGCTCAACTGATTTTGCACCTTGGAACCAAACTTCATACGAGTCGTAAGAATAATGGTATTCACCATCCTTCTCGCTGAAAAAAACCAGCGTGTTAACGCTTTTAGCAGTTTCCAAGGCTTGTTTAAAAGTTAGGCCAACACCGTTTCTACCGAGCCACCTGTAACCGTAGAAGGGAATGCCGATTACTATCTTCTCCCTCGGTATTGTTGAAAGAGCGTATTTAACGACTTCCCTGAGCCAGTCTAAGGGTCCTATGGGGCCCGCTTCGCTCCCAGACCAATGATAATCATAACACATTATGCAGACGTAGTCGCAGGCCTCGCCGAGAGCCCTGTAGTCCCATGCGCCACCCCACCCGGACGTATCGTCCCAAGTTTTGCCTGAGACATCTATAGTAACAATCTTCCCGTGGGAGTGTAGAATTGAAGCCAGCTCCCTCATGTACGAGTTTAACGCGCTCCTATCCTCAGGAGGAATATTCTCGTAATCAATGTTGATCCCTGAAAAATTGTTCTCGACAACGAAGCTGACTATGTCTTCTATCGTGCGTCTCCTAACCTCAGGATCCGTAAGGATTCTGTGAGCCAAGCTCCTGTCGAAGCCTGAGTTTGCTACAAGCGGAACAACACTTACGTTACTCCTTCTAGCAGCCTCGACAATCCTACTGTCGACTCTGGGGGTGAAAACCCCGTGCTCATTGACTATCGAGCCTGTTGGAGAAACCCAGGTGAACTTGTCAGCGTAAGCCAGAAAACTGTTGATGCTTTCATCGTCGGGCGTAACCCATCCGAAGAACTTAACCTCCAGTTTCTCAAGAGGAACTGTTTTGAAATACTCCTCGATGCTGCTTGAATTTCCCTGCGGCACTCTTCTCCCAGCCCGTTGGACCATAAGCAGGCTTACGTAGACAACCATTATAATAAGTATTGCTAGAGTTAGAACCATTCTCGAACCCGGTTTTTGCATCTATGAGTCTAATACAGGAGGATTATAAAACGATTGCTACAATCGCCTAATCAGCCATGCATAAGGTTTTTTAAGCGGCGATAAGGGTTTCGCTGAGCCGGATCCTTATTGGCGGGGAAAACGATTGCTGCAAGCAAAGAGGAAATGTATAAGTATCTCCCTATATATTAGAATGAGGCATAGCTTTGAACCATGTTCTAAGATGCACGGGCTGCGGAGCAGCCTACAGTTTCAATGTGGAGAGGAAGCTGTGTGACAAGTGTGGACAAGGATTAACACTGGAGATTAAACCATCCTTCGTAGAGGAGCCCGGGGAGCATGGAATATGGAGATACGGCGGAATACTGCCGGCTGTCGAGAGAAAGTTCAGAGTCTCTCTCGGAGAGGGAAACACAATGCTCCAGCACGGGATGAGGATTGAGAAAAGCATCGGGGTTGAAGAGCTTTGGATTAAGGATGAGACTGTAGAGCCTACTGGCTCCTATTTGGACAGAAGCTCAGCCCTATTCGTATCCGTCGCCCTGAGTCTCGGTTACGAAAGAGTATTCACTTATTCGACTGGGAATCTTGGCGCATCTTTGGCGGCATACTCCTCTAAAGCCGGTTTAAAAACGCATGTTCAGGTTAAGCCCACGATAGACGTTGGAAAACTTTGTCAGATGATAATATACGGCGCGGAGGTCAACGTGGTCAACTCTTTTGAGAAACGCGCTGTGAAGGGGGCTATCGTTGCGGTTGAGCATGATCCGTTAATAAACGAGGCTAAGAAAACCATTATGCTTGAAATACTCTTGCAGCTTAGCGAGAGACCACCTGACTACGTGGTTCTCCCAATGGGGGAGGGAGGTCTCGCCTATGCAACCTACAAAATGATGATGGAGCTCAGGGAGCTAGATGTGATTAAGGAAAGCACAAGGATAGTTGGAGTCCAGCCGGAAGATTGTAAGCCTATAGTTAAGGCTTTTGAAAAAAGCTTCGACACAGTTGAGGCTGAAGCTGAGCCGAGAAGCAGAATATTCGACCTTAACGTTGCTAACCCCAGGTTTGGAAACGCTGCCCTTAAAGCGATAAGACAGACAGACGGCTTAGCAGTATCCGTTAGTGAAAAAGAGATCTTCGAAGCCATAAGCCTGCTGGCTGAGAAAGAAGGGATACTTGCAGAACCAGCTGGAAGCCTTGCTTTAGCAGGATTAGTGAAGCTGGTTAGAAACGGAGAGGTAGAGAGAGACTCTAGAATAGTTTGCGTCGTGACGGGAAGCGGCCTTAAGGATCCAAGAGTTATGAGGGAAATAGCGTACAGGAAGTCAAACCTAGGCATGTTGATAGAAGAGTTGAGCGGAGGCATTAGACTCGGGTCAACTAAGACAGCCATCCTGAAGCTGCTGTCTGAAAAAAACATGTATGGTTATGAGGTTTGGAGAGGGTTGAGAGAGAAATATGGCGTGAACGTCAAGATCCCGACTGTTTATCAGCATCTTTCCAACCTCGTTGAAAAAGGGTATGTTAGAAGAGTGGAAGCTAAGAGAGTCATGGGTAGGAAGAGGGAGTACTATTCTCTGACTGAAAGGGGCGAGGCTATTGTCTAGTTTAAAGCCGCATCCTTCCATAAGTTATCTTCAAATCGCTACCCCTCCATTCGAAAACAGGAACATCTCTTCTAAGTCTCCTAAACTTCTCGCTTAAAGAATGAACTATGAAGGGAAGCACTATCGTGGCGTCAGCGTAACACTGAACCCTCTGTGCTCTGAACCCGATTTTGCCCCAGCTTTGCCCCTCCTCGAAAGTGCATCCTGACAAGCCTCCCCATTGCGGCATGTCTGTGGAGATCTGTATCGCGTAACTATGGCTTTTATCATGTCTAGTCTGGTAGCTCGCTATCACAGCTGTTTGCTGAATAAAGTTCTTGGGTACACCTCCACCTATGTATATAACACCGGTTTGCTTCGCCTTCTCGGTTATCCTGGAACTTTCGTCAACATCCTTAAGGTAATCGACGATTATCCTCTTCTTCTTAAGAAGAATCTTCTTCCCGTTGATGCTTGCAACCCTAGCCCTCCTGTTAGAAAACATTATCGAGAAACCAAGGGAACTATCTCCGAACGCTGGGCAGAATATTGGAACACCACTCTTATAGGCGTTTACAAGAATTGAATCTTTATCATTAGCATGCCTGCTTAAAAACTTCCCTAAAAGATAGAGCACTTCACGAGATGAATAAGGGTAATCATCCCTAAGCGTCCTGGCGAAAAACTTTTCTATCCAAAGATCAGTAGCGTAAAACCTTTTCTCATCCGCGAAAACATCATAAATCCTATCTATTCTCTCTCTCCTCAGCTTAACATCATCTATCAAGTGGGTTCCAACATAATGCTTGCCACCCAGGGCTTCGAAGAGATCATGGTAAAGGTTCGCCCCAGTTGAAACAATTACATCAATCATCCTCCTCTCAATCAAGTAGGATATGATTCTCCTCATCCCAGCTGGAACCATAGCGCCAGCTAGGCCGAACCATATCACGATGTTTCTTTTCTTAAGCATTCTAGACCATACTTGAACAACCTCAGCAACCTTTCTCCCCTGAAAACCTGTGAACATCATTTCATCAACCAGTTGACTAATCTTCTTATCCGGATTAACTTCGATAGGGTTTGTAGGAAGTTTAAGAAACCTCCTCATCTTTTTTCCGGTTTGAACCATTTAAATTTTAATTTAAACTTTGCTGAAACAGGCTGGGGCTCCGAGTGGAACATCTGTACCAACGCTCACAACATCCTCGTTGGAGGGGACATGTTTAACCTTCACCTTGAGCGAAAGCCCGTTACCTTTCCAACATGGTTGACGAAAACATTACACGCCGCTCTTCAAGCCTCTTTGAGCCTAGCATGCGAAACATATCGCAGTATTGAAAACCCTAGGCAGCATATAACTGACCGGGACGCGGGTTTCAGGTTTTAAGCGTCACGTTCCAGGCGGCTGGAATCTTAATTCCTTATCGATCCTCTGCATCCATTCGCTGATCTTAATCTTCTGTGGACACTTCTCCTCGCAGGTCCTACAGCCCACGCATGCACTCGCCCGCTTATCAGCCGGAATATTATTGTTGTATGCCCATTTGCTCGCACCCATAGAGTTGTATGCAACACCATTGTTGTAAACCTCAAAGTTCCAAGGTATATCTACGCCGTTTGGACACGGCATACAGTAGCCACATTTTGTACATGGGATAGGACGAAGTTTCTTATATGTGGCATGTACTCTTGCCACCAGCTTAAGGTCCTCCTCTGTAAGCATTCCTACCCCAGACCTTGAGGCAAACTCAATATTTCTCTTAACCTGCTCCATCGTGCTCATGCCGCTTAGAACTACCGAGACCTCGGGCTTGTTCCAGAGCCATTGAAGAGCCATTTCAACAGGATCCTTACCTGCTTCATCCCAGATCTGCTTCACAGCCGGAGGCGGATTAGCCAAAGCCCCTCCTAAAAGAGGCTCCATTATAACTACTGCGAGGCCTTTTCCAGCAGCATATTTCAACCCTCTTGTTCCAGCCTGAACATCTTCGTTCTCATAATTGTACTGTATTTGACAGAGAGTCCACTTGTCATACTCATCCACTATCTCTTTGAAAACCCCGTAATCATCATGAAAGCTGAATCCGAGATATTTAATCCTGTCTTCTGAAATAATTCTTTCAGCCCAGTCGAAAACGTTAAGGCTTTTAGCTTTAACCCACCTTTCCCTGTCTAAAGCATGGAGGAGATAGAAGTCCACATAATCTGTCTGAAGCTTCTTAAGCTGTTCTTCAAAAATCCTATCCATATCCCCCCGCGAGTTTATGCTCCAGAGAGGCATTTTGGTTGCAAGCCTAACCCTCTCCCTGTAGCCATCTCTTAAGGCCTTGCCTACGACAACTTCACCATTTCCCCCGTGATACGGATAGGCAGTATCAACATAGTTGACGCCGTGATCTATAGCGTACCTTATCATCTTAATGGCTTCAGGCTCATCGACCTTGGAATGATCGTTGCCTATTACTGGGAGCCTCATGGCTCCGAATCCAAGGGCTGACACTTGCCAATCCAATTTTCCGAACCGTCTATATTTCATTTTGCAGCCAATTGGAAACCCATGCTTAAAAATCTTATTCAAACGCTTAGAGGACTGTTTCCATTCAGGATCATCGAGGGAACAACAGCCTTATATTGCACTAAGAGCAGAGTATAATAAGGCTGCGGGAAAAATGGATGGTTTGGAAACAGCCAAAAGAATTCTGAAAAACCATGGTTTCAGCCTAGTTATAGTTAAACCAGGAATAGTTGTTCATGCAACTAAGAAGTATGGCGTTATGGGGCTTGTCGAGGCTATTGAAAAATATGGCGTGGAACTATCCGGAGCGGCAATGGCTGATAAAGTCGTTGGCAGGGCAGCAGCAATGCTCTGCAGATATGCCAATATTGCTGAAGTTTATGCTGAAGTGATAAGCAACAAGGGCTTAGACGCACTGCTGGAGAGGAATGTGAGCGTCGAATATGAAAAACTGGTTCCTGAAATCCTTAACCGAATGAGGAATGACGTTTGCCCGTTTGAAAGGCTTGTTACCGACTGCGACAAAGAGGAAGAGTGTCTCGAGAAAATAAAGCTTTTTAAACGACAGGCTTCATACGATGAACCTTAAACTAGGTTAATGCCCTAAAAAATAAACCAGGTTTCTTGACATTGACGCTGACAAGTCTATTCATGAACCATATAGAAACATTATTGCAGATTAAGCTTAACATTAATACATCTCTTCTAAAAATTTATAAAAAGCTGGAGGAACGGTAGTTTCATATAGGTAGGAAGAATGTTGGATTCATTGATGGAGGTGAAAAGTCTTTGTCTCCACTATAGTACCAGAAAGGGAATAGTGAAAGCTGTAGACGATATAAGTTTTAACCTTAAGAAGGGAGAAACAGTTTCTTTAGTTGGAGAGTCCGGATGCGGTAAAAGCTCTCTAGCCAGAGCTCTAATGAGGCTGCTTCCGAAGAATGTAGCAAAATACGATGGAAGCATATTTATTGACGGCATGGATATTGTGACTCTAAGAGATGACGAGTTTAAGAAAAAAATCAGATGGAAGAAAATGTCGATCGTCTTTCAGGGAGCGATGGATTCCTTAAACCCTTTGCTTAAAGTAGGGGAACAGGTAGCAGAACCACTTGTGATTCATGGAGGTATTCCTGAAAAAGACGCGATTGAAAAAGCATTGGAACTTCTATCGCTTGTAGGAATAAGCAGATCTTTCATAGACAGGTATCCTTTTGAGCTTAGTGGAGGCATGCAGCAAAGGGTTTTGATAGCAATGGCTTTGGTAACAAATCCAGAAATAGTTATTCTCGACGAGCCGACTTCAGCCCTAGACGTTATAACTCAGGCGAACATAATGAACATGTTAAAGGATATAAAATCTGAGCTTAAAATCAGCTACATATTTATTACGCATGATATTGCGCTAAGCACGGAGCTTTCTGATAGGATCGCCATAATGTATGCCGGAAAGATAGTAGAGTTAACAAGCCTTGAAGATTTTTTAAGCGAGCCTCTACACCCGTATGCCAAATTACTTTTAGCAAGTGTACCAACATTACGCTCCACCAAGAAGCTTAGTCATATTCCAGGGGAGCCTCCTAGTCTTCTTGATCCTCCGCCTGGTTGCAGGTTTCACCCGAGGTGTCCACACGCCATGGATGTTTGCAGGAGAGAGGAACCCCCTGAAGTAGAGGCGTCTGAAACACATAAAGTCAAGTGCTGGCT
>JAAOZP010000011.1 GCA_011605725.1 Nitrososphaerota archaeon | reverse complement strand
TCCAATATTCTATTGGGAGGGGCCAGACGGCTCAAGACTGCTTGCCTTCAACAGTGTTTACAACAACACGATCACTCCTAGAAACATAGTTGAAACCGCGAAACTCCTACATGAGAAATACGGCTTGAAAACAAGCATGTTCGTTTACGGTGTTGGGGACCATGGTGGTGGTGCAACCATCGAGGATATTAAGGCTGCGATGAAAATACGTGAAAAGCCAGTCCTCCCCGACGTAGCCTTCAGCTCGACGCACCAGTTTTTCAACGAGGTTTCAAAAGTGAAATCAGAATTACCGGTAGTTAGGGATGAGCTCAACTTTACTTTCGACGGTTGCTATACGACTCATGCTGACATTAAGCGTTACAACAGGCTGTGTGAAAGATATTTGGTTGATGCTGAAAAGCTTTCAGCAATCGCTGGCGAACATCTTGGAGAAAAACTTGAAGAGGCATGGAAGAAAACATTGTTTAACCAGTTTCACGACATTCTGGATGGAAGTGCATTTCACGAAGCCTACTTGTACTCTAACCGTCTGGCCGAGGAAGTACTTGCAGCAGCAAAGGAAACCTTAGATAAATCCATGAAGAAGATAGCTGAAAGAATAAAATTCTCTCAGGAAGGGTTAGCAATAGTGGTGTTCAACACTCTTGCTTGGGATAGGAAGGATGTTGCAAAAGTTAAAATATCTAGAGAAATGATTCCAAGAAACCCGGTTGTTAGGGATACGCGTGGAAAGCAATATCCTGCTCAAATCAATGGCGATGAGTTGGTTTTCATCGCTGAAGTGCCGAGTCTAGGCTATTCAACCTATTATCTTGTTGAAGGAGGAGAGGAGGAGTGTTATCGATCTGGGCAAAAGCAGACAGTGCTTGAAAACGAGTTTTTCAAGATTGAGGTAGACCAGGATTCTGGAGCAATAGAGTCGGTTTACGATAAGAAGGAAGGCAGGTTTGTGACTAAGGCTTTTAGACACGAGGCTACACGGCCAGAGTTTAGCAACCTGTTTCAAGTACTCCATGAAGCTCCTCACAGAATGTCAGCCTGGATAATAGGTCCTATAACTAAGGTGGAGAACCTGCTTACTGGATCAGAGGTAAAAGCTGTTGAAAAGGGCCCGGTGATGTCGAGGATCCGAACTATAAGGAGATATAGGGGTTCAACAATAACTCAAGAAATAATGCTGTACGCAGGCATCCCTAGGATTGATTTTAACACAACTGTTGATTGGCATGAAGTTTCTGACGAGTTCACCGACGCCCCCATGTTGAAAGTCTCTTTCACACCAATCTTAGGAACCTCCACCGCAACCTTTGAAATACCTTTCGGAAGCATTTCAAGAACTGCTGATGGAAGAGAGTTTCCTGCTTTAAGATGGGTTGACCTCTCAGACGACGAGTATGGTGTCAGCTTGCTGAACGACTGCAAGTACGGGTTTGATGTGCAGGGTAATACAATGAGGATGACGATTCTCAGGACAAGTTATAGTCCAGACCCAAATCCGGATCAAGGTCATCACGAGCTTAGGTACTCTTTGTATCCTCACAGAGGGGACTGGAGGAAGGCACTTACCTTCAGAAGAGGATACGAGCTGAACCATCCGCTTGAAACAGTTGTTGTGAGTGGCGGAGCCTCTCAGGGAAATCTTCCAGAGGAAGCGTCGTTCATGAGAATAAATCCTGAGAACATAGTGTTGTCCTGTCTAAAGACGGCTGAGGATTCGGATGGCATCATAATCAGGATTTACGATGCGACTGGAGAAGGCGGTGAAGCAGAAATCACTCCGGGTTTTCCCATTGGAGAGGCTGTTGAAACAGATTTGCTTGAAAGAAACCTGACAAGGCTTACGCTTCAAGAAGGCTTGCTCAAAGTCAAACTTGCACCGTGGGAAATAAAAACAATCAGGCTAAGGAAATAGGATAACGCTAGATTTATAATGCTCTTTAGCAAAAACATGCTGCTTTGAACGCTCGTGAAAGAATCCTAGCGGTCTTTAAGGGAAGACAGGTGGACAAGGTTTCTTGGAATATAAGGCATGAATACTGGTATTACGTGGCAAAGAAGAGTGGAAAGCTTCCTAAAAAATATGAGGAGGCTAGTCTTGCTGATGTTTGCATGGATCTTGGAGCAAGCTGGAGGTGCTACTCGGGATACTTCGTGAAAACTGCTGTGGAAGTGTCATATGAGGATGACGTTCAGTTTAATGTTGAGAGAAACGGAAACATCGTTAGGACGAGAATTAAGACACCCGTCGGCACGCTTCAGGAAGTAGCTAAAACTGACGAATGGGGCCTGTCTTCGAGAAAACTAGAGTATTTTTTTGAAAACCGTTGATGATTTTAAGGCTTTATCCTACTTGCTGGACAGTGCTGAAGTCAGGTTTAACCAGGCGGTTTACCGGGAGTTGGAGAAGAACGTAAAGGACCAGGGAATAGTTTCCTTCTTTTTCCCACACTCGCCTCTTCAAGCACTAATACTGGACTACATGGGTTTCACTCGAACAATGAGATTCCTATACATTGAAGGATATGATAGGCTTGAAGATATTATGAATGCTATTGAAAGATATAACGATAAGTTCTTTGAGCTAATGGGTAATTCTCCGATTGAAATATTTAACTTGGGAGAGAACATCGATGTTAGATTAACTTCTCCAAGGCTGTTCGAGAAATTCTGTCTGCCGATCTACCAGAAGAGGTGCGAATACTTGCATAAAAGAGGCAAGTACGTGCATATACATGTTGACGGCTATGCGAAGCCCCTCCTCCCTTTACTCCGCAGGTCGGGGGTTGATGGAGTTGAAGCCTTAACCCCTGAGCCCGTTGGAGACATGGCCGTCGAAGATATTGCAAGAGAGTTTAAGGATGAAATCGTTGTTTTAGACGGCATACCCTTCTTGCTTTTCCTTCCGGACGTGCCTTTTGAAACGTTGGAGCGATTTGTAAGAAAGATCGTGAAGGCTATTCCACGGCTCATACTCGGCATATCAGATGAGCTTCCTCCTCCTGCAGATATTGAGAGGGTGAGAATGGTTTCACAACTGCTTGATGAACTTGCTGCGAAAAAATGATATGCTGGACACTAAGATTTTAAAACTTAAAAATCAGAACATGTGAGCTTAATTGGAAATAAATGGATAAGCCGATAATACTTTCAAGGTCTGAATACTGGGACAAGGTTTACGCTTGCTGGCTTGGAAAGAACATTGGAGGCACTTTGGGCGCACCCTTCGAAGGAAAGAAGTTTGTGAATGACCTGAATTTCTATGCTACACCTGTGAGCGAGGCTGCTCCAAATGACGATCTTGACTTTCAACTAGTATGGCTTAAGATGCTTGAGGACAATGGGGTTAATGTTAAGCTTGAAAAGCTTGCAGAATACTGGCTTAAGCATCTCTCAGCATATCCTTGGAACGAGTACGGTTTTTGTCAGAGAAACCTTAGAAGAGGCCTTCTACCGCCGATTTCCGGTTGTTTCGAAAACTATTATGTTGATGAGATGGGTTCACCTATAAGAAGCGAAATATGGGCATGCATTGCCCCAGCAAACCCGCAGCTTGCAGCCTCCTATGCTTGGAAAGACTCCTGTCTTGACCACTCCGGTGGCGAGGGTATGTATGGCGAGATGTTTTGGGCTGCTGTTGAGAGCGCTGCCTTCATTATAAAGGATGTTGAGACTCTTATAAGGATAGGTTTGAACATGATTCCAATACACTCTCAGGTATCGAGAGTTATAAGAGAAGCCTTATGGTGCTACAGGAACAACGTGAGGTGGGCTGAAGCCAGAGAGAGAATAGTCCACTGGTATGGGCATAATAGTGTTTGTCATGCTGTTCAAAACCACGGGTTCACCATACTGGGTCTGCTCTACGGAAGGGATTTCGGCGACAAGCTGTGTAAAGCTGTTAACTGTGGCTACGACACTGATTGTACTGGAGCAACTCTTGGCTCACTATTGGGAATACTTCTTGGGACGAAACTTGTTCCAGAAGAGTGGAAAAAGGGAGTCGGCGAGAAGATAGTTCTCCACAAGTATACTAGGCTGGATAATGCTCCCAAGACGGTGTCTGAATTAACCGATAGGGTGAGTGCTTTAGCGGAAAAAGTGCTTGAGATGAACCGGGAAGTAAAATTCGGAGATTACACGATCCTGCCTGAGAACTACGTGTCGCTCCTTATGAGAAACGAGCTAGCAATCGGCTCTTTGAAAAACGATGTCCACTCGTCTGTGAGAAGCATTGACAACTATGAAGTGTGGCTGCACTACAATGGAGAGCCTGTCATCTACCCGAATGTTGGGAAAACCTTGGGGGTAAGGGTGTTTAAGGACAATCTACAGGTGGAGCCGGAAATAAGCCTGAGAACTCCCCCTGGCTGGAATGTGACTGAATTGGAGGGCCTGTTCGGCCAGAAGCGCTTCCTCGTTGAAGCATCTGACGTCGGAAACATAAATGAGCTTAATATAGAGTTTGAAAATAGAAGAGCGCGTTTCGTAATCTTGGGGCCTAGGGAAGCCGGATGGTATCCTAGCGGGCAAAACGTGCCCACTTGTCCTATTTGCCATGGGTATAAGGGTCACTGCGTATGCAACAGAGATTAGAGTGCCCTACGTTCTGGAGAAACAGGGTGATGCGTTATTCATCACTATCCCGTTAAATGCTCGAGCAGTTTCTCAGCCTCTTTTGCAAAAACCGTCTTCAACAATCTGTCTACGTTCCCAAGATTCTCCTCAACCGCCGGGTCGTAAGGTATTTCTCCTAGAAACTTGACGTTAAGTTTTCGATATTCTTGTTGAATATTACTAAACCCTGTTTTCATGTTTTCGACAACACCCACTATAGGAATATCAAGCTCCCTCAGCATTCCTATGAGTTTCTTAACTGTTTCAAAAGCTAGTGGAGATGGTGTTGTAACTATTAGAAATCTAGGTTTTCTCATTAAACGTATGACGTCGAGAGTTGCATCGCCAATGCCTGGAGGCATATCCAGTATTAGAAAATCCAATCCACCCCAATCAGTTACAGAAAGCAATTCGATAAACGCGTTTGAAAAATCTATACCTCTCAGAGGTGTTGCCCGTCCACCCGAATAGTAAATTATCGTCATGTATTTTAAGCCATGGACAACTGGTGGGATGATCCCTCTGTCCTCCAAAGGCCGGGTTTCTTTTAAACCCAGAATAACATGCGTAGAAGGACTTGTAAAATCCAAGTCGAACAACCCGGTGCTATAGCCTTTTCCCGCCAGGATCAACGCGAGCGTGGAGGCCAGAAGGCTCTTACCCACACCCCCTTTCCCACTTGAAACAGCAATTATCCTTCCTACTTTCCTCACCCTATCGTCAATCACGCTTATCCTCGGATCAACCATTCTTCTCCACTCCGCTTATACTCTCGATCCAAACCCCTCTGCCCCCAGTTATTTCAAAATCCGGGCTTCCACACCGAGGACACCTTAAGTAGGCGTGAGAAACCTCCGGGAGAAAATGTATAGCTTCCAATACGTCTTCACCAAGCTCCTTCTTTGGAAAAAGCCATTTAAGCCCGCAGGTTCTGCATTTAAACTCTGTCTCCGCAACCTCTATAATGAACTCCGCGTCCTTCAACTCAACAGGCTTCAGCTGCACCAGTGCTTCTCTGAACACTTCATATTCCAATTGCTGCATTTCCCCGATTTTTATTTTAATCTCGGTGACTTTTCTAATCCCTTTTTCATCAACTATTCTTAGAACTGTTTTTATCACCGATTCGGCTAAAGCCCATTCATGCATGAAACCCTATGGTGTCAACACTGTTTAAAAACGTTTTAGAAAGTCTCCTTTAGAAGGATTAGCAACGGGTTCGGCACCATGCTTAACAAAACAGCATGGTTAGACCCTGACTATTTCTATTCCAAGTATTTCACAAGCATCTTGAATCGGCCTAGTGTAATCTCCATGAATCATGCTAGCATGATGAGTAAAAACCGTTCCTAAGAATAGCCTCGTAAAGCCTCTTCAAATCGGGCACTTCAGGCCCTAGGCGAAGAAGCTTTCTGCACATGGCTTCAGGATCAGTTTCTCCAGTGAAATCAGCAGCAGCTCTCCTAGATGGTATACAGTATGTTATGTTTCGGAGAAGTTCTTTCAGATTTGGGTGAAAATACATATCGAGACAAGTTTCAACATTATTCTTCCTGGCAGCTATAGCTGCATCTAAACACTCGGGCTGAAAACAATCCAGGAGGAGTATTCTCCCTTCAGTTACGAAGTCGAACTCGCCCTCAACATGTTTTCTTATAATGGTGTTCTTAAACTGGTTCTTTGCTTCCGCTAACTTAACCATATGCTTTACTGGCTCTGGGAGAACACAGTCTTTTAATACTTTAGCATCAATCCATCGAGGACTACCTTTGGCATCAACGAGTATGAAGAGTATTGGAGTACTGTATCCCTCTTGCACAATGATTCTACTCGTGTCTACCCCATACTTTTAAACTCTGAGATGATGAGTTCTCCAGCCTCATCCTGCCCAATCCTCGTTATCACGGAGGTTTTTGCCCCGAGACGGGCCGCGGCCACCATGGCGGTAGAGGCCTTACCCCCTCGCTGGATAGTCCAGTCGAGTATACTTACCCGGTTCAGATTCTCAACGCTTTCAACCTTTAAAATGCAATCGACACAATTCATTCCCAATCTGATTACGTCAAACTTTCCACCCAATCTCCTTGTCTCCAAGTCTTTTTCATATATAGGTTTTGTTTTCTTACTGGTGGTTAGGGCGCTGCTTACTGTAATTTTTTTCTCTTAACGTAGTTTATCATATAAATGTAATTCTCTGCATTATTGTTAAGCGCACAGCTTGCTGAAGCCGAAAGAATGTAGCCTTCTCTCCCCCCTTCTCTTAAGCATCTCTCAACCTCTTTCTCTACATCACGTTTAGTCCCGTATTCTATTATCCTTGGATCCACGTTCCCAACCAGGCAGATTTTATCTCCGAATTTTTCCTTAACCTCCCACATCCTCATACCGGCGATCACGTCAATGCACTGGTAAGCATCCACTCCTGTGTCAACAATATCGGGTAGGATGGGCATGATATATCCGTCTGAATGAAGAACTACAAATGCACCTTTCCTCTTGAAAGCATTCACTTCTCTTCTCAAAGCCGGTTTAACAAATTTCCTGAACATTTCGATCGACATCCAAGGACCATTCTGATTCCCATAGTCGACGCAGAGTTGAATCGCATCGGCACCCTCATCTATAGCCCACTTGCCATACTCGATAGCAACGTCAGTATTATGGTTGATTAAGGCCTCTACGGCATCAGGCCTCCTGTAAACCCATATTAGAACATGTTTGAGAAGATTCGGATTAGACACTATGGGTTCCCATGTTCCGTCAGCATCAAAAGACAGGAACATGTCTTTCTTCACCTTGGCTGCTAGCCTCCTAAGCACTTCAAACGCTAACGGATCTATTTCAACACCACTATTCCTACACTCTCTCATTACCTCATCCGGGTCATAGGTTCTAGGCTCGCTCAAGTTCCAAAGGGTTTCTCCCGACCACTTGCATATTTTCCCGTCTACCTGCCACGTATGCTCGCCAATCCTCTTCACTTCCCTCGGGATGCTGGCGTAAGCTTTTACAACGCGAATCCAATCTAGCCCAAGCCCCCCATAAAAGTTTAGAAGTTCTTCCGCGATTTGTTCATTAAGCTTGTTTAAATCAATATTTTTCCCCTTGGAAGCTATCAGGCTGAAAAACGCTTCAGGGTTATGAGCCATAATGCTATCTTCATTTTTACCAAGCACGGTGGAAAATATTTTCAAGGAAGGATGCAACTCGTAAATGGGAACCCTATCTGGTGTTGAAATCTGCATAGCCGCCACTACTCTCTCCCAAGAGTTCATTCGAAAATGGGGGTGAACACAGTTTATAAAAATTTTAAGACGCTTAATTTTCCAATTTCTATCAGTGCTCAGTGAAGATAGTCTGCATTCTGGCTAGAATGTTGCGATACGTTAATTAGTAACCGTGAAACGTATTTTCTATGAGTCCAGCATCCTTTAGGGTTAGAGAATCAGAGATACTTATGGAAAAGGATGGCTTTAAACTTATCTTTAGGCCGCTGATGGCTCTCGCTGGGAAGCTTTCTAATCCTCTTTCTACAGAACTGCATGCCAATACTGCGTACGTCAAATACCCTGAGGGAAAAGGTAGACTGGTATTCGAAGAATGGGGGCCAGAGTCCATTGTTGTAACAGCTGAAGCCGATGGACTGAGTGATGATGGTCTCATAGTTGAGCTAAGGTCAAGCTTCGAAGGTTTTGAAAAGCTTCTCCTTTTCCACTTCGCTCACGATCCTGAAAAATACTTCAGTGAATCGCAGGAACCATATCAGTATCCGCAGCTAAGAGAGACGGAGGAGTTCGAGTACTGTGCATGGAGCTACCCAATCCATGCTTCAGGCTTTAAAGGCTTGCCGAGGAATATCAAGGTTTCTCAACTCATTGCTGAAGGTGCAGGAAGCTATGCGTTCTTGCTTCCAATTTCAAACTCGGGTGCTCGTGGCTACGTTTCACGGTTTGAACGGGATGAGTTCAGCATCCTGCTGAACAGGATGGTAGCGGGAGCTTGGGATCGCGTATTTCTATTTGCATTTGCAACGTCGAGCAACCCCTATAGGGCAGTAGAATCTGCATACGAGTCTGCTTTCACGCTTACAGGAAGGCGAGACGTGCTTCGGAAGAAGAAGTCGTTACCCGAGATCTTCAAGTACCTTGGTTGGTGTTCTTGGAATGCTTGCTGGCGTGATCCTACGGAGGAGAAGATAGTGGCTACATTCAAGTCCTTGCTAGAGAATAGTGTTACACCCGGCTTTGCCTTGATTGACGATGGGTGGCAAGAAGAGCAGGATATGAGGATAAAGGATTTGGAGCCAAGTGTGAAAAAGTTTCCAAGCGGTTTTAAGGAAGTTGTTGATAGACTGAAGAGCATGGGGGCAAGATACGTGGGGCTTTGGCACACGCTCAACATACATTGGAGGGGAGTCGCCAAGGGAAGCCGACTTGCAGAGAAATGGGGTAAACATTTGATAGAGGCGGAGGGAAATCTAGTTCCAAATCCTGCTGATTCATTCGATCTTTTCAGGGACTGGTACTCTAAGCTCAGGGAATGGGGCTTCGACTTCGTGAAGGTTGATAACCAGTCTTCCGTCGGATATATGTATGCCGGTAAAATACCTGTTGAAGAGGCGGCCGAGATGCTCCACAGGGGGCTTGAAGCAGCCGCTTATATCAATTCACTGGAGGTTCTTAACTGTATGGCTCAACAACCAGAGAATGCATTCAGCTGGTTTAGGTCGGCTATAGCTAGGAATTGTGTGGACTATATCGTACCTCATAAAAAATCCAGAAACAAATTACACCTCTATTTTAACGCATACAATGCGCTTTTCATGTCTCAGGTCGTATGGCCTGATTGGGACATGTTTCAGAGCCACGACCCATGGGCTCTGCAGCAGGCAGTGGCAAGGGCTGTGAGTGGCGGTCCAATATACCTAACTGATGAAGCCGGAAAAAGCGTAGTGGAAATCGTGAAACCGCTTGCATTCAGTGATGGTTTCCTTCCGTTGCCCGATGGGCCTGCACTGCCCACTAAAGATATACTGATGCGCGATCCTTACAATGAAGCAGTACCGCTTAAAGTGTTCACGAAGGTTAGCTTGAGCGATGTGGGAGTATACGGCGTGGTAGCTGCTTTCAACATCACAAAGGACGACATGCCAGTTAAAGGGATTATAACCCCTTTCGACGCTATGCTTCCGGGCGAGAAGCATGTAGTTTTCGAGTACTTCAGCGAGGAGTTGCGGGAGGAATCTTTTAGCTTTGAGCTCAACCCCATGAGTGTGAAGCTCTTTATACTTGCACCATGGAGCAACTGGCTCACACTGATAGGATTAAAGAACATCTATATTATGCCGCGGGGCATTGATTTCGCGGTTGTTTATGGAGACGAGGCTTTCCTTAGGCTCAGAGAGCCGGGGATACTCGTCGCAAAGACTAAGGGTAAAGTAATGGTTGAAGGAGGAGAGCTTATGCAGGAGGAACCTTTACTGAAAATCCGGTGTTGTGAACAAAGGATACGGTTAAAGCTGGTAAGATAGTCCATCGGGAAATGGAAGTGTTTCACATATCCTTGTAAAAGTTTTTTTCAGGATAAGGCTTAAATATGTAATGCTAACTCAAGCTCTTGAACAATGATAAATGCTACTAATAGTTTTGAGCATCACAATGAGATGGTTTTGCACTTATGGGAAGACTTCAAGCTGAATAGGCATAAAAGAATCCCGGTTATATGGGGAATGAACGATAGAATGATTGTGTTAAACAAGGAGCTAAATATTAGGAACTATACCTATGAGAGGATTTTCAATGATCCTGAAACTATGTTGCAGGCTGAACTTGAATTCGAATACTGGAAAAGGCTTAATGTTTATGCTGATTGGGAAATGGGTTTGCCTAGGGAATGGCCTATTTCCGTACAGTTTCAAAACGTTTATGAATCAGCATGGTTCGGAGCACCTCTCTACTTCTCTGACGGCAGTGTTCCAGATATATTTCCATTTCTTAAAAGCGAGGATGATTTGAAGGATTTTATGAAAAAAGGTATGCCGGAGCCTTTCTCCGGCTTTATGGCAAGAGTAAAAAGCTTCTACGAATATTTCCTTAAGAAGAAGGAGGAAGGCTACACCTATTTTGAAAGACCTATTGGAAGCGTTTCCGCACCGATTGGTACAGACGGGCCTTTCACAATAGCGACTAACATCACGGGCGGCTACGTGGTTAAAATGCTCTATTTAAACAGAAGTCTAGCCGAAGAATTCCTCTGGTTTATAACGGAATCAATAATCGAGAGGATGAAGGCTTGGCATAGATTGCTTAAGATTTCATATCCATATGAAGGATTTGGGTTTGCAGACGACTCTATTCAACTTCTGTCCCCGAGAGCCTATAGAGAATTCGTCCTGCCTCTTCACAAGAAGATAGTTAACACTTTTTGCTCTGGAAGACCAAGCATACACTTATGCGGAGCAGTTATACAGCACCTGAAAACCCTTAAAGAGGAGCTTAATATTTCCTCGATCGACACAGGGTTTCCACTGGACTTGGGAAGAGCAAGAGAGATACTTGGAGAAGACGTAGTGATACAGGGTGGTGTCAGAGTTACGACACTTAAACAGGGTCCTTTAAGCGAGATTGAAGAGGAGGTTAAAACCGTGTTGAGCTCTGGGGTTACGAGAGGGAAAAGGTTTGTTTTCAGAGACGCTAACAATGTGGCTCCGAACACTCCAGTAGAGCATCTAAACTTCACCTACGAGCTATTGAAGAAAATCGGCCTTTATGGAGGGTAAGCAGCGCGCGCGCAGGATTAGCAGCGGCTTATACTCTCACTTCTGAAATTTCTACCTTAGGCGGATAGATGAAATCAACATACTTGCTTTTTATGTAGCCGGAGTCTCTACCTTCATGCACAAGAACCCTATACTTAAATCTTAATTCCTCTCCTCTAGGAAGGACGTAGTCCCCCCTGTTTTTAGGCGTATTCGTGAAGACTGAGACGCCGAACATGTTTGCAGTCATCAGTCCGTAATTCCTTACATGCCAGTAGGTTGGATATCTGAAGTTGTTCAAGTGATCAAAAGCGGTTATCCCAACACTCTTTCCATCAACGATCCCGCTATAGTCGCACCAAGCTGCCCTTTTACCCCATGTTTCCGCCTCGTTAATTCCACCAAACGAGTTTTCAATCTTACCACCATTGTCAACCTTAATCTTTTCATTAACTCTTATTGAAAGTATTCCGCCTTCCTTAGTGTCTCCGAATTTAACATCCTTCTCAGGATTGGAAAGAATTATTTCAAGGTCTAGAAGTACGTCCCTTTTAAGCCTCCAGATACGCGTTGTCCTCTCCTCAAATAGCTCGATGCTTCCTGACTTGGTAATCCAAACATTGCTACTGCTGAACTCGAAGAAAACTCTCCCGCAACTATTCACTTTAACATTTTTCGCTTCTATCCTTCCACTATCATTAAACTCAGCCCAAAAATCATATCCGTTCACATCCCCGTGTGCAACCCATAGCGACCTGTGATGCACATGATCCTTAGGCCCGTCTTCCGTAACTCTAACACCATTCGTGCTGAAGACCGGATAGAGATAGGGCTTACTAAGCAATCTTCCATAGTGATAGCTTGCTACCACGTTTCCCTCATAGTTGACGATAAGAGTATCCTCCTTTAAGTCATACGAGAAACCAGTTTCTTCCTCTTCTTCACTAACAACGATATCTCCTTTTAAGGTTCCACCAGCCTTCGCATAAGGAAGGATGAAGCAACCTTGAAGCAAGGTTTCTTGCCCTGTAACTTGTAAAGGTATTTTTACGCCTCTTATCTCCAGGTGAACGGCCTTTTTGTCCCCAAGGAGCGAAGCTATTTTCTGCAGGGGGAAACAAACTGGGGTCTCAATCCTGTCATGAACACCGGCTTCTATCTCGACTTCAGCAATCTTCTTACTCATTTTTACCGAGTTTATTGAAACAGGACTTTTTAAACCATTATGCTAGTCTTAAAACTTATAACAGTCTAATTCGATTCTCCAGTGCAAATGAAGCTTTCAATATGTAACGAAGTTTTTTCAGGGATGGATATTACTGAAGTCTTACTTTACGTTAAGCGGTTCGGATATAATGGTATCGAAATCGCCCCTTTCACCATGGGTAGCAACGTTGAGAAGATCTCCTCAGATAGGAGAAGAGAGATAAGGAAGAAAGCGATCGAAAACAGTATTGAAATTGTTGGTACTCATTGGGTCTTGGTCTGCGACAAGAATGTGAACCTTTTTAATGAGCTGGGAGAAGTGCGAAAAGAGGCTTTAAAATATCTGATTACAGTAGTAGAATTCACAAGCGAAATAGGTGGAAGAATAGTGGTCTTTGGCTCTCCAAAGCAAAGAAGCATTCCGTCAAAAGAGGTTTTTAAAAAAGCATGGGATTCTGCCGTCTCAGCCTTTAGAGAGATAGGGGATTCTGCTAAGGAAAAAATGGTGGTCTTTTGCATCGAACCCTTATCTAAAGATCAAACAAATTTCATAAACAATGTTAGCGAAGCAATCAAATTCATAAAAGATGTTGATCATGAAAATATCAGGCTTATTCTTGACGTGAGAAGCATGTGTGATGAAAAAAGATCTTTCAGGGATATAATAAAAGAGGGAAAAACCTATCTGGAACATTTCCATGCGAATGATTGTAACGGGTATATTCCGGGGTCTGGCTCTGCTAACTATAAAGAAATAGTTCAGAGTTTGATCGAAATAGAGTATTCAGGATATCTGTCTGTTGAGGTTTTTGACTATCAACCAAATGCGGAAACCATAGCTGTTAAAAGTTTGGAAAACTTGAAAAAATTTTTCAGAGAATACGGGAATATTGCTCTTTAAACATCGAATGTAGCTTCATCTTAATCATTGAAAAAGATCAGAATTATTTAGCAACACGTTCTCATCTAAAGACATAGGTTCACTCGCCAAAAAGGTGGTTGTTTAAAACTATTCAGCTACCCGCTAGAGCCTTCGCTTTTTACTTTAAACAGCTTTTCACTCTTTTTCCCCTCCACCATATCTATAATTCCTAGCGCCATTAATTCTCTAAGCTTCTTTGCAACCGTCTTCCTAGATGCTCTCCCCCTAATTTCCCTTAGAAGATTAGTTAGCTGAGATATGTTTAATGGCCCCTCGGATATCAATATTTCAGTTATATCTCTAGCTAATGGCCCTGCTTTTAGGCTTTCTGAGAGAAGGCTTATTTTCTTAGAAGTTTTATAGGCATCTGAGCTTAAGGATAGGATGCTTCTAACGACAGCCAACTCCCGCAATATATCTCTGTTCAACTCCCTTTCTTTCCTGAGCTCTTCTTCAAGAAGATTGATCTTCCTGACAAGCTCATCTATCCTGCTTTCCAATGAGTTTTCCCCTCTTTTCTCGCGCAGGTTCTGCCGCACTCATCAGGGACCTAAACCCCAAAAGGGAAAACTCCATTTTAGGAAACATGTGTTCAGCTATCTTGATCGAAACATCTTCCGATAAGCCTTCTCTCCTCAGCATCTTAACCATCTTCTTCCTGTTCTTCCCTATCCTGTAATTGACTAGATAAACATTCAACAAAAGCCAGAGAAAAACAGGGATTAATACAATTAGAGTTATTAAAGCCTCCACTACGATCAGGACTATTCGCAATGCCTTTCCCATTGGAATCTCTTACTTCTCTAAAACCTTCTCTTCTTCCCTTCTTATCCTGCCTGCTTGCCCTAACAGGTTTTTGATTAATTCTGCTGGACTGATAAACTGATTTTTAACCAGCTCAATAGCAACATCTTCTTTCATTCCTGCTGCTACTAATTCTTTGTAGAAGGTCGCTATCGCTCTAGCCCTTTCCTTTGCCTGCTCCTCCGTTAATGATGTACCCATCAACTCCTTAAGAGGGCCGACAATATCTTTCAAGAGCCCAGGTACTTCCTCTCTAACAGTCTTCAAGACTTCTCTCAATTCTTCAACATCCTCAGAATGACGCATCATCTCTCTTTTCTTCTCTGTTTCAGGCAGCTCAACTTCTTTTCTCTCTTCCTCCATCTCACATCACCGTCAACTAAATGACACCATGGTTTATAATACTTATGCGATTTTTTACCCATTTTTTTACTCAATATGCTGCCCAGCATGCAAGTCAGTTATGTATTGTAGCCGTTTTGCATCACATGTCCTAAAGCCGGGAAACAAGCGATTCAAGGGTGATGCACTGGATGCTTCCACGGGTCTTTTAATTGCCTTTGATCGTTCCAAAGTCTATCTATCTTCGAATCTAGACGTTTCGGGATTCAAATAACTATGTGAAGCGGCTAAGTAGATGATGTTTTCTTAGCATACTCCACCATATGTATGAAGTTTTCAGCATTGGTGTTAATAGAAATGTTGGCAGATGCCGACAGTATATACCCTTCTTTTCCACCCTCCCTAAGACATCTTTCAACCTCTCTCTCCACATCGGCCTTCATACCGTACTCTATTATCCTCGGGTCGACATTACCAACTAGGCAAATACTATCTCCGTATTTTTCCTTAACTTCCTTAAGGTTCATGCCTGCTATTATATCTATACCCTGGTAGGCATTAATCCCTGCATTCACCATATCTCCCAACAGTGGCATGATATAACCATCAGAGTGAACCACTACAAAAGCCCCTTTTTTCCTGAATTCATTTACATGCCTTTCTAAAGCCGGTTTCACGAACCTTCTGAACATTGACGGAGAAAGCCAAGGACCATTTTTATTACCGTAGTCAACGCAGAGCTGAATCGCATCAGCACCTTCATCGATTGCATACTTCCCGTATTCTATTGCAATTTCAGTATGATAGTTTATCAAGGCTTCAACAGCATCAGGTCTTCTATACACCCAGACAAGAACATGCCTGAGTAAATTCGGATTTGAAACTATTGGCCCCCAAGTTCCATCGGCATCAAAGGATAGAAAGACTTCACCCTTAACTTTTTGGGAAATCCGCTTCAATACGTCGAAAACACCAGTGTTCACCATTATACTGCTATTCTTACAAGCCCTAATTACCTCGTCAGGATCGTACTCTTTAGGCTCATCCATAAACCAAGTCGTGTCTCCTGTCAATTTGTATCGTCCGCCATTTACTTGCCATACCTTGTCCCCAAGCTTTTTAACATTCTTTGGGATATTGGTGTAGGCTCCGCCAACTCTTATCCAATCTAACCCAAGCTTCTTGTAGAGGGTCAGTTGTTCCTCCGCCACTTGAGCATTCAACTTGTCTAAATTAATCTCTGCCTTTGAAATTATCAGGTTATAGAAGGCCTCGATATTACCATACATGACTTCATTCACGTTCTTATTCAATATTACTGAAGATATTTTGGGAGGGATATGCATCTCGTAGATCGGAATCCTATCAGGTGCCGAAAGCTGCATAGCTTTCACTACTCTTTCCCAAGAGTTCATGGGGCCTCCCTCGAATCGAGTTATATGAATATCGTTGGGTTATATAAACACTCTTTATACCTTATTATTTTTTTCAAAACTCTTTCAATCTCGCCGATTCATATGAAAATAAAGATTCTAAAGCGCGCGCTAAAAAATCTTTTCAATTTTTCTTATAGAAAGTCTATTTCAAATTTTTAAAGAAAAAGAAAATCAAACGTTGGACAAAATGTTGGAAACCAAAAGCCTAACTTAGACTTTTCTAAAAATAGAAAAGATATCTTAGCGGGTGATCTAAGGCTACTCTTTTAGTTTATAGCCTAAGTCCGGTGCCCGTGTTCTATTAGTATTGTTGTATTTAAGGACACGATCTCGAATAGCTTTTTGTGATTAAGCGCGCTTCATTGCTACAAGATGCCTCCATAAGCATTGTCCACGAATAACGTTATGTGTGAGACGCTTCGAAAAAGAATGAACATAAGTATTGTTTACAAAAGCCTCACACCCTATTTAGAAAAGTCAAAAAGGGTGTTTCAGAGTTTTCTAAAAATAGAAAGCTCCAACTAAGCGCGTGGCACAGGGCTTTTCCTAATATTTATTTTTCTTAAAGAACGTGCAATACAAATTCTATTAGAAAAACTTTTGAACGATTTCAGGATAGGAAGCAAAAAGAATGATGGTCAGAGGAAATGGGAAAAATGACAGGGTTTCCCGTTTAATCAACCGGCCTGGGTATTGAGAAGGCTTTGCTGGCAAGATGAAGCAGGGGTTCTGCTTTACAACTCTATACACCTTTTTTGAACAAGCCTTCTTCAGCACATGCTCTTTTGACTTCAGCGACATATAGTATCTGCTCTCCGAATTTCATTCTATCTTTGACTCTGCATTCAAGGGTCCCTATGCATTCCTCTATTCCGGGCACTTTAATGGTGCTAGAGGTTGTGAAGCTGACTTTTAGAAGCTTAGCCTTATCCATTTTACTACCGCTTCTGGTACCTGCCAGCCAAATCTGTTTAAGCAGCTTTGAAGAAGGGATGTTTACTGTAAATTCTCCGGTCTCGTCTATCAAAGCATGAGTATATTCCTTCTCCCATAGGGACATTGCTATAAGCGGAGGGTCGTCGCTCACAGGGATATCCTAGGAGCAGCTCATGATATTAACCCTGCCCTACTTGCTTCTTGCGCATATAAGAACTACTGGTCTAGGGATGCAGTAGCTTATATGACTCTCCTAGGCCAATCTCTTTTTTCATGGGTAAAAAGATTACCCTGGTCCCGGATCCAGCCCGATCGGTTTTTATGTCCGTTTAAGAGGAACGTAACATTTATATATTGCTACTATATTCAATAGTAGCAATGATGACCAGCGCTCTCAAGATCGCTTTACCTATATTCGTCCTCCTTCTAGGCATAGCCATATACGTTAGCCTGACAAACGTCGTTGCACAGACTGGTGAATCTTCAGAAACACCCTTGCCTTGGCTACCGTTCCGCGGCCCGCTGAGCCGTTTCAAATGGGGTTCTGCCAAGGTCGAGGCGAATCTTAGTAGGGCTCAAACATACTGTGGTCGCATCAAGCGAGGATGGGGCTCTATCGAGATCAGTGAGGAGTTTAAGAACAATGTCGTTAATATAGCTAAGAGCGATTCTGATGTGCAGAATCTACTCTCAGAAGGCTACAACGTAACTCGTATTCAACCGATTATAAAAACTGTTGTTGAGGCTGATGGAAGCGTGGTAGCTAAGGCTAAGAGCGCCATCCTCACGCTGCGTAAAGACGGCTCTAGCTTGGCATTTATATGGGTGGATGTTGAGAACAATAAAGTAACTAGGATTGAGATAATAACTCGTACAGTAATCGAGAAGCCCTAAAACCCATAATTCCCCATGTTTTTTTATTCAAATTATAACGGAGGTTTTTCTCTAGGTCTTCCAGTAGGGCTTAGTCCTTATGTACTGCAATTTTGCTTCTAGAAGATCCCTGAGCAATTCATCCTCACTGTAATGCATTTTCGAAAGTATTCTTAGAGCGGTCTGTGGCCCTATTCCGTAGACGGATAACGCGATAACTCCTCTTCTCCCATAAGAATGAATAACGTCTGCAGTCCTCCTCAAGTCGGCAAGAAGCCTCGACTCATCTTCAGACAGTTTTTCACCGTTCAGCCTCTTATTCACGATTCTCACAAGATACCCCCTATACCCGGGCAGTACCGCTAGAAGAGTTGAGCCGCAGGAGCAGCTTGGCTTCTGCGGAAGATCCCTAATAGGAATCGGCTCCTGCTTCCTCCCGCATTCCATGCATATAAACTCAACATTAGTATGCATTATGGCGTTTCTCATTCTCTCAACCGTATCGGCCTGAACCTGCTCCGGTGCGATCATCTCGGGAATCTCAGCATACTTGTTCAGTATGTGGTATGATATTGGAGTGGGTTTCTCGCTTGAGATCCGGGTTTCAACTCTGATTTTCCCACTTCGAATGGCTGAAACCACCTTTTTCACCGTTTCGACATCAGCCTTCTCCTGAAGAACTTCCCGTATAGTTTCATCGTATATCGGTGTCTGCTTGAACCTGCTGTACAGGTCGAGCAGCTTTTCTTCCCCCAGCGACAGGCCACGTTCAATCGCACCGAACCTTTCGGCGATGAACTTCATGTAATACCCGAATGGAAACCTTTCCCTTATCCTAGCGTGGAAATCCCTCTCAACCTCCTCAGGGCCTCTAGGCAATACTTTTTCGACAAGGTGTTTTAAGTTGGACTCTGATACCTCAACCGGTAGTTCGATCAGGATCCTATACCCGTCTGCCCACCAGTTTCTAATGAGCCCGTCTCGGGAAAGCCTCTGGTCAATAACGTATCCGAGTGTTCTGTTCGCCAGCTCTCCCAGGCAGCAATTCACAATCAAATACCTGTCGAAACCCTCTACTAGGATAAGGTTGTCAGAGGGGACTGGAGCCCCCATCCCCATATGCTCCCCGATTTCACCGACTATTTTCCTGGCGGCATTACTATCTATCTGAAACTCTCTGCAAAGCCAGCTTACGGCTTGCTCATTCTCGCCTCTGCGGAGTTTTTCACTGATTTTTCTCCGAAGCCTGCCGACTTCCCTAGCCAGCTCGTAGGGTATTGGAAGAATCTCGCCATCCCAGCCGGGCAGGGCGGCTCTAGGGTCTTCAACCGGTGTCACGTACACCCCCTCGTCAGAAATCTGCTCAATATTCCAAACCATTCCTCTGCAGATGAAGTGGAGCCCTATCCTTGCTCTAAGCATTACGAACTCTTCACCAACTATTCCTATTGTCCTGTTCGACGTAAGGTCGACAACGGGATATCTTTTCTCGTCAGGTATCATTGAGAGATTTGAGAAATAATATTTCCTAGCTTTTCTAGTATGTGTTATGCTGTCTCCTTCCAGCCTTATTAGGCTAAGCTTGGAAAGGAAGCCCGCTACCCTCCGAAGCTCCTCCTCACCCAGCCTTCGGAAAGGGTATGCTCTCGACAATATTTCAACCGCCTTAGAAATGCTTATGCTCCCATGGTCTAGGGAGAGACCAACTAGCTGGTGTGCAAGAACGTCTAGAGCCCCCTCATGGATCCGGGTAGGCTCAACCTTTTCGCTCCGCGCCCTATTCACAACTGCTATTGATTCGAGAGCGTCGTCTACGAAGGCGGTTAGTATTACTCCTTCAGACGTTAATCCAAGCCTATGACCAGACCTACCTACTCTCTGGATGAAAGGCCCTACTTGACGCGGAGAAAGATACTGTATCACCAGGTCAGCAGTACCAATATCTATGCCGAGTTCAAGCGTTGAAGTGCAGACAATAGCCTTAGTCAAGCCCTTTTTAAAACTGTCTTCTATATTTACTCTCTCCTCTTTGGACAGTGAACCATGGTGTATGCCTATCTTAGGGTCTAGGAAGCTCAGCCTTAAAGCAAGCATTTCAGCAATCTGTCTACTGTTAACGAATATCAAGGTAGAGGTGGATGCGTCGCAAAGATCCTTTATTGTTCTTATTCTTGCAGCAGCCTCTGGCGAAGTGTAGAGAATGGCAGAAAGGTCGAAATCCTCCTCATCCGGTTGCGGCCATTCTATCCAATACCTGTATTCCTTTGACGCCGAGACTCTGATAATTTTAACAGCCCCCCTGCTTCCGGCGAGAAGTTTTCCAACCTTTTCTGGTGTTCCTACGGTGGCTGAAAGACCTATCCTCTGAAAATCCCGACCAGTAATCTCCTTAAGTCGCTCTAGGGCTACAGCTAGCTGAACACCCCTCTTGCTTTCAGCTATTTCATGAATCTCGTCTATAATGACCCATTTGACATCTTTAAGGTTTTTTTGCATTCTTCTGCCGGGAAGTATTGCTTGAAGAGTCTCAGGAGTCGTTATTAAGATATCGGGGGGCTTCAAAGCCTGTTTCCTCCTCATGGAGGATGAAGTATCTCCATGTCTAACATCCACCGATAATCCTAGGGAGACGCATAGTTTCATGATCCTCTTCATCATATCTCTGTTCAACGCCCTCAATGGAGTAATGTAGAGAAGCGAAATCCCCCTTCTATCCTCAATAGCGGTAAGCTTAGACAGAACAGGTAGAAGTGCAGCTTCAGTCTTCCCGCTTCCCGTCGGAGCTATTAGGAGAACATTCTTCCCCATCATTATAGGAGGAATGGCTTTTTCTTGAGTCTCCAATAATTTTTCAATCCCGATTTGTTTCATCACTGCCCTAATCGGTTGAGAAAGAAGTCTTAGAGATTCGCTGGCCAGATCGTTTTCCTCAGTAGCCAATCCAATAAACGTTAGGAATCACTATTCTATATGTTTTATTGTCTAAGCGGTCTATTCTCACATCTTCAAGCCACCGGTTAAACATGTCCACCTACCGGACGCATGAGCGAAAATAAGGGTGCTTGCCTTTTAGCTCTACTCTAGGCTTATTGCTTTCCCTGTTTTTGCAGACTCGTTAGCAGCCAGAGTTATTTTCAAAGTCTTTACCGCGTCTTCAAAGCTTGACTTGATTTTACTCGTATCTCCTGTTTTTACGGCCTCTATGAATACTTTATCCTCTTCGAAATATGGGTCTACAGGGGACCTGAATTCCTGAATCCTGTTCTTTTCATAAATCCTCAGGATTTTCGAATGACCAAGATGCTCGACAACAATGTTTCTAGTTATTAACCTGAGAAGAGTCCCTGTGAAAGTATTTTGGCTGACGCATGAGCTAACTATAACTCCCACAGCGCCCGTCTTAAACCTTAGGCTTACAATCGAACTATCTTCAGCCGTCATGTCAGAATATATAAATTTCCCAGCTATTCTGTTGTCTATCTCCGCATATACGCGGGAAACCTCGCCCTCAAGATACCTTGCTAAATCAAAGACATGGGTTGCTTGCTCCACTACCTGTCCACCCCCCTTATCCTTATAGAGCCACCAGTGTTTAGGGGGAAACCAGAAAGGATCTATGTATTGACCAAGAACCATGGCAGTGGGACTGTTCTTCACAACCTCTTCCTTGGCAACGGAGGAAATATCCAGGTATCGCCACATGTATCCCACGCTGTTTATGACTGAATACCTTCTTATAGAGTCCAGGATTTCCTCGGCTTTGCGCATGTTGAGAGCAACTGGTTTTTCAAAGAATACTGCTATGCCCTTTTCTATGGCTTTCACTTCATCACCTCTTGCAAAAGGAGGTGTCGTTATGAACAGTGCATCTATATGCTCGTTTTTAACTAGCTGGTCTATGCTGTTATAGTAATGGCCTCCGAATTTTTCCGAAAAAGATTTTGCTCTTTTCTCGTCGATGTCGACGAACGCTTTTAGTCGAACACCTTCTATTTTAATTAATCTTTCCGCATGAACTGATGCAATTCCTCCGCAACCAATTATTGCAACATTTATTTCATTCATTCAATTCTCCTAAGAGTTCCTAGAAGCTTATAAACTTTAAATAAGTACCGTTATCTTAAATTTTTAACGAATTCCTCAACATTTTCAAACATGCGGGGTTTTTTAGCTCCCACTATTCTACTTATTTTCTCTTCGAACGCAGTTATCTCATTGCTTGAAAGAACACCTATTTCAATATGGAATTCTTTTGTTTCCCAAGGCATAATATATTGTAATGTTCCCCATTCCCGTTCCTTGCCCCTTCCCATTACAAGGCTATTCGCAGGCTCCATTCCCATAACGTATGTTCCCTCGCCGAGCATTTTCCACTGTACGAACCTGGGCAGCTCATGCTTGCTGTATTTCACGTATACCCCTAGACCTCCGAGAAGCTTATCATTTACTATCGCAGCATAAGCGTTTCCATCATCGTCAACAAGCATGTCGTGAAAATATACTTTTTCTCTATAACCTGGTCTTGGCTCATGAATGCTTGCAAAATCTTCCGCGTCTTCCATGGCTTCCTGATCTCTCGGAGTAAAGCAACCGGTCGTCGACAGGAATCTAGCATTCTTATCCAGTAGTGGGAAACCTATGTTGATGTGATATAGTATCATCAGGGGCTGTGCCCTCCATCCACAGTTTGTTACAACATCACGTATCACTATGCGTCTTTCCCCAAGAGTTGTCGATATTCGTCTCCTAAGCGTGATATTGGGCTCAAAAACTTTAGATTCTTTAATTTCGCCTTCCAAAAGTATTCTGTAATTTTCTCCATCCCAATAGGCGTCTGCATGCAGTAAATTGGCTGGTGAATAGGATATGCGTCCATGTAGCCCAAGACTCTCCCCGTTGTCAAAGGTAGGTGCTCCCATGTACGTTAAACCACATGTGGTGACTAGTCCTCCTGGAAAGCCACGAAGCCATCCGAGTCCTTCTGGCTCATAGAAACCGGGTGCAACTATCCCGGTAGGGCTAATCCAGCTTAACGGTACTCCTTTATACTCTGCATTCACTATATCCATAGCCCGGTCTATTGCCACTAGAAAACCTAGTTCTCCATTTCTTACTATTGCGGCTTTGACACCGCGTTCAAAGCCATTGGAGAATTCTGCTATTTTCACCCCGGCAATCTGCTCCATGCTGCCAACTCGTTTAAGAATATCGTGTCTCGTCAAATCTTGTTCATAAAGGTAGACCATGCTGATAAACTCCTCCCGCTCCACTAATAAATCTTCACTCTCTAAAATCTTGCTTCAGGCAATTATTTAGAAGGACTCATGTTAAATATATTAGGTAAAACATTATTACAAGCCAAATAAGGAGGCTTGTAACGATGGTCCTGCTGGACAGGAGTCTTCTTATTATTCCGGCTTCCCCGGTTTTTTTCGAAACAGAAATGAACTGCAATACTATTAGCGTTATTATCGGAATCGTAAAAGGCAAAGGACCATCTGCATAAGGCGAGTGAAAAGTATAGAGAGAATAAGAGATTATTATTAGGGTTGAGAAGACGGTGATCGCTTGATCTATAAGAGTCACGTCATAGTGCTTGAAAGACTTCCTATAATGTTCAGCCTCATTCAAAGCGGTTAATTCCTCTCTTCTTTTCGATAATGCAAGGAGCATTGAAGTATAGAAGACGCTGATCAACAGCCATGGCGAAACATAGACGTTAACTATTTCTGCTCCTGCTAGTGACCTAATGATATAATTAAGAGATATGCTAAGTAAGTCTAACCATGCTACATCCCTTAGGAAAAAAGTGTAAATGATCGAGTTTAGGAATAAGGAGATGCACAGTACTAGAAAGATGATGCTTACCCAGTATGAGGTGAAGAGGGAAAACCCCAGTAGGGTTATCGAGAAGATTAACGCCGAAGCCCTACTCATTTTCCCACTAGCCACAGGCCTATGTTTTTTCCTAGGGTGGTACGCATCCCGAGCGGCATCTTTAATATCATTAATCACGTAGCAGGCACTGGAGGTGGCTGAAAGGGCTAGAAACCCCAATAAAAGGCTAGGATAATAGACTGGGTACAGAAGCTTTCCGCCGAAGAATGGTGCAACGAGTATAAGTAGATTCTTATACCAGTCTAGAATCCTTGCTTCGACTAAAAAATCCTTTACTTTCGCCATTTTTTGCGCAACTTCCCTACTGTCGGCAGGACTATGCCGGAGATCAGAAGACAGAGGAACACTGTCCAGGCTATTTTTGATATGTCGCTTCCCACGGTATGAATACTGAACCTTAATGTTACCCTGTTAGACCCGGCTGGTATTTTCACCTTGATGAACGGTATTCTCCAGTTGAATACCGGCTGGATTCCCTGCCAACCCGTTATTACGTTTGGCAGCTTAGGATAATATGTGTCTATAGAAATAATTTCCCCGTCTGCTTCGGCGGTGAAGCCTGGAAAGTTAACCTGTCTAACTATCAGGTATGAAGCATTTCCAGACACGCCGGATACTGTGGCTTCAATCTTGTTTATGGTGAAGTCTACTGATTCGACTCTCCCCTCTCCCTGGATGAAAACAATCTTTGAGGAATTAGTTTTCCGAAAAACTGCGTACAAGCCATTGTAATACTCGAGGCAAAAATCGGTGGAGGAGTTTAAGAAATTTATTAGTCTCGAATCATGGATAGCGATGTAGCCGATTCCAAGCTCATCCATCAGTCGCTTAATCAGATCGTTCTTAATCAGCTTTTCAATGGGGAAGCTTAGAAGATACCCTCCCTCGGTAAGGGCATAAGGATTAGTTATATAGCGAGTCCCAAAACAACCGCCAATAATAGGCCTTTTTAGCCTTATTGAAGCAATATAGACATAGTGGGATGTCTGAAAATCCTCGCTGCCGCCGAAATCCAAAGTATCCTGAAACAGTATGTAAGTGTCTCCGGGAACATTGTTCTCAACCCAGCCTGTAAGCTCGTCAACTTTTTTGAAGCCCGGGTAGTCTGAGGTTAGTTTGAAAACCTTCTCCTTGGAAAAAGGGTAGGCGAGGTCAGTATTCTGTAATTGGGCACTAAGCGAAGAATTGAGGATCAAGAACGCTAGCAATCCGGCTATTATCGAGAAAACTGCTGGAAATCTTGTTGTTTTGGAGAGCGTGTAGAGCTTGCTTAAAATCTTCGAGAAACCTAGGGCTGCTAAGCTGAGTATTAGAATCCTGACTGGAGCATTAAACTTGGAGTAGCCGAAGCTTCTTGCGAACGGTATTAGACTAAGCAGGTCGAGTCTAAACGGGCCGAAGCACACAAGGTATGTATCGGGTCCTGTTGCCAGAAAACCAAGGATAGATATGGATGCAAGCAGGAACGGCACGTAGAGGTCCTTGGAGGAAACCAGCAAAACCAGTGACACCGCGAACGCGAAAATAAGCCTCAGTCCAATGTTGCCATCGTACAGGTTAACTAGGTTCAGGAACTGCAGAATGAGGATGACTGCGGATGCAGCTAAGGATGAATAGGAGACTTTACTTCCTGCGTAAACTGGTGCGAAAGCACCTAGGCAATAAAAAACCAGGAGGTACCATGGTAAACTGGCAAATGTTTCTCCAAAAATATATGGTCCAGTGGACCACGTGACGGCTGGGAAACTGTGATACGTCTCTAGTGTTTGAAAAAGCGGGACCATCCAGAAAGCAGCCATTCCCAAGGAAAGCAAGCCTATGGATGTGAACTTCACCAAGACAACGCCTTCTGTTTTTAAGAGAGATACGAGTCCTTGACTAGTAGAACTTGGGAACTCTACTACTGTTTTTAGGAAAACAAATAGCCATAGTAATAATGCCATTAAAGCCGCTGAAATCCCCATCATTACATGGGTTAGAACAGCCATTGTGAAGAACAGAGATCCTAGTCCTGTGAGGAACAGGGTTTTCCCTATGGATTTAGATTTAAAGGAGTAGGCTAAGAGGGCTATGCTGAAAAAAACGAAAACTAGGCCCAGTCTCTCTGGCCACATGCCTATGTAGTACATTTGCTTTAAACCAGCGTCAAACCACGCAGATTCCTCGGTGAAGGTTGTTATTGAAAGCAGTGAGGCAACTAGGGATGCGATTTTATCCTCTGTTAAAGCGTGGACGAACATGAATGTGGCGGGAGCCGGTAGGAAATACGCTAGGAAGAAAGCGATCTTGTACGCTAACAGAGTGTCTACGAAGCCTAGAAATGAGTGGTATATGGAGGAGACGAAGATGCTCATGCCCGGGTTGTAGTATAGGTTGAAAACCCAGCCGAACTGGTTGAAAGGATCCCAGCCTAGAATATCCAGCCTGGGAAACATGTAGAGCGCTGTGAGATGGGAGTTCACGTAGTGCACAGGGTTATCCCAGCCCGGGATCATGCCTTCTAGAAAAATTGTTTTCACAGAAAGTAATGCGTATATGAAGAGCAGCAGCAGAGACAGAATGTAGTAGTGTTTTTTAAATATTTCTATAACCTTGGCAGGTGTTTTCACAGGCATTTCTCACCTATTTTGAAACCCTACCTTTTTATAAACCTATCTTCAACTCTTAAACACTAAGTGAAAACTTATATCGTGCTTCGAAATAAAGCAATCCGGTGATGGTGGCCAGGAGAATTGCAGAGCCGCTTCTGACAGTAGTCTCAGTATCGATGTTAATAGTGGCTCTGATTCTTCCTGGTTTACGGTATTTCTTCATAGAACCCTCTGAAAACCTGGTGGATAAGGTTTCCTCGTACCTCGCGCCATTTGACTACTTCTATCTTTCTAAACATGAATTGACTGGAAAGTGGAGTTACAAGGTTGACGCTTTCGACCCTGGAAACATTAATCTCTACTATGATCCTTGTTATGATGATTCTTCATGGAGCAGGGTTGAAGCACCCTTCCTTTTTAAGTCAACCAGGTCAAACAGCTCGCTGTGGGTAAGAAAATTATTCACAGTGCCTAGTGAAATGAGGGGGCAGAGGCTGAGGCTTGTCTTCTCAGGTGTCTGGGTTGCTGCTAAAGTCTGGCTGAACGGCTTCTATTTGGGGGAGCATGTGGGTTATTTTTCCCAATTCTTCTTCGACATAGATGAAATTGTTGTTCGGGACGGTGTCAACTTACTGACCCTATACTTAGAGGCTCCAACCCAAGAAACGTATGAATCCAGAGTTTACCCGATGGGCATATACTCTTTCTCAGAGGTTCTTCCAAACCTCCGCAACAGTTACATCGGGATATCTGGAGGCGTTACCCTCGTCGGGACACTGAACCCAGTTATTAACCTGGTCTTGATTGATATTGCACAGTACTCGAACCCTGCCTCCTTAAACCTGCGTATTCTACTTCAGAACAAGGGGGATGTTGACGATAGCTTTGTAGCATCCGTAAGAATAAAGGGCTTTGGCCCCAACAACACAGCCGGCTTAGAACAGTCGTTCAGCATAAAGCTTTCTGCCTGGGAAAGAAGGTGGGAAACTTTAAGCATCTCCCTCCGGGACCCAGCATACTGGTTCCCATGGGATATTGGTGTTCCAAACGTTTACCTTCTCAACATTAGTCTGCACCATGGTGATGAGTACGCCGGGTCGGTTGAAACATTATTTGGAGTACGTTTCTTAGAGGGTTCGATTACCCGGAAGAATCCTTACATTAAAGTAAACGGTAGAAGTGTTTTTCTAAGGGGTGGGTCTTATTTCTCTAGGCTCGAATGGCTTACTGATACGAGCGGTAGCTTTAAAATGAATGAGACGCTCAGCCTGCTGAGAGAAGCCAACGTTAATTTCTTAAGGTCGTTCGCGCATGTTGAGCCGAAAGAGTTCTACGAGTTAACTTCTTTGAAAGGCTTCATCGTCCAGCTGGACTTCCCCCTGATAGGCGCCTACCCTACTCTAGACTACTCTGAAAACTATGCTAGGCTCGTGAAGATGCAGCTTGTTGAACTGTTACTGCTAACTTACAACTATCCCTCAATAACAATAGTCTGTCCCCACACCCTCGTGCCGTGGCTGAACAGGGAGTCACCATACTATGGTTCTGGAACCAATTTCTACCTTGACCGTGATCTGAACGTCCTGGTTAAGGAGGTGAATAAGAGAATCATGGTTCTATCATACGTTGAGACATACGATTATGTTGATAGGTTCGTGAACTATGGTTGGGGAACGGGAAGCTGGGTTGACTATCTGCATTACAAGGAGTCCTTTCCAAACATAGTTAGTCCAGTGGGCTTACCCAGTTTAAACTCTCCATTCTGGGTAGAGGCTCAAAACCTGCCCTATGAGCAGGTTCTTACGCTTCTTCAGGCAGAGGGGCTTGACCCGGTTTTCCTAAACACCTACTGGAGAGATTTGGCTAAAAACCTCTCCAGCTTAATTGAGCTAAGCCAGAAGTATCAATCTCTAGTTTTGAGGCATGCTATAGACAGGGCAAGAATACTTAGGTACAATATTTCCATAGGGGTTAATGTTCTTCCACTTACAGACTACCCCCTGCTCGTCAGCGGCTCAATCGTAGATTCCTACGGATTTAAGAAAGAATCTTACTACGAGGTTATGAATGCTTTCAACCCTGTGCATACCGTAATAATGGTTGACGGAGACTATAGGCATGATCTGACATCCCTATTCTTTCTCCCCGGCTCAACGGTTAGGATTAGGCTCTGGCTTGTGAACGACGTGTTTCAGGAGCCTTTCAACGCAGTGCTAAGCTGGAGGTTGAACGACATAACCTGCAATAAAACTCTAGTCAGTGAGAACATGAGCGTTGAAATACCCTCTTCATCATCACCCGCCTATCTCGCTGTAAAACGCGTCTTCGAGGCGCCGCACCATGTTGACTCTGAACATGTGCTGGAGGTTTCAACGGAGCTGCTCCTAGCAAACGGCACCAGAATCGACACAAATTCTAAACGCTTCGTCGTAAAACCATCATCAATGCTTAAAATAACGTTAAACCCGAAGCCAAGGGAACCCCAGTTTTTCCTAGTGTTCATGAACGAGACGTATACGGTCGCCAGAGTTTGGAATGAAACGACGATAGCAGTGCCCTCTGGCTCAGAAATAAGGATCATAGGTCCTTCTCTAAACGAAAAAGATACTTATGTGCCTCAAATAATAAGCCTAGGAAAACTATCAGTCGGAGAAACCAAGAACGTGGAAATAAACCTATGTCCAGGAGCGGTTGCAAAGGTCCTAGCTGTTGTTCCTTCCCCTTTCGACCTGCTGATTCCAACTCAGGAAATGCGTGTCCTCATTCTTAATGAGACGCGGCTTAATCAACTGATACTGAATTATGATTCAAGCCATCTGCCGCTACTTGGTCTGCTAAACATAACTGGAAACACCCTAATAGTTCCTTCTGAAACAGACTTATGGATACTGGTTTCAATCACTGTCGGTGGGAGAAGAACAGTATTGGAAATAGGGAATAGTACTCGGCCAATTAGGTTAAGCAAAAATGCTAAAACCTACTTAGACCAGCCTGCTTTACTTCAAGTAAAGTCCTATCAAACTCTCGTCAACAAAACCGTTGAATCCGCTGAAAGACATGTAGAAGAAACTAGGAATATTGGGCTCTACGTAGGCCTGGAGCTTTACAGGTTGGAGCAGATTGAAAGATTCCGTTTAGCTATTTTAAATGCCACTGACCCAATTAAGATACTGGCGTATCAGCAAGAAGCCGTGATGAGCAGCATATTAATAATCAGTAATATTCAAAATATTTTGAGGGAAACGCGAACCAACCAGATTATAGTATTTGTGATTGTTGCGATCCTATCCTTATGCATCGGCTCGATAATTGCAGAGAGGAAGGATCAATACGCAATGTTGACGGTGATTACATTCATCGTTTTAATGACTATAGCTTACCAGGTGTTCCCAGGTCTTTCAAGAATCACAGTATTGGAGCTTCAGACAGGAATCTATATTGTTATATTCATGTTTCTAATTGTATTTATAGCTCCCTACTTTCTTGAAATAAAGAGCGAGCGAGGAGTTTCACTGATACCTGCCTTATTGATCGCTATTTCATACTCTATTGGAAACTTGAAAAAGAGGAAGCTAAGAACTACACTTACTCTTGTCTCCATTACAATAATGATCATAGCAATATCCACGCTGACTTCAATAAGGGTATCCCTAACGACTAACGCTGTTATGGTGGCGAAAACGTGGCCAGCCGATAAGCCTCCGGTGTCGATGGTGATCAAGCCTTCCGGCCCACTCGCGCTTGAAGATTTTAGCTTCATAGGTGCGCAGAGAGAGGTTTCAAGAATAGACTATAAGGTGATAACCCCCGTTGCGTACGGCGCTCTAGACTATGTTAGCGAGGTACCGATCTATGGGGTTAGAGGAGTTTCGCCCGGAGATCCATCTCTAGACCTTATTAAGAGCGCTACATACCCGGAGCATGCAATAGAAAGCCTGTTCAACAACAGTAATGCTGTTCTCATAAGCAGGTATTTGGCAAACAGAGCAGACGTGGACGTGGGCATGACCATTGTTTTCAAAGGTGTAAGGCTAAAGGTAGTCGGCATATTTGATGGCGAGCCGGTTAACGTGATAAAAGAGCCTGATGGTAGCCATTTCCTGCCCATGTATATTCTTCCAGGCTTTGAAAACGCTCAGCCGGTACCTGCTGACAACCTCTTGATAACGGATGCTTTCACCGCTCAAAGATTAGGCGGCTATGTTTCCGCGCTCTACTGCACATTCGAAGACAATGCGCAGGCGAGAGAGGTTTCAAGAAGATTGGCTTTGCTCGCTAACTATTCAGTCATAACTATGCCGAGCTCAGAAGGCATAACCTACTACTTCAGAGGAGGTTCTGTCGAGGTCTTTGGCATATCGGTTCTCATCCCAGTTATCATTACTGTGTTAAACATTACGCTGCTGTTCTACACGCTGGTTTACGAAAGGAGGAATGAAATATTCATTTTTTCATCTGTAGGCTTAAACCCCACTCATATTTCCAGCCTGTTCATAGTGGAGGCAGGAGTATTCGGTTTCATCGGTGGTGGTATTGGCTATATATTGAGCATGATCATATTCAAAGTGTTTGATGTCTCTAACATGATCATACCCATTGACGTGAAAACTACTCCTCTAGATATGTTCTCCCTAATACTTATGGCATTTCTGACAGCCATGGTTTCTTCGACAATTCCTGCCTTAAAGGCTGCGAAAATAGCAACTCCCTCGCTTTTAAGAAGATGGAGAATGGAAGAAAAAGTAGTTAAAGAAGGAGTGTGGACGGTTCGAATCCCGGTGAGGATTCCTTCGGAGAAGGTTGAAACGTTTGTTAACTATCTTTACGAAAGATTGCCTCAAAGCAGTACAGCGTTAGAACTGGTAATTTCAGATGTTTCACGTGAGGAAAAACTGGATGAGAATGGAAATGTCTCGTATTCGGTGAGTTTCAGGTATGGAAAGGGAGGCAATAGGCCGTTTACAGCCTTAACCACGATCGAAGTTAAGAAGGACGGGGAAGAATACTCGGCTTACGTTCATACGAAATCCCTCTACGCAGTTATGCTCGAGTCAAATGCGCATGAAGTTATAACTCATGTTAGGAAACTCGTCCTTGAATGGTCTACATTAAGATTTAACGTGGCTGTAGTAATGGGCGAGTCAGTGGATTATGCCGCAACAGTTGTTAGAAAATACCGCCCTCAATTTTTAATCATCTATTCGAGATCGGATGTAAGCGGCAAGGTGAAGGAATTGAGGAGGAAAGTTAGGTCTGAAGGCATCTGGCCTCCGACGATCGAGGTTAGGAGGGTTGAATCGAGAGACATGAATACGCTTGTCGAAAGGCTTTCTGAAGAAATCCTCACGATAGACGCTGTATGTCTAGATTCAGACGACGGCCTGTTAAGCTCAGCGCTCGCGATAGCAGCAATACGGCTGAACAAAAACATTATAACGTTCGACGCTGAGGGAAAGATGTATGAGATATCGGCAAGAAAGTTTGTTGAAAATTATTAACTGTAAAACTTTTATAAGATGGTTGCGACGAAAGGCTGTGGACACGAGAAAACGCCGGTCGCTAACGTTTATCCTCACTACTTGCCTGTTTATTCAAACGCTAGTTATTTTCGCCGAGGCAGTTTTAACCGTTGATTTTTCCAAACAGGTAAGAATAGGCTTAACGGGAATCTTGGAGACGGTTTGCCTAAGCCTCGTTCAAGGTTTAACAGAATGGTTTCCGGTTTCAAGCACTGGGCACCTAGTAATAGTGCAGGAGCTGTTTAACATAAAAGTCTCCGTTGCTTTCGACATTGTGCTTCATCTGGGAACCCTCATTGGAGTAGCAGTGTTTCTGAGAAAGGATTTACAATCCATTGTCAGGACAGTTTTTAGGCTCGATTTCTCAGGGGAAGAAGGCAGAATGCTCGTATACATTACGCTTGGCACAATTCCCATCGGCTTAGCAGGCTTTTTTCTTAAAAGCTTCTTCGAGTCTTTGTTTCAAAGCCTTTTCGCAACAGGGGTTGCGATGTTTCTCAACGGCTTAATCCTGTATTCAACGAGGCGTGCTAAACCGGTTAGGAAACTAAGTGCTTTAGACGCATTCCTGATAGGGTTTTCTCAGGCTGCTGCAATCACACCCGGGATATCCAGAACAGGAATAACTGTTTCAACCGGGCTGCTTAGAGGGGTTGAGTATGAGGAGGCCTACCGGTTTTCCCTGCTCTTATCAATCCCAAGCATAATAGGCGGAAGCCTCGTCAAGCTTCAAGAAATTAGTTTCGAGCAAGAGTTTTGGATGATTAGCCTAGGGGTTCTGGTAACCGCTGTCGTCGGCTACCTTGCCCTAGGAACGGTTAGGAGTTACGTTGTTAAACATAGCTTTCACAAGTTCTCCTACTATTGTCTGGCACTCGGAACAATCATCATCCTGCTAAGCATACTTCAAATTTTTTGACCAAGGATGGTCGAGTCTTGTCCGCTTAAAAAATAGTTTTAAATAAGGGTGTTCTGGAAAACTCTGCCAGCACTCTGAAAAAGAGGGAAAATGAGGCTTGAGCTTTGATCAGGAGGAGGCGAGGCAAATACTCTTCCGCTTCGTCGAGGATAACCCGGAGTACATGATACTGAGCGATCCTGATCTAGACGGGATTTTCGCTGCCTCAATAACGGCGAGGGCTCTAGGCGCGGATGTTTCCAGAATCCACTATCCTAAACCAAGTGAGATCGACACTGTGAAAGCCTCAAGAAGCATACTTATAGAGCTCCCTTTGAGCAAAGGCTTGACTTATATTGGTAGCAATGTTTTGATAGATCATCATGGTCAAACACCTGTAATAGCGCTTTACAATGGACATAGAAAAACCAGGGAAATATTGTTTAACGGCAGTATTAGAAGTGTTTCTAGTCTTGTTTTCAGCGTTTTCAAAGGTCTTCTGGAGTTTAACGAGGACGGTATCAAGATGTTGGAGGCTGTTGACGAGATAGATTCTGGAAGCATTGTTTCAGAGTTAGCCGTAAAAATGAATAAAGCATTCCTTTTAAACAGTATGAGGGGAGACTTTAGAAGCAGCTTAACGCGTATGGTTTACGATTCAGACTGGAATAGTATTCTGAAATGGGTTGAAAGCGAGCTAGCCAGATGGAGCCTTGTAGAGGACAAGATTGAAAAGCTGAGAAACTCAATAGGTAAAATAGGAAGCATTACATACTTCACGTATAATGTTACTGACCAGCTTGAGGCTGCTGCGAGAAGAATGCTGATGTTTGAACTTGAAGAGAGTGAGAAAGTGGTTGTCTGCTTAGGTTTAAAAAAGGGTAAACCGGTTTCCGCAACCATAGCCGCACGCCGTTCAGACTTGAACAGGGTTTACACAGAACTGTTGAAAAATAATGGTGTGAAAGCAGGGGGTAGGGCAAACATAGGCGGCATTCAGTTTAAACGAGAGATTAAGCTTGAAGACGCGTTAAACCTTATCAGGATGGCTGTGGAGCGAGAAGACTGATCATTTCCTGTTTAAAACCCCAGTATACTCATAATGTTTGCTTAAGAAATATGCCTCAGCCTCCATCCTGTGCTTCATCCTTCCAATGTCCCTCCAGAAGACTCCCTCAGGTATCCTGTATGCTAATACTTTCTTACCATCTTTAATCATTAGCCTGATAGTGTCGGTTATCCAGTATTCTCCCGCTGGTGAAACAGGGGTCTTCTTTATGTAGGAAAAGACTTCGCGCGTAAAAACTATTGGACCGGAATTGACTGCAAACATGTCGTCAACCCTGGTTTTCTCCGCCTCCTCTTGAGTGGCTTTCTCCAGTATGTCGACTACTCTTTCACCTTCGATTCTAACAATACCGTAATCCTTATACTCCTTCATCATGTAGATCCCCATGGTAACGTCAGCCTTTTTCTCCTCATGTAGCTCAATCTCGCTTCTCAGGAAATCATACGGGTGGAAAAACGAGTCTCCATAAATCACTATGAAATCATCGTTAACCCATTCCTCAGCAACCTGTATTGCCTTCGCAGTACCCTTTTTCTCCTCCTTTTCACCTAGATCCTGATATATGTAGGAAAGGGCGATGTTAAACCTGGAACCGTCTCTAAGGTATTCAAATATCTGCCACTTGCCTTCTCCAAGCACTATGAAGGCTTTTCTAACCCCGGCGTCTGCAAGAGCCTTCACGTTATACTCTATCACGGGGCTTTCCCCGATTAGGGACATCTCCTTGTTTATTGCGTTCGAGTAAGGCCGCATCCTAGTACCCTTGCCGGCAGCCAGGATTAACCCGATCATCATTAAGCAGAAAACAGGTTTTAATACTTAAGGTTTTGTGTTAACCTTAATGCTTCTCGCGACGGGGTTTAGACCACTAGGCACTTCCGTCCTTTTTAAAAAAGCTTAATTAGCACCGTTGACATACATATGTTTAAATCCAGCGATGGCTTCTATAGAGGAAGAGAGCCGTATTGCTTTAGGCGGGGAATCTGAAGAGTTTGAAAAACTCCGGGAGGAGCTCGGCGAATATGGTTTAACTGATAATGAGGCCAAGGTTTTCATACATCTTTTAAAACTAGGGCCGATGAAGGCTAGTGAAATAGGATTATCACTGGGTATTTCGAGGACAGAAGTGTACAACATACTGACTAGCCTTCAGAATAAGGGTATTATAGAAGCGAGTCTAGATCGTCCCGCTAAATTCTCAGCAATAGGCTTTGAAAAAGCGCTTGAAATCCTGATTGAGGCTGAGAAGAGAAGAATAATGACGATGGAGAAGAGTAAAGAGGAGTTGATGGAAATATGGAAAAAGGTCCGTGTTCCTTCTAAGGTAGAGGAGCAGGAGAAGATTCAGCTTTTGAAGGGCATAGAGCAGATTTACGCAAGGCTTTCAGACATGCTGGATGAGGCTAAAGAGGAGGTTAACATCGTAGCTTCTAGGACGGAACTTGTTAGAGCATATAACGCTGGAATCCTGCAGAAGCTTCGAAACCTGAGCAAAGACAACATCCATATCCAAATACTTACACATGGTATTTTAGGGACGTCAAGCATAACGTCGTTTCTTAAGAAGCATGCTGAGGTCATAGAGGTTAAGACGATGAGTATTTCATCACCGTGGTTCGTAATAGTTGACAATAAGCAGCTCCTCATGTTTACTAAACCACCAGGTGTAAGCCGGGCTGAGAGAAAAGAGGCTACAGCGATCTGGACTAATAGCGATGCCCTGGTACAGTCTCTCAAAAAGCTGTTTACAAGCATGATGCAGCCTGAGGAAGTATCGGTAAGAATGCTTCCCGCTGAACAGGAGTTGAAAATGAAGGAGGAGGAGTACGCTTCTTTTAAGGAGCAGCTTTCACAATACCTCTCAATGGTTGGGCTGCAGGTTAAGGAAGGTATAAGAATAACCGGTAAATCCGGAATTACGCATGTGTTTGACATGGGTGTTTTAAACGGGGATAAGCCGATCGTCTGCGATATTGTTTTCGATGTGACTGATGTTCCTGTCACATCCATAATCGGTTTCTACACCAAGAAGAATGATGTTGAAGACATGATTAACGGGTCGACTCTAATAGTGAAGCCGAGGCTGAGCGAGGACGCGAAGCAGTTGGCCACCTTCTACGGGATCAGGGTGGTTGAGCTTCAGCCTTCTTGAGGATTGTTAGGCAGGCTCCTTACTCTGTTAGGCTCCGCGAAGCATGATGTTCAAGGATAGTGTTTTTAAAAGGCTGTCTAAGAAGGAAGCAGAAGACCTTGTAAACGCAGTTAAGCACAACAAGTACTGGAAGATCAGTCCTTCCCACAGGGAATTCATATGTGTTGTAGCATTGTCAAGAGCGAGAGTAAAGTCCAGACGAGGAATGTATGCGAGGGCAACGCATTATGGCAGAGTAGAGGTTTCTAAGAGTGCTGCGAGTTTTTGCAGAAAGTGGAGGATCCTTCTTATAGATACTAGAAGAATGCTTGCAGTATCTGTTTTAACATGGAGAGCGTTCAAAAGGATTGTTTCGAAAGGACTTGGTCCAGAGGTCTGCTCCATGCTAGAAACCGGCAGTGTTCCGCCATATATTAACACACGCGGCGTGTTAAGGATGTGTAGTGCAAAGCATCAGCAGGAATAACTGGTCACCATAGCGTTCAGACCTTTTTTAGAAAATCCTCGTAAAGTCTTATGATGCTGCTCCAGTCATATTTTGAGGCATTGTTAACACACGTTTGCCTCATGTTCCTCCCCATTGCTTCCAAGGTTTTTTCCGCAATTTTCTCAGGTGAAACAGGACATGTGAAACCGTTTAAACCTTCTTCAACCAGGCTGCAGGCAGCATTTCTCTCATGCCTGACTGTGATAACAGGCAGGCCGCACGCGTTCGCCTCTAAAACAACGATTCCGAACCCCTCCCTTGTTGAAGGAAGTATAAATACTTTTGAAGACTTCATGAAGGCTATTACATCGTCATGATCCTCAAGAAAACCTTTAAAAACAACGTTCTCCCTTACTCCAAGCTGCTCCGAAAGGCTTACAAGAGCCTGTTTCTCAGGTCCGTCGCCTATTATCATGCATTTAACGTCTGGAATACTGTCCTTCAGAATTCTCACCGCCTTAATAATCAAGTCAACATTCTTCTCTTTCACCAGCCTTCCTGCGAAAACCATGTCAGACTCTTCACCGCTTCCACGTACTCCCGCTATATGTTCGAAGTCTATCCCGTTCGGGATTACCTCGGCGTGAACACCAACCTTCTCCAGACTCCTTCTCGTTACATCTGACACGGCAATATGCATAGGCGTAAGTTTTAAGACTGCTCTCTCAACAACCCAGCCCGCAAGCCCCTTTAGACCCATGTATTCAAACCAGTAGCTGTTCCAGAGCTCGTGCCAAGTCACCGCCATGCATACTCCAGCAGTCATTGAACGAACTTTAGAAGAGAAGCAGGAAAAATATGGGAAAGCTTGAACATCCATAAAGTCTATATCATGCTTTAAGCCGGAAAGCAGTTTAAGGCCGAAATATAAGGCTTCGCTTATCGAACGCTTCCCATTAACGTAAAGAGGCCTTCCTTCTCCAACGCCGTGAAGCATAATACCGTCAAGATTCCTCTCTCCACTACTCCACCATTTTAACCCGAACCAGTAGACTTCATGTCGACGGGACAGTCTGCGCCCGAGTTCGTATATTCTTCTTTCCACTCCCCCTTTAACCCATGGGTACACGGCGTCATAAACGAAGGCGATTCTCATGCCGGCCTCCCGCTTCTTAAAGTGTGTAAGAAGGCAAGATGTTTAAAAGGGTTTGCTTAAAAAGCTTCGCAGAGTATTCGACTAAAACGATGCTGCCTTCTCCCTGTCTAGGAAAGCCTTGATCTTCCTCACCCTCGCACAGAAGGAGCATGTTTCACTTGAAGCGAGAAAGCCGCATGATGAGCAAGGTTTCAACTCCGGCATGGGTATAGCTCCGCAGCTGTGAAGCTTCTCAGCCAGCTTCGTTAAGGACGAGAAATAAAGAAGCTTCTGGCTCTGCCTCCTAGCCAAAATTTCAACAGTCCTCCTGAATCTTTCAACGTTCTCTTTCCTCCCGATAGGGCATTTCTCAGATAGAAACGGAATACCCTTGAGAAAAGCATACTCCGCTATGAGATTCTCCGAAACCCTGCAGAAAGGCCTACCTTTAGCAACAAGATTTCCCTTCCTTGGAAGATATGTTTTAAACCTAGCGAGCTCTTCAAACCCGGCGTTTAAAACAGACTTCAACATTCTAACCAGGAAATCCTCAAGATGGTGAGCTGTAAGAATGATGTCAGCGTCAAGCTCGAAGGAAATCCTGTTCAAAAGATACCTCTTGAAACCACCGCAGACGCTACAAACCTTCGGATAGAGTTTCTTAGCATCCATGATCGAGAAACCAAGCTCTTTCTCAAGGTTGAAAACCACAAGTTGAAGACCCGCCTTCTCAGCCTGCATTCTTGCAAAACGCTCCGAAGCCTCTGAGAAGCCTCCTATACCAAGGTTCAGATGAACGGGAATAACTTCCTTATCTGGATAGACCTCCATGAAAACATGTAGGAGACTCCCACTGTCTTTCCCACCCGAGAGAGCGATAACTGCCTTCTGGAAAAACGGGTACTTCTCTACCTCAGTTAAAACACGTCTCTTCACTATCTCCTCAGTCAAACTTTTCATAACGGGGTATTCATACGGATTAAAGATTTTAAAGGGTTTACTTGGCAGTACGTGAATCGCGTTAAGTTTTTAAACTCCCCGAGGAAGCCTCTAAGGGAAAAATGACGATAAAAGTAGGTATTAACGGGTTTGGAAGGATCGGTAGACTGTTCTACAGGGCGGCCCTCGAGGACCCCGAATACGGCAAAACCTTTGAAGTGGTTGCGATAAACGATATTGCTGACACTAAGACTAACGCCCACTTATTGAAGTATGACTCGATACACGGCCCATTGAAAAACAAGATTGAGGTCGGAGAAAACGTGATAAAGGTAGATGGAAGGGAGCTTAAAGTGCTTATGCAGAAAGATCCGGCGCTAATACCTTGGAAAGACTATGGTGTAGATATTGTTATAGAGTCCACAGGCCTGTTCACCGACAGGGAAAACGCTAGCAAACACTTTCAAGGCGGAGCCAAGAAAGTAATCATATCCGCTCCCGCGAAAAAACCAGACATAACGATAGTCATCGGCGTAAACCATGAAATGTATGATCCTGCTAAACACCATATTGTTTCAATGGCATCCTGCACAACAAACTCTCTAGCGCCAATGTTGAAAGTACTCCTGAAAAACTTCGGAGTAGTAAGAGGCTTAATGACAACAATACATGCTTACACAAATGATCAGAGAACACTTGACCTCGTTCATAAAGACCTGAGAAGAGCAAGAGCAGCGGCTCTTTCAATAATACCCACGACAACCGGGGCAGCGCTAGCCATAGGTGAAGTAATACCTGAGCTGAAAGGTAAGCTCGACGGAATAGCGCTGAGAGTGCCTGTACCAGATGTCTCGCTGACTGACCTCACGTGTGAAATAGAGAAAGAAGCATCCGTGGAAGAAATCAACGCAGCGTTTAAAGAAGCCTCAGAAACATATTTGAAAGGCATATTGCAATACGTCGATGAGCCACTCGTCTCAGTAGACTTCCTACACAACAGCCATTCATCAATATTCTCGGCGCTAGACACGAGAGTAATTCCACCAGGAGGAAAAGGAAGATTTATAAAAATATTCTCTTGGTACGACAATGAATGGGGTTTCAGTGTGCGCCTAGTAGACCTAGTGAAACTCATGGGCTCAAAGCTGTAATAATCTCTATATAAATCCTTATTCTTTTTTCAAAACAACCGCAATAAGCATAGCGCGCTGGGACACCTATACGAATATCAGAAGTGCCGAGTATAAAAGGTGTCAGGCACCTCTATGCCTGAAAACCACGCCAAAGCGTTCGGCATAGGTTGGAAAACGCCTATCGTCAACAAGTGGAAGGATAATCTATTTTTAAACACTAGGGTTCACTCCCACTCTATTGTTGCAGGCGGCTTGTGAGTAATGTCGTAAACAACCCTTGCAACCTCAGGTATCTCGTTGGTTATCCTTGTAGAGATACTCTCCAACACTTCGTAGGGTATTTTAGCGAAGCTTGCAGTCATGGCTTCACTGCTTTCGACGATCCTGACTGCGACAACATAGCCGTAGGCCCGGGCATCACCCTTAACGCCCGTAGCCATCGTGTTAGTCAGGACTGCGAAATATTGCCAGAGTCTTTCCTTCAAACCGCTTCTCTCAACCTCCTCCCTAACAATCCTGTCTGCTTTCCTCACTACCTCAACCTTCTCCCTGGTTACCTCACCGGTAATCCTTACAGCAAGACCCGGGCCCGGGAAGGGCTGTCTGTAAACCAGCTCCCTCGGCAGCCCAAGGGCTTCCCCAATTCTTCTAACCTCATCCTTGTATAGGTCCCGCAGGGGTTCAACTATCTTTCTAAACTTTACACGTGCCGGAAGCCCAGCTACATTGTGATGCGTTTTTATCTTGTCTGAAAACCTTCGAAATCCCGATTCAATCCTATCCGGGTAAATGGTTCCCTGGATTAAACATTCCGCCCCGATTTTTTCAGCAACTTCTTCGAAAACCCTTATGAATTCTTCACCTATAATCTTCCTCTTCATCTCAGGGTCAATTATACCTCGAAGCTTCTTCAGAAAACGGTCTTTCGCATCTATCACCATAAGGTTTATCCCCATGCCTTTGAAAAAATTCTCCACGGACTCAGGCTCGTTCTCTCGCATAAACCCGTGGTCGACGAAAACCGCTGTAAGCCTGTTTCCAATAGCCTTGGCTGCTAGCGCCGTTGTGACGCTTGAATCCACGCCGCCGCTTAGGGCAATTATGGCCTTGCTACCGCCTGTCTCAAACCTGATTTCCTCAATAATCTTATTCACGAGGTTCTCAACCTTCCAATTGGCTTTGCAGCCGCATACTTCAAACAGGAAGTTTCTGAGCATTAGGACTCCATTCTCCGTGTGGACTACTTCAGGGTGCCATTGCAAACCGTAGACCGGTTTCTCCCTGTGCCCGAAGGCTGCTACGGGACAGTTTTCAGAATGCGCCAGCACCTCATATTCTTCCGGGACTGAGAAAACAGCATCACTATGGCTCATCCACACTCTTTCCTTTCTACCCAGCCCCTTTAACACGCCGACAGGCCTGTCTATGGTAACATAAGTTGCACCATATTCCCTTCTTTCAGCAGGTCTGACCTTTCCACCAACAATGTGGGCCAAGAGCTGATGGCCGTAGCAGAGGCCTAGAACAGGCAACCCTAAATTCAGAATGTTTGCATCAAGTTTCGGAGCCTCCGCATCGAAAACGCTCGCTGGTCCTCCTGACAATATTAAGCCTTTAACATTCATTTTTTCGCTTATAAGCCTGATTTCTTCGGCTTTTATTTCCCAGGGGACTATTTCCGAGTATACTCCCTGCTCTCTTATCCTTCTTCCTATCAGATGGCAATATTGTCCCCCGTAGTCTAGAACAATAATTGCATCATAAAGCTCCGACATACTTCTTCACTTTCTCAGTTAGCTTCGGGACTATTTGAAATAAGTCTCCTATTACAATATAGTCCGCAGCCTCAAATATGGGTGCCTTAGGATCATTATTGATCGCGACTATTTTCCTGCTTCCCCTGACGCCAATCATATGGTGCAACGCTCCAGAAATGCCGCACGCTATGTAGAGGTCTGGCCTTATTGTTCTACCGCTCTCACCTATCATGGAATCATACGGCATCCACCCGGCATCTGTTACTGGACGGGTAACCCCGACGCATCCCCCCAAGGAGTCGGCAAGCTCCTTTAAGAGTTTGAAACCCTCTGGGCCGCCTACGCCCAACCCTCCTCCAACAACTATTTTCGCATTCTCAAGACTAGATTCCTCCTGACTCCTGTTGACCTCCAAGACTTCCACCTCCTCATCCACATCTATTGCCTCAGGCTTAAAGAGAACAATCTCCCCTTTCCTAAATATTTTTTCCGGAGGTGGGAACACTCCCGGCCTGACAGTAGCCATTTGAGGTCGATTGAAGGGCGTAACTATTGTTGCGACAACGTTTCCACCGAATGCTGGAACGATTTGGTAAAGGATCTTTTCGTATCTCCTGCCGGTCTCCTTGTCTTCAAAGTCCCCAATGTCTAGATCAATGCAGTTTGCAGTTAATCCTGTTCTAAGCCTTGCCGCCACTCTCGGAGCCAAGTCTCTGCCTGTAGTGCTGGCGGTGAACAGCACTATCTCCGGCTTATGCTTTAAAATAAGCTCTGTCATCAGCCTTGCATATGTACGAGTCTTATAGTTTCTAAGCTTTTCATCATCCGTGACATAAACCTTGTCAGCACCGTAAATCGTTAACACGTTTGCAGACGAGCTAACATTGCAGCCGAATAATACTGCTGACAGTTCAACGCAAAGCTTGTCAGCCAGCTCTCTCCCTTTGCCAAGTATCTCAAGGGTATTCTTGCTGATGACGCCATTCCGATGCTCCGCATAAACCCAGACTCCTGAATATCCGGTCATCTTTCAGTATCCTCCACGAATCACCCCGTCCTCGACCAGCCTCTTCAAAAGATTATCAACGACTTCATCAGCTGTTTCTCCTTCAATCATAAGCCTTTTCCTCTGAAAACTCAACTTCTCAACCTTCATTATCTTAGTGGGGGAGCCTGCTAATCCTACCTTCTTTTCCTCAGCCCCAACATCGTCAATCGTCCACGTCACAACCTGCTTCTTAACAGCCTTTAGAATCCCTGAAAAAGTTGTGACCCTTGGATTGTTAGCGTTCTTCATGATCGTCAGGAGCACTGGCATCTTTATCCTGAGCTTCTCGTAGCCTCCTTCTACCAGTCTCTTGGCTTCAACGTATCCGCCAATAACCTTAAACTCATCTACAAATGTTGCTTGAGGTATTCCGAGAAACTCGGCAAGCTCAGGGCCTACTTGGGCAGTACCGCCGTCGCTCGACTCTATTCCGCATATGATTAGATCATAGTGGCCAAGTCTTTCGATCGCCTTGTAAAGTACGTAGGATGTTGCCAACGTGTCTGATCCTCGAAGCCTCCTGTCGGAGATTAGGATTGCCTCATCAGCACCCATGGCTAAAGCCTCCTTGAGAGCATCCTCTGCCTTAGGCGGTCCCATGGAGACCACAGTTATTTTCGACCCGAATTTTTCCTTAAGCTGGAGCGCTGCCTCCAATGCGTTTTTATCACAATCGTTTATTACTGCTCTTACCCTCTCCCTGTCTAGAGTTCCGTCCTCCCTTATGCGGACATATTCTCTGGAGTCTGGAACCTGCTTTATTAAAACTATGATGTGCATGTTAATCACCCCTTTCATATCTGGTTAGCGCAGCAACCTGAACGGGCACCACCTTCCTGTAAACTTCCTCCGGCATTCTCAACACCCCGTTGACCCTCAGAAGGTCTTCAACCCTTATGCCGAACAGCTTCTCGTTCTCCCTTAACAGCGGTAATATCTTCTCCCAATCCTTGCCCGTTATACTTTCAATCCTACCACCATTAAGCTGGTCTTCACCAACAGTCCCCCTAGGATCCCTAATGTACACTGCGCCAGCCGCCGCTAGGGGAAGGAGGTTTCCACCGTGATAGGGCGTTTCCTTCTCCACGAGCCTGCCCTTTCCGTCAAACCTGATGCCGTTCAGTATTATGAAGCCCTTGGCAGCCATGAACGATTCACCCATGTAGTCCATGCATGAGCCGTTTATCACAGCAGTAGCGCTTCCTACAGCGTTTATCAAAGGTCTGTCTACAAGATCCCCTAGGATGAAAGCGACACCGCCTTTAGCGCCGTACTCGAAAGCCTTGCCTGCATCCCCATACACAACGATCCTTCCAGACCTGAAGCAGTATGCAACCGAATCCTGCACACTCCCGTGAACATGGAACTCCGGCCCGTCTGCGAAGGCTGCGAGACAATCGCCAGGCCTGCCGTACACGTCTATTCTAACACCATCCCTGGCAACGAGGCCCGCGCCGAAATTCCTCTGCCCTATGAAGTTATACGCAATGAGCCTTCTCCATCCCAACCGGTAAGCGTTCTCAAGAAGATTGCAAACACCCTCATCACCCTCAGGTGGAAAATCATGAGCATCTATCACTAAAACACTATTGGCTGCAGACGGCTTTACAAGCATTCTTCTAGAATCCCAGTCGACCCGTTGAAGCCTGCCCTGAAAATTAGCCTCTATTAACGGCACACTGCTAAGTATCTTGGAAACAGCCTTCTCGAAAAGCGGGATTAGACGGTTCCTACTCACCCTAGACGGGTACCTTCTGTCGATTAGCAGTGTTAACACGCTTATTGCCTTCAGCATTTCCTCACTCCCTTTCATACCATGTTCCTCAAGGGCCTCTATTAAGGAAACAACCTCGCGAATAGACCAGTCTCCAATACTCTTTGAAACCAGTTTAAAAAGTTCCTCAGGGCCAAGCCTCTTAATGGTTTTCTCATCAATCTCGGGTCTCCATCCTCCGCCGTTAAACTCAACTCTAGGGGTGCTTGCCTCAACAGCTACTCTCTTGCCAAACTTATTTGTGCAAACAAGGCCTCCATACTCATCCACCGTATAAATAAATGCTCCGCCGTCAGTATAGCTTCCTCCCCTCGCATACCAGTAAGCATCAGCCATTGGATGAATCCTTTCGTCATGCTTAGACAGCTCTTCAAGCATAGCGTCTATCGCTTGCCTTTCAGAGGCGATTATCCCGATTTTAACATCACCGTCGTGAAGCGCAAAGACCTGCGGCCTGAGCATAGACGTGTCCGTTATGCCGATAAGCTGGAAAACCCTGTTTCTAACATCGTTCCTCGCAATTATGAAGAACCATGGGCCGTCAGGAGAGCCGTGGATATGTGTGGCCTGAATAACCTTGTAAATCTTTTTCTTCTCATCCGGCAGCATTGCAAAGTCTCTTTCAGTCGTTGGGGCAAGCGCCTCAATAGCGTATTCCAACGGGTATCGGTATATTCTTGTCAAGAGGTCCCAGTATAGGGCAGCGACCTCCGTGTCAGTCAGGAAAAGCGGGTAAATATTCCTCTGCCTAAGATATTCCGTTATAGAGTAGTAGTTTGCAAAGTCGCCGTTGTGAACAAGGGCGTCATTCAACCCTATGAACGGGTGAGACCCTCCAGGATGCCAAACCTTCCCCTTAGTAGGATACCTCTGGTGACCAATCCAGATGTGGGCCTCAAGATCTTCAAGCATGTAGTATTTTATGACCTGCTCAGCATAGCCTACTATTTTTAGGACAATCATGTTTCTCCCATGAGAGAGGACAAAAGCCTTTTTCAAGCCTGTTGAAGAATAATGCTTCCTGTTCAGAGCGAAACTGTTCCTATATATGAACTCATCCTCCACATCCCTCGGGTCAAGCGCCTGCATACCGTTGTCCTCGGCAAACTTTTTCAACACGTCCTCGTCAACCCTGAGGAAATAGCGCCAGACTTCCGGAGGCTTCACCTCCAAGCCAATACTCCTGTAGTCCCCTAACGTTGGGAGCTTCTCAAAGTACTCAACCCTCATGAAGGGTTTGATGAAACTTGCTTCCACGTCTTCCCTCACGTTTGAATCTAGGTAGGCTATTTGAACCAGGTAGCATTCCTCTAAAACTCTCTTGGAGACGCCGAGCTGCTCTGCTGAAAGACCTACTGCAGCTATGCCACCGCCCTTGCCATTACCCCTGTTATGCGTCTGTACAAGAGGCCTTAATAGGAACCTGCCTTTTATCGGGATTGATGAAGCTACACCAATTACGCCGCACCCGCCCTCTGCAACCCTTTCAAAACTATTCATAGTCATCACCTTAAGTGGTCTAGGTGAACAAGGTGGTTGAAACGACCTTTTCTGAACTTCACCTCATTCTTTGGACGGAGCTCCCTAATGCTGCTTAAGCCAAGCTTTGAAAGAATATAGTTCCACTGCTTCTTCCAAGAGCAATACATGTTGATTATCCTTTGAGCCCCCCACTCCGGATCAATTAAGAGGCTTAAAGCAGGGTCAGTGGTAGCTATTCCCGATGGGCATCCTCTTCCCCTCTCGCAGTTCCCACATCTCTTACACCCAAGAGCTACGAGCTCGCTTGTACCAATTACTGCCCCGTCAGCCCCAAGAGCGATTATCTTAGCTACGTCGAAAGCTGTCCTTATCCCGCCGCTCGCCATGATCACCATCTCATCCCTAACGCCTTCTCTGACCAGATAGTTATGAACCATTGGAATAGCGTACTCAATAGGCATCGCAATATTCTTCTTTGCTATGTCTGGAGCAGCCCCTGTTCCACCGAAGCCTCCATCTACCTGAAGAATATTTGCTCCCGCATAGTAGCTTCCTATGGCAACCATGTCAACGTCTATCGGGGTGGAGACCTTTACGGAGACCAGTGCCTTGGGATTAATATCCTTGATCAGCTGGACATGCCTGTAGTGGTCCTCGACAGAGTAAACGTTGTGGAATGGGAATGGAGAGAAAAGGCTTATGTAAGGCACGACCTCCCTAATCTCCGCAACCTTTGGAGTAACCTTGTCAGCGAGAAGATGCCCTCCTAAACCTGGCTTAGCCCCCTGAGCATACTTCAAGCAGACGATCCTGGCCCTCTTAACAGTCTCGGCGTTTACGCCAAAGTGGCCGGTAGCAACCTGCGTTATCACATGGTCTTTAAATGGTATAAGCTCATTAGGATACCCTCCTTCACCAGTGCTCGTGAAAGTATTCCAAGCCTTGGCTGCAATTGCTCTCGCAACCATAACCCTCAGACTTATTGAGCCGAAGGACATGTCTGCACTGTAAACAGGGATAGGAATACTTATCTCAGGCCTCCCATCCCTCCTCCGGTTCAGGACTATTGAAGTATCGCGATCTTCTGCCTCAAAAATCTCATTAATACTGACTTCTTCCTCAAGCTCGAAATCGAATCTTATCTTGTCGAAGCCCCCTCCCGAGTCACCCACTCTATACTCGTATCTTCCGGAAGGCTTTCCGGATTCTGCTTGCTCCCATGTCGAAAGAATCAGGTCTGCCGTCCAACGCTTATCTCCAAGAATAAGGTATTGAGGGTTAATCCTAACCGTTAAAGCCTTTGTAGGGCATGATTCTACACACTTCCGACAAACTAAGCCCTCGCACATCGCCCTCGCGTTCGTTACACGTAGGATACCGCTGGGTTTTTTGAACGCCTCGTATTCGACGATCGCTGACCCTATGTATGTGGGGCACACTTGAGCACAGAGACCGCAGGCTGTGCATTTAGACCTATCTAAGAGCACCTCGAACTTCCCTATCCTGAAGGGCTCCTTTGAGACTGCAGGCTTTACTTCCGGAACTTTAAAAGCCAGCCTACTCTGAATCATCTTCATCACCAAATATTTTCATCTCAAGCTCCTCAAAGAAAATTGCCCTTCCAAGCTCGCCTCTCAACCTTCTAACTTCCCGCAAGCCCATCCCTCCTAAGACCTCCAGCAACTGGTCTCTCCAAGACCCAACAAGGTTTACAATCCTTTGGGAAGCAAGCTCCACATCGCCTTCTTCAACTTTCAATGGACAACCGGCTTCATGCTTGCTCCCGTGGCAGACCTTGCATCCTAATGCAATCTCGTAGGCAAGGCCTATTGCAACAGCATCGGCTCCGAGAATTATTGATTTTGGAACATGCGCGGCCTCAGCGATCCCGCCGCTGAAAACTATTGAAACTTGGTCTCTAATGCCTCTCTCGACAAGACGCGTATGCGTACCCCGAATAATTCTCTTCACAACATCAGGATCATGCACCACAGTCTCGTCTTCAACATGGAGATGTATCATGTCGACGCCAACCTTAACTGATGCCTCAGATTTTTCCGTTACGCTGTCTTCACCGAGGAATCTGGCTGAAACCAATGCTGCGGGGTTAACCTTCCTCACAAACCTCAAATCATCTGTAATTCTGTTCTCATCCAGGGCATTATCCGCGTAATCCAGCTCGACGATCGGGGATGTTTTAATCAGCCCAGCAACTTTCCTCGCTTCATTTGGACCAATCCTTAGAATTAGGTTGGAACCATAGTCGGATAAATCATCCGAATAATCGTCTGCACTAACTATTGCAAAAGTATTGAGGATACTGGCGGATTTTGCCAAAGCTAGATTAAGATTACTTTTCGAAGAGGAGGATAGGGGGGCATCAAGAATGATTGGAATAGGAATCTCAATATTTTCCGGAACCTTTGAAACGAGGTTGCCCGAGTCGTCGAAAAATAGGTTGTGCGGCTTCCTACCTAAGTCTACAGAGGTCGAAATATACTCCCTGCCATGTATACCATCTCTAGTAGGCCTAACTATCTCCGAGAAGTCAAACCAAAAGCTGTCAAACCCTCTTCCGCTGAAAGCCCCACCGTACCCTGCTCCTGAAACTGGAACCCTGCCTGTCTCAGCCTCAAAGAAAATGTTCTCAATTCTCTCGGGTGTAAAGTACGAGTCTCCAAGCCTCTCAAATGCAGGGTTCAATTCTACGCATATTGCCCCCTTCGGACATGAGAGCGTGCACCGGTGGCACCCCCGGCATAATTCTTCGACAGGCTCCGCGACCCTCCCGTCTTCCCCGACCCTGTGAACATTGTAGACGCAGGCTTGAACGCATTCCTGGACGTTTACGCAGTTATTGTATATCTTAACCCTGAACTTCGGAGGAAGCTTGAATCTCCATTGAGCCTCTCTAGTTTCTATATGATACCGCATGAATGTGGAGTTAAGCCTATTTACACCGGTATTCATCGCTCGGAACCCCAGTCTTGAGAAATTGGATCTATATAAGTTTATCGGAAAAAAATATCCTATTTTTATCTTTTTCGCTTTAATTATTCTTAAGGCATTATCAAAAGATGCTACCCCTAGATGCTGGGCGAGAATACATTGGAAAAATTTTCCGATACATTTTTACCTTAGCGCGCTCTATAATAAAAAGACGAATATAGATTTAAAAGATGCTTAATAAGCTGAAGAAGACATGACTGGGAAGTACAGCACTTTCAAGAATATTCAGAAACAAATCGATAAATGCGCCAAGATTCTGGGGCTCGACGGGGCGACGCTCGCGTTACTCAAGGAACCGATTAGAACGCTCATAGTAAACATGCCTGTCAAAATGGATGATGGAACAGTCAGGATCTTCACGGGTTTCCGTGTTCAGTATAATGATGCTTTAGGTCCAACTAAGGGTGGAATTAGATGGCACCCCGATGAGAACCTGGATGCAATTAAAGCCTTAGCTGCCTTGATGACTTGGAAGTGTGCTCTTCTGAATTTACCTTATGGTGGTGGGAAGGGTGGAGTTATCTGCGATCCGAAAAAGCTGAGTGCAAGCGAGAAGGAAAGACTTGCTAGGGCTTATGTTAGGGCTCTAGCTGGCTTTCTGGGTCCGTTGAAGGATATTCCTGCTCCGGATGTTTATACTGATCCTCAGGTGATGACTTGGATGATGGATGAGTTTTCAGTGATTACTGGGTATAATGTGCCTGAGGTTATTACGGGTAAGCTGCTTGTCGCGGGGGGTTCTAAGGGTAGGGAGGATGCTACTGCGAGAGGCGGCATGTTTGTCTTGAGGGAGGCTGCCAGGTTTCTCGAGCTCGGTCTTATGGTTGACGAGTCCAGGCTTTACATGCCTCCTCACGTGCTTTCGAATATTCCTGATGCTTCCCCCGGGGATGATGTGGTGAATGTTGCGATTCAGGGCTATGGTAACGCTGGCTCGCTGGCGCATTTTCTGGCGACGAGGCTTTTTAAAAACGTGAGGGTTGTTGCCGTGAGCGATTCAAAGGGAGGAATTTTCAACGAGGACGGGCTACCCTATAGCAGGGTTAGCAGGGTTAAGGCGGAAACCGGGAGTGTTGTCAATTATGAGTCTTCCATGAAGATTAGTAGCGAAGAGGTTTTGGAGCTTCCGGTTGACATTCTGATCCCGGCTGCTCTTGAAAACCAGATAACTGGAAAAAATGCTAGCAGGATTAAGGCTAAACTGGTTCTGGAGCTCGCGAACGGTCCGACGACACCTGAGGCCGATGATATTCTCCATAGTAAGGGGATTTTCGTAGTCCCGGATTTCCTGGCTAACGCTGGTGGCGTGACTGTCTCATACTTCGAATGGGTCCAGAATCTTTCAAGGTATTATTGGGATTATGAGGAGGTTTACAGGAGGCTTGACGCTAAGATGACTAGAGCCTTCTGGGAGGTTGTTGAAGCCTTGAAGGAGTTTAAGGATAAGAATATTGACCCTAGAACGGCTGCCTATGTTGTTGCTGTTAGAAGAGTTGTTGAAGCTATGAAGGCCAGGGGATGGGTATAAAAAGCATCTTAAATACCCCTTATTTCCGGCTTTCTCAAGTCCTGTTCGGCTTTTCAAATAATCGTTAGGCGGACACTCCCCCGTCAAGCGATTCAGCTGGAGGATTCTAGGCTTTCCTGAGAAATGTTCAAGGTTCTCTGGGACCCAAGTATGAAGCAACATGGCGCGCTACGTAAATCTTGATTCCGATAATAGTGACAAAGATTACCTAGCTAAGAAACTGGGGGCTGAAGCGATAGCGAGTCAAGATAAGCATTTCGACAAGACGGGTATGGAGAAGAAGATAACCCTCGGACTCATATAGTGTCAATTACGTTCAGACCTCCCTATCAAGCGTGCGTTGCAAGGCAACCGGGAATAAGCATGTCGAGAGGTAGGGGTTATTTTTGAAGGGGAAAAAGAATATATAAAACCTCCGGCCTAAAACAAGCGTAGAAATGAAAGCATGCATTCTGGTTAAAACTAGTTCTGGGAAGCATAAGGATGTTTCTATGAAAATAAACGGTATGAAGGGCGTTAAAACGGTTTTCCCAACTTTCGGGAGGACTGATGTTGTTGTGAACGCGCAGGTTAATGATTTCAAAGAGCTTGCGTCACTCTTGTCGAGGATCAGCAGGATCAGGGGCGTGCTTGCAACAGAGACGCTGATAGCGCTGGAGGTGTAGAGTCATGATTAGGGGAGTTATGCTTGTTAAAGCAGGTTACGCGGCTGCACTGGAAATCTGTCAGGCAGCTTTGAAGATTAAGGGTGTTGTGGATGCTTATCCAGTATTCGGAAGATTCGACGTTGTGATCTTCATCAAGGCTGAGGATGTTAAGGGTTTGAAGAAAACAGCTTTAAAAATACTATCTTTGAAAGGAGTTAGAAGCACTGAAACTCTCCTGGAAGCAGCCTAACCCCTTAGCCTATTTTTTTAAAAAAACTAATTATGCATGCGAGAGACCATGCTAAATGTTACTAACATGTGTTCATGCGCGTGCTAACCTGTTTTTCAAACATGTTTCAAGCACGTATTGCTGCCTAGCGCGCTTCTTAGCATACTGGAATCGGTTTGCTTCGAAAGCACTTCCAGCACGCGTTAGAAGCGGCTAAGCGTCCCCTGTCTCAGGCAGAATTATAGATGTGTTGCTTCTCCGCATGCCTTTTTCCCTGAGCCTCCGGAAGGCTTCGAGCAGCCTATCGTAGTCCTCGCTCCTGTAAAGCACTCTGCCTTCCTCAATAGCGTCAACTATAAGCGGGTTTCCCTCACCCAGCATCTGCAAAGCCTCTTGAAGAGTATAGGGGTGCGGTTCCACAGGAATCCTTATGTCTGAGAGGAGGTCCAGAATCTCGCCTATTCTATCAACATATTTTTCCTCAAAATCACCTATTATTAGCAGGTCGTAGTCGCTCCAGGGCCCCCAGTCTCCCCTGGCATGAGAGCCGAAGAGTATTACTGCTGTAAGCCTGTATCTTGAAGCCAGCTTTTTCACAACATCCTCAACGCCGTGCAAGAGTACGCATCCTCACGTTTCGATGAATCTCTTCGCGAAGCTGATTAAACGTTCCGCGGCTTCGACGGCTTTCAAAGACGTTTTCTCGTCATATGCTTCATGAGGTGTTCCTGCAGGATGCGCATTAGGATATCTTGAAGGTATGTAATGTCTGTCTAGCTCCCTAGCGTATTGGAGAAGCTCGTTGACCATCAGCATCTTCTTCTCCGCAAACCTTTCCAACAGTATTCTCACGCTGTGACCCCAGGCAGCCTCGTTAACAAGGTAGAGAAGGGCCTTAGCGGCCTTCTCAGCAGCCTGGTGCGAATAGTAAGCGGCTGCATTATATCGTCCCGCGTTATGCAGTATCTTCGCTGTCTCCAGGTCCCAAACCCCCTCCTTTAACCATCTTAAAGCCTCGTCTCTCAAACCATTTTGAAAAGAACCCTCCTGATTATTAAGACTTGCTCTTTCACACGTATGTTAGAACCTTCGTGAAAGTGCAGCTTTAAGAAACCCTTGTATTCAACCGATCGAAACTCACCCTAATTCAACCGGTCTTCTCCCGTATTTTCTGCAGGCCTTGAAGTAGGCCTTAAGGTTCTCCATGGGAACGTTGTCAGGAATTGAGCCGGAGACGTTTATGAAGTAGCCTGGGTACTTACCGGCTATTCTCAAACACCTCTTTACCTCTTCAACCACGTCTCTAACACTCCCGTAGGTCAGCACGCCTATGTCAACGCCTCCGACTATAACCTTGTTGGAGCCGTATTTCTCAACTATTTTTCCTAGGTCGCTGCATTCCTCCAGTATGAACCCATCCGCCCCTGCCCTAGCAATGTCGTCAACTATCATCGTCACGTCGCCGTCTGAGCAGAAGAGGACTCTTATCCCTCTCGACTTTAAAATGCTCCAGAGCTCTTCGTAACGTGGGAAAACGTGTTTCCTTAGCCACTCAGGCGGAAAGAATGGTCCCCTCGTGGAACATATGTCATCATGGCTTATGAAAACCTTAATACCTGTCTCGGCCCATGCTTCAAACTCGAGTCTCGAGATCCTGTGGAACCTTTCCAAGAGTTTCTCAAACCTTTTCGGGTCGCGGTATGCTGCTTTAACCGTCCACTCCAACCCGAACGTCATGATGAGCCACATGAAACAAGTCTGGTATTTCCCACCTGGAACCAACTGACTCCTGAAGAACTCCTGTTTCGCCGAATGTTCTCTTCTGAAGAATGTTACAAGTTCCTCCCTACTTGGTATTCTCCACTCCTCCATCGGGTTGAAATCAAGCACATCTTCAACTGTTTCAACGTTGAAAACTGTTCTCCAAGTCGTAGGATATGCTTCTGACCAAGAGTCGGCTCTAGTCTTGAAGGATTCTCCATTTCTTCCAAGAATGTCCCATGGGTGCACCGGGTCCCAGGTTGCCCAAATCATGTCTAAGTCGAGAGCATCATAGGTTTTTCTAAGGGCTTCATCAGGCTGTTTCAAAGGGTCTATTCCTGAGACTTTCCTGATAAAACCCGTGTGAGAGATGAACTCTACTTGAGCCACTCGATCTGTCTCCTCCAGTTTTACAGCGGCAAGGCCTCTCTCGTAGCACATTTCTCAACTGCTTTAACCATTCGCAAAGTTATATTTTTTACTCCAAACGTGCGATTATTCTGCCGTTCATATCCGGGTTTCAGCAAAAGCTTCTAATGGTTGAAGCGGAATGCTTCAGCTTCACGTTTACATATGGATTGTGCCTGCATGAGGAATTCGGGCTAACCCTTGTTTGAATAGTGCTGCGAGCACGTTGTAACAGGCTTACTGTCAAGCCTTCTCTTCAGAAGGCGGATGGTGCTTCATAAGCTTCTCGTCGATGTAAAAAAGTATCAGTAAGCTCCCAATAACCATTAGGATCAGCCCTACTGCGCTAAGCATTAACAGCCGGTTGTTCACAGTCTCGTCGACACTAACGGTTAGCCTATGCTCATCAAGCTGCTCTCCTCCTCCAAAAATCTTCACCACCAGGTCCTCCCCGTTTCCAGCATGCACCGGAAACAATACTGATGCTTCTTCACCAGGTTTAACGCTTACCTTCCTGGCTTGTTCAAACACCTTCTCCGTCAAAACGACAGTGAAAACTCCCTCCCTATCTCCAATGTTTCTAACGCTTACTTGGAGAGACGAGGTTGCGCTGGAAAACCTTGCTGCAGAAACTTCCGCCTTAAGTCGGATCGGTGTGCTGGAGAATACGACTCCCGGTATCTTGAGTGTGAAAACATAGTTGTCCGGAGCATCCGCCTCATTCATGTTCAACCATTGCAACCTGGTGGTGTTTGCAATTGAAGGTGGCTTAGCCCAAGTAGGGTCTACTGTGAAATTAAGCAGCTTAACCCCACCTTTAAACCTGAAGTCCATAACGTCTATCCAGCTGCGTGGATCCGTTAACGTGAAGTAGTCTGTGACGACAACTTGGTAAATGTCCCCGCCGAGCGGTATGAGACTGCTCGTAGTGTTCAAGAATATGTCGACGACAAGTGTCACTGCACCATTAAGTGTTTCCATAACTCCCGGTATGCCTGTGTTGCAAAAAACTTGTTCATCAAGATCCAGCTTTGACGGCGAGTGAATCAGATAGAGTGTTTTAGAAGGGTTTGTCGTGAAAAAGAGCAGGATTAGGCTTAAAGTCGAATCCTGATCGCTGATAATTCTTTCCACAACCTCTTTATTCGAGATCAGGCTTCTACCGGCTGCGTCGAACGGGTGCTGTTTTAAAGTTACTCTTGCAACCCCGTTATCCATGATCTCCACCTCCATGTTGAGACCAATCAGATAGTTTAGCTGAGGTTTAGCAGGAATTGCTACGAGTTTCGTTAAAACGATAACAACCAGGATTGTTAATGCTATCCTTGAAAGCCTCATGGCTGAACCCTCCTGAAAGTGAAGTGGAAAAAATCTGTCTCCAAATACATCGCCTGACAGTAGAGCATTGTCGAACCCATGAAGCTTTTTTCTTCAAAGCCGTATTTAATATGGTACTGGGAGAAGTCGCCTATTTTAACAGTTCCTCCTTCAAGCAGCTCAACATCAACCCATCCTGCTTGCGGGACATATATCTGCGGCCAAGCGTGCCCACCCCAGTTGTCTGAAAGATCGTAGCCAGTTTCAGTCCTCCTCATCCACATTGTTACGACATCCTTATCCTCAAGCAGGTAGATGCCGTGCGCTACTCTTGAACGTATTCCAAGTATTCTTGCAAGCGTTACGAAAACGTCGGCAACCTCTTCGCAGTCCCCTGAGACAGCCAGCTTACCGTCTTTCAGAATCAACGCGTGTTCCGCACCTCTTCTCCAAGTTGGCTGGTAGTTGAGCCTGGCAAGTATCCATTTCCCGATCCTGCTGCAGGCTTCAACAGGATCCCTAGCATCTAGACCTATGCTCTGAGCTATTGAAACGTACGTCTGGTTTTCAACCGCCCAGTATCTTTTACCACCCGTGTTCTTCTCAACCTGAGAATAATTCATCCAGGGAAGGTTCTCCATGATGAGCCTGTATTTTTCAACAGTCACTTGAAGCGTGGCGTTGATCCACGTGGTTTCTCCACCCATTAGGCTCAAGTTGTAGACAAGTATTACAGCACCGTCTTCACTGTTTTTCCTGTATAATGGTTCACGGTTTGTCTCCAAGAGCCTCACTAACTGGTTGCTCGCGTTAACTGGAAGCCACATGTAAACCAGATCCACTACAGTATTGTTGGAAGGGTTTCTAAGTAGAAAGCATTGGCTCAGAAAATAGGTGTAGTTGTGTTTCTCCACATACTCCACCCGAACCTCTCTCGAAGCACCGCCATGGTCTTCCTGGGAATACTCTGTTTTAACAGGCAGGAAGCCCAATACTAGGCTGGCTCCGATCAGGGTTAAAACCATTCCTACGATAAGCTTAGCATCAGGCAAGCCGATTCAAAAGGATAATCGTCGTTTTTAAACTTTCAGCGAAAACTCTTCCACTGTTTTTGAAAAACGAGAATACAGCTTGGAAAAACTGTTGCAAGCAGCAGGATGATGATCCAGGCGGGTTTAGCCTCCTTCTCGACAATATTCGTGTTTAAAAGACCTTTTAAACTGTTTTCCATACGGCTGCTTGAATTAGGCGATGCGTCTCTATTCATCATGCTGCCCACAGGGTTTTCAACTCTCCAAGACACGTCTCCATATATTACTTTGGTAAGGTAGAAATTATACTGGCTGAACGATGGCTTAGACGCTGAGAAAACATTTGCGTCCAGAAGGTATGTTTCAACAGCCTCTATGAATGATCCGCCCACGTCCCCCGTGGCGAGAAAACGCTTCCAGAACACTGGCAGAATAGGGTTTTCAGACCATTCTGTTCTAGAACTTGCGATCACTAGAGCTGGCCCTCCGGCTGAAGTAATAAGGACACGTGCTAGGCATTCACCCTCCGAGTCAAGTGCCCCCGCGAAGCAGGCAGCCATGTAGTGAAGAGCATAGTTCTCCGTTATCCTGCTAACCTCATTAGAGGTTACTAGCGGTTTTAACTCTCCCTCCGGCGTTCTCGTGAAAAGCGTATTCCAACTGCCGTGAGTTATCGTCACCAAGAAGGTTACGTTTTTAAAGAAGGAGGAATCCAGGGTGCTGGGAGTCGTGTTTACACGTATTGGACTGGAGAAGTGCAGCACGTTAAGCAGCTGATCAACGTTAACAGATTGATCCCTCAGTATGAGAAACAGGCCTGGTTGAAAACCTGCTTCCACACGGATAATCTTCTTGATCAAACGGTCCAGCTCCTCTTCATTCTTCACAGGCAGTCTTCCGACAGCAATCCTCGGAATGTTTCCGCCCAAGAGGCCGATTTCAGAGTCATTCCAGTCTGGAACACCGTAATACCAGTCAGACGGTTTATAGTTGAAGTCAGCCATCCCAAGCTCGTCGCCCGGCGAGTAAACGTATTTCGTGGGCACATGCTCATATGTTCCTACTAGAATCAGATATTTAATGCTTGACTTAAAGTATTCTCCAGCAATGAACTCGTGGAGTTTTTCAGCAATAATACTTGGCTCTGTTATGTTCATGCTGATCAGCTCGATCGGGTGAAACTTGGCCTTAATACCCTGTGTTGCCTTAAAGTCTAGAAAACATTGCAGGATTCTCCGATAGGATTCTGGCCCGATGACGAGCAGATCATACTCCCCAGATGCCTCTCCTATAGCTTGATTAAAATGCGAGCATCCTGTGAAAAGGATCATAACCATCAATAGGATAAGCACAAGGTTTTTACCCGCTCTGCTGGAATTCGCCACAAGGAAAATGAAGAACTGTCTATACTTATGGCTCAGTTTGATTCAAAAAATACAAACATTTATTGTCTGCACTGAAAAATACAGACAAGCCTCGAAAAATCGAGGCCCTGCTTTTATCTGAAGAAGGCGCCTATGTTGGTGAGAGTAAGCGAATCAAGGCTGTGGTTTAAACGGTTATTCTCGGATCATCCGAATTGCCACTGGCCCTTCGAATCCAGTAATCCAACGGATATTTTTCTAGACTGTTCACTAGTAATGTCTAGTTCAACCACGGAGAATCCTTTCACGAACCCCTCTCTCACCAGGCTTCTCAGAAGATCAGATAGCGAGGGATACTCCCGGTTTGGCAGGTACAGCCTTGCGAAGAGCGTCGGCTTCACAATTTCTTTCTGAAAACTCAGGAGAAAAGGTGTTTGCAATAGGCCTGAGGCGAATGTCTGCATCTCTGTTTTCCCTGGAAACTCCACCATCAGCTGGAGGAGCCGAGAATCCTCCAATGGAAATGGAAGAATGTTTGCAACGTAGCCGAGGATTAATCCGTTCGCCGTCAGCTTCTTAATCCTGTTCGACACTGTTGGAACCGAGACACCTGTAATCTTTGCTATATCAGACATTGAGGTCTGCGCATCACTCTCAAGAATAAGCATTATTCGAACATCCAGAGGATCTGCCTCCATGCTGTATCCGGGAGGGTCTTCAAGAATTATTGGGCTAGACTCCGTCAAGCTTCTTCTTATATCGCTCCAGTCAATCCTCCATCTTTTAACCTCTGCGTCATAGTTTCGGAAACAGGGTCCGACGCCAACTATTTCGCCAAGAGGGTGGATAGCGAGATGCTTCACCCTATATTCTTCCTTAAGACTGTTGAGCATTGACTCGTAAGCATTGTAGAAGGCATAAGGTATTTTAAAGCCAACAAGGTAGCCGAAGCTCCCAAGAATCCTGTAGGATTGAAACCAGTAGCTTAAGGATAGGATTTTCTCCATCAGCTCTGCCTCAGCCCCGGCTTCAGGCTCTATTTCAACAATTGCTCTTCTAATGCCAATCTTATGGTAAGCCAGGTTCGTCAATATTCTAAGCTTAAGAGTCGCAGCCATTTTCTCCAGCCTTCTGGATACTGTTGATGGAGCAACGTTTAAAACTCTTGATATTTCAGAAATGTTACTTGGACCACGCTTGCGGACTTCCTCGATGATTTTCAAGTCGAGGCTGTCCATCGAGTAGAACGAGCCGTAAGGTTGTCTTAGAAGATGAACATGCTCCTCCCTCAATTCTTTCAACTCTTTCATTTTACCATCATTCCTTTAAAATATTTTCAACGAAGCTATAAAGACATTGTTTGTTCATAAGTTGTCTAACTCCCATCTTAAATCCCGTAGGGGTTCGGATAGATGACTGGGATCTCCATCTTCCTCGGGTAAGAACGCCTTGTAACAAGCAGTGTCGCGACCAGGAAGAAGATTGCCTCAACCCCGGTGAACAATACGGCCCAGTTTTCTAAGTCTGGAAGCTCAGCAACGTTTATCCCGTAGCCCATGGCTACGCTGATGCTCACTATTATTGATACGGTTAACACAGCAGTCAGCGACACTATTCCCAGGGTTGGCGAATAGCTCCGGTGTTCCAAGGGTTCTTCTGCACGTTTTCTCCGTATTAAACGTGAAAGAACTATCGACACTATGCCCGTTAACAGCGAGTAGGGTATTGATTCTGCAACCGGGTTGACCGCGAAGAACACTGCGTTCACCGTTATTGGTCTCGAAGCTTTCAACGAGATTATTCTCTGACTTCCCTGAGCGTCTCCAGACCATTCTCTGAAAACAGCCCACTCTCCACGGCCTATCTTGTTCGGGCTGGAAACGGTGAGGGTTAAGCCAGTGTCTTTCTTCACCCATTCTTTAAAGGGAGATAAGGGCGTGATGTCAAGCACGTAGGCTGGGCTCTTCTCCACCGTAAGTTTCACAGTGAAGTTGCGATTCGCCCCTACCACGTTTACAGTCAAGAGTATCTCGGTTCCATATGTCATGGATATGTGCAGAGGCTTATTCACAGTAAAGTCTAGGTTCGAATCGGAAGAGACCGGTTCCCCATTTATCATCCAGCCTTCGAAACAATACCTTGTATCCTCAGTCGCGTACACGGTTCCGGGCGCCGGCCCGATTTTAACCCTGCTTCCTGCTGAGTAATACTGCGCGTAAACGTTGAAGCCCGGTGCCAATGTTTGAGGCACTCCTGGCACAGATAGTAAAACACCGTTTGGAGCAGTCGTATTGTAAACCACTAAGTATTGAGTGTCCCAGTTGGCTATTACAGTATACGGCCTAACCATAATCAGGGTTCCAACAGGCTCCCTGAGACTTATGTCTCCAAACCAGTTTAAGAAGACTCTCATCGTGCCGTTACCATGGTTAACAGGCGTGTTTACTCCGAACCGTGCTTCAGAGTTTACAGGATACCAGCCGCTTCCATACGGGTCTCCATACTCGCTGACAACTTTTAAACAGTACATTGAAGGCTCCCATTCTGCTTTCTCCTCAACAGGCCCAGTCATTATGACTCGCGCAGGATTATCCGGCCCGGTGTAGTGTTTTCCAGCCCCGCTTCCAACCCAGCCTTTAAACGTGTACTCCACTCCCTCTGTCTCGTCTCTCACTATGGTTGGTGTTACGGAGAAAACTGCTTCAACACCCTCGTCATACCATCCTGAGCCCGTGGTCAGCCCGTGGTCAGAGTAGACCGTTAGCCTATGCTGCACGTTGTAGTAGGCGACATAGACTGCTCCAGTTTTCTCAGCGACGATTATTCTACTAGCCTGTGTCGAGCCGTCTGACCATTCTCTGAAAACATACCTTGTGCCTCCCGCCTCTTCAATACTGGGAACCATAACCGTGTGAGAAGATCCTGGAACCCAGTTGAGCACTACCGGAAGACTCGTGTAAACAACACCGTCAACTGTGATCACTCCTTGCCTCGGGCTCTTGTCGAGAGTCACCGTGTATGCTGAAGTTGCCCAGTTCGCCACAGCGGTTTTCGGACCGTTCATCATTATCGGGTTACTCGTAAGGCTTGTTCCGGAAGCGTCTCCACTCCAGCCTGTAAACACGTATTGCACACCGTTCTCGACAACAATTCTGGTCTCAAGCGTTGCATACGCGATTGAGCCCTCCTCATACCATCCTGAGCCTCCTGGAGTATCGTGCGGTGAAATCACCGTCAGATAATACTGGGTTGAGAAGCATGCTGTCACTGTCTCAGACATGCTGGGGACAGTGTAGACATGCATCTGAGCCCCGCTGTCACTCCAGCTTTTCCATACATACCTAATGCCTGTTGCCCCAGGCACGATTGAAACCGCCTCCAGCACGTGGGTCGTCCCAGTTACCCATGTGAAAGTTACCGGAGTATTGTAGGGCACGCCGTCAACCTTGATGAAGCCTACTCCAGTAACAGGGCTGGAAGTGATTGTTATTGAGACAGCGTTTATGACGAATATTGCTGAAAGACTGCCTGGTCTGCTCACCATCATAATTGCCGTTTGACTCCCATAGTTGTCTACAGCGACTCCGCCGGTTACTGTCCAGCGTGAGAACCAGTAGCCAGAGGGAGGGTTCGCAGTAATCGGGATTGATTCCCCATCATCGTAAAACTCGCTTTCACCATTATTCTTAACTACTCCCCGAACCGTTACAGTCCCCTGAACAGGATTAGTGTAGAAAGTAACCTTGTACTGGGCGATCCAGTTGAAAGTAATCGTGTGAGCACTCTGAACGTCACTGAAAAAGTGGCTTGTGCTCCCGTCTTCAACAGGCGGGTTGCTATCTATAGTGTAGCCTTTACACCTATACCTTACTCCTTCAGACTCGTCGGTTGGAGAGGTTACGCTCACCATAAGGCTTCCACCCTGATCCACCCATTGGGAGGGTGTTGGAGAACCATGGTTGCTGTTAACCTGGATCCAGAACTGTTTCTTCCAGTAAAACACTATGGTGTGCGGCGTCTGCACGTTTACAAACGTGTAGCTCGAACCCTCTTGAACAGGATTCTCATCTACCTTGAAGCCTGTGCAGACCCATTGGTGCTGGTTGACCATGGTTTCAGCCGGGCTTGTCACCGAGGCGGTGAAACTGGTCCCCTCGTCAACCCATGTTGAGGAAGTTGGGCTGCCGTAGTCACTGATTACAGTAATATAGTATTGAGCTTTATAGTATGCTGTTTCATATACTGGTCCTGAAATGGGACCGAAGTCGTTGGAGAAGCTTGCCGAAGTGCCTGATACATGGTGGAGGCTAAACCTTTTCCCCGACATTGCTGTAGACAAGGTTTCCTCGAAAGCATAGCTTACTGTTGCTCCAGCATTAACCCACTCCTCGTAGAAAGCGTCTTCCACATTCCTGCTGAAAACCGTGCCGCCTACCGTGATGATGACCACTTTCCCGCCGCTGGCTTCAGCATCAAGCCCAGACCATGATATTTCAACCCTATACTGGGCAGTGTAGCTTATCGTTTGCGTCAGCTGCGACGGCACGCTTAGTGTTCCGAATGAGGGTGACGCTAAGTATCTTGTTCCAGAATCTAATTGAATAAGCGTTAGCGTGCTCCAAGCGTAGTCTCCGGTTTGAACATTGCTGAAAACAATAGTGTTCGACGTAGAGGATTTCGTCACCCCGTTGAAAGTAACGCTCCACTCAACCCCGGTTGGCAAGCCTATTTGAGTGAAAGAGACGGTGTAGAAAATGGTGAAGCATGCTGTGACGGTTCCTTGACCATTTACTGTCACACTGGTCTGCTGCGACGAAGTGTCGGCGATATTTATGGATGAGGTGTTCACAGTCCACTCTGAAAACGAGAACCCAGGATTAGCCTCAGCAGATATGCTGAACCGTATCCCTGCGTCATACCAGCCGGCTCCAGAGGGCACGGTTGTTCCTGAACCGGGTGGATCTACAGTGAACACGACCCGCCATTGAGTGACATAGTTTCCAGCAACCGTTACGGGACCAGTAACAGTAAACGGTGTTTCAGGCCCAGTCACATTGTTTAGCCTAAACCTCTTACCGGGGTCGCTGGTTAAAACAATGCTTTCAAAGCCATAGTTGATTGAAGCACCGCTGTCCACCCATGTTGTGAAAGGCAGGTTGCTCTGCATATGTTCTGAGCCGTTGACAGTGACAACGGTTCCAACAGCTGTTTCATCTAAACCGTTCTGGTTGAACACAACTCGGTACTGAGTCTTCCAGATGGCAATCGCCGTCTTCGGCGCATTCATCGTAATCGGGTCTGAAGTTGAAGCAGTCCCTGAAGCATCTCCACTCCAGTGTGAAAAGACATACCTTACGCCATCCGGCCCGTCAACCGTTAGCGGGGCTACTGTAGCGTAAGCGGCTGAACCCTCATCATACCAGTCTTCGCCGCCAGCAGTGCCGTATGGCGTGTTCACAGCCAGATAGTATTGATGCTTCCATGAGGCTGACTCTTTAATCGGGCTGTTAACGGTTATTTGAGCCGGGTTCTGCATACCGGTGTATGACCCGCTTCCTGTCCCTGTCCATCCCATCCAAACATAGCGTTCACCCTGGACAACCGGAGGCAGGGCAGCGGTTATCTCCACGGTTGAACCAGCGTCAAACCACCCGTCGCCGGGGCTTACTGTACCGTGGCTCGTGATCATCGTCAAGTAATACTGTGTCCTATAGCTGCCCATGACGGTAAGCGGGCCTGTAACAATCAAGGGTGTGGAAGCGTTGACGCTAGTCAACACGTATCGTTTCTGGTTGACTGCAACAACCAGGAGTCCCGTGAAGTTGAAGTCGATGCTTGCTCCAACATCATACCAGGCGGCGTGACCCTCCCTACCGTGGCCGATACCGTCAATAGTCATCACTACCCCGGTGAAGTCGACGTCAACACCTGTCTGGATGAAAGCGACGCGGTACTGGGTTTTCCAGCTCCAGGTTATGCTTGAGGGCGCATTAATAGTGAAAGACACTTCAGTATTGGTTCCAGAGGACGGGGCACTTCCTGTGCCTACCCATCCTGTGCAAACACTCCGGGTGTCTGCAGAGTCAGGAGGCCAGGGTGAGGTGACTGATGCTGTTATACTTGTTCCAGCGTCAAACCATCCGCTGCCCGGGCTTGGTGCCCCGTATGGAGATTCCACCGTCAGATAGTATTGAAGAACATAGTGGGCTGTTGCAGTATGAGTCGTGTTCATGCTCACCGTAATAGGGTTGACCCCCATGCCTTGAGAAACCCCGTCTATGCTCCAGTGGCTGAACCTGTATTGGATTCCTTGTGAAACCGGTATTGTTCCCGGCGCTGTTAAAATGATTAACGAGTTTGCATCATACCATCCGCCACCAGGAATAATTGTTAAGCCGTCAGGCTCGGTTTCAACAGTCAGAAGGTATTGAGGCGTGTAGCTGCCAATCACTAGCGTGAATGAAGAGACTTGGAAAGGCGAGGCTGGTCCAGTGACATAGTTAAGCTTGAACCTTTTCCCTGTTTGAGAGCTATTCACTGTTTCAGCATAACTATAGCTGATCCAATCGTTCTCATCATACCAGTTGCTGAAAGGCAGTTTGTCATAGCTTTTAGATGAACCATTAACCGTTACAATAACCCCGGTTGCAGAACTGTCAAGACCCGTTTGGTTGAAGCACACAAGATACTGCTTCTTGAAGAATGCTGTGTAGATGGCGTCGCCTACTGCTGTCACCATGTGGCTTATTTCACCGCCGTCGCTCCAAGAAACCCACGTGTAAATCGTGTCTCCTTCAGACTGCGGGGAGAAGGTGCCGATAGTGTGCTTAGAGCCGTTTAGCCAAGCAAAGGTTTGCGGAGACGTGTAGACTTCCCCGTCCACAGCTATTTTTAATCCTTCCGGCTTAGTGGTAATGGTCACCATAAAAGTTGTGAAAATGATCTTCGTAGAAGCATCTGCCTGATTATCGTTCCCGGGAGGTTTCACATGGTAGAGTCTAGCCCTGATTGTCCATTCCCCGCCAGTATTCAGCGTTCTAGAATCAGCAAAATCATACTCGTATCTTTCTTCACCCAGGTCTTTCAACGGGGGGATCTCTGCATAATCGTTTTGAAAGACAACACTACCGTTATGCTCCCAGACCACTTGAACATGGTATTGACTCGTCTGGCCAGCAGGGACGCTGAAGCTAGCAACCCCTTTGACGGTAAAAAGATTACCGTCCTGAGTAACAGTATTAATCGTAATACTGGGGGGTTGTCTGCTGGGGGGTACTGCACTAGTATGCAGGGATGTTGGCAACATTGAGAGCACGACTAGGAGCATCATGCTTACGAGCAGTACTCCTGCCCATGTTTTTCCAAAACGCCTAACGAATATGCGGCATGTGTTTAATATCATCATTGTCTGTTCTAAATGTTACAAACAGTTCAACATTTAAACTTTTCACGAAAAATAACAGTTCCTAAACTCATTTTTTAAAAAAATGCATAATAGAAGCTTTTAATGAAAAATTTTTAACCCATTTTTCGTCTTTTAAAACAACACCTCCTAGAGAGGGCAGCGCGCGAATATCAAAATAAAAACTCGAGCTACAGTGGCGCGCGTCCATGCATATCATCAGTCAGGGAGAAATTCAATAATATTTAATAGAAGGCTTCACGAGCCTTAATCATGCGAGTCCTGGCTGTTAACGGTTCTCCGCATAAGGAGGGGATTTGCAAAAAAATTTTAAACAGAATAATCAAAGGGGTTGAGGACAAGGGTGGTAGCGTAGAGCTTGTCGACCTGTCCAGTAAAACGCTACAACCCTGCTTGGCATGTGCAAAAGCCGAATGCTGGGAAAGCATGAAATGCATAGTTGTGGATGACGGGCTTGAGTTGAGACGGCTTTTCAACGAGTGCGACGCGCTTGTTTTCGCGGCACCCGTTTACTTTCTCTCTGTTAACGGTCTTGCGAAAAACTTCATAGATAGGATGAGAAACTATCGTGAAGATGCTAGACCTTCTGTCGCAGTGGCTGTTGCAGGCGGTACAGGCAAGGGATGCGTAACAGCGCTTCAAGAGATCTGTAGGTGGATGATGCTGGTAGGCTTCAACCCTGTTGTGGCCGAGCCCGTTACAAGGTATAATCTTGACATAGTCATGGAGTGGGCTAGACACTGGGGTGAGATGCTTGTTGAGAAAACACTCAGCGTGGGACGGAGCGATCTTTACACTAGGCTTTTAGAATACGGCAGGCTGCCGTACATGGGTTACACGCTTACGGATGAAATCCTCTACCTCGCAAGGTCTGCGCTTGAAGCATTGCTCAGAAAAGGAGCGGCCGACCAGACGGTTGAACTCGCACGCTTAGTGGAGGAGGCTGAAGCAAAGCTTAGGCTGGGTTGCTCGGAGGAAGGTTTAAGGCTTGCCGTCGAAGCCCATGAGAAGAGCATGAGGCTCTTCAACAAGCTTTATTAGCCAGCAGGGAAATTTTGCCAGCTATTTAACAATGTTTTTTGCGGAGGCGGGTTTAAATCCAGCCTGCATCAGGAATTAAGTAGCTTGAGGAAGGAAGTTCTAAGATGGGAGTTTCAAGGAGTGTTAACCCCCAGAGACAAGGATGAAGATGACTACAAGTACTTAACGTTCAACCTTCCCCAGGCCTGCGACGCCATAGAGGTCTCGTACGAATACCAGGGAGGACCGAAGTGTGTCCTAGACATAGGCATAATAGACCCGAAAGGATTGTTCAGGGGTTGGAGTGGCTCGAACAAGCCTAAGTTCACAATATCCGTTGAGGCAGCTACCCCAGGGTATGTTGCCGGCGAGATCCCTCCTGGAGCATGGTCAATAATCCTAGGTCTGGCTAAAATACCGCCCGACGGATGCAAGTACAGGGTTTTAGCGAGTGCTTTTAGGCTTGGAGAAGCTGTTTCCACGGGTCACGGTTTTGAAGAGCACTCTCTAAAGTGGCCCAAGCGGAAGCAAGCCTTAGCCTCAGGATGGATAAAGGGGGATTTACATGTTCACAGCCATCATAGCGATGGGAAGCAGAGTATCCCTGAACTGGTTGACATGGCTCTTGAACAGAACCTGAACTACATAGCTATAACTGACCACAATACGCGAAGCCAGTTTTACGAGGTTCTGGGAATCAAGGACCCGCCTGTCCTTTTAATACCTGGAGTGGAAGTAACCACGTACCGCGGGCACTTAAACATATGGGGAGGAGATTGGTTTGACTTCAGAAGGAGGAGGCGGGAGGACTTTGTTTCTCTGATCAACGAGGCTCACAGCAGAGGCCTCTTAGTATCGGTTGACCACCCTAGGGACCTCGGAGAGCTCTGCATAGGTTGCGACTTCCAGTTTAAAGAAGTAAGGGGTTTCGACGCTGTGGAAGTTTGGAACGGCCCATGGTTTTTGAAGAACTGGGAATCTCTTGCATGGTGGCATAGCTTGCTGAGCGAGGGTCTTAAGGTGACAGCGTAGGCGGTAGCGACTATCATGGTGCGGAGAATTCTTTCATCAGGCTTAGCGAACCGACTACGTGGATACGGGTAAACTCTCTCTCTATAAGGAGTGTATTAAGCTCCGTTAAACAGGGCAGGGTATTCATATCTCATTCTCTAAACGGGCCGCTTCTAGAGTTGAAGGCTTACTCTGGTCCACGAGTCTTTGAAACCGGTGACGTGGTTAACGTGAACGGTGAAGAGGAGGTGGAAATCACGGCTGAAGCCCAGGACGGGGAAGGAGCCGTGCTGAGACTGATAACTTCTCAAGGAGTGGAGGAAACAATCCGTATTGATGGAAAAGCCTTCAAGCATGTGAAGAAGCTCAGGGTTAAGCAGAACTGCATGTTTATAAGGGCTGAGCTGGGCTGGTACTCAGACCCGTATTCCGTCAAACTTGGGGAGGACGACACCGTCTTCGCTTTGACGAACCCTGTCTACTTTAAACATGCTGAAAACTGATTTAAAGAAGCCTCCTCAAAGCTCTGGTCCAGCGTGCCATAAGCTCCCCCCTGGGTTCAACCGGGGTGAAAGCCTTCTCGACAGCAGGCTCTTCCCATGCTTCCACAGGATCCTTTCCGAGCAATATGTTCTTACACAGCATGTAGGTCCCGTAGGCGGAGCCATTCAGGTGTACTGGTCTCAAGACAAGCTTTGAAGAATAGTTTGCAACAGTCCGGAGGAAGTCGTCGCTCTTAGAGAGCCCGCCGTCGGCTACTACGCGCTGTACCCTTATTCCAGTTGTTTTCTCAAGATACTCGAGTATCTCCACGCAGCGCATAGCCACGCCCTCAACAGCCCCTCGGATCAGGTCTTCCCTCCTGGTTCCCCTCGTGATCCCAAGGATCATGCCTGTTGCATCAGGCTTCACATAGGGTGTTCCGAGCCCGGAGAGAGCGGGGATGAACACTATTCCGCCCTCCCCCGTTTTCTCGAAGGCTTCACGTATCTCAGAATAGTCTTTCATAAGCCCTACTTCAATAAGCCAGTCTAGCGTTGAGCCTGAGGTTAGAACATTCCCCTCCAGCAGGTAAAGGTTTCTACGCTTGGTGGCGAGTGCAATCAACGGGTAGAGTCCTCTCGCTCCAGCCATACACTTCTCCCCAACATTCATATCTATGAATGTTCCGGTGCCGCTCGTCATCTTCACAACACCCTTGGAAACACCCGCCATGTAAAGTGAGGCCTGCTGGTCAGCTATCATTGTGAGAAGAGGAACATCGTAATCCTTAACCCTGCCTATTGCAGCATCGTTAGGAACTATTGTTGGAAGAATGCTTCTCGGAACCCCTACGATGCTTAAAATGTTCCTGCTCCATTTCATGCTGAAAGAGTCGAACAGGCCTGTGGCACTCGCGTTAGTATAGTCGGTTACATGTCTGCCAGTAAGGTTCCAAGCGATCCATGAATCTATCGTTCCGAAAACAGCCTCACCGTTTTCAACGGCGCGCCTCGCATCTGGAACATTGTCGATGAGCCATCTTAGGTGCATGGAGGAATGTGTTGTTCCGAACGACACGTATGCAAGTGTAACAAAGTAGGCTCCCCTGCTTGTCTCCTTTAAAGGTGGAAAAGCCTTAGAGAGAAGGTTGAAAGCCTTGCCCAGTGTCCTCCCCATGCTTACTAGAAACCTTGAGGAAAACTCTTCTACAATATCCTTGGTCCTAGTGTCCTGCCACGTGATCGCGTTGTAAAGAGGCTCCCCAGACTTCTTGCTCCATAAGACGGTGCTGCTCCGCTGGTTTGTCAAGCCTATTCCAAGCGGTTTCCCAAGCTTTTCGAAAAACATGTCGACGAGTCTGCTAATCCTGATGATGAAGTCCATCGGGTCTTCTTCAACCCATCCAGGCCTAGGATAGCTTGGCCGAAGCCTCTCCGCTAGTTCAAGCAGGTTTTCACCATTAATCGAAAAAGCATGCGCCTTCACGTTGGTGGTTCCGACATCCAGTATGAGAAAATAGCTCATGCTAAGCCCTCTCCATATCCCTCTCAGCTATGATGTCTACTCCAGTGTCAGCAACGTTTTTAAGAATTACCTGACCCGCCTTAACCGGGGCCTCTACTGCAATGTTCTTAAGCGCAGCAACAACATCCCTCACCCTATTCTTCAACACCGGCTCAGAAGTCCTTACTGGAAGGCGTGGAAGCCTCGCGCCAATTATCCTAACAGTTGTCGAGACGGTCCGCCTAGGGTTCAAAGCCTCCTCGGCCCCGTGCTTCTCGCCAACTGGACACTCGTTACCCTCCACAGCCACTCTGCTCCCTGTTGCAGTAACCCTTAGAAGGCAGCCCCTGGGGCACCGGGTGCAGAGAAGCTCAATCCTCTGCAATATCTATCGAAACCTCCTGCAGGTTGCTTAGCATGCTTCTGGGAACCTCTATTCTCTCAAGCGTAGAAGGCCTAACATACCTCTTGAAGAATCCTCCGAGGACCCTTCCCTCCCTGTTCCTCACCACTATGCGTACATTAGCCTTCTCAACAGCCGGTCTCAGGAACACCGGCACGTCCGCATCGTCAACCCATTCAACCCTCTGGGGTGTAAGCATCCTAACGTTTTCCCCTGGGGAAAGCCTTATCGGAGCCGTCTTCAACCCGCTGTTCAAATACTTTTCCACACCCCTGGCAGCTATGCATGCGGTTTCAAAAGCGTCGTCAACATAGTCGAAAACCTGGACGAGGTTCCCCACGGCGAAAACCCCTTGCACACTGGTTTCGAAAAACTCGTTCACCTCAGGGCCTCTGGTTGCAGGATCCATTCTAACCCCGAGCTTAAGCTCCCCGGTGTAGGGCACTAAGCCTAGGGCGAGGACAACAGTGTCGCAAGCATGGAATTCCTCAGTCCCCTCAACAGGGTTCCACTTTTCATCAACCCTGGTTAAGACGACTCCTTCCACCCTCTCTTTCCCGATTACCTTTTTCACAACCGTCCTGGGCCTGAACGGGATTCCGAAGTCTAGAATGCATTGTTGAACATTCCTCGGAAGCCCTGCGAAGCCAGCCTCTGGGAAAACCATCAGGATGCTCTCCACACCCTCCAGGTGGAGGTGTCTAGCTACAATCATGCCGACGTCGCCGCCGCCCATTATCACGATCCTCCTCCCCGGGAGAACCCCGTACAGGTTTACGAGCCTCTGAACCATTCCAGCCGTGTAGACCCCTGCCGGCCTTGCTCCGCCAAGCCTTATTTCAAAACCGTTCCTCTCTCTGCAGCCTATCGCGTAGACTATCACCCTAGTCTGAAGCCTCTGAACCCCCGCCGGGCTGACTGCAACAACCTCTTTAAACTCCTTCCCGATCCTAACCTCCTTCACGTAGGTATTCAGAAACGTCCTGAGCCCGAGCAACCGGGCCTTTTTCACAAGCCTTTCTGAAAACTCTGGCCCCGAAAGGGCTTCTCCGAAAACCCTTGTTCCAAAGCCATCGTGAATGCACTGCGTCAACATCCCGCCGAGCTCCCCCATCACTTCGACGACCGCTACGTCGTAACCCTTCTCCGCAAGCCATACGGCTGCAGCCAGACCTGAAGGCCCCCCTCCTATCACCGTGGCGTCCCTCACGGCTGCTCACCCCTGACGTAGCCGTTGAACAGCCTACCCTCCTCCTTAAGAAGCATGTCCAAAGGCACGCCTGTCTCCCTAGACAGGATGAGAGCTGTTTCAAGCGTGCAGAAGCTCCCTTGACACTCCCCCATCCCTGCCCTAGTACGCCTCTTCACAGCGTCGAGGGTCTTAGCGCCTCTTCGAACAGCCTCCACGATCTCAGCTTCTGAGACGAATTCGCAGGTGCACACGATCCTGCCCCACGCGGGGTCCATCCTTATCTTCTCCTCAAGCTCCTCAAGGCTCATGTCGGCTGCCCTCGGCATTGGCCTCCTTCTGGGGTTGAAGCCCGTCTTCGGCTTGAGCCTCAGCCCCATTCCCCTCAGCTTCTCGACAGCGTATTCCGCTATGGCTGGTGAGGCGGCGAGCCCGGGCGACTGTATTCCGGCTACGTGTAGGAGGTTCCTAACCCATTTGGCAGGCCTTATGACGAAGTCCTCTGTGAATGTCGCCGCCCTTACGCCTGCGAAATACCTTATCACCTTGTCCCTCGGAAACCCGGGAACTATGCCTGAGTACTTGTTCAAGACATGCTCTATCTCCTCCCTTGTAACGGACGTGTCCTCCTTATCCGGGACCTCGACCGCCGTCGGCCCCCAGAGCACGTTCCCGTGGACAGTAGGGTTTATACCCCCACCCTTGGTGTATGGATCCTGAGGGAGAATGATCTCAGCCAGACAGTGGCGGGTGAAAACCCCGGTGTCCCTGTGAAAAACCAGGAGTACTCCTTTCCTCGGGTGGATAGTGTACTCCTCTGAGCCGGCTAGTGCAGCAACCTCGTCAGCGTAAAGCCCTGCGGAGTTTACGACGTATCTGCATAGGAAAACCCCCTTATTGGTTACGACTCCCCTGATGACACTACCATCCTTGATGAAGCCGACGGCCTCAGTCTCTAGATGAATCTCAACACCGTTAGCCTCAGCGTTTTCCGCGAGGGCAACAGCCACCTCATACGGGTCGACTACAGCCGTGGAAGGAATGTAGACTGCAGCCACAGCATCCCTGGTTGCGAACGGCTCGAGCTCGAAAATCCTTCGGCCCCTTATGATTTTAATGCTCCTAACCCCGTTCACCAAGCCTTTAATCTTAACCACCCAGGGAAAAACGTGTTTCAACACCAGGTTGTAAAGCAGACCCGGCAGATACTTCCTGTACGACGCCAGCGTCCTTGGAGTGACCAGCCAGAGGCTGCCCAGCCGGTTAAACCTGAAACCCAGTTCCTCAGCAAGCTTACCGTACATAGCGTTCCCCCTTACGTTAAGCATTCTTTTCAGAGTACCCCTGGAGGGCTCCACGCCCGCGTGAATCATGCCGTTGTTCGCCTTAGTGGTTCCGGCAGCAATATCCGTAGACTTCTCCAGGAGAGCTGTTTTAAGCTCGTATTTCGAGAGCTCTCTAGCTAGGGCTGCTCCGACGACTCCCCCGCCTATTATGACCACGTCGTACTCTCCGACCACAGCGTTCCTCTTTTCTTCGAAAACCCTTCTTCTCCACTCCTCTCTAGCCTCCTTCCCTGAGGCGCCTCTCCACGTTATCTTATTCACAACCCCCTCAACCCCTCTTATCCTGCCTATGGAAAGCCCTATTTCAACCCACTCCATGTGGCTGTCAACCTCTCCCTGGAGGAAAACAATGTTATCCCTTACTCTGAAGGAAATATTGTAAGGATACTTTTTTAAAACGCTTGCTACTTTATCGTCTAGCGTGAACATTGTTAACCACTGGTGAAAGAGTGGAGAAGCTCCATTACGTCGAGAACCTTGAAACCGTTTGACTCTAAAGCTAGCTTGCATGTTGGGCACGCTGTGACAATGGTTTCAGCCTCCTCCGTAAGCTCAACCCCCCTCTCCAAGGCTATTCTGCGGGCCAGCTGAGGGTTGAGACGAGGAACAGCACTCCCACCGTACCCGCAGCAGAATGTTTCGCCTCCGCTTCTCCTCGGCTCCCTGACGGTGAGCCCCTCGACGCTGGAGAGCGTGTTGTAAAGGGCCTTGGGCTTCCCTAGTGCAAAGGCTAGCTTACAAGGGTTGTGGATAACAACCCTGCCTTCTCCTTTAAAACCCTTCAGCCTGTCCTCTAGGAACTCTGCAATATGATTGACTTCAGCATTAATCTTAACCCCGTGCTTAGGGTAGAGGACTCGGTAAGCGTATACGCAGGATGGGCATGAGGCTACGATTATTCCAGCGCCGCTAGAGTTTATCTTCTCAGCCTGCTTCTCCGCAACCCTCTTGAAGAGCCTAGTGTTCCCAAGGTTGTAGGCAGGTATGCCGCAGCACGCCTCGTCAATCGTGAAAGGCCTGTAGCCAAGCTCCTCTAAAACATGCTCAGCCTTCTCAGCTACGCCCGGCTGCTTCTCCCTCAGCGTGCAGCCTCTTAAGTAGAGCAGGTCGCCGTGCAAGCCTGAATCCTCACGCTTAGGCTCTCCATATACATACCCGTGTTTCTCAAGGTTTTCAAAAACCTCTCTAAACTCTTTGAAGATGCTTCCGCCGCCGGCAGCCTTCTCCTTAACTGGCCTAACAAGGTCTGCGACTGAAAAACCGAAAGGACACCAGACGCTGCACGCGTTGCACGAGAGGCAGGTGTAAAGCGGAGAAACGTTCTCCAGCGTCGGCTGCAGCCTCCCCTGCCTCAGGAGGAGAGCCGCCCTAGTCTTTCCAGCCGGCGAGGTCGTCTCCCTCCCGTCAACTATGCCCACTGGACAGGCGTGGCGACACATGTTTGGACATAGGGCACACTTCACAAGGTCGTCAGGCCCCCGTAGCCTCCCGCTGATAAACCTGATGACGAGGGGGGTGGCTCCAGCCAATCCGGATGCGCGCAGCTCATCCTTAAGCCAGTCCCATTTCCCAGGCATTTTACAACCCCATGTTCCCCGGGTTCATCACACCCTTATCGTCTAGAGCAGTCTTAACCTTTTTGAGAAGGTTGAAGGCAGGTCCAAGCTCATTCTTAAGCCAGCTTCTCCTCTGCCTGCCGACGCCGTGGTGGTGGCTTATCGACCCGCCGTTTTCAAGAGTAGTCTTCATCGCGGCTTCCCACACGTCGTTGTAATACTTCTCCGGGTTGCCCCTAGGCACTCCGGCGAAAGTAAAGTAGAAGCAGACGCCCTGAGGATAGAAGTGTGAAGCATGCGCGGATGCGAAGAGCGTCCCCTTAACAGCCCGCACCGCTTCAACAAGGCTCCGGTAGAGGCTCATAGCCCTGCTCCAGCCTACTGAAACCTCTATAGTGTCGAAAACAACCCCTAGCGGAGCAAACTCGGAAGCCTCTTTAACCATGAACCTTGTTTCAAGCCAGTGTTTCACAGGCTCCTCTCCAAGCATCCTTCCTCTGAACTCCTCCTCCACAATCCTGCGCTCAGCCCCAGCAATTCCAGAGTCCCCCTCCACCACGATCACGGTCATGATCCTGCCGTATGCTTCTTCAAACATGTAGAAGTGTCTTTTAGTCTCAGCCTCGTCGTAAACCCTCACTACAGCTGGCTTAGCACCCCTCTTGAGTATTCTCCTGACGGATTCAAGAGCCTCTTCAAAGGTTTCTGAAACATAGGAGAGGAGAACCCTTTCCTCCGGGAGTATGCATGTTTTAAGCCAGGCCCTGGTAACTATACCTAGAACACCCTCACTTCCTATGAAGAGTCTTCTCAAATCCGGACCGGTTGATGTTCTAGGATGTGGCGGCAGTGTTACTGCACTCCCCCAAGGCAGGACTGCCTCAAGCCCCAGAACCATATCCTCTATGCCGCCGTACTTGGTTGAGAACTGTCCAGTCGCTTTAGTAGCAATCCACCCTCCCAGGGTTGAAACATAGATGGATTGAGGAATATGGCCGAGCGTGTAACCCTTGCTGTTCAAATACTTCTCCAAGTAGTAACCGTTAACCCCAGCCTCGGCCTCGACAACCATGTCTTCCTCGTTGAGCCGGATTGAGCGCATCCTCTTCAAGTCTACAACTATTCCTCCCTTCTCGGGAACAGTCCCGCCCAGAACCCCTGAGCCCCCGCCGAAGGCGTAGACCGGAATACTGTTCCCGTAAGCAGTCTTAACGATTTCTTGGACTTCAAACGTGTTCTCCGGCCAAGCGACAGCGCTGGGCACCCAGGGGAAGCTCCCTTTAAGCACCCATTGCAGAGATATTGGCCAGTAATCGTGACTGTAGGAGAGAAGGTCAGCATCTCCCGTTGAAAACCTCTCGCCAAGCAGATTCCTGAGCTTCTCCAAAACCTCACTTGGGAGAGCGTAGCCAGGTTTAAAAGCAGGCCCTGTGCTCGTCAAAGGGGATCAGGAGGAGAATCCTCCGGGTAAGCCTGCTTTCGAGCAAAATGGTTGCAGAGTATTCTTGTCTTCCTGTTTTCCCTCACTCCACGCATGTGTTTCTAAAATCCAGAATCCTTATAAACATATGGTTTTAAGAACGCGGAACGCGAGTCCAGCTCGCCTGAAGCTAACACTGGTTTCAAGAATCCGGGGGAGAGAAGTTTTTAACCACACGCCCACTCTCAAATCTTCAGAATGATAGTGGGCGGAGTGCTCTGCGGAGGCCTTGGAAAGAGGCTTAGGCCTCTGACGGACAGTGTTCCGAAGCCGCTGCTGGAGATAGGTAGAAACTTCACGATTCTGGACAGGCTTATAATGCAGATGAAGCACGCTAAAATCTTCGAAGTCTACCTGTTGGCGGGATACCAGCATGAAAAGCTGGTTAAAAGATATGGTGAGAACTGGCAGGATATTCATATCCATTATATTATTGAGGATAAGCCTAGAGGTACGCTCTACGCTATAAACAGTCTTTTGAAAAATGTTGATTCAGACCTGTATCTTGTGATGAACGGCGACATCGTCACGGACATAAATATTTCCAGGATGATTTCTGAATGGAAGCCTGGTACAGTAAGCATAGCCTTAACGCTTCTCAGGTCGCCATACGGCATTGTCCAGGTCTCTGGGGAGACGATAACCGGTTTCGAGGAGAAGCCCATGCTGCCACACTATATTAACGCAGGCATCTACCTGATTGACGCGGGGCTTAAACACAGGTTTCTGGAGCATAATGAGGGCGATGTGGAGAAACTGGTTTTTCCAAAGCTGGCTGAGGAAGGATTGTTAAGGAGATATTTTGAGGCTGATGCGTACTGGAAGTCTGTAGACACGCTTAAGGATCTTGAAGAAGTAAGGATGAGGCTTTCGAATCAAGGCTAGGCATCACACTCTTAAAACCTTAAATAGTTTTATCGGAAACTTTTAAACAGCCAAATCCCCGGGTAGTTTAGCTGAACCGAGCCTGGTCAGTGCTCCGTTTCTCAACCGGAGATGGAATTTCCAGGTTCAACAGTATTGAAAAGTCAGGGGGCATCTCCCACTCATTCAAGCCATCGTTTTTCAAGCGCGGGGTCACTGCCTCCCTCATTTTCTCGACAACCTCGTCTAAAGTCCTACCGTAAGTAAATAGTGGGAGATCAACGCATTCAGCAATATAGTATCTTTCCCCCCTGTAGATTTTCACTTGTACCAGTTTCATCAGTATCTCACACGTTGAAACACCATAAGGTGTTTTTTAAACCTTCCTTAAGTTTAACATTGTTCACCACGGTTTTCTTAAAAAATTTTCGCTCATGCCTAACTAAACGATTTTTTTTTAAAAATGTTCAAAGCTTTTCCAAACTCATTCCCTCAAAGCCTTCTGATTCAGGCCCCCAGCGTTAAACACGCAGCAGCCGTCGACGAATGTAGCAAGAACCCTTATTTTCTTAACCTCTTCCGGCGGAACATTAAAAGGGTCTTCATCAACAATTATCAAGTCAGCCAACATGCCTTCCCTCAAAGAACCCAATTCACCCTCCTCAAGCAAAGCGTAGGCAGAGCCCTCTGTATACAGGTGGAGGGCATCCTCCAGCGTTAAACATTCGTCGACAGTATGCTGGTAGAGAGGAATCTCCTCATGCTTGCCTCTTGTAATTGCAGCATAAACCGTCTCCCAAGGGTTTAGGGGTTCCACGGGAGAATCGGTGCTTAAACCAAGCTTAACGTTTTCAGCCAAGGTCTTGAAAGGATAGACAAACCTTGCTCTTTCACTTCCCACCCTGTTAACAACCCACCAGTCAGTCATCACGAAATGGGGCTGGACAACAACTGTTACGCCTGTCCTCCTCATCCTCTCTATAAGGTCGCTTCTCAAGACTGAAGCATGGTCAATCCGATGCCTCAGACGCCTGGAGCACTCGGCAACTGCTTCAAAAGCATTAAGAGTGTTCTCCACAGCCTTATCGCCTATCGCGTGAACAACAATTTGCATGCCTGTTTCACATGCTTCTTCAACGATTATTCGTAGCGAAGCCTCATCCATGCTTGCACAGCCAGAGGTTTCTGGAGAATCAGAGTACGGTTTTGAAAGCAGCGCGCTCCTAGCCCCGAGGGACCCGTCGGCGAAAAGCTTGAAACCGTTAATCCTTAAGAATGGTGAAAAATGTTTAAAAGCTTGAAACCTCCTTCCCCTCGCCTCCATAGGATTCAAATATACTCTTACTCTAACCGGTAAGCGTCCAAGCTCAGCCTCAAGCTCCCTTAGAGTGTTGAAGCTCTCTTGACTACAGGATACGAAGCCTACCGTGGTCACGCCTTGTGAAGCAGAGTATAGAAGCGCATCCGTCAAGCGTTTTCTCCGCTCTTCGAAACCCGTCTGCTCTTCAACCATGCTTCTGACAATCTCCAAGGCTTCTCCAACCAAGACCCCGGTTGGAGAACCAGCCTCATCCTTCAAAACACCGGTTACTCCTCCCCCTATCAATCCTGTTAACTCGAGAGCCTTAGAGTTAACCACTGCAACATGGCCGCATATCCTGTTGAGAACCACAGGCTTGTCATCCACAGCCTCGTCAACATCCCACCTAGTTGGGTAGCGCTTTTCCTCCAGCATTTCCTGATCCCAGCCCCGCCCCAAGATCCAATGCGCTACACATTTTTCAGCATAGTTTCTAAGCCTAGTCTTAAGCTCCCTTATGCTTCTAACCCCCCTGAGGTCAAGATTGTTTAAAAAGGAACCTAGAGAGTCAAGATGCATGTGTGCATCTATGAAGCCTGGGAGAACAATCTTCCCCCTCAGGTCTAAAGTATCAAGCCCAAGCATCCTAGACCTGCTCAGAACCTCGGTTTCACTCCCCACGTGTGCAACCCTGTTCCCAAGTATAAGGGCAGCTTCAACTCTTAAAGTAGGCTTGAACGAAACATATATGCATCCGTTAACCAGGGCGAAACCCTTCATCGTCACGCTCCATATTAGAGCTTGCTGAAGCATATTAAGCATTAACCAATGCGAAAATACGGTTAAGGATTGTTTTCAAAAAGGGTTTTAAAAAACGTTCTCGAAGCCAAGTATCTAAACCCTATTCTTACCCTGGAGGAGAATGGCGAAAGCCTGCCGTCGAAAGCAACTTTTCCTTTTCTAATAGCTCTTGAAAAACCTTCGAAGCATAAGCTGTCTGCTTCAACAACCGTGTGCGCGTCTCCGACGCTTATGGAAAAATGGGCGTCGCTGCCTCCGACTGTTGGGATGCCAAGGCGACTAGCGATCTTCACTCCCCTGTTCACGAAGAAGCTTAAAGGGTAGGAAGCGTTCAGAGCCTCAACAGCATCAGTTTTGCAATCAACCCATCTTCCCAGCTTACCTATGTTTAAAGCAGGATGAGCCAGAATAGTTAACCCACCCTCACCCCTAGCCCATTCAACGAGCCACTCGTAGTTTAAACGATCCTTGCTAGGTGGAAGATGTTCAAGGCCTATGACCAGCACGTGGCCAGCATCCGTGCTCAGTTCAAACCCCGGTAGGACAAGTATTTCCCCACAATATTTCTTAGCTTCAAAATAGCCTTGGAGAGTAGCGTGGTCAGTTATGGCTAAGCCGTCTAAGCCCTTTGCTTTAGCAGTCTCAAGAACCTGCCTGACAGTTCCGTTTCCATCTGAGTAGACAGTGTGAACATGCAGGTCAATCTTCAACCCGTCACCATGGCTCCGAATCTGTTTTTAAGCGTTTCAACGTCTTTAACCATAATCCCCGGGAAATTCTTATATGGACTCTTAATAGTCAATAATGCTGTATGACGTCTAGAGAGGATGAGATAGTGGAGGAGTTGAGGAAGATTAGACAGCTTTTAGAGCCTAAACCGGCTCCTCCCGCGCCGCCAGCGCCGAAAGGATTACTGCAGGAGTTTAAAGCCTTCATCTCGAAATACAAGATTATGGGGATGGCTGTCGCCTTCATACTCGGCCTATATCTCGGAGCATTAGTGCAGGCACTTGTCAACGACCTGATAATGCCGATTATCGAGTTTGCCACGCCTGACGTTGCATGGGAGCAGATTACGGCTGGTCCCTTCAGAATAGGACATTTCGCAGGAACGTTGATAACTTTCCTGACCGTGGCCTTCGTAATCTTCCTGATGATGAAAGTCACCGCTAAATGGGGTATAGAATAGGAGTTTACACGAGTTTTTTAAAAAAAAGCCTGAGACTGGTGTTTTTCAAGACTCCAGGCGGCGTGGAGCCGTAGAGAAATAGTACAGCAGCGTCAACCCTGCTCTCTAAACATGCTTTAGCCACCTGTGAGCGCGCGCTTCAAGCCATGTGAACCCTATCGAATGCGCATCTGGTGGGGGAGGTGGCGGAGGCGGGATAGGTACTCTCCTCCTCCTACTTGTCAAAAAAGCCAGCAGAAAAGCAACAGCGAGAAGAACCGCTATTAGTCCTATAAAGATTAGCATGACTGGGTTCGGCTCTGTTCTCCAGCTTGCTTTGAGGCGAACAGGCTTCGTAACGATGAACGAGTAAACGGCTGAAGACGATACCTTCCTCCCGTTCTCAACCCATCCGTCGAAAACATGGTTTGTGAAAAAATCCTTAGGAATTACGCTGGGCGTTACTGTTACTGTTGCAGTAGAGCCCTCGGCATACCATCCTTCTCCAGAGGCTTCTCCAAGCTCGCTCGACACATCCACATGATGCTCAACCCTGTAGAAGGCTTCGAGAGCAATATCCTTGTTCAACCTTATAAAGCGGGGATTATCGGCAGCACCGTCGCTCCACATGCTGAAAGCCATTCTGGTTTCCCCAATAGTCTTGTAAAGGGATGCTTCAAGCCTGTGCTCCACACCAGTGGCCTCAAAGCTGACGCTTCTCCCAGTCTTGTTTTCACCGTCTAAAGAAGCCCAGAAACCATCATCCGGAAAGTTCACGGTTAACCTGTAGAATGTTACATACTTAGCGTAGATGCCTCTGTTCCGAAACAGGCTTCTCACGTTATTCCCAACCATGTGGATAACGCCGTCAGCAGGGTAAACCCCTGTCCAGGATGATAGTAAGTCTATTGAAAGCGTCCAGTTGCCGATAAGAGTTCCGTTTAACCCGTACTGCAAGTATAAGGGCAGCATCCCTACGGTGCTAGTCACGTGGCCAACCGCATGTATCTTCCCGTTATCTATGCAGAGGCTTACGAGAGAATCGTCACCAGGTCCTCCGAATGTTCTCCACCATAAAACCGTGCCGGAAAAGTCTATTTTAAGCAGTAGCCCATCCAGGTTCCCCTCGCCGTAAGAATCCGTGTATCCGCAAACGTATACTCCATCCCACACTTTGACGCTTGAGAAGAAGTCGCGTTTCCCACCGTCCCAGCCGACACGGTTAACCTTGCTCCCATTCTCGTCAACCACCAGTAGCAGCCCGTCCACGTTCACGCTTGAACCGTATTGGGTAGTAGTGCCCACGATGAATATTTTCCCATTTCGCATAGCCATCGAATCCGCTTTCTGATACCCGGCTTCAACGAAAGTTTTCTCCCAGAGGAGTGAACCATCAGCATTATATTTATGGAGGACAACGTCAGTAGCCCGCTCGCCAAAGTATTGAGCCTCCCCGGCAACATAGATCACACCATCCTGCGCAACGATGCTTTCGAAATGGCTGAAAAGGGATGACCCTACCCATTCTTTCACCCATGTTTTTTCAAGATCCATGTTAAACGCTGCTAAGAAGCCTGTCGTCTTCGGAAAATCATCATGCTCCAGTAGGCCTGCAACATATATTCTTAAGCCGTCGGAAGCAATGCTCATAACATAGCCTTTTTCCCCGCTAACGTATGAAACCAGCTTGCCGTCTAAACTAATCTTCCAAACCGTCCAAACATGGTTTTCAAAGCTTCCTGAGCAGCCTCCGATGTAGACAGCGTTGCCGAGAACAACCAGGTCGTTGAAAACCACGTAGTCATCCTCTCCACCGATTATCTGCAGGCTCGTCTGAAGAGTCTTCTCAGGATAAACCTTTACCACCATCAGTGTTAAACAGGCTAGCAGCGTTAAACAGGCTGCGGTGCGAGCAGCCGGGCCCATGAGGTTTCAGGAGAAACCGGGTTTTTAAAATTTTAAGCTGAAAAGCAGAAGCGCCTTCAAACGCTTCGGAAGCTTCAAGGCTCCTGCATAAGCTTCTTCAACCCTTCATCCAGCCCTATCCTCGGCTTGAACCCCAGAAGGCTCATCGCCTTGGAAACATCCGCGTAACTATGCTTTATGTCACCCGGCCTCTTCTCAGCGTAAACAGGCTCGCCATAAACCCCGTGGAGCCTCATGACCAGGATGGCGAGGTCCCTGATCCTCACGGGTTTACCTGCACCTATGTTGAAAACTTGGTTTAAACATTGTGCTGAAACAGCGAGCTCAACAGCCTGAGAAACATCTTCGACATGAATAAAGTCACGCGTCTGCTCGCCATCCCCGTAGACTACTGGAGGAAGCCCTTTGCGCACTCTTTCCATGAACCTCGTTATTACGCCAGCATATGCAGCATTCTGACCGGGACCGTAAACGTTGAAAAGCCTGAGGACAATATAATTAAGTCCAAGCCTCGAGAAAAACCTGACAACATCCTCGCCCATAAGCTTGCTCAAACCGTATGGGGACAATGGGTTGGTTGGATGGTTCTCATCTATGGGTAGCCTGACGGGATCCCCGTAGACAGCCGCCGAGCTCAAGTATATGAGTAGCTTAACCCCTGTTTTTAAAGAAGCCTCTGCAACCAGTGCTGTTCCCAGAGCATTGTTATCCAGGTAGAGCACAGGGTTCTCCATCGACTCCGCAACATCCGTATAGGCCGCGGCGTGAACAACAGCGTCAACACCCTTCAAAGCATTCTTAACAACGTCCGTGTTTTCCACTCCTGCTCTGACTACCGGGATGTTTTCCTCCTTCAGTCTTTCAAAAGCGAACCCGGTTGACCTCTCAAGAGAGTCCAAAACACTGACTTCAAAACCGTTATTCTTTAGACGGATAGCGAGGTTGTGACCTATAAACCCTGCTCCACCAGTAATCAGTATCTTCATCATCAACCTCTTAAAACCCTGGAGTTTAAAAACTCTTTTATCGTGTAAGCTGGCTTCGAGCTCTTACCCCGGATTAACGCTTGGCTAGAAGCGGGGCTTGATACACCAGGCATGGCTCTCCAGAGACTACGGGCCTAAATTTAGCCTAAAGATTATCTGCGTACGCTTCATTTGAACACAGGGTTATAGCATGCTCTACGGATTTGAAGGGATTTTACTATCAGCATAAAAAGTTTATAAGAGACTTATTTACCATATGTACTTATGTCCGAAGTTATCAAAGCCGAGATACCAGAGGCCTTAGCCAAAAAATTCAGGAAAAAGGCTATGGAAACCTACGGTTACAAAAAGGGTGCGGTAAAAGCAGCTCTCGAGGATGCGATGAAACGTTTCATCTCTTCCAGCAACGTTGACTGGAAAGTTTTGAGGGGTTGCATAAGGTCAGAATCCACATCAGTAGAACTTCAGCATAAGGCTTGGAGGAACATGGACTAAATGCTTCTGGTGGACACTAACATTTTTCTCGAACTGTTCCTCGGGCAGGAGAAGGCCGAGGAATGCGAAAAATTCCTGCAGAAAATCTCCGACGGGGAGCTTAGAGCAGTTGTCTCCAGATTCACGATTCACGCTATCGAAGCCATCCTCAACAACTCTGAGCTGATCCTTGCTTTCCTGAGAAACGTTCAAGGCTCGCTGGGGCTTAACGTGTATGAGACAAGCATTGAGGACGAGATGGCTGCTTCCATGCTTATGAATAAAATAAATCTTGATTTCGATGACGCTATCCAATACTATCTGGCTAAAAAACTGGGGGCCGAGGCAATAGTGAGCTACGATAAACATTTCGACAACTTGGACGTGAAAAGAAAAGAGCCTTTAGAATGCCTATAGTGTATGCTAACTTGGAAAAATTTTTAAGCTGCACAGTATCTTCTTCTCGGATGTGGGGGAACGAGGAGCCTGAGAAAAGTTCTACCATCCGCTACACCGAGTTTGAGAAACGGATTATAAGAAGGTCTAGCAATCTTTACAAAGGCTACTGGTTTCCTTATGGAGGGTATATGTTGTCATCCTGGTACGTAGGGGTTAGCATAGTGTTTCCCCTTGTTTCCCTAGGACTATGCTTGGGGCGTCCTACTTTAAGCAGCATACTGCTCCTCAGCAGCCTGCTGTTAACCTCGATCCATTACTTCCTAGGGGTTTTAATCGTGCAGTTCAGGGTTAGGCGGAGGATAATGCTTTTCTCAGCTCTCCTAACGCTCTTGCTCTCTTGGGGGCTATTTTTCTCATTCGTGTTTTTAAGCGCTGAGCCTCCTCCGGACATTGTTACCCAAGCGATTCTCATAGCGCTTTTCATGGCTTGGCCAATACCCTGGATAGCGCTATCGACTTATTTTCTCGTTCAAGCATACAGGGGAAAGTATGATGAAGCCCTTAGCCGGATTACTCGGCAACAACAAGCATGGAAATCTCTTTCAAGCTAGTGAGATGCATCCTCCTCTATCCAAGCGATATACCTTCCCTCACCCTCTCTTTCTTTAGGCGGGTCGAAGAAGAATCCCCTCTCAGCCATGATCCGGTTAGCACATCCGAAGACCCAGTGCCACACATCTGTGTAGATCTCCCTCGGGTCGATTCCCTTGCGGATTGGAGTTATTTCGGCCAACTCGGTTTGTAGAGAGTTAAAGTATTCGCAAGCCTCCTTCTCAACTATACCGGACACGGTTTTCCAAACATCCTCGATAACCCTCTTATCCTCAGCTGTGAAAACAGGATAGTTCAGCCTTACTTTCTCTCCATTGAGAAAGACGTATTTCATGCTAGCCAACAATTTGACTAGGCTCTCGGCCTGCTCCCTCTCCATCATAAGTTTCTCCCTCAAGAGTGAAGTGCTCACTGGTCCTTCACTATTTAGAAGTAAAAGAATTCTTCCGAGTTCAAGCATACAGTTTGTCTGGAAAACGTTAAGCGTCTCCGTTATCCTAACCCAGAACCAGTCGGGCATCCTGCTTTCCCTCCTTCTTGTCAACGCGTAGAGATTCCATGCTAAGTCTGGGAAGGCGTATCGGCAACCAGTGTGGTCGCCGAAGCTTGTGAAGATAATTCTGCCGAATTTATTACTATGGCTACCCCAATACATCCTATCGTAAAGGCCCTCTCCCGCACCCTCTTCCCTCCCTAACAAGACGTATTTACGGCCGCCTGGTTGCTGTTTCCTGCCACAGAGTGTCAGGTCCTTCTCGTTCAGGACTTCCAGGGCTTTCCAGTCGAGGATGAAGCAGCCCACAATAGCCAGCATTATCTTATCGTTTTCAACTTGCTTAGCACAGGAAAGCCTAGCTAAATGTTCCTTTAGCCTAGACCCCATCCTCATTATCTCTTCGGCAAGCCTCAAAGCGGGTTTCCTTGTTTTCTCAGATACAAGGCGAATATCCTGTTTAGTAAAGATTGGGAATGAGACTTGCCATTTCTCATCCCTCTCGAAAACGGCGTTAATCCTAAAGAGGTCTTGAAGCAGTTTGCTTACGGTCTCAACGCTTACGCCCAGCCTTTTTGAAAGCTCATCTACTGTAAGAGGCTCAAGGTTTAACAGGAACAGGATTTCTGGCACATGTTCTTGCTGAGTTACTTTAAAAGGGTTATACTTGTCTCCTGGGCCGGCGTCTCCACAAATATAGGTGGAAACCCTCCCCATCTGCGTGTTCCTGTAGTGCACGCGCTATTAAATGTTTCTGAAAACCTTGAAGAGTTTAACCTGGCATTTTAAGCATGGCTGAGCCTTCTTAAAGTCAACGTCTATTATGGAGTTGCTGAAGCTCATCACGCACTCAGGGTTCACGCAGTGTGTTAGGCCGAAGGTGTGGCCGAGCTCGTGAACAGCCTCCTTTAGAACCCTCGCCTCGAAAAGCCTCCTGTTAGGAGGCTCCCCGTAGAACTCTGGCCTAAGCCTGTGCAGCGAGACGATTGCATCCTCCCCGTTTAGAATTGCCTCTCCGAAGGCGAAGTTCAACTCTCCGGCGTAAAGGTCGGCATCCGTAACCCCGAGACACTTCACGTAGCCTCTGGGCTTGGACATTGTGAGGTACTCTAGTACGAGTGTAGAATTATACTGCCTCCTAGACTTGTCGTAGGCGTAGGCCGGCAGCCTGAGAGCCTCTTCATACATATTGAAATGCACCGTGCTGAAAACTTGGGAGAGACCCGGTGGGAGGAATACCAACTCGCTTGAATTAACATCCCCCATGAGGATTATTAATGCTTCGATCGTAACCTTGTCAAACCGGGTTTTCAACTGGGTGATACATTTATATTCACGAGATAGTTATTTAAAACTTGGTGTTGAGACATGAAGGTAGGCATTTTCACGGTTCTGTACAACGATCGGCCGCTTGACAAAACGTTGGAATACGTCTCTTCCCTGGGCTACGAGGCTGTTGAACTGGCATGCTGGAAGGGCTCGAGCCATATCAACATTGAACATGTCACCTCAGGCGGGGCGGGTGAAATAAGAAGCCTCGTAACCAGGTTTGGGATGCAAATATCCGCGTTAAGCAACCATCTTGAAAGCCAGCTTATACTTGGACCGCATGACGAGTCGACAGACATCTGGTTTAAAGGAACACCTAAGGAGAAAATCGAATACGGCGTCAGCAGGATGAAGAAAACCATAGAGGCAGCGCAAACACTCAACGTGCCAGTGGTATGCGGTTTCACCGGCGTACCTGAGTGGGGAAAATGGTATAACTTTCCACCGACGAACGAGGAGATTTGGAATAACTACTTCAAAATATTCAGGGAAAGATGGCTTCCTATTCTTGACTACGCGAGCGACCATGGGGTTAAAATCGCTTTTGAAACACACCCGATGGAGCTAAACTATAATCTTGATACGGCTAAGGCTCTGGTTGAGTCTGCTGGAGGACATAAGGCGCTCGGCTTCAACTATGATCCTTCACACTTCATCTGGCAGCATATGAGTCCCGTTGCGTTCATATATGAGCTTCACGACAGAATATTCCATGTTCACGCGAAAGATGTTGAGGTTGTCCACTACACGGCTGATAAAACAGGGGTTTTAGCATATGGACCGTGGAACAGGGTTGCGAGGCCAGTGAGGTTCAGGACAGTCGGTTGGGGCCAGGTTCCCTGGCGGAATGTAATAACAGCTCTGCTTGAAACGGGTTACAACTATGTTTTAAGCGTTGAACACGAAGACCCGTGTTTCAGCAGGGACTCCGGTGTTGAGCAGGCATTGTTCTTCCTTAAGCCTCTGGTGCGCGTTGAGCCCCCTGAGGTTAAGCCCTGGTGGTAGCGCGCTACGTTGAAAGTGCATAATGCTTGAAAAATAGTTAGCCCCGGATCCTTTTTTCTAATACTCTTTTTCAAGATTCTTTGATTAAGAAACAACTTATTCGATCGGCTTCATGTCTTCAATCCTCGTCAAGCAATGAGGTGCGAAAACCTCGACGTTCAAACCTGTCTCCTTCAAGGCTGCGGTAGGGGTTACTCCGCTTATGATGGAGACACCGCACCTGCCGGCTCCAACAGGTACTCCTAGCATAGGCTCCTCCGGGAGGCCGATTACTGACAGAATGTTCCAGCCTATTAAAGACAGGTTTGAAAGTATTGACTCAACCCTGTCCCGCGCCTCCTTCGGTATCTCCCTGTAGTTTGCAGGTATTAAACCAGTCCCGGTTTTCAAGAAACCCGTTATTGAAGTCATATTTCTGTACGTGAAGACTTCAAGAGGAGGCACGGTTGTGCCCTCGTAAGACATTAGCTCCACGAATCTCATGGGCTTCTTGTTTACAAACTGCAGTATCCCGCCGTACTTAAGGATCAATGGTATTCCCGATCTTATGAGAATCCCGTCGACAGTCAGGTTGCATACCGTTAGAAGGGCAGCTCTGTCCTTGTCTACAGAAATATTCTCATACGTTTCTCCCTCATCTATTATTTTGAGGAAGGGTGCGAGAAGCAGCTTAGCGTCGTTAAGGCTCCGCAAGACTTCAAGAGCCCTGTCAAGATGATTCTTGTCTATGAGAGTTACGTTTGCGACAACCCTGCCCCTGTTAGACTTGGGCGTGAATGTTACCAAGTATGCGAGTGAAAGATAGCGTGTAAGAACAAAGTCTAAACGCTGATACGTAAGGGAATCGATTAGCTCTTTAAGCCCAGCTTCAGTTATCAAACGCCCATTCTTACCACGGCTAAGGACAAGACCCTTATCTTCAAGAGTCTTCAAATAGTTTCTCACTGTTCTCTCATTGGTGAATAAGCCTCTTTTAACAAGTTCCCTGCTTATAGTTGTTGAACCCACTGGCTCGTTACTCTCACTCAGGATTCTGAGTATGCCTATTTTAAAGGATTCTTCGCGCTGAGCGTGCTTAACCATCCTAGCGTAACGCCTCCTTCGATATTTATATAATTTTTCAAACCACAGGGTTCAGGACTCAAACCTTAAGGTTTATGAGCTCACAGCGGTCTCTCAACCAGTATGGGTTGGGAGGCAGCTCTCAAGGAGTATAGTACGATGATTGAGAAAAAGGTTGAAGGAATCTTCTCGAAAACCATTGAGGAAGCTGAGAGCTATCATCTGTTTGTAAAAGACGCTTACAGTTGCTTGAAGGAGTTTACTCTTCGAAAAGGTAAGAGGCTAGCCTCCTGCAGCACTCTCGCCACGTATAAGGGCTATGTAGACACTGTCGATGAGAAAATACTTAACGTCTGTGCCGGTATTGAGATTTACAGGCAGAGCATCCTGGTTCACGACGATCTCGTAGATAAGGAGGAGAACAGGAGAGGAGGGAAAACAATCCACAGGGTTTTCTCAGACTTGTTCGACGAAAGGCTTGGAGAAGCCGTGGCTGTTTTCATCGGAAACATAGCTTACTCGCTGGCTGTTCAAACAGTAATTTCCTCAGGATTCCCTGTTGAGAAGACTGCTGAGGCTTTGCTCCTGCTTTCACAAGGCTATAGGGAGGTTAACGAGAGCCAGATGCTTGACCTCCTTTTCGAGTACCGGGATGTGAATGCTGCGGAATGGCGTGTCATGGCGTCTAAAAGGGCAGCATCCCTCTTCAAGGTTACAATGCTCACTGGAGGGATTCTGGGGGATGCTCCAGCGAAGGATCTTCACCTCCTTAAGGAGGCTGCTGTAAACATTGGTTATGCTTTCGACATTCAGGACGACATAATAGACACTTATGCTTCTGAAAATGAGTATGGTAGGCTTCCCTGCGGAGACATAAGGCTGGGCAAGAAGCCTCTTCACATAATCCATGCTTTAGAGTCGTCTGATCCTGAAGTATCCTGCTTCTTGAAAAGCCTGAGAGGAAGGGTAAATCTTAGCGGGGATGAGGTTGAGAAGATTAGAAGCCTTGTCAGGCTTACCGGTGGTCTTGAAAAAGCTAAGAAAACCTCTAAAAAGCATGCTGAGGAGGCTAGGAGACTGATCGCTGAAACAAGTATGAATAGTGAAGCGAAGGATTTCTTCTACAGCATGATTACCTATGTTGAGGATAGTTTAGACTGGTATCGGTAGCCGTGTCTACGAGTCTACAGAGTTAAGTTTATTACTCTTCTAAAAAACCTGTTGAGCCATGGTCCTCAGAATAGGTTTAATAGGTTGCGGAGGCATAGCGAACGCGCATATGCAGGTTCTCTCAAACATGAATGAGGTTCAACTAGTTTCTTTCTGCGATATTGTTGAGGATAAGGCTAGAGAGTTCAATGCTAAATATGCAAAGGGTAATGCTGCAGTATATACTGATTTCACCAGAATGCTGGAGAGGGAGAAGCTCGACGCTGTCTATGTCTGCCTACCTCCATTCGCGCATTCAAACGAGGTTGAAATCGCGGCTGAAAACGGTGTTCACGTTTTCATCGAGAAACCCATAGCCTTAGACATGGTGAAGGCGAGAAGCATGGTTGACGCCGCAAGAAGGCACAGCATAAAGACGCAAGTAGGATTCCAGCTGAGATTCGGAGCTGCTGTCGAGTATTTTAAGAAGATGGCTGAACACGGGGAGGCTGGGCCCGTCGGCCTGTTCTTAGCGAAGTATTACTGTAATTCTCTGCACTCGCCCTGGTGGAGAGACAAGTCTAAGAGTGGCGGACAGGTTGTTGAGCAAATCATACATCTTTACGATCTCTCAAGGTTTATGGCTGGAGAGCCTTACAGCGTATACTGCAGGATGGATAATCTTTTCCATAAGGATGTTGAAGGCTATACTGTGGAGGATGTCAGCATATCCATCTTAAGGTTTAAGCATGGAGGACTTGGAGCAATATCCGCTACGAATTTCGCAATACCCAACAAGTGGCTTCACGAGTTGAACATCGTTTCAAGAAACCTGACTGTTTTCTTCACCGATGCTAATAACGCTGTTTTCACTCGTACGAATAAGCCGTGGGAGGAGCAGGTTACTGTGGCTTCGAAAAAGAACCTTTCAGAGGCCGTAAACCTGGATTTTCTCAACGCCATAAAGAAAGATGCTTCAACGAGGAACCCTATTGAGGAGGGTGCTAGAAGCCTGAACCTAGTTCTTTCAGCTAGAAAGTCTGCTGAGGAGAATAGGGAAATAACGATAGAAGAATTATAGGACCCGCTGCCCATCTGTTTTTGAAGAGCGTTCTTCAGGAGAAGCCCGCTGCAGCTTCCTTTTTCTCCTCATAAGCAGCAGAAGTAAGGCTGAAACAGACACGAGTACCGCAGAAATCATCATGTGCCAGTGTTTCACATACCACTGTGCTTGAGAACTGTCGACTTTTATCGAGTACACGACCCATTCGTAATCATAGTAGCCGAGGTACGCGAAGCCCGCCACGTAAATGTTTTCACCGTCGGAAGCCATTTTACCCATGAGGAACATTGCATCCGTACCCATACTCATGCTTATGACCGTCTTGTTCAAGAGATTAAGCTCCCGGTCGAACACATACAGAACCTGCATACTGTTCCCGCCCATGCTCTCCCCGCCCGCAACGTAAAGACGATTGTTTAACCACAGGGTTTTCGAGAAAAGCACTGGTTCAACATATCTCTTAACCTCTTCTCTATTCTTGTTAAGCTTAATCACAGCACCGTCCCCAGCAACATACGAGTACCCTTCATCGTCAAAACCTATTGAAGTCGCTGATGCACCAATACTTGTCTCAAAGCCTTCAACCGGGTTCAGATCCATGTCGAGGATTTCAACCCTCCATTTTTCAGAGTTAACGTTTCCCACAACCCATATCTGACTGCTCAACGGGTTTACGGAGATATCGTAAGCATAATTCACATCTGAAAGATTAGAAACATACTCGTCAACTAGGCTCAGATCACTAAGCCTCATTTTTATAACACGTGTTCCCGCACTCGAACCGTTTACGTTTACACCGGCAACATAGAGAAAAGCTTGGTCGCAAAAGGATGAAATCGCTGCTCCACGTATCGATGTAAGGTTTACAAAGCTTAGCAGGTTCAGGTCTGTATCCAGAACGAGAACTATCCACGTGCTTTCATTGGCTGAATATGCTGATCCAGCCGCATAAATCCTGTCTCCAGATATTACGCAATCATATATTAATCCACCGTACTCTGAGGACATGAATGTCCAGTTTTTAACCAGCGAGCCATCGCTTTTAAGCCTCTTTTCAACCCGCGGCCGTAAAACACCGTTCTCAGTAGAGGAGTCGAAGCCGGCAACATAAATGTATAAGCCATTCTCACAGGTTGAGAAAGCAACGTCGAAAAGAAAGCCTGGATTGCTTTCAACCAGCCAGTTAACCCTGACTTCATCAGCATTAACAAACAAGCACACGGTTGAAACAATGATGAAAACAATCACGACCGGAATCTTCCAGACTCTACTTCTGACCATTCTGTTCTTCTCAGCCCCTGAGGATATAAACCTAACTGCGGCTGCTTACTCGAACAAGTAGACTTCAACCCAGTCTCCTTTTTCAATCGTGTCAGCATTCTCAGGTATCACGACATACCCGTCGGCCTCAGCCATGCTGGTTATCGCCGACGACTCTTTGAAAACAGGCTCAGCCTCACCGTTTCTCAGCCTAACCGTCAGGAAGAACCTTCTCCCCAGGGTTGAAACAACCCTTCTACTGAGCACAGCTCTAACCGTCTTCAAGCCTGTGTCCGGCAGCCTAGCAATCCTTCTCAAAACAGGTCTGAGAAAAAGGTATGCGTTGCTCAAACAGGAAGTAGGGTGTCCAGGCATGGCTAGCACAACCCTGTCTTTAAAGACGGCTCCTACAGTAGGTTTCCCAGGCTTAACCTGTACACCGTGGAAAAGTACCTCTCCATTTTTACTAAGCACCTCGTAAATAATGTCCTTCGCACCGACTGAGCTCCCCCCAGTTATCACGATAAGACTACTCTCAACACCTTTCTCCAACGCTTTTTCAATCTCCTTTTCATCGTCCGGAACAATCTCGTGTAAAACAGGTATTCCCCCATTCGCCTTAACCACGGCGGCGAGAGTATGAGAGTTTATGTCGTATATTTGTATTGCTGACTTATCCTCGCCAACCTTAGCCAGCTCGCTTCCAGTCGGGATTATAAGGACCCTCGGTTTCTCGTAAACCCTGACTCTAGCTATCCCTAGAGCAGCTAAAACACCTATCTTAGAAGCATTAATGTAATCTCCGTTCTTAACAACCTCTTTTCCACAAGGAATATCTGACCCCTTCTTAGAAATGTTCTCACCAGGGTAGACAGGCCTATACACAAGGATTTCTCCATCGATACGCTCAGTATGCTCATACATTAATACTGCGTCACCACCATCTGGAATAATGCTTCCCGTAGCAACCTGGATGCATTCTCCAGCTCCTACCTGCCGCCTAGGCTTCTCGTCAACACTAATAGCGTCAACAACCCTGAGCCTGACAGGGTTAAACTGGCTGGCACCGTAGACATCCTCAGCCCTCACGCAGTACCCATCCATCGCAGACCTGTTGAAAGAAGGAACGTCGAAAGGAGCCTTCACATCCTCTGCAGAAACCCTTCCCACAGCATCATCTAGGTCAACCTCTTCAACCCTCTCCACCGGCCTTATCCTCCCGTAGATCAGTTTAAGCGCCTCGTCAAGCGAAACCAGTAGGCGGAATGTTTTCATCGGACGGTTATTTAAGCATCCTTATAATAAGCTTTAAAAACCTTGCATAAAAATACGTGTAAAGCCTTTGTAAGCAACTTTGAGCAGCTGTAAGCAGGCGAAAAAGAATAAGTATCCAGACTCATATGGCTAACCAACCATCTATGAAACCCTTCGCGTTCAACCTGCGGACGAGAATCGTTTTCGGAAGGGGAAGCTTAACCAGACTCGGTGTTGAAGCAGCTAGGCTTGGAGACAGGTGTCTACTTGTTACAGGCAGAAGCTTCGCCAGGAGAAGCGGATACTTAAAAACCGTTGTTGAAATGCTTGAAGAAGCAGGTTTAAAGGCCGTAGTGTTCGACAACGTTGAGCCCAATCCTTCAACCGAAACTGTTTACAAAGGTGCTGAAGAAGGCTTGAAAAACGCTTGCAACCTTGTAGTGGCACTGGGAGGCGGGAGTGCAATGGATGCTGCAAAGGGCATCGCATTCCTTTTGAAAAGCAAGACTAGACTTGAGGAAAACTTTGCTCCGAAAGAGGTTGCTGAAGCACTTCCCATAGTGGCTGTTCCAACCACGTGCGGCACAGGGAGCGAGGTCACTAAGTATGCTGTGTTAACGAGCGTCTGGAGAAAAAGGAAGGAGGTCCTGATCGGAGACCCTCTTACACCCAGCCTTGCGATAGCTGACGCTAACCTTCTCAACAGTCTTTCGAAAGAGCTTACTGCATACACGGGTTTCGACGCGTTTTCCCATGCTTTAGAAGCATATCTCTCGAAAGAATCCACGCCTTTCTCCGACTTCTTCGCCCTAGAGGCGGCGCGGATAATACTGGGCAATATTGTTGAAGCAGCGAAAGGGGTGGCTGAAGCCAGGGAGAACATGCTTTACGCCAGTATGCTTGCAGGAGTGGCGATAAACTGTGCCGGAACCGTGGCTGTCCACGGCATGGGATACTATTTGACAAACTATCATGGTGTGCACCATGGTCTTGCAAACGGTGTTCTTCTTCCCCACGTCTTAAGGTTTGAGCTTGACAGAGGCCTTGATAGGCTTGAGGATGCTGCGGTTAAGCTTGGCTTTGGAAAAGGGATAAGCCTTGTTGAAAAGATTGAGGAGGCTGCTCAGAGGACAGGTGTTCCAAGAAGCCTTTTAAAACTGGGTGTTAAGCCTTCTGAGCTTGACGCTATGGTTGTAGACGCGCTCTCTTACGGGAGGAACCTGGATAAGCATCCTAACCCGTTGACTCCAGGCGACATTAAGAAAATATATGTGAGAGCATTCGGAGAATAATGCTCTTCCTCAGCTTTATTAAGCGAACCACTCTATTTTAAAAGCTCTTCAAGCAGGGTCTTCAACTCATCCCTATCTTTGAGAGCCTTAAACATTAGTCTACCGTTAGTGAAGGCTGTGAACTCCCTATTCTTGAAGCTTGCTTTCACAGCCACCCCGTGAACCTCAGCTAAAACCCTGCTTTTTTCAAGAATCCTCCTAAGAGCATCCTCCCTCTTATCCTGTTTCAGTATTACGATGTAATCCTTCGTCTTGCCTGCTCCACAAGCCTCCTCTATCCTACTCACATATTCCTGAATCATTTTCCCTCTTCTCCAAGCTTCACTCTCCTGGAAATAATTTTTGCCAGCTCCTCTTCCTCCAAAGCCTGTTTCTCCTCGAAAGTCTCGTTTTCCGGCATCCATTCCGGCTTAAACCCTTTCCTTCTGAAAAACTCTCTTATTGCTCTCCTAAGCGCGCCAACCGCTAGGACCCCGCAGTGGAGCTTGACCGCTGGCAGTCCTCCCACTTCTTCAGCAACATCTTTCCACCCTATCTTCCAGGCCTCCTCAAGACTCTTACCCTCCACCATCTCCGTAAGCATGCTGGCAGTAGCTATGTTCGCAGCACACCCGTAGCTTTCAAAGCTCGCACGGGTTATAACACTGTTCTCATCAATCTTAAGGTAGAACGCTATCATGTCTCCACACGCAGGGCTTCCCGCTGTGGCTGAAACAGTAGCATCCTCCATCCTCCCAAGGTTCCTAGGGTTCCTGAAGAGCTCAAGTATCTTCCGGCTGTATGGCAGTGGGGATCTTGACATCCCTAAATCCTCCTCGTCGGGCTCATTGCCCTTATTCTTTCAACCGACGGCCTGAAAGATTTTAAAACATACTCTATGTCTTCAAAACTATGGTACCTGGAAACCTTCATAAGGATGCTTCCGTGAGCAGCCTCATACTTCCTTCCGATCGCGGTTAAAACATGGCTCGGCTGGAGCATTCTCCTCGTGCAAGCGCTTCCGCTTGAAACATAGACTCCTTTAAAGCTTAGCTCTATGGTGAGGGCCTCGCCCTCGCAGTGCAGGAAACTTATGTTAACGTTGTCCGGAGCCCTCTTCTCCCCGACTGGACCGTTTAGAAGAGTATCCTCAATGTTGAGGAGGCCGTTCATCAACATGTCTCTAAGCCTTCTCATCCTGCTGACGTTCGCCTCAAAGTCTTTAAAAGCTAGCTCAGAGGCCTTTTTAAAACCAACTATAAGCGGCGTGTTTTCAACACCTGGCCAGAGAGGTTGGGTCCCTATCGGGCCCTCGATTATTCTTTCAACCTCAACCCCGCTTTTCACGTAGAGCGCAGCCACGCCCCTTGGGCCCATCACCTTGTAGCTGCTGAGGCTCAGCAGATCCACATTCATATCCTTTACGTTGAAACTGATTCTTCCGTAGGCGTCTGAAGCATCCATGTGAACAGTTACATCCGGATTCACCTCTTTAACAGTCTTCACAATTTCTCTGAAGGGTTGAATCGTACCAATCTCGTTGTTAACAATGCTTGTACTGACAAGTACGGTATCCCTGTTGACAGCCTCAGCTAAAGCTTCAAGGTTTATGAAGCCCTCGGAATCGACTGGAACCCTAACCACTTCGAAACCTTTTTTCTCAAGCTTTTCAACGGGCAGCAGGATGTTCAAAGGGTCTATGGCTGAGACTACTATTCTACCGTTTTTCTTCCCCACTGTTCCGAAGATAGCTAGACTATTCGCCTCTGCCTCGCCGCTTGTGAAGCACAGCTCCTCGCCTGAAGACCCTCCTATTAGCCTGCTGATGAAACTAGCTGCGTCCATGATTGTCTCGTAAGCTTCCCAGCCCTGCTTATGCGTTACAGTAGGGTTACCGTACGCTTTACTCGTGAAGTATGGCAGCATCTCTTGAAGAACCTCGTCGGGAAGAGGTGTCGAGTTCTCTAAATCCAGATAAACTTCTTTCTCCACCTGTCCGTGATACTTTATAAGGCTCCTCACGTCGTTAAGATGCTCCAATCCTGAATAACCTTATAGACGGGTTATATAAACGTCTTCCGAAATTAAGTCGCACCACTATTCTTAAAATCGCTCAGGAGCTAGTAGGATGGGGTGGAGGTGGTGGAGCTGGGGACGGGCTCCATGTTAATCCAAGAATGCTTCCGACTAAGCATAGTATTAAGCCGATTATAAACCCTCCTCCAATGGGGAAGCTGATTATGGAGAAAACTAAAACTATTATCGAGCCTGTAGAAACTCTATTCTTACTCTCCGAATTAATCATAAAGGCTCCGACCAGGATGATTGCTCCAATAGCCAGTCCTGCAATGCCCATGAGGAAAACCATACCGCCGAGCGCACGTGCGAGAATAGGGATAAACGTGTCCATCGTCTTCAGCATGCGTGTCACTATGGCGGTTAGAAAGAAAACGGTTAAAGCATTCAGAATTATTAGAATTGCCCCTATCAGTGACAGGATGAATGCTGCCGTGGGTTTCTCAGCCATTGTGGCTATGCATTGGTTAAACACATTTATAAATCTTCCTGAAAACTTTTAAACAATACTTCTACAGCGCACCTCCTCGGTGCGCGCGAACATCGAATCGTTTATGAAAGTTTCTTCTCCATAATCCAGTAGTGCCTGATTCTCGTTATCCCAGGAACCTGCGTGTAGAAGAACAGGTGGCTGGTCCAAGGTATTACTGCGTGTCTTTGACCCTCCTCCCTCATGCTTTTCAAACAGTTAAACAGTAGGATGGAGCCAATCCCTTTGGACCTCGCTTCCGTTGAAACCCCGATTGGGCCGAACCAGTGGGGTTCAAGCGCACCGTAGACTGCGAAGCCGATTATTTTACCGTTTTCCTCAGCTATCCAAAGCTTTGGATCAGTATGCTTAAAGCTTGCATCAGCCTCATAAGCCCAGAAAACAGAGAACTCCGTCTTAATCCATTTGAAAACTGTCTCTCTATCCTCATGCTTGGCTCTCCTTATTGTGAACGGGCTAATGCTTATGCTTGCAAGCCTCTTAGGAATGTGAAACCTAAGAAGGTCAATCTCGTAATCCACTGTTTCACCAGCCTTCCTGAATCCTCTTAGAGACAGAAAGTCTATCGCATCCTCGTATTTCAGGTCTACGCCACTGAACAGATACCAGAACGGATAGTCGGAGATGCGGATCCTTTTAACACCATCCTCCTTTAACCTGTTTTCAAGCTCGTCAAAAAGCGCGGTGGCAACACCCATTTTCCTACAATCCTCCCTGACAGCAAAAAGCTTTATCCATGCAAGATCTCTTTGGGCTTCAACCACTTCCGGAGGCTCCTTCAGCCTTCTAACTGCGAGGACGAACCCTACTACATCACCATTCTTTAAAGCAACAAGGTTATACTTGCTACTGTAATTCGGGTCTTCAAAGGTTATTCTCCTTAAACTCCAATCAGTAATAGTGTCTTCACAAAGGCTCAGGTTTGCGACACGCCTCACTTGGTTAAAAAGCTCCTCGGCAAACTCAACCATCCTCATTTCTTCTCAAATCTTGAGTGTTTCAATACTGTTAAAAAGTTTTCCAGGAAAACAGTAGTCAGAATCTTCCAGAAAGCCTGTTTTCAAGTATCCATGAAAGTTTTTAAACAGACGCATGTTTAAAGCTTAATGGGAACACTGGATGCTGAAACTATGTGAACCATGGGGGGAAACACTCCTGCTTTACGCGTGGCTGGAAAACGACTGCTCAGCAGGACAGCCTGGTGGGAAAAACCATGAGCTCGCTTTTAAATGAGATTTTCGACCTTTCTAAAAACGCTTTAGAAACAACAGCTTCCTTTCTTCATAAAACGCCCTTCATGAGAAGCGAGTCCATAAGCAACATTGTGGGGACAGAGGTTCTACTTAAGCTTGAAAACCTTCAGAAAACAGGTTCCTTCAAGGCTAGGGGGGCGCTTAACGCTTGCATCGCTGCGAAGAAAGAGGGGGTGAAAGAGGTTGTTGCTGCTTCCGCGGGTAACCATGCTCAAGGAGTTGCTTTCGCCGCTAGAATGCTTGGGATGAAATGCACGATATTCATGCCCGAGTTTTCATACCCGAATAAGATTGAGGCGACAAGAAACTATGGTGCAAACGTGATTCTAGCCGGCGAGACTTATGACGATGCTTATGCCTACGCGCTCGAGTACGCTAAAACCAGAGAGGTAAAGATGATTCATGCTTTCGATGATAAGCATGTTGTGAGCGGACAGGGGACGATAGGTTTCGAAATACTCAGTGAAACCAAAGGATTGAACTACCTTTTCGTTCCAGTGGGAGGAGGAGGCTTGATATCTGGAGTCGGAACGGTTGTTAAAAAACTGTCTCCGGAAACAAAGATAATTGGCGTTCAGACTAACAGTTATCCTGCTTTCGTCGAATCGTTCAAGCAGGGGAGAATAGTAGACGTTGCAAAGAGCTACTCGATTGCCGACGGCATATCGGTGAAAAAGCCAGGCGACCTGACGTTTAAAATAGCCTGTGAAGTCGTAGACGACTTCGTGACAGTAAGCGACGAGGAGATAATGCGCGCAATGTTCCTCCTGCTTGAGAGGACCAAGATGGTTACAGAGCCCGCTGGGGCTGCGAGCCTAGCTGCAGTCCTGTGCAACAAGGTGGATGTGAAGCAAGGAAAAGTTGGCGTGGTGATTAGCGGTGGAAACATTAACCCGCTTCTGCTCGCCAGAATTATTACTCAAAGCCTCAGGCAGGAAGGCAGGATGGTGAGGCTTATAGTAACAATCCCCGACAGGTCTGGAAGCCTGAGAACGGTGCTTGAATGCATTTCCAGTGTTAAGGCGAACATAGTTGACCTAATACATTTAAGAAACGAGCCTTGGATTCCTCCGGCGATGGCTACCGTGGAGATAGTTGTCGAGGTCGCGAGAGGGGAGACTCTGGAGGAATTGGGGAAATGCATGAAACAAAAAGGCTTCAGTTATAGGATATTTTAGCCCTGAATCATCTGGTTTCCGCGATAAAATCCATTTCCAAGTCGGCACCCCTGGGTAACGCTGCCACCTGAACTGTTGTTCTCGCAGGATATGGCTTTTTAAACCATTTAGAATAGACTTCGTTCATCTCGTTGAAAAATGCTAAATCTTTCATGAACACTGTAACCTTAACCACATCATCCAGGGAAGCGCCCGCAGCTTTAAGTATTGAAGAAGCGTTTTTAAACACTTGTTCAGTTGCTTTTTTCACGTCCCCCCTTATTATTTCCCCTGTAGCAGGGTCTACTGGTATTATTCCAGAGAGAAACACGAGGTTTCCGGAACGCACGGCTTGAGAATACGGTCCTATCGGCTTGGGAGAATCGTCTGTCGAAACCTCCTGCTTCATCGATAAACATACTCTAACTGGGGAATTAAATTTTTCCGTAAAAATATTAAACTTTATATGTCTCCGCATCGTGGAGAACCGGGGAAAAAATGGTTAAGAAGGCTGTTGAAATAGTTCCAGAGCCGAGGAAACTTGTTTTCTCGGGAAAATGGTTCCAGTTTGACGGTTTAAACCTTCCAGAGTTCCTAGGCAGGGAGTTTAACATTCCTAGAGGTTCTTGGAGAATAGTTAAGACTTGGAGAAGCGGGAACGGTTTAGAGGTGAAAGGGGAAAGTAGAGAGATCATCATCTGGGGGGATGAGAAAATATGTTATGCGACGATAATCCAGCTTCTAAAGCAGAACCCGGGATATATTCCGGAAGTGAGTATTGAGGAGGAGCTTAAATTCTCTTTCCGAGGTTACCACTTGGATATCGCGCGTGGAGGAGTCCCTACTGTTGAAACTTTTAAAAAGATTTTGCGATGGTTGTTCCTCCTGAAATACAACTATTTCGCTATTTATTTTGAAGACCTTTTCCCTTGGGAGAGACATCCCAGCATAGGAATACATAGGGGTAGGCTCTCCAGGGAAGAGTATTCAGAAGTAGTGAACTATGGGAGGGAGCTTGGAATAGAGGTTTTCCCGTCGCTGGAGCTAGCTGGCCACATGGAGCATATTCTTTCGCTTCCGGAATACTGGGGGTTCAGCGAGTGGCATAGGCCAGGGGAAGGATGCTTGGATGTTAGCAACGAGAAGGCCAGGGAGTTCGCGTATGATCTTCTTAGGGAAGCGATTGAAGCCTCACCTTCCAAACACATTCACATAGGTGGAGACGAGACTTGGGCCATGGGAAGAGGAAGAAGCCTTGATAAAACAGGAGTTTTCGAAGGACCAAAGCTCTACGAGACTCATCATAGAAACATGGTTAACATTGTTAAAGAAAAGGGTAAGATCCCGATACTATGGGGAGACATGCTTACTGGAATGTACTTGAGAGAGGAGGAGAAGGCTAAATGGTCAGAGGTTGTAAAAAGCCCCATCTGGCAGGATGTTGTGATTGCAAACTGGGATTACAGTCCTGGTGATGAGAAGTATTTCAGGAACAAGATAAACATGTTTGGTGAAAAAAAGATGAAGCAGATAGTGTGCCCAGGCCTCTCTAATTGGAACAGGTATTATCCGAATTTTAAAACAGCCTTGGAAAACATGAAGGGCTTTCTGTTGGCAGCCAAGGCAGAGGGCCTTTCAGGATTCCTCTTAACAGCCTGGGGTGACGATGGTGAGGAATGCCTCTTCTCATTCCTTGAGCCGCTTATTTTAGCGTGTATCGAGTACGCTGAAGGAGACGGCAGGTGGGAGGAGAAGTGGAGTGCTTTAACAGGAGAACCCATGGAGATTGTTGAAGTGAGGAAAGCTTTTGGACAGCCCGATGTTTCAGAAAACTTGAAACACGTGTTGTTCGCGGACTTCTGGTACTACAGGATGTCTGAAGCGAATGGAGAGTCCTTGAAAACCTCTTGGGAAAAACTTTTGAAAGAGAAACATATGGTGAACCTTCCAGAGGATCTGGAGTTCATAAGGAGTTGCATCGAAGTGGGTTTAAAAAGGCTAAAGAACGAGGTGAAACCGTCAGACTTCATTTATCTTGCGAACAAATATTGCAAGCTCTGGCTCTCTGAGCGGAAGCCACACGGGCTAGAGAAAGTTGTTGAAAGATTCTGGGGAGCTGCGGGGAGAATAGACTCAAAGCTAAGGTAGTTCCCTTTTTAAAGTCATGCATTAAAGCCAGCGGGCCTGCTTTCAACCCCAACTTTTTCCTGCAATAAGCCTCGTGAAGCCTATTCTTGTCATGGTGTGTTGAAAAACTGTTCAGAAGGCTCATGGTTTGCTTTGTTGCACACTAGTCTTGTTAAGCCCGTATTTCTTCCATGATTCGGAAGAGAGTATTCATTCCACCATCTGCCCACTATGCTCTCATCACTCATTTCTCAACGATCTCGCCTCCTTTCCATCCACCGAATGCCTGAGCAGATTTCATAAAAACCTTAACTATCCTCTTCTTACGCCCCTTTTTCTCCAAGCCATAAAAGACTCTAGGCTAAAAATCGATATGGAAAGACTTTTACGCTGAAGGCCGTTTAGAAACCTGTGAAGCAGGGGGTTGAACTCACACGGTTCCCAACAGTTAGGGAGGCGAGGTTTTACGAGAAGACAGGGATTGATGAGACAGTATGTCTAGCTTGCGAGCGGCAGTGTAAAATTAAAGAGGGTTCTCAAGGATTCTGCGGCACTAGGGTGAATGTTGAGGGAAAACTATACACGATTGTCTATGGAGACATATCCTCCATTTCAGCAAACCCTATTGAGAAAAAACCTTTTTTCCATTTCCACCCTGGAAGCTACGCGCTTACTGTTGGAACATGGAGCTGCAATTTTTCCTGCCCTTGGTGCCAGAATTTCGACATATCTAAGAACCGGCCGGATCCTAGGAGGGCACAGTATGTAAGTCCTGAGCAACTTATAGACGTGGCTTTGAAAAGCGGGTGCGACGGAACATCCATATCTTTTAACGAGCCCACTCTCCTACTGGAATACAGTCTTGACCTCTTCCCGTTAGCCAGGAATAAAGGACTTTACAACACTTTTGTTTCAAACGGGTACATGACGCTGAAAACACTCCAGGCCCTTGCTGAAGCAGGACTGGATGCGATAAAGTTCGACGTTAAAGGGGATGAGGAGGTTTACGAGAAGTATTGCGGCGGAGTTAAGGCAAGCATTGTATGGAGGAATGCGCATAGAGCCAAAGAGCTTGGACTCCACGTGGAGATAGTTAACCTAGTGATCCCTGGGGTTAATGATGATGAATATTGCATAAGACAACTGGTGGAGACTCATCTCAAGATGCTTGGGTCAGATACGCCGCTCCACTTTACCCGCTATCATCCGGAGTATATGTTCAAAGCACCATCAACTCCGGTTAAAACCCTGGAAAAAGCCAGGGAGCTAGCTCGATCATTAGGCGTGCTGTTCCCATATGTTGGAAATGTCCCGGGCCATAAATTCGAGAACACCTGGTGCCCCATGTGTGGCGAACTGCTGATTCAACGTCTAGGCTTCACTGTTTCACGCATCAACGTGTCTTCTGAAGGCAGGTGTACTAAATGCGGGTTTCAGGTCCCATTAATCCGGTAAAGCTGCAGATGGGCTAGCATGACAATTGAAAACAAATGTTCGAATCTTTTCAAGCAGTAAAAACTTAAAACGAAGCGTATTTTCCCAGACGGAGATGCGGGCGAAGTACAGTTCAAGGGAAAGATGCTGGAGAACGGTTAAAAGAGAGGAAGTAGACTATATTCCCATCAATATTTGGATAGATTCTCCAGAACCCTTAAGAAGCCTGATGAATCATCTTGGTTTAGAGGATACGGAGAAGCTGTACGAGTTTCTAAAAATAGATTACCGCGGGAATGTCGGGATCGATGCAATAGGGATTGGTTTGAAAGGAGGTTTTAAAGAGGAGAGTTTTAAAGACTCTCGAGGCAGGGTTCTTCGGAGAAACCAGTGGGGCATTCTTTCAATGGTTTCAGGAAACGAGTTGACCAGTTTTTACGTTGACCATCCTTTAAAACATATGGAGGTGAAGGACTATCCTTTCCCAGAAATAAGGGAAGAAGATTTCGAAAAGGTTGAAAAATTTAGAAGAGGATACGAGGATTACTGTGTTGTAGGTTTTACTCTGCAAGCTTTTGAAACTGCTTGTGCACTATTTGGATACAACGAGATTTTTAAACTAATGGTTAGTGAGCCCAGTAAAGTGGAGTACGTCCTAGATAGGCTTTTCGAACTATCCTGTAAGCAGGCTAGTCTTCTCGTTGAAGCAGGTGTAGACCAGGTTTATAATGGTGATGATGTTGGCGCGCAGACAACCATGCTGATTTCCCCCGCTCAGTGGAGAAGGTTTCTGAAACCAAGATATAAGAGGCTTGCCGAAGTAATACATAAAGGGGGAGCTTTCTTTCATTTTCACAGCGACGGTTGGATCGAACCCATTATTCAGGATCTCGTTGAAATAGGAGTAGATGTCTTAGAACCACTCCAACCGGAGAGCATGAGTATCGCGAAAATAAAGGAGAAGTACGGCGAGAAACTAAGTTTCGAAGGTGGAATAGGTGTTCAAACACTCCCTTTTAAAAACAGGACGGAAATAGAGCAGGAAGTTAAGGAAGCCATAAGAATTCTTGGGCCAACAGGGTATACACTAAGGCCGAGCCACACGATTCTCAGAAACACGCCGATTGAAAACATTTTAACCCTATACGAGGCAGCAAACAATTATAGGGTTGCATTAAAATGAATTAAATTATTTGTTATTTAAACATGTATGATATTAATTTTCGACGTATTGGACGAATATGTTGGAGAAGGCTATTATGACATTCATGGTGCCATGTATATTCTTGCTCACATGTCTGCATCATGAATCGAAAAACCTGGATGTTATTCTCATATCTTGAATTCAGGCTTCGTTCTGACTGGACCGTTTCTTCAAAAAACTTATAAGCTCTTTGATTCGGGTAAACGTTGTATGGGAACAAATAGGAGCGTTTCTTGCGATTATGCGTCAGGTGTCATATTAAGAACGCATCAGTTACCACTAAGCCTCCCTGTCCCGTTTCGCGTGGACCATGTGGATCATATTATCAAGACTGCTTTAGATGGGCATACTAAACTCGCCTCAGACCATTTGCTGCATCCAGAGATTAAGGGAAGACTTGTTGAAATCGCGAGCTCTTTAACAGATAGGCTTGAAACAGTCTTAACGAGATTCAACTTTGGAGAACAGCATGACAGGGAAAAACTCGACAGGATTATTGTTGCAAGGTATAGGGTTTACGATTCTCTACTTGAAACGATTTGGAATCTTACTGGTGTTGAAAAAACATGGGTAGGTTTCTCAGATTACGAAGCATCGGAGGCAATTAGAATAATCTCTGGCTTTTTGAAGAAGTGTGAGAACATGGAAAAAGAAGAACTCGGCAAGCCTATTGTTTATAGATGCACTATAGCAAGCCAACTCGAGAGAATGAAGCTTGTAAACAAGGGCAATAGCCTTGTTGCATGGATGGCGGAGGAAATAGAGAAGGAGCTTGAAACAGAATCGTTGACGGAAAGCTATGTTAATGCCGTCGAGAAGACTTTGAATAACAATTTTTACTACCTAGCCTATAAAAAGGGTTTATGCAAGTTTGGAAACGATTATGCTCTTGGCTTAAGATGGTTGAGGCACCTGGGTTACGTTCAGGTTTCAACCAATCCTGTGCTCGCAGCTCTAGCATATGAGGACGACCCCTATCTATGGGAGTCTTTCAAAAAATATGCTGAGGAAAGCCTACGAAAACAGTATCCGGAATGGTTCTTGGAACCCGATAGGTATGCTGACGATATAGCTATGGAGGCAACAAGGTTTGCTCTGCTTGAAAACTTCTACGTCTTCAGAGTACCGTTCGCACTGTCGAAATACCAGGATGGCCTCGTAAGTTATCAGCTTAACCCGTTAATCTCCGGGGACGTTGATAAAAGTATCGCTGCTGCAATAAGCTTCGCTGAGAAGCTTGAGAACGATTTAAAGGTGTACGATGAGCATTTATTCTGGGGTTACAGAGAGCCTCGTGAAAAGGGTAGACCAAACCTCGTTATAAAGGTTGCAGCCGCCTATCCTTCTTCTATAGAAATAGTTAGGAAAATCAATGAAGCAGGGATAGGACAGAATATTACGCTCAGCTACACAGTATCACAGGAAGTAATACTGGGGGTGACGGCCATGGAGGGGATGGCAATGGCGGTTAGAAAGGGCATTGTGCCGACGCAAACATACGATACAAACATGGGTGGTCGGCTTGAGGATCATCTAAGAGAAAGCATTGCTACTGGCCTTTTGCTTAATGCGCTTGAAAAGTTGAGCAATAGCTTTAAAGAAGCCCTTCTTGAGAAGATGGCGCATGAACTTAGATTAAGAGAGGAGGAGATGGAAGGATTCCGTGTTAAAGACCTTAAGGGTAAGGTGGAGCACCTTACAAGCAGGAGGCTTCTCGGAAGCTTGCTTAACAAGATGTTTGCTGAAATTCTGGTTTCAACCGGAGCTTACGGCGACAAGGAGCAGGTATTCGACATGCTGAAGATCCTTGAAGATGCGGTTAAAATGTCCGGGACTTATGTTGCTCGAAGAGTCTTCGAAATATTGTTCTCACCGGTGAACAGGTCTAAATGGGTTGAATACTTGGCAAGGAAATGCGGGGTTTCGCGTGAACAGGCAGAATTAATCATTAACAGGATAGACCTGCTTCCTGCTTCTAAACGCAAGCCTGAGGATACTTTTCTAACCCTTTCAAGGAGAAACGTGACGAACACCGAGTTCCCGAATCACCAGTTGGCTGTGGTTAAGGCTGCTCTTACAGAAGGTTTCAGAGCAGAGGATTATGAGGATTCTATCATCAAGGCTTTAAATCATGAAGCTCTCAAAGTCCTTATGGATGTTGAAGATTTTGTAAAAGCATACGAAGCCTCTCCGGAGTTAAACAGTCTTTTGAAAGAAGCAGGAGTAGATGGGGATTATGGCAGCAGGGGAGTTGGGACAGCAGACTGGCCGAACTATGGGCCTTGCTTAAAGACTTTGGAAGAATTTACCGGAGCCTATTTATCGTTCAGGAGAAAAGTCGTAAAACTCATGGGTGAACTTAAGTCACCAGGATGAGGCAGGGTTAACCTTAAGTAATGTTTATGATGTTTAAAAAATGTTGAACTGGAGAATCGCGGTCTGTATGCAGGCTACTGAGGAAAATTTGAAAATGCTTACTGAAATCGGGATTAAAGCGATAGAAATCCCGGGGTCGCTGCAGATCAACCCTTTCACGGTTTCTAAGGAGGATTTGCGGAAGATGAGGGAGCTTTCCAACTCTTACGGAGTCAGCATAGTGGCTTCAAACATTATTTATCCCTCGGGTTTCTCGCATACCTCCAACTCCGACCGCTTGAGGAGGAGAAGCATAGAGTATACTTACAGGCTTGCGGAAGCCGCGTCGGAAATCGGGTGTCCCGTTTTAGTATGGGGCTCCGGAAAGGCTAGAAGCATACCTTCAGATGTGTCGGTCGAAAAGGGTTTTGAAAGAAACCTTGAGGTTTTGAAGACAGCTGCTAAGGCGGGGGAAGAGTTTGACGTAAGGTTCGGCATTGAGCCGCTGCCTAAGAATGAGACGAACTTCGTGAACACGGTTGAAGAAGCCTTGAAACTTATTGAGAACATTAACTCCGAGTTTATCGGGATAACGGCGGACATCAGACACATGATAAGAGAAGAACAAGACCTGATGGAATCGTTAAGAAAGGCTGGGAGAAGAATCATCCATATGCATCTTGCGGATAACAACAGCAGGGTGCCTGGAAGAGGCATTATAGATTTCTCCAAGCTCTTCCAATGTTTCCGCGAAATAGGTTATAAGGATGCGGTGTCAATAGAGGCAAGGTTTACGGATGACCCTAGGGAAGAGCTCAGATTCGCACTGGAGGTTCTGGCGAAGTCGTTTTCAAACGTGTCTTGAAAATTTATAAATAACGGTGGGTCCACGTTTTTCGTGAAGCCTCGAGACAGGTTTCTGAAGGCGTTGAACAGACAGCAGCCTGACAGGGTTCCCCTCTGGGAGCTCATAATAAACGAGCCCGTTATAAAAAGCCTGCTTCCAGGTGGGACCTATGCCGACTTCGTCGAGTGGGCAGGTTTGGACGGAATATGTGTAAGCGAGGATCAAAGGTTTAAGAAGAATGGGGAATACCTTGTGGATGAATGGGGAATAGGGTGGAAGCCGATTGACGCTGGTATAAACTATCCTGTTAAAGGCCCGATAAAGAATCCCAGCGACTTGAGCAAGTATTCTCCCCCAGACCCGGATGCAGACTGGAGGCTTAAAACGCTTGAAACATATGTCGACAGGTTTAAAGGGGAGCGTGCGATAGTGCTGCTCAGCCATGAGACGTTCGAGTTTTCACACTATTTAGTCGGCGGCTTACAGAGTCTTTTCCTTCACTACCATAAGAATAGGGATTTCATCCATAGGTTGAGCGAAACCATTTCAGAGTATAAATGTAGGGTTATTGAGAGAGCTGTTAGAATGGGGGCTGACGTTGTTTTAACCGGGGATGATTACGCTGACAGAAAAGGGCCATTCATGACGGTGAGACAATTCGAAGAGTTTATCTTACCATATTTGAAGAAGGTTGTTCAAACAGCTAAGAGGCTTGGAGCTCCATTCATAAAGCATACCGATGGATACCTTTGGCCGATAATCGACATGATCGTTAACTCGGGAATCGATGCTCTCGACCCGATAGAGCCGATTGCAGGGATGGATATAGGGGAGGTTAAGAGGAAGTACGGTGGGAGGATAGCTGTAATCGGGAATGTTGACTGCTCCTATGTTCTACCGTTTGGCAGCGAGAAGGAGGTTGAGGAGGCTGTTAAGGAGACTATTGCGAAGGCTTCTCCCGGCGGAGGCCACATTATGGCTTCAAGCAACAGTATCCATCCGGCGGTAAAGCCTTCCAACTACATGCTGATGATAAAGTTAACCGAGAAATACGGTACGTACCCGATAGATGAGAAGCTGATTGAAGAATATGCTGGCAGAAAATACATTTCCAAATACCTTGTTTGAAGGATTATGAATGCGAGAGTATCGTCATGCTGACGCGTATACTCGTCAGTATATCACTGCCAGGGTGAAATCGTTCACATTAGTGCCTGTTGGGCCAGTAAAGATCAGATCGCCAGTCTGCTTGAAGAAATTGTAGGAATCATTATTCTCAAGAAACATCTTCGGGTCCAATCCACTATTGCACGCGCTCTCCAGCGTAGAAAAATCTGCAATAGCTCCTGCTGCATCAGTATAGCCGTCAATACCGTCGCTTCCAATCGATGCGAAGACAAAGTTTCTTAAATCGCTGCAGCCAATTAAGACGGATAGTGTTAACTCTTGATTTCTACCTCCTTTCCCCCTGCCCTTAACGGTTACAGTCGTCTCCCCGCCGACTATCAAGCAGGCAGGCTTTTTAACTGGAGAATCGTAAACTGCTACTTGCTTTAAGACTCCGCACAGGAACCTTCCGACTTCACGAGCCTCCCCCTGGGAGAACGAGGTTAAAACCAGCGTGTTATAGCCGAGTTCAGCTGCCTTTCTCTCCATCGCTACTAACGACTTCATGTTGTTGGAAACAATAATGTTGTTAACATTTTTGAAAAGCTCGCTCCCAGGCTTCGGGGTTTCAGCGATCTCCCCTCTTACCCCTTTTTCTATTCTTTCGACAATACTTCCCGGGATTTTCCCGGTCAAACCATACTTCAAAATTATGCTGTAAGCTTCTTTGAATGTTGAGGGGTCTGGTGAAGTCGGCCCTGAAGCTATGTATTCAACAGGGTCTCCCACAATGTCTGAAAGAATTAGCGAAACCACTCTCGCCGGCTTAAGGAAGTTTAACAACTGTCCTCCTTTAACGCTTGAAATATGCTTTCTAACTATGTTGATCTCTCTTATTTCCGCACCCGATTTCAACAGAATATCCGTCGCCATTTTCTTCTCCTCTAGAGTTATGCCTTCAGCGGGGAGAGTTAAGAGAGAAGACCCTCCGCCGGAGATTAGGCATATCACGAGGTCTCTTTGGGTTAAACCTTGGCAAACAGAGATCAGCTTCCTAGTGGATTCAACACTATCTTGAGAGGGAATTGGATGCGTCCCTTTGAAAACCCTGATTCTCCTAAGACTTTTTGCATCAACATTCTCCGGGACTATTATAGCACCGTCGGAAATTCTGTCTCCGATTTTCTCCTCACACGCTTCAGCCATGGATGCAGAAGCTTTTCCAAAACCGATTACGAAAACCCTTTCAGCAGCCTTAATTTCACCACTCATTTTCTCAAGAGCATTAGCCACTGATTTCTTCGGGTCAGATGCCACTAATCCTTCTTCAAGCATTTTCAAAACATCTTCTCTCCACTTGCTTTTTGAAAGCATCTTTTTATTCATTATTTTCAACAACAATAATTCTGCAGTCGAATGATTAAAGAGCTTTTAAACTTTACCAGTGGGCTGGCTGGAGGAAACCGCAGGAAACCGCTTCGTCATGAGAAAGCTTTTATACCTTTCCTACACGTAGAGAGGAGGAAAAGGAGGGAGAATATATGCCTCTAGTTAACGAACGCGACCTGCTTCTACCAGCATTGAAAGAAGGCAGGGCTGTAGGTGCTTTCAACGCTAACAATATGGAGATGATACAGGCATTCATATGGGCTGCTGAAGAAGTTTCGAAGGAAATAGGGGAGCCTGTAGACCTGATAATCCAGTTGAGCCCTGGTGCAAGCAAGTATGCAGGATGGGCACTGGGTGCGGGAATGGTTAAGATCGCTGCTTCCGAGACGAATATACGTATTGCTTTAAACCTTGACCATGCGACTGAGATAGAGCAGGTTAAGAAAGCTCTTGACGCAGGCTTCACAGCCGTGCTTTTCGACGGTTCTTCCCTTCCGCTTGAAGAAAACATTAGGCTTACACGGCAGGTTGTTGAAATGTGTCGTGAGAAAGGAGTGCCGGTTGAGGCTGAGCTGGGGAAGATTCCGAAGATTGAAGACTATTTCTCTCAGGCGGAAATAGCCCGTTTAAGATCACTTCCTCCGGCTGAAGCCGTAAGGATTATTCGCGAGAAAGCAGGGAAATCCGTAGAGGAGCTAATGGCTAAACCGGAGGATGTTGAGTACTTTGTGAAGAAGACGGGTTGCGACTTCCTGGCTGCCGCCTTCGGATCCATACATGGTATTTGGGACGATATATGGCCAGTCCGCATCGACAGGCTTATTGCCATTCAGGAGAGAATGCGTATCCCCCTGGTTTCTCACGGCTCCTCAGGCATACTTATGACGCCGAAGGATGCGCGTGAAAAAGGGATTGTCCTGCAGAAGGGCGAGGGCACTCTTCTAGACGCTATAAAGACTGGTGGCGTGACTAAGGTTAATGTTGCAACCGCCTTGTCGATAGCTTTCATCGAAGGCTTCGTAAAAGCCTACCAGGCTAACCCGAGTGAAAAAGACTTCAGGAAATTCGGCACCGCAGCCAGAGACAGGGTTAAGGAGAAAGCCAAAGAATACATAAGGCTGTTCTCCGGCCGAATCCCAGGTTAATCCCTTTTTCAAGCCTAGCGTTAATACATATGTTCCGAGTCTTTATACAGGTCTATATTTGCTGAAAGACTTGCTTGCACGGCTTCAGGTTAGACCTCTATTCCGAAAACGATTCTTGCAAACCATCCTATCACGAAGGATACTGCAGCAACTCCAAGACTTATGAGAATCATTTCTAGAAACATTCTTCTGAACGAGGTCTCCTTAGTTATGGAGATGAAGAAGGTGAAGACGTACACGATTAGGCTTATGCTGAGAAACATGACTGCCAGAGAAAGACGATAATCCGAGAGTAGGAGATACGGGGCTGACAATATGAGGACAGTTGCTAAATAAGCGATACCAGTGTATAAAGATGCTTTCAAAGGGTTTTTCTCAGTCTTCTCCGATTTCTGGGACAAGTATTCTGAGGCGGACATGGAGAGAGAGGCAGCTATGCCAGTTACGAGCCCCGCTACCCCGACCAGCTTACTGTTTTGAAGAGTGAAGGTTAGGCCGACAAGGGCCCCAGTAAGCTCGACGAGCGCATCGTTCAAACCCAGCACTAGTGAACCGACATACTTCACCTTCTCCTCGTCAATCATGCTTATCAAGGTCTTCTCATGCTCGATCTCGTCACTCACTATTTCCTTTGCCTTCGGGAAGACGAGGGATATTTTCTCGTAAACCTCCTCCGCCTCCTTCTCGCCTTTCTCCATAAGCTTAACCGCGAAAGTTAAGCCGAAGAGCCTTGATACGAGGAGGTATTTGAAAAAAATAAGCCTGTCGGGGGCGACGTCTCTACTCGTGTAGCTTCTCCATTCACCGTAATGGCGCAACTCATCCTCAGAAATCTTTTTCAAAAGCCGCTTATTCCCACCTTTAGCCATTTTAGAGAGAGCATTGTAAACCATATGCTCAGTTATCTCATTTCTCTGGAAAGCCAGAATCCTGTTCTTAACATCCTCATCAACCTTTTCAACCATTCATCCATTGCAGAAACAACCCCCTATATTTATTTTTCCCAAGATGATGAGCATGTGGAAAGCGGGTTAGACGTTCTCCGGACAGGGGAAAGCTTTATTTTTTTCAACTGTTTTAGATTTTTCATGAAGAATCTGAGGGAGAAGGAAAACCTGTCCTTCAGGTTCGGCGCAGATTACTATCCGGAACATTGGCCGAGAGAAAGATGGGCCACTGACGCTAAGATGATGGCGGAACTACGGTTTAACACAGTTAGGCTAGCGGAATTCGCCTGGAGCAGGATTGAGCCTGCTGAAGGGGAGTTCAACTTCGACTGGTTGGACGATGCTTTAGAAACACTTGCTAAGCATGGTGTTAAAGCAATACTGGGAACCCCTACTGCAGCTCCTCCTCCTTGGCTTATAAGGGCTCATCCAGACGTTCTTCAGGTTGATGGAGAAGGAAGACGAAAGGCTGAGGGTACAAGGAAGAATTATTGCGCTGTGAACCCGAACTACATAGAGCATTCGAAAAAGATAGTTGAAAAGCTTGTCCTCCACTACAAGGATAACCCGAATGTTATCGGATGGCAGATTGACAACGAGTTCGACGTGAACCTCTGTTACTGTGAAAACTCTATAATTGCCTTCAGAGACTGGTTGAGAAAGAAATATGGCAGTCTGGATAGGCTCAACTCCGAGTGCGGCCTCATCTTCTGGGGTCAGGAGTATGGTTCTTGGGAAGAAATCCTGCCGCCTAGACCGCCGTTCGACATGCAGAATCCAGCGCTCTGCTTAGAGTGGCACCGCTTCTCCAGCGATGCCTGGGTTAACTACCAGAGGCTGCAGGTAGAAATAATACGTAAACATGCTCCCCACCATTTTATAACCCATAACTTTATGGGGCTTTACAAGGAGCTTGACTATTTTAAGCTTGCAAAAGACTTGGACTTCGTCTCTTTCGACTACTATCCAAGATGGTCCTCTAAGGTTGACTACGCCGCCTCCGCGATGGCGCACGACTTGATGAGAAGCCTGAAGAAGAAACCATACTTGATAATGGAGCTTCAGAGCGGCGCTGTTAAGACTCATCTCGCACCAGTTCCAAAGCCTGGGGAAATACGGCTCTGGACTGTCCAGTCGGTTGCTAGGGGTGCTAACGGAGTCCTATACTTCAGGTGGAGGTCGTGCAGATTCGGGGCTGAGGAGTATTGGCACGGCATCCTGGACCACGACGGCATACCGAGGAGGAGGTTTTCAGAGGTCAAGAGGGTTTCGGAAGAACTCTTCAAGATTACTCCTGAACTGGAGGACACGTTTTTCGAATCGAACACGGGCATCATTCTGGTTTACGATAATCTCTGGGCGTGGGATCTTGAAACCGGCTACGGTGGGAAGAACTACTATGGGATGGGTGCTTGGGAGCCGGTTCTAAACGTTTACAGAGTGCTCTACAAGCGGAACATCCCGGTGGATTTCGTAGACCCTTCATCGGAGGATCTAGGCAAGTACCGTGTTCTGTTCGCACCATCCCTGATGCTGCTGAACGATAGGATTGGGGACGCGTTAAGGTCATACGTTAAGAGAGGCGGGGTTTTGATTGCGACACCTAGAACTGGTTCGAAGGATTGGAACAATAACATTGTGGATAAACCCCTCCCAGGAGAATTGTCTGACGTTCTCGGGGTAAGGGTTGAGGAGTACACAGGTCTGCCGGAAGGCGAGACGTATGAAGCGTTGTTTCTCGAGGGAAAAGTGTTCTTCAGGGCGCGAAACTGGGCTGAAAAACTTGAAGTCGAGGATGCTGAAGTAATGGCTGAATACAGCTCAGGCATGTATGCTGGGAAGCCCGTTGCAACCATGAAGCACCTCGGCAGGGGCGTCGCCATCTACGTTGGAACCTTCGCCACCGCAGAGTTTTACGATGAGCTGATAAACCGTCTTCTAAGAATGGGTGTTGTGGAAGAGGTTTTTCCAAGTCAAGAGGGAGTCGAGGCTGTTAGGAGGAGTGGAGGCGGGAAGGAGGTCTTATTCCTGTTGAATCATGGCGAGGAAGTCTCTGAGCTAAGCCTTGGCACAAGGGTCTTCAGAGACCTTGTTTCCGGCGATAGGCTAAGTGGCTCGCTTAAAATTGCGGGACTAGACTTTAGGGTTGTGACGCCCAGCTAGCGTCTGAAAGACGCTGGAATATTCAGACTATTCGCCGCGCAAGCTTAAAGGTTAAAAGCACACGTTCACCCCTATTTTTTAATGTTTAAAGCAAGGTTCATAGACATTGAGCAGGGTTCCTACGAGGTTCTTCTAAACGCGGATGATGCAGGAGAGCTTGGAGTCCATCCGCTTGACCACGTAAGGATATACTGTGAGAAAGGATCCCTGACGGCTGTGGCGAATATCACTTCAACCCTGTTAAACAGGGGTGAGATAGGAGTCTTCACGGAGGTCGCTAAGGCTCTAGGGTTGAAGGACGGCGATACGGTTAACGTGGTCCCAGGCGAGAGACCCCAATCCATAGCCTATATTAAGAAGAAGATGAAAGGGCAAAAGCTATCCGGAGAGGAGATACGCGTGATTATTAGAGATATCGTGGAGAACAATCTTTCAGACATTGAGCTCTCCGCATACGTGAGCTCGATCGAGATGCGTGGCATGGATATGGATGAGGTGACGGAAATGGTTAAAGCGATGGTTGAAACAGGTGAAACCATTGTTTTCGATAAATCGCCCATTGTTGATGTCCACAGTATTGGAGGGGTTCCCGGCAACAAGTATGCCTTGCTAACTGTTCCAATAGTTGCAGCCAACGGGGTTACAATACCGAAAACATCGTCGAGAGCAATAACCAGCCCATCTGGAATAGCTGACACCATGGAGGTGCTTGCCCCAGTGTCTCTAACGGCTCAAAAGATAAAGTTTATCGCTGAAAGCATCGGAGGCACCTTGGCATGGGGTGGCAGTGTTAACCTTGCTCCCGCTGATGACAAGATAATAAGAGCCGAGTATCCACTCTCTCTCGACCCCAAGCCTCAGGTTCTCGCTTCAGTGATGTCTAAGAAGAAGGCTGCTGGCGTCGAGCTTCTCCTGATAGACATCCCGACGGGGAAAGGGGCTAAGGTTGAGACGGAGGACGAGGCTAGGAGCCTAGCCCAAGACTTCATAGAGCTCGGGAGAAGGGTTGGCATAAGGGTTGAATGCGCCATAACCTACGGTTCACAACCGTTGGGAAGAGCTGTTGGTCCCGCGCTGGAAGCCAGAGAGGCATTGATGGCTTTAGAGGGCAAGTATGCGCCTAGAAGCCTGGTTGAGAAGTCCTGCGTCCTAGCTGGAATCCTCCTGGAGATGGCGGGGGTAGTTGAAAGGGGGAAGGGTAAGGAGCTTGCTGAGGAAACCTTGAAAAGTGGAAAAGCCCTCTCGAAGCTTAAGGAGATTATTGCTGCTCAAGGCGGTAACGCTGAAATAACTTCCGACGATATTAAGGTGGGCCGGTACACTTATGACTTTACCGCTTGGGAGGACGGGTATGTTCAAATGGTTAACAATGCTGCTGTGATACAGATATGTCGTGCGGCTGGGGCTCCCAGGGATAAGGGGGCGGGCATGGTGATCTGGCAGAAAATGGGCAGCCAAGTTAAGAAGAGCGATAAGCTGTTTACGATTTATGCCGACAGCATGGTTAAGCTGGAGCGAGCAAAGGCTTTAGCGCAAAGGCTCACGCCGATACCGATAGGGGGAATGCTGTTGAAAAGGGTTCCGGATTACACGGTTGCTTAGAGTTTTTAAACACTGCCACTCGTCTTTTTTGAAAAACGTTGCTCCTCAACGTTTTTAACTCCTACTGTTAACCGTATTTCGAAAAAACTTGGAATGGTGGAGAAAACCAGTCAGGATGATGAGGCTTGACTATCTGGACGCTTTAAACAGGGTGGCGGAGTCAGACATGGATAGGCTGGCCCGGTGGAAAAAAGAGGAGTGGAATATTAATTGCGAATGGGTTATAGGGACTCCGGGAACGGCTCCTGGGCTCGGCTACCTGACGACTTTCAACACGCCTAAGTTTGAAAAGTATCCTGATCTGGGTGATTTCGACCTAATAAGGGAATACTTGCCTTATGCTAGAAAACATGGCATCAGGGTCCTAGCCTACTTAAACATGCACTGGTACTCGTACGAGTTTGGACGGAAGCATGCTGATTGGGAGCAACGTGTTGAGGATGGAAGAAGCTATGGCAGCGTACATCCGCTTTACGGCTCTGGAACCACTTTCTGCGTAAACTCAGGATGGAGAAACTGGGCTTTCGAACTCATAGAGGAGGCTATGAAAACAGGGATTGACGGGGTTTTCCTGGATGGACCGGTCGTCTTCCCAGAGTGCTGCTACTGCGAGTCATGCCGGGAAAAGTTTTCAGCCAAGTATGGCAGCGAGATCCCCAGCTGGGAAGACTGGTCTAACCCTCTCTGGAAGAGATTCATAGAGTTCAGAGAAGAATCCATGACCGATTTCCTCAGGGATGCTCGCCAAGCCGTCAAGAGGGTGAATGAGGAGGGAGTAATATTTCTTAATGGTGGTGCTTGGTGGCCTGGCAGCTGGAGAGTAGCCCGCAACATTGAAAAGCTTAGTGAATACGAGGATTTCAACGGTGCAGAGGCTTTCTTCCACCCTGGTTCTCAGAATGTTCCCATAGTCTTCTGGACGCTTGAGGCTAAGCATCTTGCTGCAAAAGGCAAGCCTGCGGTTGTCTTCAGCCATCACGCACTTGGTAGTTGGCATTACGTGCCGCTTCCACGTTTCGAGGCCGAGATCTCTGTTGCGCAAACCGTCTCCTGCGGGGCAAACCCATGGTTTGCAGTGTTCAACTACGCTCTAGACACTAGGCTGGAGGATGCCTTAACCCCTATGAGAAACATTCTCGGCTTTCTCTCTAGGAACGAAGAGTACTATACTGACACCGTTTCCAAGGCTGAGGTCGCCCTACTGCTCTCATCGCAAACATCCACGTTCTACTTGTCTGAACTCAGAGAACTATACGTTGATCCTGGGACAGGTGTTGAGAGGGACCTTAAAATAGAGGATGGCGCTAGCAATATGAAAATAAACCTGAAAGCGAGGAAGGCGGTATGTGACGAGGTCTACACTAACTCTATACTGGGTGCTGCAACCATTTTAAGCCGTATTCATATCCCGTATGACGTGGTTCTGGATGATGCTCTTGCCAAAGGCGAGTTGAAAAAATACTCTCTGCTAATCCTTCCAAACTCCGCCTGCTTGAGCGATGAACAGATCCGCAGTATTAGAAACTTCATTGAAAACGGGGGAAGCGTGGTCTGCTCCTTTGAAACCGGTTGTTACGACGAGTATGGGGATCGTAGGCTTGAAAACCCGCTCTGGAGTATTCTAGGCATAGAAAAATGCGACGGCATGATGCTTCCTAGAGTGGGTGAAGAATACATGAGGCTTGCAGAGTCCGAGGAGAAAATCTTCTCAATGCCTAGACACGCATTAATCCCTAGGCCAGTGTACAGTCTTAAAACTTTAAGCAGGCAGGATGCTGCTGCCATATGCTTTTTCATGAATCCGATAGGTGCTTATTACTCGGCTCCCAAAGGGGTTTCGAACTATGCTGCAATCATCTGCAGGCGTCACGGTGGTAGCAGAACAATATACTTCTCCTCGTTGATTGAAGATTTCTACACTAGATACAGGATTCCAGACATCTCGCAGGTTTATGCTGACTGCGTCAGGTTTGCAATGCGTAGGCCTCCTATTGTGGAGGTTGACGCTCCGGAAACCGTCCTGTTTGAAGTCAGGCAGCAGAAAAACGCTGGAAGAATTCTTGTCCACCTCGTCAACGTTACGGGAGACATGCAGAGACCTGTTTCAAGCATAACCCGTGTGCAAAACATCAAGATTAGAACCAGGGGAAGCCGGCCTAGGAGAGTTTTTAAGCTGAGTGATAGAAACATGCTGCCCGGCAGAGAGCATGCCGACTTTTTCGAATACACTCTAGACAGTTTGATGGTTTACGACGTGGTTGTTTTCGAGTTTTAAACCAGATTTAACTCCTTCTTCCTCAACCAGCCTTATCGCCTTCCAGACTAGGCCTTGACTCTCCTTCAAAGCTCTTCTAGCCTCGCGGGCCCCAACCCTTGCTAAAGCCATTACTAGGGCAACCTTCAAATCATACTTGCTCCTCCTGTATATTTCCTCAGCTTCCTCGCTCGACACTCCTGAAAAGAAACGCAGTAGCCTCCTGGCTCGTGACCTAAGCTTCACGCTTAAAGGCTTAATGTCTATCATCAGGTTCGTATACACCTTTCCGATTCTCACCATGGATACTGTTGAAATCATGTTTAGCACCATTTTCTCCGCAGTACCGGCCTTCATTCTCGTGGATCCAGCTATCGCCTCTGGCCCCACTATGGGCGTTATCACTATGTCAGCGTACTGCCCTATTCGAGGGTTTGGTACTGTTGCAACAACGATTGTTCCAGCGCCCCTCCGCCTAGCCTCTTTAAGAGCACCAGCCACATAGGGAGCCCTGCCTGAGGCGCTCAAACCTATGACAACATCTCTCTCAGAAACCCTCAGACGCTTAACATCTTTAACACCTGCCTTCATATCGTCCTCCGCACCCTCAACAGCTCTAAACATTGCTCTTCTTCCACCAGCTATCAGCGCCTGAACCATTCTTGGACTTGTGCCGAAGGTAGGTGGACATTCGGCAGCATCTATAACCCCTATTCTGCCGCTCGTGCCTGCACCCACATATATCAGTCTACCACCCTTCTTGAATGCTTTGACAACTGTTTCAACAGCCTTCGCTATCTTCGGTATCTCGAGTTCAACAGCCTTCGCTACTTTCTTATCCTCCCTGTTTATCATTTTCAAAGCCTCAGGTATACTAACCCTGTCGATTTTAACCGTACTAGGATTCCTATGCTCCGTTAACAGTTTTTCAAACTCGGCGTCTATCCTCTCCAGTCTTGAGGCAGTCTTCAACCCGCTATCTGTTAACCCGCTTGATGATAAATCTTAAGCTTGAAAGAAACACTTATATGTCTCCATTCTGAACAAGTTTTTCGTTGAACCTGGAGGAAAGAAGTTTTAAAGGCAGGGATCTCAAGCCTGTTCTGGAAATCATCAATGACGCAATGCCTCTAGACAGGCTTAACGAAGAATCCTTCAGGTACAGGGTTCTCCTGCAAGAGAATTATGATCCTGAGCTATGCATTGTTTCCGAGCTCGAGGGAGAGGTTGTTGGATTCATTTACTCCGTGACGAGGGGTGAAACAGGCTACATCAACATACTTGGTGTAAAACAGGGTTTCAGACGCAGGGGAATCGGATCTAGAATGCTTGCAACCATTGAGGAGAAACTAAGTAAGAAAGGAATCAGGCGAATAGTCTTCTCAGGCGGCCCGAGATACCTTGTTCCCGGGGTTGACGTTAAGGCTTACTCTAGGGCTATAGGCTTTTTCACTAAGAATGGTTACAGCGAGTTAAACAGGGAGTCTGTTTCAATGAGCATGTCGCTCATGGGGTATACTACTCCAAGAGAGGTTTTAGAACTTGAGAAAAAGCTTACGGCAGAAGGGTATTCGTTCCAGCAGCTTGACGATGAACATGTTTTGGAGCTTCTCCTCTTTCTTAAAGCCAGGTTCCCATGGTGGTATGAGGACGCTAGGAGGACTATGGAGAGATATCCTCGGTGTCTCGACTGGTTTACACTGGCTTTACGCAACGGGGAGATAGTTGGCTACTGTCAAATAGCGACTGATGGCTTAATAGAGCATTTCGGCCCGTTTGGAGTCGCGGAGGAGCATAGGAACAAGGGGGTTGGGACAGTCCTGTTTCACAGGTGTTTAAGGCTAATTCAGTCTCTCGGAGGTAAAAACGCTTGGCTTGCATGGGGCGGTGGGAGAAACTATAGTTTCTACATTAGGAACGGAATGTCTGAAACCCGCAGATTCGCAGTTTTCGCCAAGAGCATCGGAGGAGAGTGACCGCAATGGGTGTTAAAATACTCGCGTTCAGCGCGCACACAGGAGATGTTGAAATCACAGCTGGTGGAACAATTCTGAGGAATGCTGAAGAAGGCGGGAGGTGTCTCATACTCCACATGTTCAAGCCGTCAGGCAAATGGGCCAGGCCGCCGGGGGTCTCGGTTGAAGAGTATGCTGAAACAAGGGTTAAACAGGCTTTAGAAGCGGCAAGAAAGCTGAATGCTGAAGTGTGTTTCCTAGGGTGTGTGGAAGGCGTGCCCTATGATGCTGAGGAAGTCAAGCTGAAAATGTACAGAAGCCTTTTAGAGTTCAAGCCTGATGCAGTCCTGATACATTGGAAGGGAAGCTATCATCCTGACCATCTTGCATGTCATCTTCTCGCCATTCAGGCTTTCGAACGCTTCACCGGGGAGCAGAGGGCTGAGGGGAAGAACAGCAGGCTGGCTGAGCTTTACTATCCTGAGAACTGGGAGGACCCGCAGGGCTTTCAACCGGAGGTGTATGTAGATGTTAGCAGTGTTTTCGAAAAATACGTGGATTTAATTAAGACGTATGATTTTACCTCTGGAAAGTATAGTGGGTTTAACTATGTGGATTACTATTCCTGCTTGAAAAGGATTAGAGGACTTGAAGTCGGCTTTCAATACGCGGAAGCATTCATGACGCTCGGAGACTGGGGTGTTAAAAGAGTAAGGAGGAAAAGCCTCCTGGGCGAGTAGTTTGGCAAGCAGGGTTAAGCCGGGGCTTGATGTTCTTCTAGATAGTGAAAAGCTGGTTGAAAAGCTGCGTGGACTAAACGTGGGGCTCATCATAAACCATACTTCAGTAACTGGAAGCCTTGATCCTTCTTACCTACAGCTTCTTGGAAAGAGGATTCGGATTAAAACCATCTTTACGCCTGAACACGGGCTGTGGGGGGCTTACGGCGCCGGTGAGCCGGTGGAATCTGAAATACTTCCTCTGAAAGGAGTTAGGGTCCAAAGCCTATACGGCGCTCAGAGGAGGCCAAGCGTGGAAATGCTTGAGGGCTTAGACATAATCATTTACGATATTCAAGACGTTGGGTGTAGAACCTACACCTACATATCAACCATGCTGAACTGTTTGGAAGAGGCGTCTGCGAAGGATGTTGACTTCATGATTCTCGACAGGCCTAATCCAGTAGGAGGAGTTACCGTCGAGGGCCCAGTGTTAAAGAAGGGTTTGGAATCGTTCGTCGGACCATACTATCTTCCCCTCAGATACGGTTTGACTCCTGGCGAGCTTGGTCTTCTCTACGCTTCCGAGAAGAATTTGAAGCCTCCTAAGGTGGTAACCATGTCCGGATGGAGCAGGATGATGCATCATCCTGAAACAGGCCTACCCTGGATACATCCCTCGCCCGCAATACCAACTCCAACCACCGCATTACTATACTCGGGAATGGTTCTGCTTGAAGCCACAAACCTTTCTGAAGGCAGGGGGACCTACAAGCCTTTCGAAGTCTTCGGCGCCCCATGGCTCAAGTCAGCGGAGCTTGTTTCAATTTTGAAAAAGAGGCTTGGAAAAGAGTGTCGCCCCATGGAAACCAGGTTTATCCCCTTCTCTTCGAAGCATAGGGGCGAGGTTTGCAGGGGTGTCCACCTGGTTGTGGTGGACCCGAAGAGAGTCAGGCCTTTCAAGGTTGCGGTGCACGTGGTTCAATCCGTTTTAGAAGTCCACTCCAAGGAGTTTATGGTTGAGCATGAAAAGATGGACAGGTTGCTAGGCGACAGTGAGACTAGGAGAAGCATTTTAGGCGGGGCGAGGATTGAGGAAATAGTTTTAAGGCTCAGGGAAGAGCAAAAAAGGTTTAAAGCGAGAATAAGGAAGATTCTCCTCTACGATTGAAACGTATAGTTGTTGCAGGTGTTGACGGGGGTGCGAGCACAACCAGGTGCGTTGCCGTTGAAACCGGCAGCTGGCGTATAGCTGCGTGCAAATCCGGACCCTCGAACATTCTTTCAGCAGGCCCCGAGAAAACCCTGTTCTCAGTGAGGGATGCGTTTAACAGAGCATTAGGGAAGCTTGGGCATGACGAGGCTGAAGCAGTGGCCCTGTGCCTTTCAGGAGCCTGGACCGCGGGCGGAAGGCTTGCAAAACTGTTCCATGGAAAGATAAAAGCCAGGAGAATCATGATTAAAAGCGATGTTGAAGCCGCTGCAGCGGCCTGCCTAGGGTTTGAAAAGCAGGGTGTCGTGGTCATAGCTGGAACAGGATCCGTAGTGCTGGGCGTCTCAGACGGATCGTTCTTCAAAGCCGGAGGATGGGGCTACATGCTGGACGATGAGGGGGGAGCCTATCCTGTTTCAATCGAGGGTCTTAGGGCAGCGTTTCAGTCTTACGATGGAAGAGGAGAGAAAACAAGCCTTGAGGATGAGGCAAAGCGTTTCTTCAAAGCAGAAAGCATGGAGAAGCTGGCTAGACGTATCTACGATATGAGGCGGGAACGCATAGCGCTTTTCGCGAAGATTGTGAGAAGGGAGGCTGAGAAGGGCGACAGGGTTGCTCGAAGCATAATTGAGGATGCGGCAGAGTCTCTTTCGAGAGGCATGCTGGCTGTAATTAGAAGGATGAAGCTAAATCCTGATGAAGAGCTGAATGTTTACTTTGTTGGCGGCATGTTTTCGAATCACTCGAACATATTAGCCGGAAGCATCTTGAAGCATCTTTCGCAAAAACGCGTTAGGATTAATGTTAAAAAACCGGCATACTCCCCCACCGTAGGCGCGTTAATGATCGTTTTCAGAGAGCTCGGAATGGTTCTTCCAAGCAAAGTTTTGAAGAAAGTTGAGAGACAGGTTTCAAAGAGCATATAGTAAGCCTATAGATGCCTTAATACGTACTGATAATGTGAAAACATGCGGGTCGCTTTTATTTGATCCCGTATAAGACAGTTGAAATATTTACAATTCAACGACTTCATTAACTATTGCGGGACAAATTCTTTCAACACCCTCGTAGCGTAAAATCTGTTCATGAATTTTTTCTAGTTCACCCATATCTTTGCAAACTATTTCCGCAACCAGATCGTGATCTCCAGAAGTTAAGAAGAGGGACGCTACCTTAAGGTTTCTAAGACTTCTCATCACACTCATTAAGTATTCTGGCTTTACATCGATTCCAGTAAATGAACAAACCATGTTTACTCTCTTATAGTCGATAATCGCACGGTAACCAATTATGATTCTCTCTGCTTCCAACTTCCTTATCCTCTTCCTTATTGCAGTTTCAGTTATACCGAAGTGCCGTGCAAGCCTAGTTTTAGGGGTTCTTGCGTTTCTCCTCAGCATTTCAAGTATGCCGTAATTTATCCCATCCATGGTTCGAAAATCAAACCAAATGTTTATAAATCTTACCATTCTTAAAAATCTGAAAAGGGGACGAGGCAAAGATGGAAAAATCAGAAAATACTGGAAGGAAAGGAATACCCCTACTCGGAGAAGACTTTCCAGAGATGAAGGTACAGACTACTCACGGGGTCATAGAGCTTCCAAAGGCTTTCGCCGGAAAATGGTTCGTGTTGTTCAGCCATCCTGCAGATTTCACCCCGGTATGCACAACTGAATTCGTAGCCTTTCAGAAAAGATATGACAAGTTTAAATCGTTGAACTGCGAGTTAATCGGGCTCAGCGTCGACCAGGTTTTCTCACACATGAAATGGATAGAGTGGATAAAGGAGAAGCTTGGTGTCGAAATAAAGTTCCCCATAATCGCGGACACAGGTGAGGTTGCAGAAAAGCTAGGACTCATCCATCCTGGAAAGGGGACTAACACGGTTAGAGCAGTATTCGTGGTTGACGATAAGGGAAAGATACGCATAATCCTCTATTATCCTCAGGAGCTAGGTAGAAACATGGATGAGATTTTAAGGGTCGTGGAAGCCATGCAGATATCCGACAGAAACGGTGTTGCGATGCCTGCCAACTGGCCGAACAACGAGCTGATTAAGGACCATGTTATAATACCGCCAGCCAAGGATTTGGAAACGGCGAGGAACCGTCTTGAAAAAGCAAGGACAGGCGAGTTCGAGTGTTTCGATTGGTGGTTCTGCCACCGTAAGCTATAGGAGAGGAATCCTCATTTTATTTTTTTAAGCTCTCTATTTTCTTTTCCAAGCCGTCTAGTTTACGCTCAATGTTTTCAATCCGCTTCTTGCTGTCAAGCCTGTTTTTAACAAGTAAGGCTCTAAGCTTAAGCTGGTTAAACCCCTGTTTACCCCCAGTCCTGAAAACACTCGTATTAGAAATTTTTTTACCAAGCTCCTCCTCTGAAGTGTTAAGCTTCGAAGATGCTTCTGAAAAACTGTTCGAACTAGCAATAGCCTCAACTATCCTCTCTTCCTCGCTGCTGATTTCCTCAAGGTCCAGCGACAAGTACATCGTCAACAGATCATACACAATCTCCCTCGAAACCTCTTTAAAATCTTCAAACGTGAAAAGGTAATACTCTGGAAGAAGAATGTATCTGACACCCAGCTCGCTGGCAAGGCTAGCTGCCGAAGCGTCTGAAAACCCTTTGCATATTAGGAGCGGTTTAACTTTTAAAAGCTTAGCGTTGCTGAAGACCTGCCTAACATCAGTGACTGAGGCTTTTCCAGACTTAACCTCAACTGCTAAAACTTCTCCTCCTTGGTCTCTCGCAATAAGATCTATCTCTGCAATCTTCACTCCCCCAACAACTATAGGCTTCCTTTTTTCTAAAACCATGTAGCCAAGCTTCTCCAAGATTGATACCGCAATGTCCTCCGCTTCCAACCCTTTTCTCATTAACGGTTTAAAATGGCTTATCCGGATTTCTTATTTAAGTGTTTATTTTTCAACGAGAAACATGGGCTTGTTAAAACGAAGGAAAAACACTCAATGCTTTAACTAATGTTTTTCGAAAACTTAAGCGAGAATTTTAAGCTTTTCATACGGCACCTCGTTAATAGGCTTCTCTCCTGAAAAGAATCTTTTAAAATCTTCGACAACTGTGCCGAACAACTGTCTCATCCTTTCATCAGACCCGCCCGCTACATGGGGCGTAAGAAAAACGTTCTCCAAATCGTAAAGGGGGCTGTTACTCTCTAAAGGCTCCTGTTCAAAAACATCCAGCGCTGCTCCAGCTATCCATTTCTCCCTTAAAGCCTTAACCAGGGCGTTCTCGTCTATAAGCGCGCCTCTAGAAGTATTTATCAAGTATGCTGCGGGCTTCATGAGTCTAAGCTCTTTCTCGCCGATCATGTGATGAGTCTCCGGGGTTAAAGCAGCATGCAGAGTCACCACGTCTGAACACTTGAGCAGCTCGTTCAAACCAACCTTTCTCGCTCCGTAAGAAGCCACTTGGCTCGGCTCAGCGTAAGGATCGTAAACCATTATGCTAACTTCAAACGGTTTAAGCAGTTTAACCAGTTCCTTAGCCACCGCACCAAATCCTATTATTCCTATCGTCTTCCCATTCAAATCATAAGTCGTAAAGCCTCTCTGCTCCCTGTGAACCCAGTTCCTCATCCTCATTGCCTCAACATATTTCGGTATCCCTCTTAAACAGTTCAGTATCATGGCTATGGTAAACTCTGCCACCGGCTTAGCTATTGTCGAAGCAGCATTAACAACAATTATCCCTCTCTTGAAAACTTGTTCCGTCACATAGGGTTTAACGCTTCCAGCAGCATGACCTATGATTTTAAGCCTGTTCGCGTTGTTCAAAACTTTTTCAGTGAACCTTGGAGAACCCCAGCTTGTGATGCACCCATCTACGTCAACAATTAGCTCGGAAAGCTCATCCTCATTAAGATTCCTATTAAACGGGTTAAAGACGCATTCTGCGAAAGACCTAAGCTTCTCCTCGTCTCCGGCTCTCGAAATCCTGCTGTAGAGCTCTGCAGGTATTGTAATCAGGACTCTCACCCGCTTACCGCTGAGGCTCATGACCCCGTGTTTTCACCTTAAGCAATATTTAAGTATGATATTGAAGTGAAACCGGTGAAAAACATGAAGCATATGCGAGTAGCTTCAGTATCTTTTAAGGGAGCCAGGAGAGCGACGGTTGATGAAACAATAGAGAACAATGTGAAGGAAATACTGTTCCTCCTTAGGAAAGCACTTTTAGACGAGCCCGACATAATTTGTCTCCCTGAATGCTCGCCATTTCTAGGGTTAAGCATGCAAGAAATGGTGGAGAAAGCAGAGGAAATCCCAGGAACCATTTCTAATAAGATAGCTTCCTTCGCTAAGGAGAATAGAGTCTATACGATTTTCCCAACCATGAGGAGGGATGGTGATAAGGTTTACAATTCTGCAGTTTTGATAAGTAGGGATGGGGAGTATGTTGGAATCTATGACAAGGTTCACCCCACAATATGGGAGATTGAGGCCGGTGTTAAGCCCGGGTTTGAGCCTAAGCCGTTTGAACTAGAGTTCGGAAGAATCGGAGTAGCGATATGTTTCGACCTAAATTTTGAAGACGTCATCAAGGGTTTGGCGAGAAACAGGGTTAAAGCCGTGTTCTTCCCCTCAATGTATCCTGGAGGATTACAGTTGAGAATATGGGCTTTCAACAACGGTGTCTACATGGTGTCCTCGATAGCGGACGATGAGGGAAGCATGATTGTAAACCCTCTGGGCAGGATTCTGACTGTTTCAAGCAGCTATCAGCCGGTTATATGCTGCACCATAAACCTTGATTATGATGTTCTACACTTAGACTATAATTTTGAAAAAATCGACATGATTAAGGAAAAATACGGTTCTAAAGTCAGTTTCGAAGTGTCTAGACCGGAGGCAGTATTCCTAATGTCTTCAGAAGCCGGAGGGATTACTGTGAGCAACATTATTGAGGAGTTCGGGTTGGAAACAAGGGAAGAATATTTCAAGCGGGCTTCTGCGGCTAGAGAAGCAGCATTGAGAAAACAGCCATAGACTTTCAACAGATTACTGTTTGATGAGGAAAAGGCTTAAAGACAACGAGGAGCCTACGTGTGAATCATGAGTAAGGATTCCGACATCCGCCCGGTTGAAATCGATTTTGAATACAGGAGCTTCAGGCTGAGAACCCCTTTGAAATTCGGGAGCGTCGTGGTGGAGGAGTCTACCTCGCTTCTCGTCACCACCGTCGTGAAAAATAGGAATGGAGAGAAGGCTGAAGGCTTGGGTTCCATGCCGCTTGCGTGCGAATGGGCGTTTCCAAGCCACGTGGAGAGCCATGAGAATAAGCTTGAAGCCATGAAGCTTGTTGCAGAACGCTATGGGAAACTTCTGGTGGAAGAGGCGGGGAATAGATACATGCATCCCATAGATTGGTTTGTAAAGTACGAGGATGAAATACCCAGGATTACGAGAAGAGTTTCCTCAGAGCTGAGGCTTAAAGAGGAGCTCCCCATACTAGCCTCTTTAGTAGCAGTCTCCCCGATAGATGCTTCAATGCACGACGGGTTCGGAAAGGTTAATAAAATATGTAGTTATGACGGGTATGGGCCTAAATACGTTGACCACGACCTGAGTTTCTACCTTGGGGAAAGATTCAAAGGCAAGTATATAGCTGACTACATTAAGCCAGAATATTCCTCAGAAATTCCGGTATTCCACTTGGTCGGTGGTCTGGATAAGCTGAGGAGTGAAGAAGATCCTGATGAGTCTGACGGTTTGCCGGCGAGTTTAGAGGAATGGATCGAGAAGGAGGGAGTTTTTTGTTTCAAAATCAAGCTTAAAGGCAGCGACGTAGAATGGGATGTGAAAAGAACTAAAGACGTGGCTGAAACCGTTGCGGAAACGCTGGGAAAGAAAGGCGTGAGGAATTTTTACTTGTCTGTCGATTCTAACGAGATGCACCCGTCTCCAGAAGCTGTTTTAGAATACCTGTTGAAAACGAGGAAAGCAGCTCCTGAAGCATTTGAGAAAATCCTTTACGTTGAGCAACCAGTTAGCAGAGACCTAGCGTCACACATGTTTAACATGAGGAAGGTGGCTGAGGTTAAGCCTGTTTTAGCGGACGAGAGCGTTACTGACTTGGAGAGTTTCGACCTAGCCATGAGGCTAGGCTGGTCCGGAGTAGCTTTGAAAACATGCAAGTGTCACAGCTCGATTCTCCTCCTTGTGTCTAAGGCAGAGGAGCTTGGAGTACCTTACAGCATACAGGACCTGACGTGCCCAGGGTTGTCACTCGTCCACTCCGCGGGATTCGCTGCGAGGACAAACCCGATACTTGGAGTCGAGTATAATGCTAGGCAATACCTGCCTTCCGCCTTTAAAGAGGTTCAGGAAAGGTTTCCCGAAATATTTGAAGTTAGACAGGGGAAAATAAGGACCGGGTGTCTTAACCAGACAATAGGCCTTGGTTTTTAGCTTTTAAAGGGAGGGGAGCAATTATGCAACTAGTGTTGTTTTCAAAAATGTTTCAAGCCCTCTCCTTAAAAGAGTTCGCAGAAATAGCTGCAGAAACAGGTTTTGAAGGCGTGGACCTTACAGTCAGGTCTAACGGCTACATAAAGCCCTATGAGGCCGAGGAAAAACTTCCCTGGGCTGTTGGAGTATTCGAGTCAGAAGGCTTGAAGGTGCCGATGATAACGACTGAAATAACTAGCGTCAACCAGCCTTATGCTGAGGATGTTTTCAAGGCTGCTTCCGAAAACGGGGTGAAATACTTGAAGCTAGGCTATTGGCAGTACAGGGGCTTCGGCTTTCTGCGGAGGCAAGTGGCGGAAATACGTGTGGAGCTTAGAAAGATTCAGGAGTTGAGTAGGAAGTACCGGGTGACTTCCGCAGTGCATATTCATTCAGGCATGTTCATGTCTGCAGAGCCAACAGTCGTATGGCTGATTCTGAAAGGGTTTAACCCAGATCTCGTTGGCGCCTATGTTGACCCTGGCCACATGGCTGTGGAGGGAGGCTTAGCAGGATGGCTAATGGGCATGGATATTTTAAGTAGAAAGATAAGAATTGTTTCTGTAAAGGATTACGGCTGGTTTAGAGAAGAAGGAGAATGGCGTGTGAGAACAGTCCCGCTTGGGGAAGGACTGGTCCCGTGGAGAAAGGTTTTCGAAATACTTGGGAAAACGGGTTTCAATGGCCCAGTATCTGTACACAGTGAATACGACTCACCGCTGGCCGAGATCCTGAAGCAAACCCGGAAGGATGTTGAGTATTTGAAAAACATTTTAAGTCTGCTCTAGAAGGCTTTTAAACCTGCTTCAAGCAGGTCAAGTTTCTAAGCGGCAGTAAACCTTTAAACTCTGATGCTACTGTTTTCACGTGAATACTACGATCAGAAGGCTGAGGAAAATTAAAACATACTCTGAAGAGCTAGGCTTGGATTTGAACAAGCCTGAGGACCGTTTCAAATGGTTTCTAGCCTCAATACTATTCGCTAAAAGAATATCGTCGAAAATTGCTAAGAAGACTTTCAAAAGGCTTCAGGAAGAGGGTCTCGTAACTCCGGAGGCAGTACTCAACGCAGGATGGGATAGGCTGGTGGAGGTTCTCGACTCAGGAGGATACGTCAGGTACGATTTCTCAACCGCCACGAACCTTCTGGATGTTTCGAAAAAGCTTTTGGAAGAATTCGGAAGCATAGATGAGGTTCATAATAGAGCCAAATCATCTAGACAGCTGGAGGAACTGTTAGCGGGTTTCCGGGGGGTCGGCCCGGCGGGGGTTAATATTTTTCTCAGGGAGCTGAGAGGAATCTGGAGTAAAGCGGATCCTGAGCCTTCTAAACTTGCCGTTGAAACCGCGCGGAGACTCGGGGTAAAGAGGATTAGAGAAGTAGAGTCCCAACTCGTCAAGCTAAACTTGGAATATTGTAAGAGAAAAGCCTGTGAAGCCTGTCCCGTAAGCAGAACATGCCTTAAACATTCCGACTAATGTTTTTCAAGTATTTAAAATGTTTACGCAGTTTTAAGACATATTTCCACCGGACATAGGCATATTGAGAACAACATTTATATGGAGGCACGCGCACTATACTTAAAATGATAAGAAAATCACGTGGTTGGAATATTCAGATACATGCCGCGTTCTGTCTAATCCTTCTGATAATGCTGACGCCAACTGGAAACCGACCAATAGTGTCTTATGCTCAGGAATCCGAGTATGAGAGGGTGGCAATCCTGTTGAACAACGTTAAATCAGCCAAGTATCGCTTCTCGGATGAAAAGGGAACTGTTGGAGCCATAGGCTTCCGAGTCCTTGGAGAGGAGACGGTCAGCGGGGAGAATACTTGGAAGGTTGAATGGGAATATGAGGAGGAGGGGAAGGCTAGTGAGACAATGCTCCTGTGGATCTCTAAATCGACTGGAAAATGCCTACAGGTTATGGTTGATGAGGAAACCTACACTGGTCAATACGCTGAGATGTATGGCAACATAATGCTGTATGTTTGGGTTGCATGGGTAGGCGCGTGGAGCGAAGCATGGAACTTCACTACGGTATACAGCTATGAGGAGCTAGGGTATGGAAGACTGATTTACCTGGGATCAGGAATAGAAACATACGGTTCAAGCCAGCTTCTAGTCTACAAATACAGGTGGGAAGGATATGTGAACGCACCGGAATCATACCGTGGCGTTGCAGAATGGTGGTTCGCCCCCGTCAGCTTCGGCACCCTTATAGTTAAAATCTACTTTGAAACGCTCGATACTAAGGAATGGGATAAGATAGAGCTTTTATCAGTTGACCTGGTTAACCCTCAGCCACGGCCGAACATATTGATTGACGCCCGGTTTGACAAGACGCAGCTAAAGCCGGGTGAGAAACTCACTATAACTATCACTGCTTCTAACACGGGGAACGCCATTGGCACTCACAACCTTACCTTAAGTGTAGGCGGGAAAATTGAGAAAAGTTGGCTGATAGTTCTGAAACCGGGTGAGAGCAAGAGTCTAAGCCATGAATTATCCTTTGCTGCAGACGGCTCGTATACCGTGAGGATCGGTGATAAAACAGTTAGTATAACTGTTTCGACAACTCTGCCGGCAAGGTTCGAGGTTAGCAGTCTAAGCGTAGACCCGGGCTCAGTTAAAGTCGGCCAGTCTTCAACAATCTCCGTCACGGTTAAGAACACTGGCGGCGAATCCGGAACGTACGAGGTCACGCTGAAGGTTAACAATCAGGCTGTCGAAACCAAGAGGGGTACTCTGGACTCAGGCCAGTCGACTACTGTGAGCTTCGCATACACGCCGACTAGTGAGGGAACGTATAATATTGACGTGAACGGCTTAACTGGAAGCCTGACTGCTAGCAAGGAGAGTGGAGCAGCCTCAGAAACTCCTTGGCTCGTGATGATAGGAGCTATCGTAGCAGTGGTCTTAATAGTCCTGGTGCTGCTGCTTTTAAGGAGAAAGCCTAAAGCAGAGTTTCCACCACCCCCGCCTCCGCCGCCTCCACCCAGATAATAAGTACCCCTTTTCTTTTTAATTCCTTTAGACATGTTGCTAAAACTTTTATTCATCCTTTGCGAAGGCAGGTTGGTGGAGAAGATGGATTTCTACGAGGTGGTGAGAACCAGGAGAAGCATAAGGTCTTACAAGCCTGACCCTATACCGGACGATGTGTTAAACAGGGTTCTGGATACTGCTAGAATAGCGCCCTCTGGCTCAAACCGTCAGCCCTGGAGGTTTATAGTGGTGAAGGATGAAGGGTTGAAGAAGAGGCTTGTGCCTGCTTGCGGAAACCAGGGTTTTATAGCTGAGGCTCCAGTGGTTATTGTTGCGTGTGGACGCGACATCGGGTGGAACAGGGGCGGGTACATGGGTTCTATGAGCATGCTTGTAGATGTTTCAATAGCCTTCACGCATCTTATTCTCGCAGCCAGGGCTGAGGGGCTTGGAACATGCTGGATAGGCTCCTTCGACAACGCGAAGGTTAAGGAGGTTCTTGGAATACCTGAGGAATATAATGTTGTCGCTATAACTCCACTCGGGTACCCTGCTAGCGAAGAGTTCAGGGAACCCGGCTCAAGGAAGCCTCTGAGTGAAATAGTTTCCTTCAACGGTTTTAAACAGTAGCAGAAAATAGTTGCACGCATGGTTTAAGCTTAAGTGTTTCCAGCTGCTTCAATCCACCCAGGGGAGTGTCAAGCTTAAAAAGACCCTTCGTTGGAAAACATCGTTGTATGCGCATACGTCTGCCGAGCATGGTTGAAGTCCAGTTTCCATTTATCCTAGTTAAGACGAGAATCGGATTAACACTGATGGATAGGCTCGGGGGAACGAGATTCTCTAGGAAAATGGGTCTCATCTCTCTAGTGGTAATGCCCTTCCTAGGTGCGATAATGGTTTACTTGCTGCTTAACGCGGTAAACAACATGCTGAGCAACCCTAATGTAAGCAGGGTTTTAAGAGAGCTTGGGCCAGCAGCCAACATACTTCTTCCAGGTGTAAACCCGTATCTGCCTTTTTTCTACGGCTGGGTAGCGTTATTCATAGCCATGGTGATACATGAGTATTCCCATGGAATTCAGGCTAGGGCTAACGGCATGAGTGTTAAGTCTACAGGAATAATCATGCTCCTGATAATCCCTATCGGTGCTTTCGCAGAGATTGATGAGAAACAGCTTGAAGACGCTGGTCTTGGGAAAGCGGGAAGAATACTGTCCTCAGGTCCTGTTTCCAATGTGATCGCAGCCTTAGCTGCGCTAGCCGTCTTCATACTTTTAATGCTTACTTTAAAGCCGGTTGCTAACGGGATTCTCATAACTGGGCTCTCCACCAACGGTTCAGCCTACCAGAAAGGAATGAGGGCCGGCGACATAATAATAGGTGTAAACGGCGAGTCAACCCCCGATTGGAATAGTTTCGCTGAAGCCGTTAGAAACGCTTACCAGAAGGGTGAAAACATAACTTTCATGGTTCTGCGTAACGGTTTTTCCAACTATACTTTCCTGGGGAAAAACCTTAGTTCCAGTGGAATACTTAACCTGGTTCCGCTTAAAGATGTTCTTGAGAACTACTCTCTAGCCTTAACACGGTCCCCTGTTGAAGGTTTTGTAACATACCTTATGATCCCTACTGTTCCGTTCCCATGGGTTTACGAGACAATTCCTTTCTCAAGTCTTCTTCAAGAGTACTACGTGTCGACTCTTCTAGGCGAGTATTATCATTACCCGGTGAACCTTCTCTTCTGGACCTGGTTCATAAACTTGAACCTTGGTATATTCAACGCTCTCCCCCTGTATCCTATGGATGGGGGAGTGGTTCTAAAACTGTTCTGCAGAAGTAAACTTAGAGACAGGATTAGCGTTAAAGCCATTGACAAAATGGTTTACATGGTGAGCCTTGCAATATTAGGTCTTATCCTAGGATTGATAATTCTACCATACCTCATGTAAGGAAGTTTTGATTCAGGAAAAAATATTTGTTGATGATCCCTAGGATGGTGGAGGAGGTGGAGGTGGTCTCACTATCTCAGCAAGCTTCTGCTGTGTCAGGAAAAGCAGTATCGCAGGAATAACGCCCCCACATATGAGCCCGATTATCAATTGAACAGGGTTTGAAGCAACCCTGTATGCATCCTCGTATCTTCCCTGGTCTATAGCGTCAACGATCTTCGGCTTCCAGACTGTGAAAGCTGTGAAAACCCCGAATCCTCCCAATGCAAGTAAAACTATTCCCCATATTATTAAGCCGCCGAAGAAGTAGAATCCCCAATATCCTAGTAACGTTATGAAACTTACTATGTTCCAGAGACCCGCTAAAGCCATAAGTGCTCCTAGGATTAGGAGAGCCAGGTACGAGTAGTTCGCAAAGTTTCTCGCATCTGTTGACGTAGCCATTTTATTTCACTCTAAAATCTTAAAAGATAAGTATATAAGTCTTTTCCAAATAATTAGATAAAACTGGCTTCTACACTCTACGCACATCCTATTCGAACCATAATTTTCAAAATAAATACGGGAACAATTAGACGCGAACCTGCTTTCTGATTCACGAACACCATGGTTAAAAGTATTATTGACATGAATAAACATGGTTTAAAGAATACTTCCACCCTACGTAGGGAAGCACAGTATTTGTCCAAGCTAAATGTTCCCGAATGTCTTTCACCGGATTGTTAAAAACTTAAAAATTCTACTCTTCTCTAAGAACTTAAGTCTTGCTGCAGACGCGTGACGAATGCTCAGGGAACACGGTTCTGCTGAATATTGAGGACCTCTGGAAGAGCTATGGAGAGACAGTCGGCGTAGCAGGTTTATTCATGAAGGTTAACTCGGGAAGTATTCACGGCTTAATAGGTCCAAACGGAGCCGGTAAGACGACCACTGTGAAATGCGTAGTCGGCCTTCTCAAGCCTGACAGGGGGAGGATAATGGTTATGGGTATGGATGTTAAAAGCGGCGAAGGCTTCAAAAGGCTCATCGGATACTTGCCTGAAGCCCCGTCCCTCCCAGACTACCTTACCCCCAGGGAGTTTCTAGGGTATGTCGCGAGAATCAGGGGGGTTGAACCCGGGGAGGAGACCAGGAGAAGGGTCCAGGAGTTCCTAAGCATGTTTGAGCTTAACGATTGTGAAAACAGGTTTATCCTCGAGCTCTCAAAAGGCTTGAAGCAGAGGCTCGCTTTAGCAACAGTATTCATTCACCAGCCTAAGCTGATAATAATGGATGAGCCTTTCATAGGGCTGGATCCGGAGGGCCAGCGGCTTGTGAAAAGCCTTGTTAGAGATATTGTTAGCAAGGGTGGGGCAGCGCTCGTGTGCACGCATATGCTTGACATGGCTGAAAGATTCTGCACCAACGCCACAATAATACACAAGGGTAGAAGCATAGCTGAAGGCTCTATAGATGGGCTTAAGAAAATCGCAGGACTGGAATCCTCGGGCACGCTGGAGGAAGCCTTCTTCAGAATAGTCGGGGGAACAGAGGGTGGAACACTCTAGAATACTGCAAATATTCGTTTTCAAGCTTCTCCAGTATTACGGGCCATTGAGGAGAAGCTTTTCAGTAAAGTTTTCAACAATCGTGTTTTACTTCATCATAGTGTTCTCATCCTTCTTCAGCGGGTTTTTCATAAGAGGGTTCTACGGTTTCTCCGAGATGAGTGAGAAGGAACTTACCAACATAGTATCCATAACTTTTTCAAGCGTGATAGCCATGGGTGTTTTCCTAGGCCTGAAAGGCGGGATAACAGCGCTTGAGCCAGAAATAGATTTCGTTTTAACATCTCCCGTTAAGCCGTCGACATACCTTGTCGCAGACCTGCTTTTCCAATTCTTCTTCCTAAACTTCGCCGTCACGCCGCCACTTGTTTCCTTCATGGCTGTAATGCTGCATCCACGCCTAGATTTTCTTCCAACAGTCTTTCTGTCATATGAAATCATGCTCCTCCTTTCTTCAACAATAGCCCAGATACTGGGAGTTCTTAAGAGTATTTTGAAGAATGTTGAAGTCGAGGCAGCAGGATGGGTTATCCTTCTAATACTTTTCATGCCTCTTTTAAGCATGGCCATCGGGCTCGGAGTGAACTACTCCGACTTGCCTTATCCCTCAACCTTACTGGCCAAGTACTCCTTAGACTCTCTGGGAAACCTAGAAACCTCTGTACTGTTAGTCTACATTGTTTTGATAATCAGCTCCTACTTCGCCGTGATGAGGATCAATTTTATTCCTAACGTTACTCCTCTTCTCACGACAGCGTTAATGGAGATGCCTTCAAGCAACCGTAGAATACTTAAGTGGGCGCCAAGGATGTTTACACAGATACTTTCGCCTAATATGAATGAGAAGCCGATGGCTTTAGTCGTTAAGCTTAACCTTTTAAGAGTGTTGAGAGACGGCAGTCTTTTCACAGCCATGATGCTTTTCGCAATCGCTACGATTGCAAACTTAAGCTTCCCGGTTCTGGTTAGGCAGTTCAGATTCTTCGCACTGGCAGCCTTAACCTTCAGTATACTCTACACACCCCTAATCCCAGCGATCTTCTCGATAAACTGGGGGATAATGGAGCGTGAAACACTTTGGACAGTAGCAGTCTCTGAAAAAGGGTTCCGGAGATATGTAAAGGGCATGCTCATAGCATATTTCATAGCGACCTTCAGCTTCGCCCTCATCTTCTACAGTATTTTCAACATTCTTTTAGCTGGAACACCTTTCCTAGTGCTGGATTTCCTGCTCCTGTTGTCTGTTACGCTCTTCTCATCCATACTTTCAGTAGCTACAGCACTAGTTTTGAACAAGCCTTCCAACGCGCTTTCCCTCAGCGCACTGCTATACGTTTTCATACCGTTGTTCGGAGCAGTATTCCTCTCAATGCCTACAATAATTGCAAGAACCACGATCAGCATCGCGGACACACCGCCGCCCATGATAATCTTCACACTGGTTTCCTATACGAGCCTGATCGCCTTCCTATTATCCAAGTACACGCTTGCAAAATCGGAGACGTTCTTCGGCAGGGCTCCTGTTGAGAGACCTCTCACAAAACCGTTTCTGAAACCCCAGATGCAACACCGCACGAATTATTGGAACTACTTGCTGAATTTTTTAACACTCGCTTCATCAATACTCATGGTTGTAAGCTTAATCGGGTTCTTCCCCAGCCAGTCTGACTGGGAGGGAAAGGCATATGCCCCACCTTTAGCAGTTTTAACAAGCATAGTGCTTGCAGCATCCATCTTTTTTCAAAGGAAGACGGCAAAACAGGATGACGGAGAATTCTTGCAGCAAGCCCCTTGCAACGTGCCTTGGAAAGCATCCCAATCCTTGCTGATTCTCATCATAGCCATGTTTCTCCCAGCTGTCTTAGAAACACCGTTTCTAATATTCTCTCTTTCCACAGGCATGAGTATTGATAATTTGACGCTGCTCATCGTAGGGGAGGTTGCGATGATGATTCCCGTGCTTCTCTACATGGTTGGCAGGAAGATAAGTTTAAGCTTCCTTGGGCTAGACTCGCGAAGCGCCATGCAGGAATATAAAACGGCATTGCTTGCTCTGCCCTTAACTGTTTTAACAGGGGTTTCTGCCGGGATGATCATCGAAACCCTCATACCGGTTCCACAATGGTTTGAAGGGCTTTTCCAAATGTTTTCACCATCTTCATTCACAGAGCTAGTCAAACTGTCCCTAGTCACGATACTCATTGTCGCACCCTGCGAGGAAGCTTTGTTCAGGGGGTTTATACAGCAGGGCTTCGAGTCAAGCCTAGGGAGCAGATGGGGAATAGTATTGTCCTCCATCTTTTTCGGGGCCTTCCACCTGAATCCTTGGCAATTCCTCCCGGCTTTCCTAGTCGGAATCATACTTGGATACGTTTTCAGGAAACGCGGCTACAGGTTGTGGTGTCCAATAGCTTTGCATGCCACCTATAATGTTACACTGCTCGTCTTAAACTATGTTCTAGGCGTCTAGCCAGATTTAAATAGGAAGCATCAGCACGCACCGCTAAACGGTAAGATTCAACTGAAACCATCCGGCTGGTAAAGACCTTTTTAAAACTGCAAACTGGATGCACGCTTCAGCTCTTCCCTACCGTAAGCTTGGAAGCAAGAGTCTTGCAGCACTGTTGCCTAATGGGGGTTAATCGTTTTCCCAAGATACATTTTTATACTGCAAGAATAGGGTTGGAAACATGGTTCAACTAGCTTTAAAAGGTGGCAAGCCGGTTAGAGGCAAACCTTTCCCAAAGTGGCCTGTCTTCGACAACAGAGAGCTTGAAGCTTTGAAAAAAGTTTTGGAAAGCGGCGTGTGGGGCATAGGCGGACAATACGTTAAGCAGCTTGAGGAAAAGTTTGCAGCATACCAACACGCTAAGTATGGTGTTGCAGTAACGAGCGGCACGACCGCGCTTGAAATATCTCTCCGGGCATGTGGAGTGGGTTTTGGAAGCGAGGTTATAACCACACCCTATACTTTCATGGCTACGGCCACCGCAATACTTTACGTTAACGCGGTACCTGTCTTCGTCGATATTGAGCCCGATACTTTCAATATTGACCCGAGGCGAATAGAGGAAGCTATTACTGAAAAAACGAAAGCAATACTTCCTGTCCACATCGGAGGGAGGCCGGCCAACATGGATGAGATTATGAGAATAGCTGAGAAGCATGATTTGCGTGTTGTTGAGGACGCGTGTCAAGCCTGGGGTGCAGAATGGAGGGGGAGGAGAACAGGAAGCTTCGGAGACTTCGGATGCTTCAGCTTTCAGTCTAGCAAGAACATTACTAGCGGAGAGGGAGGGATAACAGTGACAAGCAACGAGGAGCTGTATGTTAAAGCCTGGAGCCTGCATAACTGCGGCCGCCTCCCGCAGGGAGCATGGTACGAGCATTATCTCCCTGGAGTCAACTATCGCATGACTGAGTTTCAAGCCGCAATACTGCTGGTTCAGCTTGAAAGACTGGATGAGCATACTGTGAGACGCATGGAGAACGCTAGCTATCTCAACAGCAAGCTTTCTAAAATAGATGGTTTGAAGCCTCTGAAGAATGATGAGAGAATCACTAGGCATGCTTGGCACCTCTACATATTCAGATATGATCCTGAAGCCTTCGGAGGCGTTTCTAAGGCTGTTTTCGCCGAAGCGATGAAGGCTGAAGGAATACCTGTAAGCGTAGGATACTCGAGGCCGCTCTATAAGGAGCCATATCTCGAATATTTCAGAAAATGCCCATTGTCCTGCCCGTATCACGGCAGGTCCATGGATTACTCTGGGCTGAGCCTGCCTGTGGCTGAGAAGGCTTGTTACACCGAAGGCTTATGGCTTCCTCAAAACGTTCTTCTCGGCTCTAAGGAGGATATGGACGATATAATAGCCGCGTTCGAAAAGGTTAAGAGGAACGCGGATGAGCTTAGCAAGCCTTAATGATAAACACTCGTGCTCCTAACCTTTCTTTTCAAAGTTTCTGCAGGAAAATGAGGAGAAGAACATGTTTGCGGCTGAGAAACGATTCACAGTGTTAACGAGGACGCTTCTCTCCGCATTATTTGTTGAAAAATCTTATCAGGATGAAAAACATGAAAGTTAATATATAACCCTATAGTGTTTCTCATCAGCAATGAGTGGGAAAGGAATTCCTCAGTCGAAACTGATAGGCATGCAGGTTTATGATCCTGATTGCCTTTTCGTAGGGACGGTTAAGGAAATAGGGCTTGTTCCAGGCCAGGGAGGCATAACACTGTATATTTCGACGAAAGCCGGCAGCATGGTTGAGATAGAATGGGGCGACGTGAAGACTGTTGGAGACATAATCCTGCTTTCTAAGAAGATTGAAATCCCCCAGGTTGCTGTGACCGCTGCGCCTGCTGCACAGCAAGCTCCAGCCGTAGCAGCTCCTGCGGCTCAACCCTCGATACCGCTCTGCCCTAAGTGCGGCAAGCCTGGAACATGGATACCGCAGTATAAGAGATACTATTGCTACAACTGTAAACAATACATTTAAACCAAATATTCCACCTTTTTTTAAATACTTTAATGGCTCTAGTCAACATGCTTCCTAACGTGTGTAAGCTAACTCTACTTCAGCATGAATGATTCCACTACTTGTTTCAACACCCTGTAGCAGAATAACAGGTTTTCTATCGAAATTCTTTCATTGTCTCCATGTACCATTCTTGACCATTCATAATAGTTTCCCTCAACCATTAGAGGCTGAAAGCCGTATGCAGGTATTCCCATCCTCCTGAAGTATCTTGAATCAGTCCCACCCGTTTTAGTAGTAGGTTCAAGCCTGGCTCCGGGAACCTGTTTCAAAAGAGAGTTTTCAATCACCCTGTATAAGGGTGTGTCAACAGGGGAGACGGTTGGCTCCGACTCCTGTATGAATTCCAGCTCGTATTCAAGACCATGGAACAAATCCATAATCATGCTTTTCACACGCTCACCAGAGTATCCAGGGGGGACTCTGCAGTCAACTGTTAGTTTACACTCGTATGGGACAACGTTCTCCTTAACACCCCCTTGAATCATCGTGGGCGTCATCGTAACTTGAAGCATTGCTTTAGCAGACTCTCCCAAACCTTTATCGACCTCCGCCAGCTTATTCAGAAGGATTTCAACATTACTGATATCTTCCCGCTCGGTTACGAGCCCCATCATTTTCAGCAGGGATTCAACGTATTTCCAAGACGGGTTAACCTTTTCGCAAGCCCCTTTGAATTCTGAAACCCTGTTCAGCAGGGGTCGCATCCTGTCTATAGCGTTTACGCCAAGCCCCGGTACTGAGCCGTGTGCAGGAGAACCCTTTGTTTGAACACGATACCAGAAGACTCCTCTTTCAGCCGTCTGAATGTCGAACAGCCATCCGTTCTTAGTGAGTATTCCTTCTCCCCCGCCCTCGTTTATAACATAGTTGGCAATAATCTTTTCACCGGCTTTCTCCAGCATTTTTACAATTCCCGATCCCCCCTTCTCCTCATCAGCGGTCGCTAGAAGAACAAGGTCTCCCTTCAAATCTTTATCCACCATTTCACTGAAAACCATGGTTTCAACAGCAACCATGCTCTTCATGTCTAGTGCCCCCCTTCCCCATATATACCCGTCTTTAACAGCACCTGAGAAAGGAGGAACCCTCCACCTAGCCGAGTCGGCTGGAACAACATCAGTATGTGAAAGCAGGAGTAGTGACGGCCCTTCGCCGGAACCCTTTATCCTGGAAAACAAGTTACCCCTCCCTTTCTCAAACTCTAATATTTCGGATTCAACACCTCTCTGTGAAAGCCAGTCTTTCAGGAAGCCGGCTGCATTACTCTCGTTCCCAGGTGGATTACTAGTGTCTATTTTCAGCAGGTTTGAAAGCAGTCTCACAAGCTCATCCCTACAGCTCATGCATCAGCCTGGTTACATCCCATGGATAAAGCTTTCTATTTGAACAACCCTAGCCTGTTAAGAGGTTAGACAAGATGTATAGATTTGGGGGGGCATTTAGTTTCTTGAAAAAAGTTGCTCTGAAGCTCTAACCAGCATCCAGCATCCGATTAAGGTTAAGGCTGAGAAGAAGATTTTAACGGGATGCATTTCTTCATTAAACACTATGACGGACATTACACCAGTGAAAACCGGGAGGAGGATTTGAAGGTTTGCGGGCAGAGATGCACCCAACTTCTGAATAGCATAATAGTTGAGAAAGTTGGCTAAGCCTATTGCGAGAACTCCTGAGACCACTAGCACCAGGTTCACAACCGGCTCTGCTTTTAAAACCATGTATACTCCTCCAGTTAAAATTGAGAAGGGAAGGTACATTATTCCGGAGAACAGGAATATGTTGGTTGTTGCTGAAAGCGGGTCTAAATCTCTGAGAACAATCCTGATGGAAACCGTGTAGACAGCCCAGAGTATTGAGGCTAACAATAAGAAGACGACGCCCGCTATAAACATTTCTCCAGGCGGAGAAAAACCTGCACCCGTTAAGATAACTCCTGAAACCCCTATGAAAGACATTACAGTGCCCATTATGAAACCCTTTTTCGAAAACATCGTCTTCTCCTCTGGGAATAGATAGAAGGCAAGTATGTCGACGAAGACAATGCTGAGTCGTGTTACCAACGTTGCTACTGTTGGCGTTGTAAAAGCTATCCCGTAAACAATTAATACCTGAAATGCGAAGACGGTTGCAATAGGGATTGAAAGCGTGTTCAGTCTTCTTAAGGAGTTTAAATAATCTTCCTTTTTTAAGAGCAGCGATAAAAACAGCAGTACCATGCTGGCCGAAATAAACCTGAAAAAATTCTGCGTGTAATTGTCGAAGAACATGCTTAAATATGCTACGAATATGTTTCCCAGAGCCCAGAGGAATACTGCAAGAAGCTCCGTTAAGATTGCGATCCTCATTCAGCCATCCCGGTTGCTCCACGAATTTAACAATTCATTTTCCCTGGAAAGTGTTTAACACGCTACTGTTTTACCAGGGCGTTAACTATCTTAAGCCAGACTTCTGCAGTGTTAGCCGGATTATAACCTCCGCCGCCCAGCACGACCAGCGGGCAAACGTTTGATTTACCAGACAGTTCTTTAAGGAATGAAACAATTTGAAGATGGGCATGGGCGGTTAGCTTCAAATGCGTAATCGGATCGCCGGCGATACTGTCAGCACCCGCTTGAAAAACCATCAATTCAAAGGAAGTTTTAGACATGAACCGTTTAGCATTCTCCATTTTATCCTCGAAATCCCGGTCAGTCGCCCAGGGTTTTAAAGGAAGGTTAAGCTTAGTCCCCGCAGCCTCCCCGCCGCCAGTCTCCCCCTCGAAACCGGTTCCCGGGTAAAGATACCTCCCGTCCTCGTGAAAATCAACGATGAACAGGTTCGGATCATAATAATAATCGTACATAACTCCGTCACCATGGTGAGCATCAAGGTCAACGTAAAGTATTTTTCTAACACCATATTTTCTTCTGGCTTTCTCGATTAAAACGCCCACGTCATTAAAAACGCAGAACCCGGCAGCCCTGCCGCGCCTAGCGTGGTGTAACCCCCCCATCGGGTTCATAGAGTATAAAACGTCCCCTTTCATGACCGCGTCCAGTGCTTCAAGCGTTGAACCAACCACGAGGGAAGCAGCTTCGAAAACACCTGGGAAAGCAGGAGTATCACCATGGTCCAGCAGACCCTTGCCCTCAACAGACATCTGCTTCACGAATTCAATATACCTCTCGTCATGATATAGGGCTATCTCCTCAAAAGTTGCCATCCTAGGCTTAAGTAAAAGAACACGGCTGTCTGAAACCAACCCGGATGACTCCAGGGCTTTGAAGAAAGATTCCAGCCTAGCTGAATTCATAACATGTCTTGGACCGAAATCATAGGATAGCAGCTCCCTCCCGTAAACCAGACCAAGGATCTTTCTCACCCCTTCTGAAACCATGCTTCTAAAATGATTCTTCACAATATTAATTTTTAGGCTTTTTAGAGCTATCTTCCCTTCCAGAGTCCGGATGGTGCAATGTTCACGGAAACCGTTTTTATTACCGTCAGTTCATCAATACTGTATCCAAGCCCCTCTCTCCCTATTCCTGAATCCTTCACGCCTCCAAACGGGAAGTTTCCAACACCGTGTGCAGGAGCATCGTTAACACTAACCGTGCCAACTTGCAGAGTCTTAGCAATTCTCCACATGCTGTATAGAGAGTTCGTGAAAACCGCGGAGTCCAACCCGAGGTTGGACCTATTAGAGACCTCTACAGCCTCATACTCGTCTCTAACCCTTATCACAGGCAGGACTGGGCCGAACGTTTCCTCCCAAGCAATCCTTGCTTCAAGCGGAACGTGGTCGAGAAGAGTCGGCTCATATATTAAACCATGGTTTTTCCCTCCCACTAGCAGGAGGGCTCTCTTACTGACAGCGTCTTCCACAAGGCTTGCAACATGGTTCAAAGCCTTTTCGTTTATCAACGGCCCTACTTGAACACCCTCCTCCCAAGGATAGCCGAACCTGATGTTTCTAAACCTCTCCTCCAGTTTCCCAACAAGCTCATCGGCAACCTCTTTAACTACTAAAGCCCGGCTTATAGCGTCGCACCGCTGGCCGGAGTTCTTCACAACCCCTAACGTAATCTTCTCCGCAGCCAAATCTAGGTCTGCATCCTTAAGCACTATTGCAGCAGCCTTTCCACCTAGCTCTAGATGAAGCTTTTTCAAGCCTGCTTTAGCAGGGATCTTTGAACCAATCTCGGTGCTTCCAGTGAAGCTCACAGCCTTCACCCTCGGGTCTGAAACAAAAACATCTCCAACCTCACCCCCAGGCCCAGTTACAACGTTTAAAACACCGTCGGGAAGCCCGGCGGCCTGCAGAATCTTAGCGAGAAAAAGCCCAGTCACCGGAGTATCGCTAGCAGGCTTGTGAACAACACTGTTCCCAGAGACGAGTGCAGGCGCAATCTTCGCAATAGGGGAGAAAAGAGGATAGTTGAAAGGCGTGATGGCGGCGACGATTCCCACCGGCTCCCTTAAAACTATTGCAAACTTGTTCTTAGTGTCTTTAACCCAGTCTCCCGGAATATATTCCCCATAGATCTTTCTAGCCTCCTCCAGCGTGAGCCTCATCCTCTCCATAGCAGCATTAACCTCAGCCTTCGCGTACACTAGGGGTTTACCGGCCTCGGACACCAGGATGCTGACCAAGTAGTCCTCGTACTTCGCTATTAGTCTCGACGCTGCCTCCAGTATCTCTATCCTGTCTATTGCTGCAAGATTCCTTATTCTGCTTCTCGATGAATCCGCTTCAGAAATGGCTTCCAGGGCCTCGTCCCTGCTTCCCAGCGGCGCCTCCGCTAAAACCCTCCTTGTTGAAGGCGATTTAACACTGAAGTATCGCCCGTTCCTAGGCTTAACCCATTTCCCTCCTATGAAAAGCCTGAACTTCTTCAACCCGTCTTCCTCGTCGTAAATATCTCTGAACTCGTCGGGCAGGATTATCTCGTCTAGCGTTCGAGCCATGGGGAAGCGACACTATAACAGGTTTATAAGGTTTCACCGTATTTTTCGCAAAGTAGAGCGAAAAAGATATCTGCAAGAGAAGAGTGGTGAAACAGGGTTGAAGAATCCGACAGTCGTGTTTCAGAAGCCTAAAAGCGTTATCGTCGAAGACAAGGAGGTGCCTGACATCAAGGGAGACGAGGTTCTCATAAAAACTAAGCGGAGCCTGATCAGCATAGGAACCGAGCTTACTATCTTAAGCGGAGAATTCCCTCCCCAGTCGTATTGGGCGGGCTACGGGAAATACCCGTTTGTCCCGGGATATGACAACATAGGCATGGTTGTCGACACGGGTCCTGATGCTGACAGGAGCCTAATAGGAAAAACCGTAGCCTCATACTCCCCCCATGCCATGTATGTTTCAGCCTCTCAGAAGGATGTTATGCTCGTACCCCAAGGTGTCTCCGAAGAGGAAGCATCCTTCTTCACGATAGCGGAGATCGTTATGAACGGCGTTAGGAGAAGCCAGCTTTCATTCGGAGAATCCGTCGTGATCTACGGCGCCGGGATACTTGGCCAGTTGACAGCGAGGATTTGCAAGATGGCGGGCGCAATGCCGGTTATCGTCGTCGACGTGTCTGATAATAGGCTTGAATACCTTCCTGAGAATATTGTTAGGATAAACCCGTTGAAGCAGGATGTTGCTTCAGAGGTTGAGAAGCTGACTAAGGGGAGGATGGCGGATATTGTTTTTGAGGTTACTGGAAACCAGAACCTGATTGTCGAGGAGTTTAAATGCTTAAGAAAACTCGGGAGATTCGTCGTCTTAAGCAGCCCAAGAGGACCTACTTATATAGATCTTCATGATTATTGCAACGCGCCAAGCTTCACCATAATAGGTGCGCACAACTCTTCACACCCGCCTGTCGAAACCCTGAACAATCCGTGGAGCAGGAGGAGGCACGTGGAGCTCTTCTTCGACATGCTCCGCAGCAGGGAGCTGGATGTTTCCAGACTGGTGACTCACAGGGTGCCCTATGCGAATACTCCGGAAATCTACAAGCAGCTCTTAAAGGACAGGACGAGAGCGCTCGGAGTAGTAATCCTCTGGGATTAGGGCCAAGTTAATTGAGGGATCTGGAAAACTTTTTATAGGCATGTGTTGAACATCGACCCTATGAATGAGCTTATAGAGCCATTGATAACGATGGTTATTTCTCTAGCAGCCCTGCTTGCAAGCAGCGAAATAGCAATTAAAAATGCTGTGAAGCTCTCTGAAGCAACAGGGTTGGGAAAATCTCGAATAGGCTTCACGTTCGTGGCGACATCCACCAGCCTTCCGGAGCTCGCAGTAGCCTTGTTCTCAGCGACATCCGGAGAAGCAGCCGTATCCATCGGCAATGTTCTAGGTTCTAACATTGCAAACATCTGCCTAATAATAGGACTTGGACTCATCCTCTACACTTTGAAACGGAGGTCGAAAAAGCTTAATGTGATTAAGTTTAAACCCGAAGAACTCGACACTCTTTACCTTGGAATCTTCACAGCCTCAATAATCCCTATTCTTTTAATCAGCTTTCTTCCTGCAAGCCGGATCGTCGGGCTGCTACTCGTATCCATCTACGCTTACCAAACATACAAGATAATCACCAGAAGGGAATTACAGTTAGAAGAGTCTGGAGAACCTGTTGAAGCAGAAAGTAAAAAGAGGAGTCTAATAGTTTACACAGCCATGGCTTTCCTAGGCATAATTGGAGTTGTAGTGAGCGCAGACTTCCTCGTCGACTCAACAGTCAAGATAGCGCTCCTGATGGGAGTGTCGCCATACGTAATATCTGCCACCATAATCGCGGTGGGAACCAGTTTTCCAGAGCTCTCCCTTGACATTCAGGCGATGTTGAAGGAACACGTTAGCCTTGCCTTTGGCGACGTCATAGGAAGCTGCTTCACAAACATTACGCTCATATTGGGCATAACACTCTTACTCTCCCCCGTTAGGCTGAACATCAAGGTTTTCTCAGACCTGGTTACATTTTCTATTCTCGCAAACATACTGCTGTGGTATCTCATGCACAGGGGAGGCCTCAGCTGGAGAGAAGGATTCTACCTGCTGATGCTCTACTCCTTATTCCTCTCATCCATCATGGGAATACTGGTTTTTCCAGAATAGGTTTAAAACTAGAGTTTAACAAACGACTCCTTAATCATTAATACTCCTCTCTTCCCAACAATCTTCCTCATAAGGCTTTGAACATCTTTGAACATCCCCTTAACGAAAATCGCTAACATGCATTTTTCCTCATCAAGATGAATATGAATGTCTGAAACAATAAGGTTTATGAAGCCGTGTTGAATATCCGTTATCTCCTCCTCCAACCCGTGCATCCTGTGACTGTAAACTATCATCAACAAGCCCGCAACCCTATCTTCCTCCTTATGTGGAATGCTTAAGAAATTCCTTATCGCCTGTTGGAAAACCTTAGACCTGTCGGAACCAATTGAATCCACGAAGTAGTCCAGCTCCTTTATCAGATCCCTAGGCAGCGAGATTGATGTCCTAACAATCCTGCCTGCCATAGTTGAACTCCGCAGAATAATATTATAAACCTTACCTAGGTAGTGTTGTCAGCCACGTCCCTCTCTAAACGCTTAACCATCACGAGGGCGTCACACCCGTTCGGATAATATCTTCTTCGCAATCCCATAGGCCTGTAGCCTAAAGACTCGTAGAGCCGGATCGCAGACTCGTTATCAACACCCACTTCTAAACGGATAGCTTTAACACCGTCTGCCCTAAACCTAGATTCAAGCCCAAGCATAAGCATTCTACCCACACCTTTTCTCCTCAACCTTGGCTCTACAGCAATGGACACTACTCTTCCAAGATTTTCCCCAGCAATACTTCCGCAAACATACCCTGAAACACTCCCAGAGCATTCAGCCACCAAGAAATATCTTGGGTATTGCTTCAACAGAATTGTGAAAACACTCATGGGGTACGGGTACCTTGGAAAAGAAGCCTTCTCAATCCTCATTACTGCCTCTAAATCAGTCTCCCTAGCATCCCTGAGCAAACACCCCCTTCCAAGCATTTTTTCAGCCTGTTCCGAACGCCATAAGCCCCTTTTTAGGCTCCTGCAACAGAGTCTGCTCATCCACTCCAAAAACTTTTAAAATTCTCATTGCTGCCGGAACTATCTGGTTCCTAACATAGTACTCATAGTCGATATCCTTCTTCTCAACCAGCTGGTAGGGCCTGGCCCTCTCACCTATTTTCGAAGACCCTCTTGTAACAATGTAGCCAACCTTATCGCCCACGTCTATCCTCCAGCCTCTCTTGGAAAGCTCCAGCGCAGCCAACACATGGGGCGCCCTGACCTCGTAAGCCTCCGGAGGCTTAGTCATCCTCTTCCATATGATCATCTTCTCCATCTCAACCCTTCCGCTTCTCGCCTCCGCTATAATGTTTCTCACGTAAGATACTGCCTTGCTAACATCCCGTGTTTCAAGCATTGTTTTAAGAACACCCAGCTGAGTCTCCTTAGCTATTTCCGCCCAGTCCCCCCTGACAACCTCTAAGCCTACAACTTCGAGACCATCATCCTCCAGAAGACCGCCATACCTTTTCTTCGCCTCAGTAAAGAGTATTCTACTATATTTCTTATCAACCCGTGCCTCCATTCCAAGCTCGCTTTCAATCCAGCCTACCAGATTCTTCAGCTTCTCACCATCCGTGACAAAAATGCTGTCAGTATCCCCGTATATTATCTTCAACCCCATTTCCCTAGCTTTCTCAATTGCCATTCTAATCGTATGCCTCCCCCACTCTGCAACGGATTCAGCAACCTCCCTAAGATACCAGCGTGCACCGACCCAGCCGGCGTAGCCGTAAAGCGTGTTCGCAAGTATCTTCAGGGCTTTCTGCCTAGCATCAAGAACCCGGTGCTCAACACTTCCCTCCTTAACGTTTTCAAGCCTCTTCCTCACACTCCTCCTAGCATCCAGGAGTTTCTGAAGCATGCTTGCGTACACTCCTCTATAGTCCTTCCTAAACCTGTGCTTAGACTCGGGTGAGACGAAGCAATCCCTGCATTCCTCGCCCTCAGGAACATAAGTGTCAGGTGAAATATTATATTTCAACATGAGGTTAGGGTACATGGATGAGAAATCTATAACGCTAACATTCTCGTAAACCCCTTCCTGAGGCTGTAAAACTAGGCCCCCCACATAAGGAACATACGGTTTCTCAATCCTTTGAGGAATTAATTCCCCTAGAGAATAGGCTTCTCTGATCAAGTATGCCTCAGCCCTGTGGCCGGGGGAGGCTGTGAAAACATGGTCCATCGGCAGGCCGGTTATCTGGGAAAGCTGAATCGCAAAATCGCCCAGCATCATCCAAATCCTGTATACCAGTTTCGCATATTCCTCTGATTGTTTGAAAAGCCTGTCCACATCTGAAGAATTAAGATACTCAGGGTATTTATGCTCAGGAATTCTGTATTCAACGCTTAAACCCAGCGACTGAGCATACTCGTCCAACGTATACTCCGTCAACTGCGGATTTTCACGCGCATTATGGAAAAGATCCATGTTAATCCTCCCTGTTACCGAGACATGCCCGAAAACGCTTGTATGGGGCTTAGCATAGTTTCGTCCAACCTCTAGCGGAACATCAACCCTCTTGCACCTCTCTGCCAAATAACTCCAGTCCTCAGTTATACCGTACCCTACTATAATATCTGGATCTAAAGCTTTAACATGATTAAGAAAATCCTCTATAAGATGCTTGTCTGTTTTCACGTCGTACTTAAACTGTCTCAACATCTTCCCGTCATAGGTAGATATTGCAACGATAGGATCATGCTCTGGCTTAGGAGACCCTTTTTCACCCACTTTAAGAAAATGCACAGCCATCACGCGGAGCTCAGGAACCTTCTCATCCTCCAATGGTTTAACTGTTTTAACCCTGAAGGTTTCAACATTGGGTAGTGATGGGAGGGACTCGTCTCTTTCAACCTCTGCTTCAAGCCAGGAGGACGGCGTGATGTTCTTCTCAAGAAGATACCTTGTCGAGAGCCTGATGTCTCCTTCGTAAGCTTTTTCGAAAAGTTTAAGCTTCTCCAGCTTTCCAACAGCCCTCTCAACATTTTCAGACCTGTCCACGTATACTTTAACCACCTGGACAGGCTTTCCGAGAACCCTTTTGGAGCAGACCTCCATCCTGGTGACACCGTAGCGCCTACCCTCGGGAATGGTCTCCTTAACTGCCTCTTCCGGGTCAACATTGTTCGAAGGCTTTAGGAAGAAAAAGTTTTCAACCTCGTCATCAACAAGTAAAACTCTTCTTCCAGCGTCTGAAACACCCCAGAGGAAAACAGCATCTCTGCCAGAAAAGAGATCCACGTTTAAATCTAGAAGCCAGAGCTTCAGCCTCAACTCTGAATACTATCTTAACTGGAGGATTTTAAGCTTTCTAGGGTCCTTCAAAACGAATATCGTTCTAATCTTTTGGCTTTTCCTGAGGGGTTTAAAAAGCTACTTGCCGACAATTCTGACCTTCAGCAATCTATGGATGTCTTCTGACTTGTTAATGATATTTTCATCAAATGTTGCAAAAATTTCCGCACGGATTTCAGCGCCGATTACCGGGTGAAACAAATCCAGGGTTCTAAGCCTAAGCTCTCCAGCCAGCTTCAGAGCTTTAATTATTATGTCGCTAAAATCTACGTCTACAACTTTAGCCCCAGATTGTTCGATTGAATAAAGAGCTAAAGCCATAGGGCTATCTAAACCAGCTCTGGAGAAAACCGAGGCTAATTCCGCCAGCGTAAGCCTACTTACAGCCCTATTGCCTTCAAGCTTGCTGAGAAGGCTTTTTGCATCTCCGTGCTTTGAATCCAACTCGTCAACATAAGAGATAATGATGTTCGTGTCTAAGTAAATCATCTAGCCCTGTCTTCCTCGAGCAGCTCTTTGAGACGACCATGCCTAATCTTAAAATTCGTTTTCTTCAGCTCCTCAGCCTTTTCGTGGGCGGAGTCCCAGAATTCAACCTCCTCGACAACCTTGCTGAGCCCTTTTTCAATCATTATGTTGAAAGCATGCGACCTGCTTTTCGCGAGGCCATACTTAACCATCTTATCGGCTAGCTCCATGAGCTCTTTGCGAACCTTTACTGAGACGGTAACCGATACCATGTATACCATACTCGGCTATAAAAACATTTTGCTCGGTTAAAAAATGTAGTTATGTAAATAGTCTTACGCTTGCTGGTTGTAAAGGAAAAATTAAGGTGGTGGAGGAAGCCTTTGCTTTCTCCTTCTCAGGATGATCGTTAGGACAAGCAGAGTAATCACCACCACTATCGCCAAGCATAATATGGGCATTGTGTAATTCGGCTTGAACACTGCGACAACAGTTTTATCATTATTCATCATTATGGTTGAGGATGGGCTGGTTGAAGAAGAGTCCCCTGACCATCCGGCAAACTCATAATAGCCACCTAGGAGCCCTAGGAGACCACTCATCTTAACCTGCGTCGGCGCAACGCTGAACGTAGCTGTCTCGTTAACCATGTACCAGCCTGAGCCCTTAGTATCTCCGTATGGCGATTCAACCTTCAGCTGAACGTAGGGGCCTATTGTGAAGACGCCGGAGACGTTTTCACTATTGTGGAAGCCGTCTGAAACAATAATTTTAATTATGTAGTTTTCAGAAGCATTGTAGAAACGAGGGTCAGGCTTGACAGAGCTCTTGATTATATCGAAATAAGGACTAACGGGCTGCCAGCTTTCTCCACCGTCTGGACTTATTAAAACAGTATAGTACAACTTGTCCCCGTCAGCATCACTGCCCTCCCAAGATATCGTGAAGTTACTCTTCAGGCTTGAAACTATTTCCCCAGGCTTAGGGGTGAGGACTTTCACCTGAGGCTTGTTGGCTGAGGCAATTATCTTATCCAGAATCCTGTTCTCAGAATCCCTGAGCTCCACGGCACGGATATTCTCGCTGAAAGGCACATAGAGCCTAAAGACATGTATTCCTCCTAGGGATATGGGGTTTATCCCAAACCTCGAAAGCTCGATGTCTTTCGAGTCCAGCAATACTATCGAATAGTTTCCCGGTAGGCCTGGAGATGCAACCCAAGTAGCGTTACGCATTTTGATAGGTTTTAATCGTCCAGTTTCTAATCCTCCAGTTTCATTTGGATAAATAATCCCGCTTATGCGCATTGCCATTGGGTCCGTGCTCCTACGCGTGACAAAAAAGTCTATCAGGGCTCTGTATCCATCAGGTGTTATCCACTCATAGTTTCCTCCTCCCCAATAGTTTTCTCGCTCAATAGGCATACCTTTGTTAACCCAATATCCTTCTTGAGCAGATACTATTCCGAACCCATTTGTTAATGCGTGGTAAGCCTTTTTTGCAAAGTCTATCGTAACTTTCGAGCTATATTCCTCGCGCGGGAGGAGGCACTCATAGCATGTTCCCCAGTATCTTGGACATATAAAAGCAATGAATCCTGGAGAGAACGCATCTCCAGGATCATCCACGTTATAACGGCTCCCATGTAGCATGGGGGCATAACACCCGGGTATCAAAAGGTCTACTAATAAGTCGCATTCACAACCATCAGCTACATTCCATAAAATTTCCGTCAGGAAACAACGCACGCAATCAGGTTCATACGCGGTAGCGCTGAGCCGGCAATAAGAGGGGTCCCATAAGTCACTTTCGCGGCAGGGCCAAAAGATGTCATCTACACCGATAAGAATCTGGTAATGTATACCGTTTTCTGATGTTGGAAAAATTGCTTGAAGATACTCGATCATCTCACGTGCAGTAGGTATGAGGTACCTTGCATAAAGTTCCGAATACGACCTTATACCATGGCTCGCACCATACTCGCGCACATAGGTGTCGAAATCAACACTCTCTGTCACAGCGAAAGGGTACCCGCAAGCCGCAAACATTATTCTTAGGGGCTTAGTGGTGGTTGTCCGCACAACCGTTGCAACCCATTGAAAAGCACTTGTCCCTATCATGGTTTCTACCCTGACAATATAACTCACTGTACCCCCTTCTCTCGGATAGCCCCGGGGATATGCGGAAACATAGCGCGGTCTTGGCGTTGATTTCGGGAAGCTGGCTGTTAAATATCTACCTGAAAAATCTCTACCTACCACTGGGTCGCCTGTAAGCCAACCAGTACCTACAATAGAATGTACCTCGGGGAGATATAAGGTAGCGTGGGCGCGACTGCTGCCGTCAAAGGTTAGGTACACGAATTTGTCTTTAACAAAAGAGAACGTGCCATCAGTACCGTCATACAGTTCCAAATCCCATTCGAGTACTGGCAGGGCGAGAGACACGTTAACATACATGCCTCTGGTCTTGGGCGTTCTGCTGCATCTGGCTTCCACATCGATTTTGAAGATGGTAGACTTGCCTTCTACAAGCGGTATAGAGTCATCAATTAAAACTTGAACCGGGATCGCCGAAACCGTTATATCCGGGCTTATCCCCTTAAAGCTAACCGTAACAATCCTAACATCCCTTCCTGCAGGTCCTGCAGGTGTTGGATCCTCACAATCTGTAGTGATTCTAAGCATGAAATCGCGCTCCTCGCTGAGATAAGGATATCCCATATCAATCACAACAACGATTCTGCACACGAGATCCTTGCTGCTGTTAACAACACCCGTGCAAAAGCGCGACTCCGGAGATAGAGTTACCCCGGGAATATCTATAGAGGTGCCTCCTTCTGCTGTTACGAAGCAGGGAGCTACGCTAAAAGTCCTGCTCCCCACTCCCGATGTGCATCTAACCGTGACTTCGAACAGGCTCTTTTCAATCCCGCGTGCACGTCCCAAGACGATATCGTCTAAATACACCACTGCTCTTGACTCTTCCCCCTCATCAGTTAAACGTCTAACCGTGACGCTATATGTCCACGGAACCTCTTTTATTCTTAAAGTGTATGTTTTCGAGGCTGTAAGCCCCTTGTTGTCCCTTACCCTGACTTCAACTGAGTATTCCCCGTGGCTTCCGATCAACGGCTTCCCATATATGCTTATCCTGTCTGTTCTTCCCACGGGGCAGCAGCCTATGACCTGCCAAGTTAGGTTGGTGCGTTCAGTCGACAAGCCCGTGACATCCCAGCTGTATGGCGGAGTACCGCCCGTAACCTGTATTGTTGCACCGTAGGAGGAGTTTTCAGTCGCCTCTGGGAGGGAGTCTGGAGATATGGCGAGTCCTTCCACGTTAATCGTGTAGTCTTTATAAATATATATCGGCTGAGGCTGGCCGAGAACTGTTATCCTAGCCTTCACGGTGAACTGGTATGTGCCTACGCTGGAGGGTGTTCCTGAAATGACCGCGTTATAAACGTCCTGCTTGCTCAGCGTTAAGCCCGGCGGTAGGCTTCCTGAAGAGATTTCCCAATTGTCCACTGTTCTTTTCGGTTCAGTATAGAGCTGAACACTGTAGAACTGTCCTACAGCGGCGTTCGGAAGCGTATCGGGTTTGATGGTTAACTGCGCCAGAACAGTAGTAAGGTTGAAGCCCAGAGCGATCAGGAAAAACAGGATAGTGACGCTATGTTTTTCGCTCAATCCGTTTTATAATGCGTAGACCATATATAAATATTGCGACCCTCATTGCCGGTTTTCAGGAAGCTAAGAGTGATGCGTGAGAAGCTCTATTATGATTCCCAGCGGACTCTTCGGATCCGTGTAGGCGTACGAGCCTCCTGTGAAACCTCCCTCCTGCTCTATACCTATGCCCATTTTCCTAAGATTACTCTTAACCGATTCCATATCGCTCACGTTGAAAGCAATATGATGAATCCCTTCACCATGCTTTTCTAAAAATTCTCTCCATGTGCTTGGCCCTCCAACAGGCTCTATCAGCTCTATCGTTATGTTTTCAAGCTGTAGGAATGCTAGTTTGGCTCTTCCCTCCGCAGCCTTACCCCTATACTTCATGCCAGTCTTCTCATGCGGCTCGGTTTCAACTATGTTTGAAGCCTTTAGGCCAAGAAGATTCTCCCAAACACTTATGCTTCTCTCAATGCTTCTGACAACAATCCCGACTTGGACGACTCTTCTAAACTCAACTGCTTTACTCATGTTTTTCGATGCTCCCCGGCTTTTAAATGTCTTTCTAAGGTGAAAAAAGAGTGGGCCGACAGAACCTCCCTATGGCCTGTTTAGCGCGCGCTATACGTGGGTAAGCCTATGCATCGCGTTGACTTACGGGTTAGTTGCAAGTTTAATTGCCAGATCTTGCAGATCCCAACGGCTTCCTTTAGAAGCAACGTTGAAGCCCCAGGCTTCCTCTCATATACCACCATGCCGCTCGTCAGTACTTTAAGCTTAAACCATGGCGGAGCGTCATCCACAACTCTGGTGTCAACAGGGATACGGAGCACTTTTGAGAGCTCGATGCAAAGGTCGCTCTCCAGGCTAAGCGGGTCCTCAACCAGGCCGCCTGTATAAATTGCCACATCCATGTCTCTGAAGAAATTCCTCCGCGTAAAGCCTCCGTAAACCACAGCCACAAGAACTTCTCCATGCCGCGAAAGATACTCACGGAGCTTTTCTAGCGCCTCTTCCTTCTCCTGTGACCCCGCCTCATAGTACTTAACCTCTCTCGACGTACTCCCTCACCTCCTCAACGAATTTGCTAATCAGCCGCATACCGGAGGCTTTAGCCTCCCGATAGATCCTTGAGTCATTAACCAGCCAGTACCTGTGCACGATGAGGTTCCTCAACCTGGCGAGAGCAGCCATTCCACGTGCAGTCTCAGGCTTGATCACGCTAATAGCTTTTTCAATGCAGCATTATTTAAGCATGCCGGTTGCAGATGAAGACTTATTGGAACAAGAGTGGTGAGGTTGAAGCTCATCTTCCAGTTATCGTGTAATGGCGTTGTAACGATTCCTCAGATTAAGGTCTAGGACGTTTTATCAAGCCTAAGCGCCATGAGTAGTATTATGATGCCCAGCGGTATAGTTACGGCAGGAGTTACGAAGACGATGCGAGGAGAGATTTTCCATAGGAGGATCCCCATCAGAGGACCCGGTATTCCAGATATTTGTTTCACGGTGTTTATAAGCCCAAATACCAAGCTCCTGTGCTCCGACTCAGTCTTTTCAACCACGTATCGGTTCACTCCTATGCTAAATTGTTCGATAAAGGCTAAAGCGACCATCGATGCCGCCGCCATTAACGGGGGAGCTAACGCGAATGCCAGAAGAAGCGGGAAAGCAAAGGCATCCTTAGTGATAAGTAGTATCAGGCTCTTCCTCAATTTATCAACCACAATACCAATAAGGAGAACACCAATAATTACTGCAATGCCACAGATTGTGTAGAGCATGGATATTTCCATGGTACTGAGGAAAAGCGTCTCTCCCAGGAACGCAGGAGTGAAAGGAGCTGCTATAGAGCTCGTGAAGCCATCAAATGCAAAGTATACTAAGAGGAGAAGTAGGTGAGCTCGTTTACCGACAAACTTAATACCTTTAATAAATGTTTTTAGTAGGGCAGAGAAAAAGTTTGGCTGAGTCATCTTCCGTTTTAACGTTTCATGAGTATACATGTATAGGATTAGAGAAGTAGAAAAGAGTAGGCCTGAAGCAATGAACGCCATATACACATCCGCAGTTGATAATATGTAGCCGAACACCATGTAGCTCACCATAGATGAAATGTTTTCGATGAAAAGTTGGAGTGAGAAAGCTCTGCCAACATGTTCCGGCGGAACGGATTCACTGAGCAACGCCGCTCTAGCCGGACTAGCAATAATGAACGATGCTTGGAGGAGCAGTGCCAGAATCACTTTAGCTGTGTGAAAGCGGATGGCGGCGAGCATCACTAGGTCTAAAACGCCGAACAGTACGCAGGCCAGAATCATTTTCTTCCTTCCGAAAGCATCGCTGAACGTTCCTCCCAGCATAGGAGTAAACCATAAGAGCGTGTTACTGAGCGTCGAATAGATGCCCAGGAGTTCAGCACCACCCATATCATACATCAACATTTTTAGATAGTAACCAAAGAGACAGGCTACTGCAAGGGTTTCTATAAAATCCGCTATTATAAGGGTCCTGACGTTGTGACACTTGAACAGAGCAAAGTAAGCAGATTCTCTTAGTCTAGAGATCAGCAAGGCGTAACATCCCTGTTTTTTACTAACATAGATAAGAACTTTCGAGGTACCTTTTCTAAGCTGATGACTTCATTTAGGACATGTGAATTATAGCTACGAGCATATTTTGATAGGCTTAATATAGCTACTGCTCCATTACCCAATATATTTTTTACTATAATACTGGAAACGGCCTCCGCTATAGCTTCTTCTATCTCCACTAACCTATTGCTAGGTTCCACAAGATACATACCAGGACTAATAGTTAAGAAGGTTTTTCTGAGGAACTCTAAGTCCAGATACATATGAAGGAGTTCATGCCCAACTATCTTAAGTGATACGATGTAGTCTTCCTTACGGTTTGCAGACTTTGGAGTATGAAATGAAAGCGCGCGCGCTAGCATAAAGATCGCCATAATACTTATACGCCAAGACTCTGCATTTTCCTCCGCAGATGTCAAAATAATGGCATTCTCTACATTTTCCATGCATATCCTCTTTTCTAATACTCCTGATCTTCCTAAGAAGAGGTGATGAGTGCCATATCTCTTTGAATGTTTGTCCGCGTAAATCTCCTGCAATGAATTCATTAGACCCGAGACCGAGTGACAAATCACAGGGATAAACAAATCCGTCAGGTGTAATTTCAGTATATCGTCCAACTCTTGCACCACATCGAGTAAAAAGTTTATGGCCTTCTTCAGTGGTAAGAATGTGGCGTAAATCTTTAAAACACTCATTAATAAACCAAAATGCTCTCTCGGCTGTTATTCGAATACCATACTTCTTTGCTTCCTCCTCTAATTCCTTAAGGAGTCCCAGACGTTCATAAAGAGGGATTGTCATTGAAAAATTTGCCCTTCCGACAGGTTTCAGCTCCGTAATATTCCATAAATTCACTCCTAGCGATTTAATCAATGGTACCATATTAAGAATTACATCTTTATTTGCTCTCTGTAAAGTTGTTGCAACCGTCACGTTAACTCCTGCTTTAACTAAAAGTGTAATAGCATTTAATGTTTTATCAAAAGATCCAGGAGTGTTAGTTAATTCATCATGAAGTTCACGGGCTGGACCATGTAAAGGAACTTGCACATTGATGTGATTTTCTATCAACTCGTTTACTACATTTTCATTAATAAGCAAACTATTTATAGTAGCGTTTACTATAAGTCCTTTCTCTTTTGCATACTCAGCTACTTCAATAAACATGGGGCTTAAAAGCGGATCACCACCTGTTATAGTCAGCTCCAGTACACCCATCCCAGCTAATTCATCTATAGTTCTTTTTATCTCATGCAAAGCTAACTGACTACGTAAAAGTTTTCGTGGTGCATTTACAAAACAGAAACCACATCTCATATTACAACTCCATGTTAAGTGAATAAATGCTTCTATCGGAGCTGATAAATAGCTAAGGCTATTCACAAGTTTCTGACCTTTCCTAATATACTTAAAGCCCTATTTAAGTTTCCATGCTTCTCACTTTTCCTTATAACTCCGGCTATCCACAGAGAATCCAAAAACTCGATGATTGAGCTTGCCGAATCCTTCCCTTCATTTACACCTTTGCTCAATGCTTCAGTAATTTCTTCTATTGATAAAGAATATTGGGTAAGAAAAAGCATATCAGCAGCACTTTCATTAAGGGCGAATAGGTCATGTGTGATCCTATTATATAATAGTCCCCCGAAATATTCAAGCCTTAAAGTATACTCAGGACTAAGCATAATTCTTGACTTTTTGGAAAGCGATACTTTCTTTCTTTGGCATAATCCGATATATTTATTTTCCAATACGTTTAAAAATCCATAGTGTGGTGTCTTAAATATTTTGCTGAAAAGTAAAGCTAGTACACATTTCTTTATTTTTTTTAAAAAAATCTGAAGTAAAGATTTAAAAGTTTTCCAAAAGGAAAAACAACGGTGATAGAAATGAAACAAGAGAAGCGATTAGAAAAACCAAGAATAATACCTCTAAAAAATAAAGACACACAATGGAGCAATTGGAGTAGATGGTCGAAGGATTCTCTGGCTTGATACTGTAGTACTGCAAAAGCTGATTTAGCATCTTGAATGCGTTACCGTACTATACTTGTTCTCCATTTTTGTAGAAGCTTTTTATATCCTCTTCAAAATTGTATTTTGTCAGCATTTTGCTTCGCGCGCTAAGAGATGTAGGGCATGTTCTCGTAAAATATGAAGGGGGAGGAAGCACTTACAATCCTGGCTTTCGCTAAAGAAGATGAGAGCATATTTGGCTTACAAGGCTTTCTAAGCCTTGGCTTGAAGTTGACCTAGTGACGCGGCAAGTCGGAAAAAGTAAAACCTTACTTGCGTTGTAGCCGGCTAATAATGTATTTACTCTTGATATCTCCACCCTGTTACATGGGGGCAGCAGGTAGAGTCTCTGCTCCGTTTTATGGTTATCTATCCTCTTCCTCAAACAGGGTTTGATGAATCTCGATGGTTAAAGATCGTTATTCCGCGCACGCTAAAATGAGATGAAGGGGAATAAGAACAGTATAGAAGGTAGTTGAGGAAGCCTATGGGATTTGAAGCGAATTGGAAATGATGACGGTGTTAAATATCTTGTCCTTTTCCAAGTATAGCATATTTTTAGGCTCGCACTGCTTGTTTCGGATGATAAACTTTGATACCAAGGCTTTTTCTTATGCTCTCTGCTTTTTGAAGTATTTCTTCGTCTCCAGTGGCGAATAGATTTATGCCGGATGTTTTCTTCAGAATCCACGCATAAGACAGGTGGAGCATATCCAGTGTTCTAAGGCATAATGAGCCTGCCAGCTTAGTTGCAACGTAGTGCTCCAAACTAATTCTACAAGCATATCCAGCGAAATCCCTTTTTATGCAGTAACTTTTTGATAATAACTTAAGCCTACAGTCTTTTATTATGAATGTTACCAGTGTATCCATTAAAGGTTCTGCTTTAAACGGAATGTCAAGCTCATTTCTCAATCTTGAGAGAACGCAATATAATTCAACGAGTGTAATCGGGGATATTACGAAGTTAAAGTTGCTTTCAAAAAACGCGTTAGAATCCTCATACAGTTCGTCCAACGGTTTATACTGGCTATTATGAGGCCGGTGTCAACGTAGTAGCTAGGAGTATCCAACTTACTTTCATTCTCCCCTTCCTTCTCTTACAAGTTCAATAGCGCTTTTCTTCGATTTGATGACAAAAGGTACTCTTCCTTTCTTCCTCCTTTCTTCCAAAGCTGCTAACAGTTCCTTTGAAACTCGCATTTCGCCTTCGAAAAATTCTTCTCCCTAAACCTCAAGGGCAAGCAATTCTTCAATTAAACTTTTAAGAGTAACCCCCCTTTTATCGCAAGTAGTTTCACCCTCCTCCAAAGCTCTGAATCGAGTTTCAGGGAAGTAATTTTCTCGGTCATTAATAAAAACTAGTTTTAAAGTAGTATTAAAACCTTGCTTTATAGCTCGTTGTAGATATCACAGCACGCGTTCGATAATTTATATTTGTAAGCACGCGCTAACGTATTTACCATTAATATCTGCTATATCTATAGCTTACCTGATAAATTATATGCCTTACCTACACTGACGCGTGCTAATATCTTACCATTTCCATGAAGTATATCAGCGTGTGCCCAATAAATTATATTCGTAAAAAAGCGCGCGCAAAACTTATATTAAGTTGGCAACTACATTGGTTTATGAAAGAGGGAGTAAAGAATCCAAGGTTCTGGGATCAGATAATTTCATATGGGTCTTTCCTGATCTTCCTAACTATTGGATGCATTAGTTTTCTTACAATTAGCACTATTCCATTCTCGATGGGGATAAGCAGCAGGCTCGGCCCCTTTTGTCCTTCCTGTATGAACACGAACGTAAGTTTTAGAATTGAGTTTCCACAAAATAATATGCCGGAAGTAATCAATACAACTCAAGCATTCATAAATAAATTTAACAGAATTCCAAAAAGTTTTCCTTATAAAAGAGTGGAGATAGAGCCTCAAAGTAAAGAGATCTTGAAGAGAATGTTTCCCTTTGAAGAGGTTGCTACATTTGAAGTTATAGAGAACTATTATATAACAATTTTTTCAACGGACAAACCTAACCATTATCTTGAGGTTTCTTGGAAGCTATCCAAAGGTAAGATAGATGTTTTAGAAAAAACGACTCAAGTAGGCATTTTTATCCTAAGGACGTTTTATTCAAAGTCCTACAATGATACAACCAATGAGAAAATTCATTACGAAGTAAAGGGAGAAGCAACTTACTATGAAATCCCGATTCAAATAAATTCTATAACTTACGTAGAAGGAACCATCTACCATACTTATGATTGGACTACGACATCCGCTTATCTAGGCTCTAATTTGATATATTCGGTGACTGCAGCAGGAGATTTTTACTGGAACTATGGGGTTGAAATTTGGGTTTATGCATATACTTCTCATCAAGTTCACTTTCCACTTTGGACGACATGCTGGTTAAATAAAGAAGTTTCAGGGCAACATACAACTGCCTGTTATGTGGAGGCGAGAGGTAGAGCATCTGCTCTTCTTTACTACGTGCCTCCTTTCCTCTCAGTGAATTTTGAAAATACTGCCCAAGTGGGTCACGATTGCTGGGGTGGAGAGAATCATTGGGGCAATGTAAACTTTTACTATAGCTATGGGCTTCCTTGCATGTAAATAAAACCTCCCTTATTTTCCCCATTTTTGATTAGTATCTGCAAGTAGGTTGAAATCAGGTTAAACTTGCCTTAACTGTTGGACATTCAAAAGATTTTTTGTTTTTCCAGTGCACGCTATACAGTTATTTAAGCGTGAAGTAAACTCTCCTATTGTTCCTCCCCTTGTTTTCGACTTTTAAGAGGACTAGCTCCCCAACTTCCTTTGTGTTAGCTACGTGAGGCCCGCCGTCAGCCTGAATATCCAGCCCCTCTATCTCAACTATCCTGAGCCTTTCAACACTGGGCGGCGCTGCCTCGGCCAGCTTAACTATCCCAGGTATCTTAAGGGCCTCTTCTCTTGGAAGATAGTATATCTTAACCGTCCTTCCTGATGCGAGCTCCGTGTTAGTTTCACGGAAAACATCATCTATCAGGGCCCTATCCATCTTCTCAAGGTTCAGGTCGAGCCTAGACTTATCCACGTTAACCTGGTTCCCAGTTATCAGGGCCCCAGCCCTCTTATTGAAAACCGATGCTAAAGCGTGAATACCTGTGTGCATCCTCATGATTAGGTATCTTCTCTCCCAATCCAGGACACCTTTGACAGTATCGCCCACGCTAAACCCGTGACCTGGCGCGGAATGCAGGACCCTTCCCCCTTCGCTTGATACCTGAACGACTTTTACTTTCCTCCCTTCTTTAATAAGAGCCCCGGTGTCTTCTGGAAGACCTCCTCCCCTAGGGTGAAATGCCGTCTTGTCAAGCACTACACTGTCTCCCGAGACTTCAACAACCCTGGCTTCGAACTCCTTCAAATACGAATCATCCATATAGAGTAGCTCAGTCAAGCCAATGTGAAGACCTCGCGGAGGAATTTTAACTTTTCTACCGCATCCGGCTTCAAAATTTTAGGCTCCTCTAAAGATTAAGGTGCAAAAAGGACGATTATGCGATTTCAAAAATCTAATTCTTCTAAAAAGGAGACATTATCTCTCATGCTGCTAGCGCGCTTAATGAGATTCCAGTCCATATTCCTCAATTTCTTCTCAGCCTCTTCGTCCTCCTTCAAAAGCCTCTCGCCTTTGAAGAGCTTGATGAATACCCGGAGTATTTATGGTGAGGAATCTTTGACCAATTCTTAACCTTGGGGGTTCAACATACTTGTCTAACATGTATTCAGCCAACTATGCGTGCGCTAGCTTTTTGAAGACTGTGTTTGAACATATGTGAATCCACCCTGTTATTATTGCTGAAAAATATACTTTATTCCATGTATTTCATATAGATATCCTGGCTCATTTATGGGGAGGAGCTCAACAAGGTATCCTTCAGCCGTGAGTTTTTTCACCCAGTGGTAGGCAGATTCTAAGCCCGGAACCTTCACGGTTATTTCTTTCAGAGTAACCGTTAATCGGCTTGGAACATCCTCAAGCTTTATAAAAGCATTTAGAATGACGGGCAGCGTGAAGAAGACGATTAGTATGCAAAGCACGAGCTTGTCTTCCATCGCTTTCGCGAATGAAAGAAGAGTATTTAATCCTTGCTTTGAAACATTCTCCTCCTAATAAGGAGCTTTAGAGTGTTCTAGCAATGATATGAGGCTCCTGTTTTCGACTTTTAATAGGACTGATTCTCGCGCGCTGACGAGCTTTTTGCCAGCAGTAGGATTCTTAAGTGGAATATGCCTATAGAGTAAGAATGAATCAGTCTCCTAATTTATCAAGAGTATTAAGATCATCGTCAGTTAGGGAGGAGTAGGCAAATATTGTAATTCCATTAGCCCCTTCCTCCTTAAAAATCTCTGCCTGTTCAAGAACTTCAACAGAGGACAGGATGGATTGGCTGGATTTCTTCCCAACACCTTCATATATGGTTGCTCCGCCACCGACAGCAGCTCTGTGATTCCTAGCAAGATACCTGGCTACTTTAGAGTCATACTCGTAAGTCATTGGACAGATGAAATCTAAAAACCCTTTCTTAACCCACAAGGGCCAGTCTTGAGCAACCGTGACTAGGCATCTGGGATAGTCTTTAAAGACTGCGGCTGAAAGCTTGACACTCGCTTTCTCCCGTCTCAATTCAAGTCTAAGCTCCTCGACGAAACTAGTGATGTTCAGAGCCCTCCATTGAACCCATTTGCTCATGTTTTGATCAGGCTGAGTTATGTCTTTAGGGTCAATTCCATGCAGTTCTCTAAAAGTTTTCCTGCAATGATCGCAGAAGCAACCCTCGGCTTCCTCAGGATACCTTATATAATCCAGCTGGATCCCATCCACATCATAGTTTTTCACAACTTCAAGCATTAACTCTGCCTCGTGTCTCCTAACTTCCGTCTTAGCAGGATCCGCCCATCTCATTATCGGTATTCCCTTCCTGTCGTATTGCACTAGACTCGGGTTTTTCGAAAGCCATACCCCTGGCTCAGAAGGCATTCCCCATCCTTTCCAATTGCCTTCGCAGAAAACTACGAAAGTAGGGTGAACTTCCACGTTTAAATCATGCGCAACCATAATCGCATTCTTAAGAATGTCTTCACCCGTGCTGAACATAGTAGAACGGATCTCTGGGTTCCTAGTTCTGAAGATGACAGTGCCATCGCTGTTCTTTACAAACAGGAAAACCTTAGAGAACCCGTGTTTAGCTAGTTTTGAGAATACTTGTTTCAAACGGTCTCTTGACTCGTCTAAATCTGCCGGATGCATCCAGATCGATTTCACAAACACTCAGCATCTCCCTCCTAATACGGGCTTGCGAAGATAGATGTTTTTATCATTAGGAGTGCGATCGAGAAACCGGCCATTAGACCAGTCCCTATGCCGAATCCAGCGGCCATCGTCACCTTGTATCTCTCCCAAAACTCCTTTCCAAGCCTTCTTTCGGCAATCTTGCCGATTAACATTCCCAGCAGCCATGAAAATGATGAAGAAATGTAAAAAGTGGGTGAAGCACCTATTACGAAGCCTATGAAAGAGAACGGCAGCTTGAAGAATTCTGCTACAACGTAGAAGGCTCCGGAAACGATGAATGAGACAAGTACAACATTAAGGTCGAGGTTTATTGTGCCCGAATACGGAAGCTTTCCAGTAATTAGGCTAGGCCAAAACGTCCACTTTAAAGCGTCAACCGGCCAGCTGATGCTTGGAGAGTAGAACAGGTTGGATGGAATAGGGGCGATAGACCAGATAATATTCGTGTAAACATAGGTCATGAGAAGACCTATGGGGGTTAGCAGGAGTATCCACTTAATGTAGGTTATGGGCTTAACGCCACATGCTTCGCCGACAATCCAATTGTTGACTAGAACAGACGGTGCTCCGCCCGGCGTTAGAGGTGGAAATCCTCCGAGAAAAACATCAAGATCCTTGTATCCAGAAACCCATATGAGAACCTTATCCACGTCAGTTATCCCGGGTCCTCCGAAACCAGTTTCTGCAACACCCCAGCCGAACAGCATAGCCATCAGAAACCCGAATGCTGCGTAAGCCAAATAGGGCCAGAGTGGGAAATTAGGCAGTATGAGGAGCTTATTCACAAGAATAGATAATGCTGTGGCACTGACATACATTAGAAGTATCCAGCTTAACGGGATTTCCCCTGCCGCCCTGGCTTCTGAAGCACTTTTCACAAGGCTTTTCAAGCCACGATAATACTTTTTCGCATACAATGCGAACGGGATTGTTCCTGCCGCGATGGTTATTCCTATGAACGGGCTGAACCAGACGTCGGCATACGAATACTGATAGGTCTTCAAGATATCAAGGCCATAATGATAGTCGTTTTGCCATAGTTTAAAGTAGTCCCAGGGCAGTCTCAGTGCAAGCGTGTTCCCAAGGACGAAGAAAAGAAAGGATGAGGCGAAAGCGCTGATGACGACTTTAGAGGGCATCACCCAGCCCGCCATTATAGTTGACAAGTCTATTGCGATTGCAAAAGCGGCGCCTGGGAGACGTTGTTGCACAACCTTAGTAAGGTCGCGGAAAAGCATCGCGCCCGGCTCTATGCTGATTCCGAGGAACGCGTATGAAATTATTGGGAAACCGTAGATGATGAGTCCCCATAGCAATCCGGCGACGGTGAAAATTGAAAGTATTCTTTTTCTAAGCGGCTCAGGCTCAGCGAGGCCGATAATGGTCTCTATCTGAACTCGAGCAACGGGGAAAGGCATTCTCTCCTCCTTTCTCGCATAGAGCGCTGCTATTATAAAGGATGTGGATATCCAGATCATTAGCGTTAACGCGTAATTAAAGAGTTGTAGCATTATGTTCGGAAGCCATTCGAGCCCTATTATTCTAGGAGCGTTAGGATCATAAGCTATGGATGGAGCATACCACCAGAATCGACTAGCATAGCTGCTGATCCCGAGCGATTTCCATAAGGGAAAATTAACGTTGAACGATGTCTGAATAGGCCAATTCCAGAACAATAGTAGCCCCGGGGTCAGCGAGCTAGTTAAGTATGCAACCAGGAAGTAAACCAAGAATGCCTCAGATTTTGAAATAGGTTTTCCTGTTAACCTTCCAATCTCATACAGCAATAGTAGTGTTAAAAGGCTTCCGCTAAGAGTGTTACCTATACTGTAGGAAGTAAAAATGTTGATCGGCGTGATAACTAATAAGCTGAAAATGATAAGTAATAAGGCTCGGCTCGTCATCACTTCCTCTTTCTTTAATTCTGTCATCACGAGACTTACACCTCCTGGGGCTTCACAAAGTACTTCGCCCTCTCACCGGGTACAAGACCTCGCCAGAGTAGGAGCTGTTTCCTTATTAGGCCAGCGTATTCTCTTGCAGACGTGAACCATCTTTCAAGCGGTCCACCCTTATGTTCAAGCCTAAGGGTGAACATGATTCTTCCCTGCTCATCTGGAGAAACCCTAAGCTCAGCTGTCTGAGCCATACCTGTTTCAAACGGGGCAAGGCTGACAAAGCTTTTCAAAACCCATTCTTTATCGGAAATCTTCTGTAACTCGCTGGATTTTGTTGCAAACATCGTTCCTGCTCTTTCAAGGGCATTTGCATCCAAATACTCTTTCACGAACCTTAGGACGGCGAGAGCCTCCTCCGGCCCGCTGGCTGAGAAGGGTAAGGGTATTTCCCATGTTCCACCCAACGGCTTAGTCGGGATCTTCCATTTCCTCTCCAGTGAAGGTGTGACTAATGTTCCTGCTTTAAGAGCAGGATAGACGGAGGCTATTAGAGTCGCCATCATTAGGAGCGCTATCGCCACTACGACGATGCCTGCGGAGTAGTTTGGAGTGAAACCTGCTTGCAAAAACCCAGGTATCGAGGAGAACAGCTTTATCAACCCTATTCCTATGATGTATCCTGTAAACGAGGATACGAAGGCGAAAGTCATGGCCTCCGCTATGAACATGAACGTAACGCTGCTCGGAGACACGCCGACAGCACTAAGTATCTTGACCTCTCTAGTCCTCTCGTAAATGTTCGTCAGCAATGTGTTAAACACTGCAAGCATCATCATTATTAGGGGCACTATAAACAGATTTAGGCCAGATATTGTAATCTGGTTGCGCCTACTCATGAGGCTAACTCCCTCCCCTTTTCTCCCTATTACAACCTCTAGATTATACACGTCGACAAGCCTCCCTAAAGTGTTCTCGTTTTCCGTAGAAACTGCTTTTTCAAAATCCGATTCGTTTTTAAACGTCACAGTCATCACCCTTATTTCTCCACCTAGATTCGCAGCCACGTCGGCCGGCAGAATCATGATTTTATCCCAATCCGTCTTCTTCAAGCGGGAGGGAGACCCTAACGCAGCCAATTGCTCTAATCCAACCATAGGCATCAATAAGTCTATGGGTGTTGGAATATCTTGATCAAGGTCAACTAGCGTGCGTGCATTATTCAGGCTTTCATCATCAAACACACCGGTCACGATGAAGCGGAGACCGAAAGCTGTGAAACCATCTCCCAAGTCGTAATTAAGCTTTCTAGCGGCTGTTTTAGGAATCAATACTGGAATAACCTCTGGAATCCCGCTTCCGGTTTGACCTGAACCAGCAGTTAATAATCCTCCTCGGATGAATGCATCAATACCGTAGAGTTTCAACAGTCTTTCCGAAGACAAGCCTAGAAACGCGTTGAACACGTATGAGGCGGTACCGTTACTACTCAACACTATAAAAGTTCTTTCATCGGAAATGCTTGTGAAGAAATTGGGATAGTACCAGACTTGATAGTCGACAAGTGCTCCGGGGCCCATCGCTTCTTTCACAACATTCAAAAGTTCTTTCGACAACGCGTTAAACCCTATCTGTTTAATCTGTATTCCATCGTATAATGCAACAGGCGGAATGTTCCTACCTTCAACAACAGGCCCCGGCAGGGGGGTGTACTGTATGATTCTCAAGGTGGTCATGGATGCGAGCGACGTTAAGGAAGCGGTGAATATTATTAGGGTAATTGAAGTAAGTATGGTTCTGAAAGATCTTTTCTTAAGGTTTCCAATACCCATCGATATGGATAAAAACGCTTGAGACACTCTGGACACTTCCTCCTCGTGTGCACCAACTAGTTTTTTCCTTAACTCCCCGAGAGCTACAGACAGTTCACCGGAGAAAATCGCAAATATTGGAAGTAAGAGTATGACTACCGCGAAGCCAAGCACTATAGTGGTGGGGCTCGAAGTAATACTCATCCCGGGATGAAGAATACTGAAGGCAATATATGCTAGGCAGAAGATTAAAATTGTTACTGCAACAGCCTTTATTCCAGTGCCGCTGTAAAGCATTCTTCCTAAGAAATAGGCAAAAGGCAGGAGGAGGGCAGCGAAGAAGACGGTTACAAACCCAACGTCATAAATTATAGATAGCAAATTGTTGTAAACATTTACCTCCATCATCCAGACCCTGTAGATAAGGGTTTGATATTTGCTGTATTGCTTATTCTGTAAACTAATCCTTGCCTCCTCCAGCAACTGGTTGCTGAGCTGATGCAGATTAAGAATGTTTGGATCTAAAATTCCATATGGCTCCAGCCTCTTTATCCTCGCCTCATTCATAGCGAAGAGGTCGGAGGCAATATTCAGTGCAGAAAGCCTTAGCTCCTCGCCCTCCTTAAGTGTGAATCCGACCCCTTCCAGATTGAGTTCACTGCTGTTAGTCAGTAGTCCGAGTCGAACCCCCCATTGAGTGCTCTGCAGCCTAAGCCCAACCTTCACGTTAGGCGTGACGTATTCAACCCAAACGCTCGAGTAAGGATTCTCCCAGCTCCAGTAGGATTCGTGCTCAGCCCCGGTGAGCGGGTTGATTGGGGGACTTATGGAAGCAAGACCAGGATAGAACCGTGTGGGCGAGGATATGACTACGCTTGTCGCATCTATCACAGGGTCCTTAGGGTCTCCTGTGACCGGGTCAACATATGAGGGTGAAAGAAGATACGGGCTGAAAGCATCGAAAATAGTGATTATCGCCGGCTTATAGACAGGTATCTTAAACGGTTCCCCAGCCCTGTAAACCGCGGGAACGCCTACAAACGATAATCCGCCCATGACGAATAAACCCGCGGTGTGAACACCGCTCATTGATACAAGGTTGATTTTCCCAGTAACATTATCGATGACGAACGCGTTAAACTGGTAACTCGGTCCAGCCATGCCTGCATACCCGTAGTACAGTGAGGGTGAGCCCAACCCCTTTATCAGGAACTTTCCACCCCTGTCAACCACAGTTATTATATAACTTCTTGGGTCGAACGGCTGGTTTACCACGACCACGAGGCCTGTCCCATTAGGCTGATAGTCTGTAAAGCGGTCTGTAAACTCATTATATACTTGGAGGCTTCCTCTAAGGGCTGACATACCTGGCCCAGTATATGTTCCAGCAACAGTATAGTGTTCTCTTGGCGTAGCATATGTCTCGTAGTCTATCCCTAATGAATCAACGTTCAGAATTATCCAGATCATTCCGAAAGCAAACAGAGCTTGGGGCCTCAGGTTGTTGAAATCAACTTTTTCAAAAGTGTCTCGTAAAGTCCACCATGTAGACCTGTAGTCGCACACGGTTCTTAGGGTTAACGCAGGCGTACCGGCAATCATTGCTGGCTCAGACTCCAAATAATCCCTGTAGGGAACGTAACTGATTCCTCCTTGAACTTCTCCTCCTGAAGAGTAGTAGAACCCGGTGGTTGGTGTGCTCTTCCCTATATCATCGTCTCCAAACAGGACTCTATAGTTCGAATACTCTGGTGAAACGCTGGCCATAGCGTTCAAAATGCTCTTTAAATTCTTCTGCTGCTCCGCCCTCAGCAACTGCACTAACGCGGATCCTCTTCCACTGTATATACCCATAAGGTTGAGAGGCCTATACATGTAGCTGAAGAACAGTATGCCCAGCGTATTGGAGCCAGTAGACAAGTCGAGTCCAATCCACGCGTAAACCCTGTATTGGCTTGGAGTTGTGTACGGCCAGTCTCGACCCGACCTTCCGTCGAAAAGATAATCCATCACAAAGTTCCTAGCACCGTCTAGTTGCTGCCAATGTCCGGAGAGGGCGACGAACCAGACGGTTCTCTCAGGAGAATGACCTTCTTTAGCAAGCTCAGCCATGACCCTTGCCATTTCCAAAAGCGTGGAAATACCGCAGGATTCGTCTGCACCTGGCGCAAGTCCAGGCACAGCCGTCCAAGAGTCGAAATGCGATGAAACAATTATTATCTCATCCTTCCTACGTCCCTCCACGATCCCAAGGATATTGATTCCACGAATAATCTCCCAATGCATGTTGCTCATGATTCGAACAGCAGAACCCTTTCTCGCAAGCTCCCCCAGTAGGGACGCGTTATCAGGCGCATAGTATCTCGGGAAATAGAGGGGTGTGGTTGTAAACTTGCTCAGGGAGCTCTCCGCAACGGGAGCGGATGAAGGCAGGAATATTACTGCTTTTGCACCCAGTTTTGCCGCGTTCAGCCAGTTTGACCCTGTGCCATAACTCATGACGACGATTTTACCAGCCACATCCTTTCCATCGAAATCTTCAAGATCCCCGTTGCCACCTACGTATAAGAGTTCACCCTCGATCCCACCAGGCGGTGTTTTACTGGTGAGGACAAGATTAGGCCAGACGGTGAGTAGCCTTATGCTAATCGTAGGATTGTCGATTACTGAAAGCTCAGCCGTATTCTCAACAGTCGCTGAATGATTGTAAAAATGATAGTAGCCGTCCGGCCCAGGTTCTAAACCGTATTTTGAAAATTCGTTCGCCACGTATTCAGCAGCCTTATAAAACCCTTCCGTCCCGACGACCCTCGTGTTTAGAGAAGAGAAAAAATACACGTGCCGCCTAATGTTTTCAAAATCCATCAGCTTCATGTACTCGTAAAGCGTGGCAGTATTCATTTCCCGCTGACCATAGACGTGTTTGGTTAAACTATAGTGGGAAAACAGACTTATGGAAAAGACGAGTAATAGGGCTAAGTAAAGCCGACTCCCTTTACCGGATACTCTCGTCATCGTTACACTCATCCTGACTCACCACGATTTTTGAAAAAAAGCGGTGTGGTAGGGGTTTAGAAGCCCCCAAGCTTAAACTGGCTTCCTCGCATTACGAATATTCCGATGGGGTCTAGGAATCCTAGCAGGAGTGCTATTGAAAGCATCCAGCCGACGCAGAACGGTATCGCCACCTCTTCGTAAACCTTTGTTCCACCTATCTTCAAAGTTAAGTATTTGAGTAACCATCCTAGGAATGCGTTGAGGGCGAAGAAAGCTATTGGAGCTAGTACGACTCCAACAGGATTGATGAAGAACCATGTGTATCTAGCCCTAAGATAGTACAGTATGAAAGCTATGATGATGCCCACTATGAAATGCGCATAGTATCCAGCCGGCCCTCCTAATGCTCTCGAACTCTCCGTCGGGTTCACGGAGCCGACTAGCGCGTACCCCCTCATGTTTGTGAAGAAGCTTGGGCTGAACGCGTAACCCGCTATGTTCGCACCGCCCTTCGCGTGAAGCGAAGCCGTTGTAAACAGGACTCCCAGGAAATACCCTACTATGACTGTTATGGCGACTGCTTTAATTATGTCCCAGTATGAGGTATTCGTCATCTGAGCCACACGGAAATAGTTTAAAACGTCTGCTGCCCTGTTAGACGACTGGTAGATCACACCGAAATACAGGTTGCTCACATACCCCGTCATGTATGCTCCAACGTCAAACCTATCAGTTGTCCCAGACGGTGAGGGAAACATCCCGGTTGCTAAACCAAAGTCAGCAACCTGATGTATCGTCGAATACCATGGTCTTGGACCGGAGACTTGAGCAATATAGCCTTCACCCATCGCCCTTGCCCAAGCTATTTGAGCTAAGACGAATATTATCGCGACGATCACCGCCATCGCTACGGGCACGCAGATTGCAAGGTTTGTTAACACTATGAGTAGGAATGAAACGCCTAGGCCAGCCCAGAGCAGCCTGTCGGAGGGATAGCCTGTTTCAGAGCCTGAGGAAGTCTTCAAGGCAGACTTAAGGCTATTTACAATAACCTTGCGGTTTGCAACAATCCAGTATAACGCTATTCCATACCATATTCCGCTGCCGTCACCCATAATCCAGTATAGGTTTGGACCTCCCCATGCCTGCATGTTCATGTAATCTTTTCCAGCAGGTATGATGCCTGTGCCATATCCAATTATGGGCCATATCCACTTGAAGATGAAGAACAGCACCCACACGGTTAACGTAAGGTCGAGAGGAGCAAGGTAAGCGTAGACAACTGTGGTTGGAAGGAAGAATAGGCCCGTGTCAACAGGCGCCCACGCCCTTAAGCCTGCGAGAACAGTGTTCAACCATCCTCCAAGGCTGAACTGGGTTGGGTAGGGAAGCGAGATTCCGAGAGACGGCCAGAAGTCTGGGAACCAGTCTGCAACTATAACTGTTGGTACAAATACGATTACACCGATTATAAACCCGATCCAGATGTATTTACCCCTAGCCCAGCTGAACAGCTTCGGACGCTGCGAATCCTCATACTTAGTGATGAAGTTTACATCATAACCCACGATCATACCGACTGGGAATGGAAGCTTCTCGACTTCCAGCATTTGTTTTCCGATGATTCCTGCTAGAAACAGGCCTGTGAACGCCCAGGCGATCGCGCCCAGCATGAAGAATATTATTGGGCCAAGCCATACTCCGAGATTCATAGCAGCGCCGCCCGACCACATGGCGTCCAATACGGCTGTGTTTGTTGGGACAACGAAGCTTGGAATAACTGTCCTCAGATAGGCTGATTCTGGAAACCTGTAGACAAAGCCGATCATCGCCTCAAAACGTCCCCAATACATTATCCAGAAGGAGCCTCCGGCTCCTATCGCTACAGCCGCCCAGAATGTTGCAGCCTCCTGAGGCGTAAGCCTCAAGACCTTTGCGAAAAGACCAGCTAGTGAGACTAAGAATAAGACTCCCAGTGGAGACCCTATCATTGCAGAGCCTCCGGCTATCTGGTTAGCGTAGGCGTTTACCGGTACGAATAGAAAGGTATATATGAGGATGAGCGCTAGACTTTTCACAGTAAGTCCTTTCTCTAAAACAACTTTAGCTGCGGACTCCCTCATTTTCTCACCGTTTAGTAAGTTGTTACAGCAGTATTTAAAGTTTTTAACACATAAACTATGTTGATATAGTATGCTTAAATTTGGCATATAAACCCATGGTTTAAACAAAAGTAATATATGCTTTAACGCTTATATCCACGGATGTTACTTTCCTCCACGCGGATTCAGAAACCTGGTAAGGTAGCATGTCTTAAAATAGTAGAAAGGCTTCGCATTTTTTTCATTCAAAAAGCTGAAATCACCGTTCCTAACCCTTCTAAGTATTTCCTTATCGACGTTTTTACGTATCCATTTTAAATAGCTGTTCCTAGCCAGTATGCTGGCTGCCGCTACCGCTGGGAAAACCTCTCCTTTTTCAACAGCTTGAACTTTCAAGCCGGGAAAAGCGTCTTGGATAAGCCTTATTCTCTCCCCACTTCTGCTTGAGTCAAACTTGTCGACAACTATTTGCGAGGGTTTCTCAGCAATCTTCGAAACAACCCTTTCTAAAACTTGACGATGAGCCCTTGCCAGTATGTCGTTCAGGTTTCCATATTCCCGTTTCCTCATAAACATCTGGTTAAGCCTGAAAGGAGCAATTATTAAGACGCTGTATCCGAGTGAAGCCCGTTTAATCTCCCTGGCGAGTATACGGATCCTAGTCTCCGGAATAAGCTTACTGTCCGCGATGCCTATCGACTTAAGATGTGCAGCCTGCCTAGGAGTCAAGGCGGTAGCAGCTACGACAAGAGGGCCGAGGGCCTCGCCCTTCCCCGCCTCGTCGGATCCAACAACCGTGCCTTCCCTCTTGTAATGCTCATACAGAATCTCCTCCAGAATACTCTTGACCTCTTTAAGAGTCTCATCGTAGACAACACTGCCGGAACGGTATATTATGACCGTCTTACCCCTTAATCTTCCTCTTACCGCCTCATGCCTGCTGGTTACCTTGGTCTGCTCGAAACCAGGTGTAACGCTTAGGGACTCTGCGATTTTGCACACTAGGAAACTCGGGACGAACGCCGAAACCTGCCTTACGCGAGGCTTCTCCAACTCTTGAAGTAGACGTTACGCCGAAATATTAACCTTGGCTTTAGAAAGCACTGTGCAAGCTTAGTGCACACTACTCTACCGCCCTGTCGACGTAACAGTTTGAAGACGGATAATGCTTCCCAGTTGAACCTTCTGAAAGAAACACAGGGTTAGCTTAGGCTCCTTATTTTTCCAGCAACAAGCCTGGCAACTGTTTCTTCCAAAGGCTGCGAGCTTAGACGCGCCTCCTCCAAAGCTAGTCTTTCACACTCTTCTACAACAAGGTTGAAACTGAGTCTTCTCGGCTTAGGGCCCACGATTCTCTGGAAATTCGAACAATATATTTTCTCCAACGTGTGTCTCGGCAGATTTAACCCTTCATCTGTTTCCAGAAAACCCCTGACTAGCTGAACCTTGGCTAAAGCACTTTCAATCCTCTCGCCGCCGAAAATATCGGTGCCGAAAAGAATCCTATCCCCGTATTTTACGAAAAATTCTCGCCAAGCCTCTTTCTCCATCGAGAAATTACGATACATCTCTATTCCTGGAGTTAGGTCGAGATGCGCATTCCTATGTTTCTCCAGGAAGCTTGAAGCCGCCTCCATGTTTGCGGAGAGGAAATAAAAATGCGCGAATACCACTTTTAAACGGGGATGCTTATCCAAGACGGTTTCAACCTCCTTGTAGAACTGTTCTTTCGAAGGATAAGTCTGATCGTAAAACCAGCCTTGAGCCTTAGCCCAAACAGGGACTTTCTCCGGATCCCAGAATTCCTCAGGGTCGGCGACGTGAAAAAGCAATGGAAACCCGGTCTCCTCGAGGCGTGCAAAATAATCCTCGTAGAAAGGATCGTCAAACCTGATTTTCAACAGTTTCCTGTAAACAGGTTTCCCCTCAACCATCTTAACCCCGTCAAACCCGATGCTTAGAAGCCTGTCCACCTGTTCGCGAAGCTGTTGAAGCTGGCTTCCTGTGAAAATAAAAGAGTAGTCAAGGCTTCCGAAAGCGTAGAACATTTCTGAGTGCAAAGCCTTTAGAAGCAAAACTTCAGGATTAAAATTAACCCTCTTATCATCTATGATGCTTAAGAGGGATGCTCTGTGGAAACCCGCTTCAGAAACTATTTCAAGAACGTTGTCGACGTCCCGGATGCTCGTTACATGCATGTGACAGTCGATCACCGGTATTTTTGCAAACTCTGTCTCCACAGTGAAAAGCATGTTTGAAACATTATTAAGCGTTACTGTACGCATGTTTCACCCCGTGGAAAAGTCAGTACCCGACGGTTTATCTGCTTAACACTAGTGGGACCTCATGCTGTTGATTAGGCTGAGGTCTCCAGTAAAAGCTGCCTCCAGTATTCCCTTCATATATCTCTCTATGTCTCCTTTTTCAGGGTCTAACGGCACCGGCATGTTAAGAAGCTTCATCCTCAGCTGCGGGTCTTTTGCTGCAAGCATCATCCGTTCCAAATGAAGCCTTGAAGCACCCGCCTCCTCCAGCGTTGCCGGAACCCCAAGGGACCTGTAGAGAAAAAGGAAACCCTTAGCCACAGTTTCAGCCAGCTTCCTGCCGCTGAGAACACTCGGATCCTCAGTTATGAGGCCTGCATCCCTAAGTATTGGAGCAATGGTTGCAAGTTGATCCTGTATCTGGTCGGCAAAGAACACCGTGTAATAAGGATTGAGAATTGCACAGGCCCTGCCGTGCGTCAGGATGTCGACCAGCGAGAAACTGCCGAGATGAGGACCGCTGGTTCCACCTATCATTATAGCGTATCCTCCGAGGTCAGTCCCAAGCCCGAGCGCAATTCTAGCCTTCAAATCGTTACTCTCTACTGCTGGCCTAAGGCTGTTAACTATGAGCCTTATCCCAACCTGAGCGATCTCTTTCACCCTGCTGTAGTATTCTTTACCGGTTGCCCCCATGAATACTTCCCAGATGTGGGAAATGCCGTCGAGAGCACCGTCAACAGTGAGATCTCTTGGCGCACCGAGTGTCAGAAGATAGTCGAAAACAGCTTTTTTCGGAACTATAGCATCGTCGACGATCAGCTTCTTCTGCCCGGCTGCAGGATCAGTTATGTTCGAGTACTTGGTTAAGTGTGAAGCGGAGCCTGAAGCGGTTTGCACTGCAATAATCGGTATGATATCCCTGCCTGTTGCCCTCATCATCCGGGTGACAACGCCTGTGCCGAAATAGGGCTCTATCGTGCAAGCCTTATCCCAGCTGACGCCCAGTATGCGGCTCACTTCAGAAGGAGAGTAGGAGGCTAAGATGCTTGCAGCCTTAACAGCGTCTATGGTGCTGCCTCCTCCCAGCGCAATAATGCTCTTAGGCCTGTATAGTGCAGCATGGTAGGCAATCCTGTAAAGGTCTGCTAGGGGGGAGTTAGGCCTGGAACCCAGGACCACGTCATGCTTAACCCCGTGTTGACCAAGGGAATCGGAAACCCTTGCCAGCGGTTTTCGGATCCAAAGATTAGAGCTTGAAGCCACTATTAGAGCATTATCACCATATTCCTCTGCAAGGCTTCCAACTTTATCCAGCACGTTTTCTCCGAAGAAGTATTGCTTCCCCTTCCATTCGCGTATAAGCTTCTCTGCAGTCCTCATCTCGTCTGTAAACGCGACCATTCCACCCTGCTCCTTGAATTGACTAATAATGATGCTTAAATACGTTTTGCTGGAGGAGCGTAATCAAAAAACGGAGTCGACACCATGTTTAAAAAGAAGACTGTGAAGACTCTTCAAGAAAGATTGCAAGCTTGTCGAAAGCATCTAGAAACTCCATTCCCCTTGCTGTTAAGACGAATATTCTCGGGTCATCAGTGCTTTTAGCTATCAACCCGTGTGAAGCCAGTTCTCCAACAAGTTTCTTAACCCTGTCGAGAGGCATGTTGGCCCCGTATGATAACCTTGTTATTCCACACCCTTCCCCATGAACCTTCAACGTCCTGAGAATATCCGCGTACAGCTGAAGCCTATGCCTCTTCGCCTTACCCATGTGTCTCTCCCTACCTCTAGGCTCAACTATAAAGATTTAGAGTAGACCCTTAGACGGGAGGCTCAGGAAGCTTCTCCACTTTCCTAGAGTTAATCTGCGTCAAGCGTTCAAGCTCCAGCTTCTCAACATACAGGAGTTCACCGGAAACCCTGCAACCATGTTTCAAATAAGCTTCCCTAGCGTAAACGTTGCGGGCTGAAGAGTTTTCCAAGAGCTCGAGCCGACCGGCGTAAACATCCTCAACACTAGCGTCACGACCTATTTTCACGTACTCGGCGACAACAGGGCCTATGACTCTGCCCTTCCTCCCTATTTCAAAAGTTTTAGACCTGCAACCCCTCCTAGTCTCCACTTTTCCACCAACCTTAACGCCGTCGGCGAAACAGGCATCAGCCTCTAAAGCTCCTCCTGCTTCAACCATGCCGGCTTTCAACTCTCCACCTATCTTCACAACCCCACCTACTTCCAGCCTGTCCTCCACTGAAGCATTCTCATCCACTTTCAGCCTTCCGCCAACCGATACTTTCTTTGCCTTAAAGAAGCCTTTAACCTCGACTGTTCCTCCAACCCTTACTTCGTCAACCTCCATGCTTCCGTCAACATTCAGAACACCGCCGACTGAAACATGCGTCCCCTTTATACCCATCCTAATCCACCACCTTCAGCCTCGCAACCCCTCCCACGTTCAGCCTCTCGAAAACCAGTTTTCCAGCCGATTCAAAAACTCCCCCAACATTTATATCCATTATTATCCCCCCGTTGATCCTCGCTACGCCTCCAACGTCAAGCTTCTCAAGCTCCGTTAAACCCTTAACAGTCAGCGTGCCCCCTACACCAAGCCTACTCCCCTTCACATTCCCCTGAACAGACATTGTTCCGCCAACGCTTATGTTTTCAGCATCCACGTCGCCCCCTGATTCTAAACCTCCCCCGACACTTATACTCCTGCATTTCAAACCATTACCCGCCTTAACCAGTTTCCCCACATCCACGTCTTCGGCTTCAAGCCTTCCACTCACCAGCAGCTCACCATCCTCAAGCCTGACTGATTTCTCCACGATAAGATCACCCTGAACATTAATCTTCCCACCGTTTTCAAGGCTAATACTGTAAGCACGTAGGCTGGAAAGAATATTGCAATCCCTTTCAAACTCCACGTTTCCCTTCACGATGATTGCTTCACCAGTCTTAGCCTTAATGGTTGAATAAGCCCCGACGAAAAGGTCTTCCTCTAAAACATCTATTTCCACGGTTTTCCTCGGCTCAATCCTCATTTTTCCACCCACCGGGTTGAAGGAGTGTCGACAGTATTTAAAAGTGGCTCGCAAAACGTGATTTCGAAAAGTCCTTTCTAAAGGATACGTTACCCCTGCCTTCAACAATCATGACATTGCCAAATCAGGCTTGCCGAGGAGGCTGGTTAAAAATTATGTCCATCCAGCTCGCAACAGGTTTTGAGAAGCCAGTTTTTGAAAACGTTATATACTTATTATGCAGCATATTTCAGGTGAAGCATCGTTGCTAACCAGGAGGGGAATGCTAATATACGCCATGGGGAGACTCGGCTCCTCAACCCTCTTGTCCCTTATAGATCTTGCAACATTCTGGTTCTACTGGGATTTTCTGAAGCTTAGTGGTTTTCTAACCGGCGTAGCATTCGCCATCGGAAAACTCGTCATAGCCTTTTTCGGCTGGTACTTCGGCTACCTGAGCGACATAACTGTGTCAAAAAAATGGGGTAGACGCAGACAGTATGTTCTAGCAGGAAGCCTGCTTCTAGCGTTTTCAACCATCATGATATTCATGCCGAGCTACTTCATACCGGTTACGGATGAAACACTGTTGTTCACGTACGCGACTTTTTTCATCAGCCTTGCGAACATGAGCTACGGGCTTCTAAGCACGCCCTACATGGCGTGGCTCGCGGAAATAGTCGGCCCCGAGGATCGAGTTACAGTCTCAGCATACCAGAACATTTTCAGCATGATGGCGCAAGTCGTCGGAATACCCGTCGGCTTCCTGCTTCCAACACTCCTGAAAACAGGTTCTCCAGCCTTCCTAGGGATACTGCTGGCTCTAGCCGTCTTTGAAATAGTATTGTACATGCCGGCCGTCTTAAAGATAAGGGAGGAGGAGAAACCGATTCCTAAACCCAGTGTTCGGAGAGAGCTCTCCATACTTTGGAGCAACAGGAACTACCGGGCGTGGCTTGCCCTCCAGGGAGCGATGTCTATTCCAACAGCTGTTCTCGCAAGCCTAGTTATAAGCTATTTGCAAAGAGTTCTGGGCCTAGGCGACGTCGAGTATATGTTGGCAGGAGGCCTCATGCTCCTGTTAACCATAGTGCTATTCTTCGTCTGGGCAAGGATAGCTAGGAAAACCGGGAAGAAGAAGCCACTAGTAACGTCCCTCATGATTCTAGTTGTTTTCCTACCTTTAACGCTAGTCTTCGGCCAGCCGGTTCTAAGCCCTGTTCCCAGGCTGGTTCAAGCAGTCCTGTTCGTCACATTCGTCGGAGCAGGGATTTCAGGCTGGTACCTCTTGCCGAACCCTGTTACAGCAGACATGGCGCAGGAAGACGAGTTGTCTAAGAGAGAGGCTCGCGCAGGCAGCTACGTCGGCCTAGTCAGCGTGCCGCTGAACATACTGCAAGCCTTAGCACGCTACGTATCCGGCCTTCTTGCAGACCTGCCGCCAGCCCCTGGACAGGCTTACTCCATGGGGCTGTTGCTATGGGGCCCCGTGTCCTCAGTAACGTTAATACCCTGCCTGCTAATCCTGATAAAGTACGTGGAAACAGACCCGTTAAGAAAATTCGCGAAATAACGTTTCCACCTTCTGTAACGAGTGGAAATTAAGAAATAGCTTCATATTCAAAAATGGAATAGTTAGCATGCTATTTTACCCAAGGTGTTAAACGCGACTAGGGGAAAGCTGCCTAGAGGAAGAGTCAGTCACAAGCAATACTTAAATACCGCATCCGACAATAATTGAAAGATGATTAGACGAAAAGCCCATGTTCTGATCATCATCTTAATACTCCTTACCTGCATTAACCTACTGTCTGTAAACACGCCCGTGCTTGCTGAACCAGGAAGTAAACCCGCCATATATTTTTTAGAGGGAGATTTTATCCAGATTATTGAATACAGTTATTCTGTCAACGCAACCAGAGAAAACAATGGGACAGTAACAATATACATGCGGAACCTTCCAGAGATAAACGAGTACGGGTATTACCAGCAAATACTGTCCGAGCAAATAACCACTAGCCACCCTGAATCCAGTAGAAAACAGTATAGGGAGCCGGATTCTTCTTACGTAGAGCTTTCCTGGATTAACGCACCCTCCACAGTAGTTGCTAGAAGAACCGCGCAGGTGGCGAACAGAGTTAAATACGGCCCCTACCATACGACTGCACCGTTTCCAGTAAACCCCATGCTTTTTTCAGTAGACATATTGCCGTTTCTTAAGCCGGAAGCGTTAATCCAGGCTGATGACCCCGCCATCAGAAGCTTAGCGCAAGAACTAACAGCAGGCTCACTGTGCGAGATGGATGCTGCCGTAAGAATCTTAAACTGGGTGCAGATGAACATACGTTACGGCTGTCCGGCTGGCGGAGCTTTTGGACCTGACGCTGTGAGCACTCTCAAGAATAGAGTCGGTAACTGCGTAAACTTTGCCAACTTGGCTGTGGCCCTGCTTAGAGCAGCAGGAATACCGTCGAGCCCATGCAGCGGTTTCGTCGCCGACAGGCCTGAGTCAGCGGCAGGCCACGCTTGGATAGCGGTTCTTTACCCTGAGAACCAGTGGGTCGAGTATGAGAGCTCATACTGGATGCCGACCGGAGACTTGGTGCCAGAGACTTTTCTAATGCCTCAGCACATAACTATTTTGGGACCAGTAGCGAGAGAGCGCACGCAGCAGCTCGGTGTAGCACGTGCAAGCAGTTTTCACGAGCTTCACGAGGCTACTTGGAGCATACTATCTGTCCCTCAGAAAGCTCAATCAGTCAGGGTTGAAGCAGTAAACAGTGAATTCCTATGCCTGCCGCTTGTGGTGGAATCAGGTGGAAACCAATATCTACTGTTAAACTGGACTTCACCGTCTCAAGGGTGGAAAGCATCATCCTCATGCAGAACCATCTGGTTTAACAATACTGATGTTCAAACAATACTCTTCACCTTGTCCACGCCAAAAACTGGAAGCTTTAGGGAGAGAATAACCGTAAGGCTGGTGACGGGGAAGAACGATGTTCTAGGCGAAGTAGTGATAGAGGCTCAGTCGACTGAAGGAGAATCTGCTCCCGACTTCACGTTGACAGATATTGACGGGAAAAGTTTTACACTCTCCGCGTGCAGGGGGAAAATAGTGCTCCTAGACTTCTTTGCAACATGGTGCGGCCCGTGTAAAAACGAGGTTGCAAATCTTAAAGAGCTTAAAAAGCTGTTTCCAACAAGCCTGATAATCGCCTCGATAACGGGAGACCCGAACTACGATACTGTAGATAGGTTGAAACAGTTTAGAGCCGATTATGGGATAGACTGGCCCATGCTTAGAGACACGGATGCGAAACACGTGTCAACCACCCTATACGGTGTTTCAACTCTTCCAACCCTGTTCATCATCGACCAGGATGGAATCATCCGCTTCAAGCATATCGGGCTAACAGGCAGCTCCGTCTTAGCCTCCGAGGTTCAGAGCCTGATTGCAACAGCAAAAACCCAGACTAGGCTTACACTATCCGTCAACCCGGAAACAGTCATGGTCAACGGGGAAGCCACCGTCTCCGGATCCATCGACCCGCCTTTAAGCGGAAGGCAAATCCTGATAAGGATAACTTGCCCGAATAACACTGTTCTCAGCAAGACAGTTTTAACGACTTCAGAAGGCGCTTTCAGCACGAGCCTCCGGTTAGATAAGGAGGGCACGTGGAGCCTTAAAGCATTCTTCACCGGGGACCTAACCTATTCCTCTTCGGAAAGCACCGACGCTGTGTTAACGGTTGTTCAACCAGCTAGCTTCGAGGTTAGTGGCTTAAGTATAAGCCCGAGTTCTGTTAAAGTCGGCCAGTCTTCAACCATCTCGGTAACCGTCAGGAATACTGGTGGGGAGTCTGGCAACTACGAGGTTACGCTTAAGGTTGACAACCAGGTTGTAGACACTAAAAAGGGTTCTTTAGGACCAGGCCAGTCTACCACGGTAAGCTTCACGTACACGCCGGCAAGCGAGGGGACGCGCAGCATAGATGTTAACGGTTTAACAGGCAGCCTTACGGTAAGCAGGGAGGAAACAGTTGAAGCAGTCCGGGAAACTCCCTGGCTAATCATTATTGCCGCCATGGCTTTAATCATAATAGTCCTACTGGCG
>JAAOZP010000005.1 GCA_011605725.1 Nitrososphaerota archaeon | reverse complement strand
GCCGTCACCGGGATCGCCTATGGCTAAACTCTTAGCGATCGTCTTTGGATTTTCTACCGGGAAAACTTCTTCTGACCTTAACTTAAAGGCTCTGGCGATAGGCGAGCATCCTTCTGGTTGTGCTCCTATGAGCCTTGTCCCTAACTCATCGACCAACCCTATTTTCTCAAATTGCTTTAGAGCTCTCCAAACAGCGCATAAGAGTGCACCACTACCCATTGGGATCACAATGTTTTCTGGAGCCCTCCATCCCATTTGCTCACAAATCTCAAAAGCTATTGTTTTAGAGCCCTCTACATAATATGGACGCGTGTTTATGTTCACCAAGGCCCAATCGTATTCGTCGGAAGCCTGGGCTGCAAGCCTGTTGGCATCATCGTAAGTGCCTTTAACCGCTATTATCTTAGCTCCGTAGGCTGCTGCCTGTAGAATCTTATTTTTCTCCGTATTCGACGGTATAAAAACATACGATGGAATTCCGGCCTTCGCAGCATGGGCAGCAGTAGCTGCCGCCAAGTTACCTGTTGAAGCACATCCAACAGCTCTGAAACCGAGCTCCAGAGCTTTTGAAACAGCCACAGAAGCCGGCCTATCCTTAAAAGACCCGGTTGGGTTTACCGTGTCATTTTTCACATAAAGCCTCTTTAGGTTTAGGGCTTCAGCTAAACGTTTGCACTCCTGGAGAGGAGTGAAACCGGCACCTATATCTATAATCCTTCCATGATTGCTTAAAGGCAGGAGTTCTCGGTAACGCCATAAAGTTTTCTCCCTGTTTTTAAAGAGGTCCCTACTGAGATTAATGGAATCAAGGTCGTAAATGACTTCAAGTGGAGCAAAGCAATGCTCGCAAGCATATATCTTCGTCGGCGGATATTCTCTACCGCACTCTCTACATTTGAGAGATCTTATGTGTTCACTCTCTTCGAATTCTGTCAGCCCCGCGTGTGGATCAACCATTTTTAACGCCTTGGAAAGGCTGGAGTATAACTGGGTTATAAAAAGCTTTCTGAAAAAGCATTGTGAGTTAAACACTTTAATTACCAGGGGTAATAATGATTCTTCTGACAAGATTAAACTAACAATTCTCGAGATTAAACATAAATTTTCAGTATCATTTAAGAAAATCTTTATAAATGGGTTATAGAAAAACCCCTGAGAGGTGACAAGGATTGGAAGCATCTAAATCGAAAGAAACAAGGAAATGGTCGTCGCTTTATAGGAGTGAGGATTGGTGGGCTGTTTGGTTAGGTTTTGCCCTATTAGGATTATCTGTTGCCAACCTTCTCCCATGGATTCCGAAGATAGGCAGATGGGGCACGGATGTCTTCTCCTACATAGGTATTTCGAGCTTACCGTATTTTGCAGCTCTGGCCTTGCTCCTGCTAATTATAAGCAGCATATCCATTGTAGCAATGAAAAATAGCCTGAAAGAGTATGCATTAGGCTTCCCTCTAGTTTTTGCGTTGTCATTTATAGCCATACTGATAGCTAATCAGAGCTACGTTAATTATTTGGGTTTAGAATATGTTCTCTGGGCCCTGTTGCTTGGAATGTTTATAAGCAATGTGGTTGGTCTGCCTGGGCGGCTTAAGTCTTCCATTAAAACGGAGCTATTCATAAAAACCGGTTTAGTCTTACTCGGCACAGAAATACTTTTCAACACGCTGCTTTCCGCCGGAGCCTTCGGATTATTCGAGATAACAGTGGGACTATTTACAGTTTGGTACTTCTGCTATTATCTAGCGATTAAACTAGGCTTAAGCAGGTCCTTTGCCTGCGTTATGGCGAGTGCAACTTCGATCTGTGGAGTTTCTGCAGCAATAGCCACGGGAGGAGCTGTTAAAGGGGATCCGAAGGAAGTGAGCTACACGATTTCACTCGTGCTCCTCTTCTCCATACCTTTGCTAGTCCTAATGCCACTTATAGCAAAGACCATCGGAATGCCCGATGCGGTTGCAGGCGCGTGGATAGGAGGAACAATCGATACAACACCAGCCGTCGTAGCCGCAGGTGCCCTATATAGTGACAAGGCTATGCAGGTAGCATCTATAATCAAAATGTCACAGAACACTTTGATCGGTATAGCTGCTTTTGCTTTAGCGGTTTACTGGACTCTCAGGGTTGAGAGGAACCCGGGTGAGAAACCAAAGCCCATTGAAATATGGTACAGGTTTCCAAAGTTTGTCTTGGGCTTTGTAGCGACTTCGGCCCTATCCTCCTTCCTGTTCATTCCAGCCTTCGGAAGCGTTGCGACAAGCACTATCATTAATCAAGTAAAGAATATACGCTCATGGTTTTTTGCAATGGCTTTTGTATGCATAGGGTTAAATACAAGCTTCAAGGATCTGTTCAAGATAGGACGCGGTAAACCCCTGCTGGTCTTCACGGCGGCGACCCTGCTGGATATAGCGTTATCTTTACTATCTGCATACGTCTTCTTCGGAGGAGTAATATTTCCACCACCAATTTGAAGGTGAGGCAACTACCCTTTGAAAGACTTCAGTGCCAGGGACATCGCTCTAATAGCGGTTTTTTCAGCCATCTGGATAGCTTCGCAAACTTACCTCGGTCCAACCATTAGCCTAATAACGGGGATACACGGCGTCGTGCAGCGTTTCCTAGGCTGGCTATTGATGCTAATCATAGCTAGGATTACAGGTAAATTTGGCAGGGTGACAATTATGGCTACGATATCATCGCTAGCAACGAGGCTCTCTCGGTTCACGCAGATTTACTCGTTGTTCGTAGGGTTAGGCTATGCTGTAGGAGGACTAACTTTCGATCTGCTGTATTTCCTACCAAAAAATCACGCGAATGCCAGTAGGAAATACGTTGTTTTTGCATCCGTGATTTCGGGCGTGATGGCATCGATGCCATACGTCTTCCTCTACTTATTTACTTTGGGTTTCTATGGTTTTTTGATTTGGTTCCTAACTTATGTGCCAGATATGATAAAAAGCACGTTGCTGAGTGTCGCAGGGACTTTGACCGGATTGTCAATCCTACCGTCGATTGAAACTAATATTGGACGGTTGTACAGGAAGTAGGATTTTAAAAGATTTTGTGGCTTCCACTGAGATCAAAGTAAAGCGTAGTTAACTCTCATTCCTCTGTTATCTGAGGCTAGAAAACTTAACATTAAAAGCTAGCGAACCCATGAAGAAATATTCGGTAAATGTTTAAAAACTATAACACGATTATAAGTGGAAATGGATGAATCTCAAGAGTTGCACATAGTGTTAGTTTCGAATGAACCGGAGCGTGTTTATCCAGCATTAACATTAGTATTAGCTGCAAGCACATTTGGCGTCAAATCCTACCTCTATTGTACTATGAAGGGCCTTGATGTTATAAAGAAAGATTCGGCAGACAGGATTTCAATGCCCGGGATGCCTCCTGTCAGGCAATACTTAGAAGACTCTATATCGCTCGGGGCCTATGTGGCGGCTTGTGCACCTTCAAAGAAAATGCTGGAAGCCATGGGGGTTAATGAGCAAACGCTTTATCCAGGTGTTCAAATAGAGGAAGCTGTTTCCTTTCTCCAGAGAGCACTTAAAGCCGCTAAGAAGGGCAGCATAGTGCTTTTCGTTTAGGAAAAGGCAACGAAGATGATAGGCCAATTTTTATTGGCATTCAGAGAGGGGTTGGAAGCAGCGCTTATAGTAGCAATAGTATTAACATACTTGAAGAGAACTGGAAGAGGGTTACTATCACGCTATGTCAATTACGGTATTTGTCTAGCAATAGCCACAGCATTAGTCTCCGGAGCGTTCGTTTGGTTTACGTATGGGATCCTCACTGGACCTGCTAAAGCGTTGTTTGAAGGTGTTGCTGCTTTTCTTGCAGTAATAGTCCTAACTTCTATGATCTATTGGATGGCAACCAGGGGAAGAGAGCTTAAAGCAGAAATTGAAAAAAGAGTTGAAACCATCACGACTCTGGGCACAGCCCTGGCACTTACATTCTTCTCTTTCATAATTGTTTTTCGAGAAGGCCTTGAAACCGTGCTTTTTCTAACACCCTTTCTTCTAGCAGATCCTGCGAACACTTTCGGCGGTGCTACTTTAGGCATAATGGCTTCAGTACTTTTCGCCTATCTGGTTTTCATGGCTGGCATGAAAATCAATATTCGGAGAGTCTTCTACTACACTAGCTTGCTACTTGTATTTTTAGCTGGCGGATTAGCTGGTTATGGTACTCATGAAATACTGGAATATATGGAGGGGATAGGAGTTAGTACAGGTTGGCTTGGCGAATTAGCTTTTAACTTGAACTTGTCGGTTGACAATCCTCTACATCATAAGGGGTTGATAGGCTCCGTGCTTGCGGTGATGTTCGGCTACACGGTTGCTGCTGAATGGGCCAGGGTTATTATACATCTTGGTTATCTGACTATAGCATTACCTCTCGTGTTTTATGCTTATGGCCGTGAAACGATTCGAGACCTATAAATACCTTATTATTCGTAGCGTGCTAAGTTTTATTTAACAAGTTCGGCAAAAGATCCTCGAATTCCTCTAGGCTATAAAGTTGCCCTTTTTTAGGAGGCTTATAGGTGTTTTTTACTTTCAATACTCTTCTGGACGCATCTTCTCTCCTTTGTAGAAGCCCCATGTATTTTTCTACCAATACATCATCCTCTTCGGAGAATACAGATTCATTTTTAAGTTTCGTTAAAATAGCCCTGTTCCATTCCACGTAATCCCACGAACTATCAGCTGACAATACAAGTATATTACTACCATCTTCCATAGTGTTCAATTCCTTCTTTAGGGCGGCGAACACCATCCCGCTTGAAGGCCCTCCGTGAACACCATATTTAACTTCGAGCTCTGAAAGCGCTAGATACGCAGATTTGTCGTCTATTGTTAAAATCTTCAAGCTTCTCTTGTCAGGCAATCCGAAGATTTCCGGACTCCACTTGCAATCGCCCATGACGTAATGAACGCCTGGTATATGATGCTCCATAGTTGGTTGAACACCAATTATCTTGACCTTTGGGCGGAACCTTGAGAAATACTCGCATATGCCTGCAAAAGTTCCTGTACTTCCCAATGGAACGAAAATGTGAGTTAAATCGTTTTCAAACTTCTCATCTATTTCTTTAGCAGTCAGTAAAACGTGAGAAAGAGGATTCAGAATGCTGTTGTACTGGTCTATGTTTAGCACATCCGTGCTATTAAGCCTGTTCACAAGAGCCCTAACCCAGAACACTGTGAACTCCCTTGGGCACAGGTCGTATTCTTCCTCAGAAACCTTAACAATGTTTATTCCTAAATTCCTCAAGGTTTCAATCTTCTGGGAAGGTGTTCGCGGTGGAACAACAGCAAAAAGATCTTTGCCTGCTTCATTCGCCAAAATACCAAGTTCCTCAACAAAGTTACCCGATGAAGCGGAGATCCAAACTTTTGAATATGGGTTAACTTCTTCCACGAATAAACCCATTATGCTTGCCGGCTTTCTCTTTATTGATCTGATAGGGTCAGTACCTTCAATATTATCGTGTTCCCGCTTTATGAACACGTGTAGATCTTTTTCAACACTAAACCCCTTTATTTCCTCGATGGGATATGGTTTTAACCCCCTATATTGCACTAGGTTTTCGGCGAATCTGTTGAACATTTGAAGACTAATTGCGCTGAAAACCTTACTCAACCTTTACCCCTCCCCCCAAAAACGTGTAATTCCAAGTTTGGCGCTCGTATCAAATATCTTTTGACGATGGTAAGTCGACACTTCGAGACTTCTAAGTGCCTTTCCATATTCATTCTATAAAGCCTTTATATAACAGTGTTATAAAAACCTTTAGAGTAAGGATAAGATTTCAACGTATCCATTGAAGTTGAAATGTCTCAAATTTAAATGTTTCCCGAAAAAACAAGAATACCCTGGACATTCCAGATAAGGCACACTTATAAAAGAATTGCATCACCAGAAATCTTATATGCATGAATGTATGCTGAAAACAGAATGATGAACGACCCATTAAAAGTACTAGAGGGGGAGCACAGGGTAATTGAGAAAGTTCTAAAGGTTTTGAAGAAAGCATCAGAGAATATAAAGGCGGGTGTCAATCCTCCGGTCGAAGAGCTTAAGAAAGCGTTAGAATTCTTGAGAATGTTTGCAGATAAATGTCACCATGGCAAAGAGGAGGATATCTTGTTCCCAGTTTTAGAAAGCCGTGGAGTTTCTCGATCAGGAGGCCCTATAGGAGTTATGCTTCAGGAGCATGAGCAGGGACGAAATCTAATTAAAAAGATGTCGCGGGCGATAGAAAACATAGAAAAAGGTGATAAGAATGGGTACATGCTTTTTTCTGAGAACGCATCATACTATGTCGAGTTGCTTGAAGCTCATATTTCTAAAGAGGATAACGTGCTTTACCCAATTGGAAGAAAAGTGCTTAATGAAGAAGATTTTGGGAAGTTGTTAGAAAGCTTTGAGAAGATTGAAGAAGAAAGGATGGGCCATGGAGTTCATGAAAAATATCATGAGATAGCAGAGGAATTAAGTTTAAAATATATTTGAGTGTTTTCATAGCCGTTTAGACATGCGTCATGCTTTTAAAAACATATAGATGCTTGTAAGTAGTTGTTCTTCTGAAAAGTCTCGGCGATAACCATAAAAGGCGACTAATAGATTATTACTATGGGTAATCGAAATAACATAAATCATTCATAACTGTAGAAAAGCTTATAACACAGTTATTTTCCGGCCCTTTTTAAGGTGGTTTAAAAAATGGACGAGTCTCTAAGAACAATAGGGCAGATAAACAATAAGATAGCTAAGGGAGACGTTGTGGTCCTGACGGCAGAAGAATTCGTGAAACTGGCGGAGAGCTCTGGTCTTGAAAGAGCTTCGAGAGAAGTTGACGTAGTTACCACCGGGACTTTCGGAGCCATGTGCAGCTCCGGCGCGTTTCTGAACTTTGGGCATGCTGACCCACCTATAAAGATGACAAAAGCATGGTTGAACGATGTCCCAGTGTATAAGGGCTTGGCTGCAGTTGACGGGTATATCGGTGCAACAGCTTTTAGCGAAACAAAGGGCATTGATTATGGCGGTGGACACGTCATAGAAGACTTGGTGAGTGGTAGGGAGCTTATACTTAGGGGTGAGGGTTACGGTACAGATTGTTACCCGAGGAAACATGTTGAAACAGTCATAACAATCCACGATTTAAACCAGGCTGTTCTAGTTAACCCAAGGAATGCCTATCAGAGGTATTTCGCAGCCACTAACTCAAGCGAGAGAACACTCTATACTTATCTTGGAACACTTTTACCTAATTACGGGAATATCGGATATTCCGGATCGGGAGAACTAAGCCCTTTATACAAGGACCGGGATTTAGAAACATTAGGTATAGGGTCCAGGATATTTCTGGGAGGAGGAATTGGCTACATTATGGGAGAGGGTACCCAGCACTATCCTGCCAAATACCTTTCTACAATAATGGTTGCCGGGGATTTGAAGAAGATGAACCCTCGATTTCTAAGGGGTGCAACCTTTTATAAATACGGTTCAACTCTCTACGTTGGAGTTGGTATACCAATACCCATAGTAAACATGAATGTGGCGAGGAATGCTGCAACGCCTGACAGAGAAATATATACAGAGATTATTGACTACAGTGTTCCCTCTGTCAACAGACCAATTTTAAGAAGGGTTAGCTATGAGGAGCTTAAGTCTGGAAAAGTCGGGCTAGGCGATAGAACGGTTAAGGCTGCAAGCATGTCCAGCCTAAGAATGGCTGTGGAGGTGGCGGAGACACTTAAGAAATGGATTTTGGAAGGTGTTTTCAAGCTGAGTAGACCCGTTGCACCCTTGAACAAGGATGTTGTGCAGAAGACTATGCCGCTTAGAAGACCGGAGCCAAAGGTGGCAGAGCTGATGAGGAAGAATCCTTTGACAGCCAACCCTAAGGATTCCATTAGGGATGTTTCTGAAAGAATGGTGAGGGGAAACGTTGACCATGTGCCCGTGGTCGATGAGCAGAATAGGCTTGTAGGGATAGTGACGACATGGGATATAGCTAAGGCAGTAGCGATTAACGCGAGAACCTTGGAGGAAATAATGACTAGGAAAGTCATAGTTGCAAAACCCCAAGAAACTGTTGACATTGTTGCTAAAAGAATGGAGCAGCATGATATTACAGGCCTACCAGTAGTAGATGAAGAGAACCGTGTTCTCGGACTCATAACGAGTGCAGATTTGTCAAGGCTTTTGAAAACACAGGGGGGAGGTGTTGTGGTTGAAGGCCCGGCTTGAATTAAGGTATTCTCCAGCACATGTGAATAAGCCCATACTCTCTAAAGCGATACTTGAATCAGGAGTTCCGATAAACATTTTGAACGCCAGACTGACAGCTACTGAGGGCATAATGACAGTTGAGGTGAACGCTGACGAGAATGTTGTTTCGAAAATCATCGGAATACTAAGGTCCAACAATGTTGAAGTGAAAGAGATTCCGAGATATGTTGAGATCAACAGGGATAAGTGTATTGATTGCGGTGCTTGTACCGCAGTGTGCCCGACAGATGCTTTAACCTTAGGCTTGGAGAGAAAACTTGTTTTGGAGGAGGAGAAGTGCATACTTTGTGGGAACTGTTTGAAGTCATGTCCGGTGAGAGCGGTAGTTTTGTACAAATGAGTACTAGGCCAGTATTAACGTATAGAAACGGCCTATTCTATTTGAGAACTACGTATAGGGAGGCTGACCTGCTTATTGCATCGGAAAACATTTCTATAGTGAGCAAGGGTTTAGCCAAGTTCATCGAGGAGAGGGAAGCAGTCCAGAACTACGTTGAGAAGCACCCGGAATTTCTATATAGTCTTGAACCCATAAAACGGAGTGGAGAGGTTCCTCCTGCAGTATCAGTAGCTCTGGAAGCTTCCAGTAAAGCAGGGGTTGGACCGATGGCCTCTCTGCCTGGGGCTCTTGCAGACACTGTTCTAGACGCTATGCTCACGATGGGTGCTACAATAGCTATTGTCGAAAACGGTGGGGAAATCTCGACGAGAATGAATAGGGAGGCTGTTGTAGGCGTGTATACCGGAAGGGAGCTTAACCTTGGGCTTATTCTGGACCCTTCTCAAGACAGAATCGGTGTTTCTACGAGTTCAAGTAGCGTCAGCCATGCTCTCTCCTTCGGAGAAGCAGATGCTGCAGTGGTAGTTGCTGAGAATGCTGCGCTTGCAGATGCTGTCTCCACGCGTGTAGGAAACATGATTAAGTCTGAGTGTAGGAAGTCCTTGGAAGAGGCTGTGAAGCTGGCTCTTTCAATAAAGGGGGTTAAAGGATGCATCATATACTCTGGCGAGCTTCTCAGTTTCGGAGGTAGTGTTAAACCGATTGTGCTTAAGGCAAGCTGCCGAGAAATGCTGGAAAGCATGATGCTTAAAGGGCCAATGTACGACTTCTTTCTCCGGCTACTGTGATTAGGAATGTAGAAATGATGAGAAGCATAGGCTATTAGCTGCAGGACATTCAGGCTGGTCAGAAAACTAGGTGTGACATAAACTTTTTAAATGGGTTTAAGCCTCGTTTCATGGGGTCTGTCGTGACCATCCCACCTGAGTTTGCATGGATAGTTCCGATCGTTGTTCCCTTTATTATTGGACTTTTAGTGGGCCTCATGATTAAGCGTGCCATTACGCTGATACTGGTTCTCATGATACTGGTCGTAGTCCTGATAGCCACAGGGTACGTGAGCCTCACTTTTCAAGATGTTTTCGACAAGGCTATGGAGTTTCTGCCAAAGATAATCGACTTGGGCGGCAGTCTCCAGAATGTATTACCATACTCCTCTGCAACCTTCCTCATTGGATTATTGCTGGGGCTTTGGAAGGGTTAGGGGAGACTATTAAAGATGATTAGGCTAGCAACTAAGGGCAATAAAGCCATTAAAAATATGCGTTGAAAGGCTCACTGGTTTTCATCACGTATTCCTTGATGATTTGGAGCACCCTCTCCCCTTTCTCTCTGAGAGCTTCAGTGGTTTGAGCAATGCTGTGTGGTGATGCGATAACTTTCTCGTGGCGAGCAAGCTTCTCGGAGGAATTGTTCAGCAAGGGTGGCTGGTGATAGAAAACATCTAAAGCTGCACCTGCAAGTTTATTGGTTTCTAATGCTTTCAACAATGCCTGCTCATCCACGATACCTCCTCTGGCAGTGTTTATCAGGTAGGCACCGTCCTTAACAAGCGCCAGCTCACGCTCCCCAATCATTCCTTTCGTTTCCTCCGTTAAGGGGACATGTATAGTGATTATGTCGGAGCTTGAAAGAAGTTCTTCAAGGGTTTCAGCAAACCTTACGGGAAGCCTATTCTCCAGCCTAGCCTTAGCATCCTTCTCGTAAACGATTACTTTCAAGCCGTTCGCTAAAGCCTGTCTAGCAACCTCCCTCCCTATGCGCCCATAACCTATTATTCCAAGTGTTTTACCCTCCACCCTGAATCCTACGAGCTCCTTCTTTCTCCACTCGCCCCTCTTCATAGACCTGTCCGCGGTAACCATGTTGGTGGCGAACGCGAAAACATAAGCCATCACGCTCTGCGCAACATCATAGCTTTGAACAGGAGCAGTCCTGTAGGGTATTCCACGCTCCGCCAGAGCCTGCTTGTCAATATGGTCCTCCCCATGAGTAGCAGTCACGACAAGCTTAAGGTTCGGAAGCCGGGATATGAACTGTCTGTCAACCCTAGTGTTACTCCTGACTATAAGTATTTCAGCCTCATCCATACGGGTTTCATTCAGAACCTCGCAGTATTTTTCTAGCCTTTCGAAAAACTCTTGGTCGAAGCTGTCGAGCACGAGGACCTTAGGCTTACTCTCCACCATTTCTCCAGCGCTCCATACACTTTTCCATGCGCCCTAGAAGAAGGTTCTTAAATCTTGCTGTACAAACGTGTACATTTATACAGTGTCTAGCAACACGCATCCCCTTTCCGTACGGCTCACCATAAGCCGGTTAGAAACAATATGCTGTCAAGCATACAGCTGGAATGATAGAGTAAGGAAGCGATAGACAGTAAAAATTACACGTTACCTTATTATCTTTAAAACCTTATATTTTACTTAAGCAAGCGGTATCTTTAAAATGCATGGCGAAGCCTCTGAAAACTGTTTGCGTGATTTTACGCTTACCGAGGATGAGTTTCAAGGATTCTCTCGCGAATGGATGAGTAAAAAATGGGTTTCAGCCTCATATCTTGGGATAGACTTCTGCTTTGAGGATCTTGATGCGAAGGTGAAGAACATTGAGAACAGGAATAGTTCTCTAAAAGGTTTCGGAAAATTCTGGATGAAGGAAGGGTTTTTCGAGAGATTTGTGAGGCTGGAGGGTTTCAAAGTAGTCTCCAACCCTTCTCCGGAGGAGTTTCAGAAGGAAGCTGCTGAATCCAACCTGATTGTTCTCCTCGATTTTAACGCGCATCTCTGGGCAACGCTTAAACAGGAAGTTCCGGAGGAGCATTGCGGCAAGGATGTTTTCCTCCTCTATCTCCGCCAGCATCCGAGTCAAAATACTGTGATGATTATTGCCTCTAGGAGTATTGCGGTTTCGAGAAGAATTCTAGAGTTGCTTGACCAGGGTAAAAAGGTTTTGGACACGCATGAAATATGGAAGGGATGGCCCTTCCACACTAGCGGAAGATATACGGTGACCCCTCTGCCTAGGCACCCGGGTAAAATAATGGCGGATGCTCTTAAGCTGGGCTGCAAATGGGTTTTCATCGTTGGCCCGGGTGAGGATTTAACGGTTAAGGAGTTGACTCCGAAGATAGAGGAGCTTGGCCTTGATTTCACTGTTTTCTCAGGCCAGTTTACTGGCGACGGTAAGTGTCTCATGGTTGACTGGGATGAGTATCCTGACCCCCAGTCCTCAGATGCTGCTGACGCGTGCAGTGTGAAGAAGCCGGGGAAAATGCTTTTCGGAGTGTTCAACAATCTTCTGGATTCCGATGTTGACATGTTGAAGAACCATTTAGACGGCTATGTTTTTCACGAGGGTAATAGCGAGTATCTTGAGGAGCTGGAAACACCCTTCTTAATTATTCCACACCATTTGGAATGGGGGGAGGCACCTCCCTCCATCTGGTTGTTCGTCGACAAGGAGGATCATAAACTACAATCTAAGGAGAGAATTGTGAAAACGATTCTTTCTCGGAAAGCTGTTGGAGTGTTTGAAGACGGGAAGACAGTGGGTCCTTCAATGCTCGTAAACCTGGTGAGGATTCTTCTCGCCGACAAGCAGTATCTACGCCGGGTTTACGGAACATGCTTCTCGCTTTCCTCGAAGCTGGATGGGCTGAGCCTCATGGTTTCAATGATTAATAAGGCTGAGAAGCCTTTAGAAGGGGTTCTTCAAGTCAAGGCGAGCCGTGGCATCAGGGTTGTTCAGCCGAACAGCATGACTATGCGTCTCGACAAGGGTGAGAAGAAAAACATTGTTCTCGAAATATCTGCGTCTGAAGAGTTAAACGGGTCTTACGGCCTGTTGCTCGTAGAATTCTCTTCGAAAGAAGGCTGCTGGAGGAGCCTTTGCTTCTTTGAAGCACCGCCCATGGTTTCCACTTTCCCGCTTCTGGTTTCAGAGGGCCGTGTGGAAATACCGGTGACCGTGTGGAACAATACCGGTGTTGAGAAAGCCGATTTGAAAGTAAGTGTTTCCCACAGGGGAAGCATGGTTTTCGAAGAATCCGTAGGAATCCAGGCTCCTCTGCATAAGCCTTTTAAAACCATGGTTCCACTCGACCTGAAGACTGGAGAATACTTGGTGAACCTGGTTTTCTCCACTGGGAAAACAGCCTGCAGGCTTCTGGTGGAAAACTTTGAAGGAAGAGCCGTAGCGTATAAGGGGGATTTCGACGAAGACGGTCTTGAGGAAGCAGTGCTTGAAAACGAGCACGTGGTGGCTAAAGTAATCTCTCCAGGGGGAAGGCTGTTGCAGTACAGGTTGAAGAGGCTGGAGGCAGACCTGCTGTTCAAACTATACCCGAAGAAGCCTGAGGACTGGAGGGTTTCAGGCAGGAAGAGAAGATTCTACCCGTTCGGAGGCTTAGAGGAATTCATACAGCAGCCGACCGTCGAGGGACATGAAAACTTCAACATTAAGGTGGTGAAGAAGGAGGGGGATAGTGCAGTAGTTTCTGCAGAGGCAGATATGAACGGGAACCTTTTAAAGAAGACATTCAAGCTTTTCGGAGGCACGACTCTGCTAGAGGTGAGGTATGAGGCGGACTTCGTCAACCCTGAGCTTAACGTGATCGGCGTCAACCCTTTAATCAGGCTTGGGAACAATGTTGACGCTAGCCACGTGATCTACTATCCCTCTAAAAACGGTATTCTCAAGGAAAGATATAGGGGCAGGCTTTACGGTAAAAGGCTTTTCCTCGAGGAGGACTGGATTGCATGCTACGATGAGCAGGAGAAGCTTGGACTCATAATGGCTTATGATTCGAAAACCCCGTTCCTAACCCATATCTGGATGAACACTCCGGAGAACGGTGATTCACACTACTCCTACATTGAGATCCAGCCCTGGATAAGGGTTAACACGGGCACAACCACCTACTTCAGCTATTACCTTTACGGTTTCAAGGGTACTTTTGAAGATGCCTTAAAGTCTTTTAAGAAAACCTTCTCCATATATTGAGATTTATAATGGAGAGCTATCGTAAGCTTGGTTTAATACGAGGCTGCAACTATATTCCTCGCACTGCCGTAAATACGATTGAAATGTGGCAGGCGGAAACCTTTGATGAGCAAACGATAGATGAAGAATTAGGCTGGGCAGAACGAATCCGTTTAAACAGCATCCGCGTATTCCTACACTATATGGTCTGGGAGGCAGATCCGCAGGGGTTCAGGAGCCGATTGAACCGATTTTTAAGCATTGCCGACACGCATAAAATTAGCGTGATGCTAGTATTATTTGACGACTGCTGGAATCAAGAGCCTAAGCTGGGGCCCCAGGAGCCGCCTATACCCGGTGTGCACAACAGCCGCTGGGTAGCCAGCCCAGGCCGATCTCGCGTCCTAGACAGAACCGCGTGGCGGGGACTTGAAGAGTATGTTAAGGATGTTGTTGGCAGTTTCGCCAGAGACGAACGGGTGATTGCTTGGGACCTTTACAACGAACCCGGTAATTCAGGCATGGGTGTGAAAAGTTTGCCGTTGGTGGAAGCAGCCTTCAGATGGGCACGAGAAGCCTCTCCTACACAATTTTTAACCACCGGTCTATGGTCAAACTTCGAAGACAAGATGCATCAGCGGCTCGCTCAGCTGTCCGACTTCATCTCCTTTCATGCTTATGAACCACCTGACCGCGTCCTGGCAAAAATCGACTTCCTGAAAGAGCGCGTGAACAAGTCGAAACGCCCAATGGTTTGCACAGAGTTTTTACGGCGACAAGTAGGCAATACTTTTTCAGCATTACTGCCCATATTCTTTCAGCACCGGATTGGCTGGTATTTCTGGGGCTTGGTTAGAGGTAAAACCCAGACTCATCTAGACTGGTCTTCTAAGCCTGGTGATCCGCCACCAAAAGTCTGGCAGCACGATCTTCTTAATCCTGATGGTACACCATTTGACCCGATGGAGGTCGAGTTACTTCGCCAAGCAGCTGAAGAGCAGGAGAAGCATTAGGGATTAACGTCCCTAATGCTCGCTGAACACTGGAAGGGTTGTTTCTCCATTTTTGCTCATACCACTACATAAGTCTACTGTGCACCGAGAAAGCATCATTACTCCTTTTTGCTCCTGATTGAAAGCCGGTTTCTACATCCCTTGCAGAGGGAGCCGCGCGCTAAAGCACGCGCCAAAAAATTAAATGCCACTAATTTATAGCAGCGCGTGAGTATAAATGTTGATAAGGGTTCTGTTAAAAGAAAGGTTTTTAGGATATGATAGCGCACGCTAGCAACAACATATTGCGCATAGAGGGCTTCCCAGGCGGAAGTGCGCGCTACAATTGGCCTATAGATGATCCTCTTCTTGGCTTCCTCTCTTCTATACTTAAATGTAAACTTCAAGGATTAATGTTTCCTCAAAAGGTATGTATGTTATCTCCAGGTCTTCAGTTTTGAGCTCAGGATGTTTTTCCAAGGCTTTCGCCACAGCCTCGACCGAGCTCGAGCCTTCAGATATTATTTCATCCTTGAAATTACAACATGTTTGCCCCTATACTTTTCGTAGTCTTTCATCGTTATCGCTGGGCTCTCATAAGTTATTTCAGACATTCCGTTTTTAGGTACAACGGGTTCTTTATAAGTCTTGTCCACCCGAAGGAAGAATTAAAAGGTTGTAGGAACACCGTGCCCATGCTGCAAAGGCAGATGGAGGACTTGCAGAGAGATTTAGACAATGCTCAGTCCAAGTTGGCTGGGACAGAAGCCAAGCTCTCAAAGCAAGTGCTTGCTTAACGTTCACAGGCATGCTTGGATTTGTTTAGCGCGCGCTTACGCGCTTAATCTGACATCAAAGGCTTCTAAGACTTTAATACTTTTTTTATGAATTCATGATACTGTTTAACTGCTTCCTCTGGAAATGGGTTAACTACCGATACTTCCTTCACTTTTGCAAGCTCTTTATCTAATGAATATATTATTGAAGTTCCTAGGCTTCTTGCTAAAGATATCAAGTAACCATCCCAAGACTCAACATTATAGTATGTTGCGTACTCGAGAGCATCAATGGCTAGTTCAGGTGCTATTGACGGATACAGTGCAGGAGATCTTGTAACCAAAAGACCTACTAGAACTTTTTTTGCAGAGATTTTTGATACTTTTAGGTACCTAGTAGCTATGTGGTATGCCCCTATTATAGACGAAACCGGAAGAGCGACATGTTTTTTCTGAATAAGTACATCATGAATGAAATTTATACCATGCTCTTTAAGGGGATTATCGAAGCATATGACGACTATTATGCTCACATCTAATATTCCTTCAGGATAGGCCAAGTTTCCTTTCAGCATATTCACGGCTCATCCACTTCCAGCTTTCCTCAGAAGTTTCTTCAGAAACATTAACTTCCATGTTTCGTACTAAATTAACCCATTCTTCAACACTCTTTTTCAGGTCTTTAGGGAAAGGTTCAAGTATTATCCTTGAGCCGTCAAGCCTAATTAGCAGTTTTCCTCCTCTTTCCATTCCTATAGCTTTCCGGATACGAGCGGGAAGAACAATCCTGCCCTGCTTGTCTACGTTCAATGTTTCTTCCACAGTTTCCACCATACGGTGAAAGTTATACCATGACTATATAAACATTTTCTTCTAACAACACTTTGCTCATCGATCATTTATTAGCAGCTTATTCTTCATGGTAGCTGAGAACGCGCTTAGCTTTAATCAAGGCTAGTTCAAAGCATGCTTCGAAACCTTGTCTAGAAGTTCGTCTTTATGCTTCTCTATTTCTTCAAAAGCGCGCGCTAATTGATAAAAATGCAAAAGTTATTAAAGGCTTCTAGCCAATGCTCATAATTGGACTAGATTTTTCCAGCCAACCATTTAATGGCTTGCCTCCAGAAGACTTCGTAGTAGTGCCATTTCATGAAGTTTATACCCCAGTGAGGTGCTGGGTCCGAGGTGAAGACGAAGCTTCTCCCCTCGCCGAACTTGCAGGTAGCGATTAGCACGTCTCCCTCCCCCACCGTGGCGAGAAGCTCAGACCCGTCTTTAAGCAGAACCTTGTTATAGCCTAAGAGCGGGGGCGCAGTGCTCCAGTCTATGTTCCTCATGACGGGATGGTCTTCTTTTAACGCTTTTATCTGCGCTCCCTCCGGGTGCTCAACCCTGTCATCCCTATCCAGCATTTTCACGGGCAGAGCCTCCTCAACAGGCGTGCCCTGCCAAAGCGCGTTCCCATATTTCCCGGCGAAGCTCTGCCATCCGCCGAGCATCGCCAGCCCTCTGCCCAGCCGTACAAACTCCCTGATGTTTTTAACCCTGTTCGGCATAACTATGTGCTCACCATACTTGCTGGGAGTGTAGAACTCAGGATAGTATATTATGCAGTCGTACTCAACGTCGCTCAGTATTAAAACATCGTATTTTAACAGGTCTTCAAGATTCTTCGGAAAACTGCGGTAGGCTTCCCAGGTGGGCATGTATGTTACTTCAATACCGGTGTCTCCTTCAAGGGCGCGGAGCAGCGGCAGGCCGAAGTTTCTGACTTCAAGATTCTTCTGCTCCACCCAGAATGGTGAACCCGTGTATACTAGCGCCATCGTCCCGGAATCCCCAACGTAGAGGACTCTTATCATTCTCTATTCACAGAGAATTATGAAACTCGTTAACCTATTAAGCTTTTTCCAGGAACTATTTTGAGGCTAGCCTTGAACAGGTGGCCTGCGGCTGTGCTTATTTAAAAGGGATTTTGACCGGCTCCCCACTCATCATCGACTGATTGGCTGCAAGAGTCACCGTAAGCGTTCTCAAGCCGTCTGTATAGGGGCAGAGTATTTTCGAAGGATCCTTAAGCCTGACAGCATCTATGAACGCGTTATCCTCTATTTCAAAAATGTTCGGTTCCCCAGGTATTTCCTCGGGCTCAACACCCGCCTGCAGGAGGCGTAGGGAATGCTCCCACCCGGTGAACAGGGCTGTCGTTCGGCCCGCGTAAATGCTTAGGCTTACTCCTCCCCCTCCACCGTTTGCTGAGCAAGAGGCCCAGAGGCTTCCAACAGCGCCGTTGGCCAGTTTAATATTAACCACGCTAGCGTCCTCAATATTGTAGTTTGGCGAAACATTCTTGTTAAACCCTTTAGCAGGGTAAGCCTGAACCTCAGTAATCTCGCCGCACATGAACCTTACCAGGTCGACGGTGTGGGTCACCTGCTCGTGAAACTGTCCACCGCTTTTCTCCTTCACGACCCACCAGCTGTATATCGCTGCCTCAGGCGTCAGGCGGGGAGTCTGCCCGATCCATCCTCCGAGCACAAGTATGGGAGGATCCTGTCGGAGAATCTCTTTGACTTTTTGAACCCCGCTCCGGTACCTGTTCATGTAGCCGACGCTCGTTAAAACCCTTTTCCTTTCAACGGCTGCAGCTATCTCCCTAGCCTGTTCAAAATAAAGGTTTACAGGTTTCTCCACGAAGAACGGTATTCCACGGTCTATGGCTTCAAACTCAGCCCCGTGGGCGAAAGGCGGGAGACAGATGTAAACAGCATCCAGACTAGTGTTTCTAAACATTTCTTCAGACCTGCTGTAAACCGTGGCTCCAGCCGCACCATACTGAGAGGCAACGGTTTTAGCACGCTCAAGGTTTATGTCGCAGAAAGCAGCTATCTCCGCATACGGGTTTTTAGCGAGGGCTTTCAAATGTGCTACAGCTATTCCTCCGCAGCCTACAAACCCTAGTCTAACCTTCTCGGACATTCCGGTTCGCAGAGGGTAGGCAGCAGCATGGATTTAAGCGTTCCATCAGCATAGTCTAATGGTTTTTATTTCGAAACCGTTCATCTCAAGCCTAACTGTTTCACGCTCAACCTCCACTCTACGCCCAGTCTCCCTGTTTAAACAGTCAACCTCAACAGCCTTTTTAAAAGGCAGGGTAATCCGTATTCTGCAACCGGTTTTAACGCCCTTGGCCTCGTAAACCCTTACCAGAACATGCTCACCGTCTCGCGTCAAGGAGGACAGCATTACGCTGCCTGGCTCGACCCTAAGGAAACTATGCTTCAGCGGGAGCAGCCCGTTCGACTTTGAAACCGTCCTGGCTATAAGCATGTTGTTCAGCTCAGCAGCATGTTTCCAAGGAAGATACTCAGGATCATTCTTCCTAAACGGGATGAGCGAGTATTTGAACAAGTGCTGCACGTTCTCCTCAAACCCTTTTTCACTCACACCCTTGTATTCGAAAGCAACGCTTCTCAGAAGCGAAACCATAGCGACATTGTCAACCACATTGTTCCCTGGAAGACCACAGTTAACTATGCACAGCCCCTTCTCCTCATCACTATAGTCAATCCAGTTCTGCGCAGGGTATTCTCCCTCCGGCCGCTCAACATGGCCGAAAGGTATTTCATGCCTTATCATTCCCTTCCTGATGTTTGTTGGAAAGCATACTCTAATCCTGTACTGCTTCCCGGATGGTGTGAGCCTGGTTTCAAAATCTATTCTCCTCAAACCATCGTAGAGGTGAATAAGCTGAGTGAACACTACGCTTATGCCAACCCAGAACCTGAGGACGCCTGAAACCCTGACTGTAGCCCTTACCGGACCCTTCTCTAAAACATCTATTTTAACAGGCATGTTTCTCGATTCAACATGGTCCCAGAGCTTAAGGTCTTCCAGGTGGAGCTCCCGCGCTACTTCAGCCAGCTTCTCTCGAACCTGCATCGGTAGAGGATCCCTAGGGTCAAGCATAGGCATGATGTTGTACAGGTCTCCCCTGTCGATCTGAAGCAGAAGATTGTTTGCGAAAGGCTTTTCAGGGTCAACATACTCTAAACCAGTCTCCTTGTCAACTATGCTGCGAATAGTCCCGTCCTCGTTGAAACAAATCCGGTAAAAACTGTTTTCAAGAATCCTGCTGGAAACGCTTAGGCTGGTCGGATACTCCTGCTCCTCACCACTCTCCTGCAGGCTGTAAACCCTGTAGCCGAGAGCCGGCACCTCTGCGATGAACATTACCAGAGCCTCCCTAAGGCTTGCTCCACCATTTCCGGAGAAGCCTTTCTCAACCCTAGTGTAGCCTGCCTCCGCCGGTTCTTCACGGAACTCAACCTTCCCGCCGATCGGGAGATGTGGCGGAGGAGCTTCGCCGTAATACTTCTTCTCAGAAAGCTGCACCGGAATCTCTCTCCCCTCGTCGTCGAAAACCCGGACGCTTTTAACACCCGGCTTAACGAAAGTCAGCCTCAGCTTAACGATGTCACGCCTGTCGAAGCCCAACGGGTTGAAGACTAGGACTGGCTTACCCTCCACCTTGCTTGTGCCAATCTTTCCAGACAAGAAGTCTAGACCCTCATCTATAATCCTGTTCGCAATTCTTTCACTCTCCGCATACCATTGTAAAGCCTGTTCGAAAGCAGGGTCGACGCAGCTTCCACAAATCACGTCGTGAAACTGGTTTAGAAGGAGTTTCTCCCATGCTTCTTCAAGCTTCTCAGAAGGGTATTCCGCCCCCATTAGCGAGCATATTGATGAAAGCTTCTCAGCAGTGATAAGTAGGTTCTCAACCTCCCTGTTCCGAATCTTAAGCCTGATCCTGCTGCTGTAGGTTCCACGCATCACCGGATTCATATCCCCCTTGACAACCTGCAGCCCAACAGCTTTCCCAGCCACGGATTCGAAGAAACGGGAGACGGATGAGAAACATATTTTTAAAGCATTCTCCTGGTTCCATCTCTCCACGGTTTCAGGAGTGTTCTGAACAGGTACAGCCCAGTCGCCGCCGCTGAGAAGGAGAACCTCATCAGTAGCTGAGTTTCTCGAAAGCCTTTCCACAATCATGCTGATCCTCCTAAGATTCTCCTCCACGTCCTGTGAAAACTGGACACCGCCGTATTCGCCGCAGTATGTCAACAAGCGTGTACCGTCCAGGGCTTCCCAGAGGAATTCTGATTTAACGCCGCTCCGGTAAAGGCCTCGGCTAAACTGTAAGTATTCATAGCCGCAGAGCTTAGCTATCTGCGGAGTCTGAGCATTCTGGCCGAAGACATCCCCCATCCAAGCTGTTTTAGTGTCTCCCCCTATTTTCTCAAGCGTCCTCTTAGCTAGAACAGCGTTGCGAACAATGGATTCTCCTGAAGGAATATTGTTATCCGTCTGCACATATGGGCCTGTGACTTCGATTCTTCCGGATGAAACCAGTTTCCTAAACGTTTCCCAATGCTCAGGGCAGAGCCTTCGGAACAGGTTTACCAGCAAGGCTTGTTCAAACATATAAGTATATTCAGGATTCTTCTCCATGATGTTAAGCACCTCTGTGAAAATATGTTTCAGCCTCGGAAAATACTCTTCGAAGCTCATTAAATACGCGAGATCATAATGGAAAGTGGGGACCAGGTGAATCTTGATGCTGCTCGAAGACCCAGTCAACCGGCTTCTACCTTTCACCAAACCGTCTGGATAGCCTAAAAAACTTATCTGAAAAACGGGGAAACAGGCTAATGCTCAGTTGCTTAAACTTTTCGGCTTGACCAGCTGGTTTAAAGGTTTAATAGGATTGTTAAGAACATGGTTTGCATGCGAGCTGGAGCGTCGAAGGAGGATATTACTCCGCCCGTCGGCGTCAAGATGGGTGGTTTCGCAGCGAGATACAAGGGTTCTGAGGGAGTGCATGATAGGCTTTACACGAGAACACTATACTTGGAGCGCGGGGGAAACGCTCTACTACTTATCGCTAACGACCTGCTTAACATCCCTGACTCCCTGACGGTTGAAGTTAAGAAGGAGTTGGCCAGTAGGCTTGGGCTTGTGGAAAGCTCCATAATGATCTCCGCAACCCATACCCACTCTGGCCCATCGCTCCCCCCGGACATTTCTGCAGATATTTCCGGAACGGGCTTAGAAAACTATCTGAGCACTCTCCGCGAGAAAATGGTGACGGCAGGCTTAAACTCGGCGGCAATGGCGAGAAGAGCGAAGCTCGGCTGGGGTGTTGGAAGAGCCATCGTAGGCTTCAACAGGAGGCTCTTCAATGGGCCTGTTGACCCGGATGTTAGCGTTCTACTCGTCACAGAGGAATCCGGCAGCCCGATTGCCTCACTTGTGAATTACGCGTGCCACGGTGTTGTGCTGGGAGATACGAACTACCTTATTTCAGCAGACTATCCTGGCGTAGTTTCGAGAATAATCGAGTCGAGGCTAAACGCTAACCATGTGGCTCTTTTCACGAACGGGGCGGATGGAGACATTAATCCCCTTACCTCGTTAGGGTATGCTTGCCCAGGCACGTTTGAGGATGTTGAAGCTGTTGGAAGAATAGTGGCGTATGCTGCCCTTAACGCTATGAGGTTCATCAAGACAGAGGAGGAGCCGGTTGTAAAGACTGCAGGGAAAAAAGTTACGCTACCGCTGGCGGAGCCCTCCATGGAGACAGCCCGCAAGCTGTTTGAAAACCAGGAGAAACATGTTTCTCAGCTTGAGGCTAGAAACGCGGATGCTGAAACAATAATGAGGAACAAGGCTATTCTAAATTATTATGAGAAAAACCTGAGAATGATTCGTGAAATGCCGTTGGAGAAGACGGTTGAAACAACGTTGCAGGCCTTGCGAATAGGTGGGGGGGTACTGGTTGGAATACCGGGTGAGCCCCTTGTTGAAGTCGGCATACGCGTCAAGAAGAGCTCTCCACTGAGCCCAACCCTCATCGTCTCCTATGCGAATGGGTATTGCGGGTACATAGCCACCTCAGAGGCGTATGAACAGGGCGGGTACGAGGTTACTCCAACATGGTGGAACAGGCTTGCGAAGGGCTCGGCAGAAATCCTGATTGAAGAGAGCATTTCGCTTATAAAAAGGCTGACAGTTTAGTAAATAGTCTAAGCGCGCAGCGTGCATCTATTTGCAACTATAAAGTTTTTATATAGCTAATGTTTTTTTAACATTATGAACAGCAAATGGCATACAGAAAAAACAGAACTACAAGTTTATAGAATCCTTGATGAAGACCCGCTTCCAAAGTTCTTCCGGTATTATCCATACGTCGGTTTAAACAATTTCAACGATAAACCTGAACCGGTTGTGTATGAAACTATAGTGGTTGAAAACGAGTATTTAAAGATGAGGATAATACCTTCCCTGGGGGCGAGGGTTCACGATCTTTACGATAAGATTAATAATGCTCACGTGTTTCACTATAATGAGGTGTTAAGACCTGTTATAGGCCTTAGAGAAGCGTGGACATCTGATGGAATTGAGTTTAACTGTCTGGATAGGCCAGAACATACTCCGGATAACTTCTCCCCGGTGGACTGGAAGGTTAAGGAATGGGAGGACGGTAGCATAACTGTCTATATAGGAAATGTTATTCTCTTTAACAACATATACTATTTGGTTGGTTTAACCCTGAGGCCTGGAAGGGCCTTTCTAGAAACCACCATCAAAACTTTTAACAACGACCCGCTGAGGGCCAAATACTATTTCTGGACGAATGCAGCTGTGCCGGTCACCGAAGGGAGCAGAGTCTTCATTCCCGGCAAGCATACAGTAGATGACACTTTCCCAGTGACTAGAGAGGGCCTCGATGTCAGCTGGTATAAGAATTGCATGTTTGGTGTCGACGCCTTCATAATAGATTGTGAGGAGGATTTCTTCGGGTATTATGATTACAACACGAATTATGGATTAGTACAGCATGCTAACCATTTCAAAGTGCCCGGGAAGAAGAGGTTCACGTGGGGAACCAGCGAGTACGGCTTGCTCTGGGCACCGATACTTTCGGATAGAGGCATGCCCTACATAGAGCTTCAATCCGGCAAGTATAGGACGCAGAGCATAGTTGGCTTTGTTGATCCTCATTACTTCGATGAATGGGAGGAATGGTGGTATCCAATCGCGAAGATAAATGGCATTTCCTATGCTAACAAGGATGCTGTGATTTATGTTGATGCCAAGCCTGGAGACAAAGCCTTCAGAATAATGATCGGGGTTTATGTGACGAAGGACTTTCCCAATGCTAAAATTAAAATTCATTTAGGCGCGGAAGTTGTTGAAGAGGAATTCGATTTAACGCCTGGAAACCCGTTCGTTAAGGAGCTTAGGTCTAAGGATAAGAGGGTTAAGGTTGAAGTCATAGACGAAAACAGTAATGAGATCATAGCTTGGGATTGTAGGGACTATAGAACAAGGATCGACGAATCAGTATACCGTCGTCCAAGTGAATTTAGCATCGACGCTGAGAAACAGAAGACTGCTGAAGAGCTTTGGGTTGATGGAGAACTGGAGGAAAGAATGGGCAATACATTGCTTGCAGAATTGAAGTATAAGCAAGCATTAAAAGTGGATAGTAATTTCTCGAAAGCATTGTGCTCCTTAGCCATTCTTTATTACCGGAAGGGAAAGTATGGTGAGGCTACTAAACTTCTCGAAGAGGCCTTGAAGAGAAACCTAGATTACGGGATCTACTATTATCTTGGTCTATGTCATCTCAAGCTGGGAGATGAGTTTAGCTCCGAGATAGAGTTCTGGGAGGCCAGGAGGTCCATGAGATTCTTCTCACCATCATCCTACGGGATATCCATCATCAAAATGAGAAATAAAGAGTATGGAAAAGCCGAAGAAGTTCTTCGAGAGGTTGCAGAGAAAGATACTATGGATTTCAGGTGTCTGTTCCTGCTTGCCGCTGCTTTGAGGAAACAAGGAAAGATTGAGGAGGCCCTGCGAACCGTTCACAGGGCCCTAGAGGTTTTTCCACTATACTACCCCTTGCTGTCAGAGTTGATGCTGTGCTCAGAGAAAGAGGGTAGCCCAGAGTTTGAAAGGGTTGTCCTAGCTAGGGAGCATAAGCTCTTGGAAGTAGCTGTTGAATACATAAGAGCTAACCTATACGATGATGCGGAGAGGATTCTGAATGCAGGGGTTTTAAAAGGCCTTGATGGACCCATGGTTCATTACTATCTGGGATTTGTTTACGGAAAGCTTCAACAGGTAGATAAAATGAAGAAGCATTATCGGATTGGCGATTCAAAGAACCCGGATTACGTCTTTCCTTACAGGATAGAAGAGGAGGAAATACTCAGGAGTGTTATCACCATTACAGCGAGTCCCAAAGCAAGATACTATTTAGGAAATCTTCTATTTCACTTCGGGAGATTTGACGAGGCGATCAAAGAATGGAGGATTGCAGAGCAGAATGGGTTGAAACACCCAGTCCTCCATAGGAACCTTGGATTTGCTTATTACAAGCTGTACAGAGACTATGAGAGGGCTATGAAAGAGTATGAGGAAGCGATCGCCATGGATCCGCTGAACTATAGGCTTTACCTCGAGTATTACGAGGTTTGCTCTATGGCTCGTCTTTTTGAGAAAGCAATTGAGGCTCTAGAGAAGATAAGCGGTAGGGTTAAGAAGGAGTCAGTGTTGGCAGCGTTATCCGTAGCATACGTTAACGACGGGAAGTGTGATGAGGCGCTTAAAATACTCGAGGAGAACACTTTCACTCCTGCTGAAGGATACTATGGCTACTGGGAGCTGTTTGTGGAAGCTTATGTGAGAAGAGGAATAGAGAATTTGAAGAATGAGAAGTATGAAGAAGCTCTGAAGTGCTTTCTTAAGGCTCTGACTTATCCGAAGAACCTGGGTGTCGGAGCACCCTATGCTCCGCATAGGCATGAGGCTAAACAGAGGTACTGGGCTGGCCAATGCTATTTCCTGATGGGGGAGAAGAAGAAGGCGAGGGAGATGTGGAGAAGCATCCTCATTCAGAAGTTCTTTAATATTGACGAGGTTTACTACAAGGGCCTTGCCCTAAGAATGCTTGGAAGGAAAAAAGAGGCTTTAAAATTGTTTAAGGGTGCGTTGAAGGAGGCTTTGGAAAAAGAGGGGAGGATAATCAGCATAAAGAGAAAAATTTCAGAGGAGTACTTTAACGCTTTGAATTACGATAGAAAGCTTGTGGAGGCACGCTGCAGGAAGATAATCGCCTATCTTGGACTGAGAAGGAATAGGGAAGCGATGAAGGAGCTTAGGAAGGTCTTGAGGATAACTAGTAGTGGGATCTTCGTGGAGAGAATGTCTAAATCATGGCCGGTTTATGTTTCAATAAGAATTGACACGTACTAAAACCCTGGCTTTATGAAGAGTTTATAGGAACTTCTGCAGAGCTGTGTCTCTAAGGAGCATGATTTGCATGCATGGCCTACGCATTGCGCAAGCTTCAATAGCTTTCCTTCAGTAAAATTCTCTTACCAGGTAATAACGAGAAGTCGGATAGAGAAAACATGGTTGTTATTCCATTGAAGAGAACGGAAATCTGTTATGACTTAAAAAATACTTATGCAGAAATGACAAAAGTAATGAAACTCGCGCGCTAAGAAGCTTGTACGTCTTTTTAAACCGTCGCTCCTGCAACTAATGGGTCACCAGTAAATTAAGCGTACGCAGTGATGGAAAACAACCTGTTTACTCGTAGGGTTGCCAGCGTAGCAATGCATGTAAAGCTTCTCGCCCCTTTTCACGAGGAAATAGCCTGATGGGAAGCATTCGTACACGCATACGTCGTTAACACCGTTTACTTCAGAGTAGTAGTCCCTTCCGCAGTATCCGAAATAACCTTTCTCCTCGGTTGGCTCCATCCCAGTAGCTTTTCCACTCCATTTAACCCACGGGTTGTCAGGATTCTTTGACAACACGTGCCCATTATCAGTAGGATAGCCTCCACTACTAACCCCTATAAAGTGTTCGATGGCCACTATGTGCATGTCCTCTTCTGCAGTAATGCTTTCAGACCTCCTGTCGGCTGTTTTAGGAGGAACTGTGTAAGCCAATGTGTTTATAGTTATCGACTTTAACTCTTTTTCCACAACCATTTTCACTCGCAACTTATTACATCCTTCTACCTATTATGTTTTTCCGCGGCTTCTATGTTTGTGCGCACTGAAAGTTCTCGTTAAATTTATTCCCTTAGCAAGTTAAGGTGGTTAGATGAATGCGATTAGGCTAGGGACCTATAAATTGATCAAGGGATGAATTGAAAAGCTGGAAAGGATAGGGCCTGCTTTATGTAAGTATATCTTCTCGACTAGTGTTCCGATCCAAAAGGTAGTGCTCAGCTAATAGCGAATAAAAAATAGAGTACCCAAAACTTAATTAATGTGTTAATATGTGTTTATAAATCCATGACCAGCAAATGGTATGACGAGAAGGTAGAGATACAGACCTATAGAGTGCTTGACGAAGATCCTTTACCAAGGTTTTTCCAATATTACCCCTATACTGGTTTAAACAATTTTAGCGATGAGCCTGAACCGGTTACCTACGATAGTATAGTGGTTGAAAACGAATACCTAAAGATGAGGGTAATACCATCGCTTGGGGCAAGACTGCACGACCTATACGATAAGGTTAACAATGCCCATGTGTTTCACTACAATGAAATAATAAGGCCAGCCAACATAGCTTTAAGAGGTGCATGGATTGCTAACGGAGTAGAGTTCAACAGTTTGGACAGGGGTCATCATACTCCAGACAATTTTTCTCCAGTAGACTGGAAAGTTAAGGAGTTGGAGGATGGTGGCGTAACTGTTTACATAGGGAACATTAACTTCATCACCAACATGTATTATTTGGTAGGCCTCACCCTGAGGCCGGGTAGACATTTTCTAGAAACATCCGTTAAAATTTTTAACAACGATGTGTTGCGAACCAAATACTACTTCTGGACGAATACTGCTGAGCCGGTTACCGAGGGCAGCAGGGTCTTCATACCAGGCAAACACTTGACAGAGGATACGTTTCCAGTGACAAGAGACGGTGTTGACGTCAGCTGGTATAAGAATTGCAAGTTCGCCGTCGACGCCTTTATAATAGATTCTGAGGAGGATTTCTTCGGATACTACGATTACAATATGCATTACGGAGTAGTGCAGTACGCGAATCATTTCAAGATTCCTGGGAAGAAAAGGTTCACATGGGGAACTAGTGAAGACGGGCTTTTCTGGGCGCCAATACTTTCAGATAAAGGGGTGCCATACATTGAGCTTCAATCCGGCAAGTATAGGACGCAGAGCATAGTTGGCTTTGTTGATCCTCATTATTTCGATGAATGGGAGGAATGGTGGTATCCCGTTCCGAAGATAGGAGGAATATCCTATGCGAACAAGGATGCCGTGGTATATGTTGACATCAAACCTGAAAATGGAAAGTTCAAAGTAACTGTGGGGATTCACGTGACGAAGGTTTTCCCGAATTCCGTTATCAGAATCCATCTTGGTGGGCAGGTTGTCGAGGAGAAACTCAACTTGGCGCCCACGGATCCTTTCGTTAAGGAGTTTGAATCCAAGGATAAAAAGGTGAAGGTTGAAGCCATTGATGAAAAAGGCGTGGAGATCATAGCTTGGGATTGCAGGGATTATAAGACGAAGATTGACGAATCCGTATACTACCGTCCAAGCGAACTCGTCGTCAATGCTAAAAAGACCGCTGAAGAGCTTTGGATTGATGGGGAACTGGAGGAAAGAATGGGTAATCCATTGCTTGCAGAATTGAAGTATAAACAAGCATTAAAGGTCGATGAGGGTTTCTCGAAAGCATTGTGTTCCTTAGCCACTATCTATTATCGGAGGGGCATGTACGCTGAGGCTGTTAAGCTTCTCGAAAAAGCGTTGAAAAGGGACCCGGATTACAGTGAAGCGCATTATTATTTGGGGCTATGCTACCTTAAGCTGGGAGACGAGTTCAACTCGGAAATAGAGCTCTGGAAGGCTAGAACCAAGTTCTTCTCGCAATCCTCGTATTGGATATCAGTCGTAAAAATCAGAAATGGAGAGTATGAGAAAGCGGAGGAGGTGCTTAGGGAGGTGGTTGAGAGGGATTCGAAGGATTTTAAGTGCACATTCCTCCTCGCCGCAGTCTTAAGGAAGCAGAAGAAGGTTAAGGAAGCTTTAGATATCGTTAAAAAGGCTTTGGAAGCCTTTCCGCTTTACTACCCGTTGCTTTCTGAGCTCATGCTCTGCTCGGAAGAGGGCAAGCCTGAATTCGAAAGGATCGTTTTATCTGAAGAACAGAAGCTCCTTGAAGCAGCTACGGAATACATCAGCATCAATTTTTATGAAGATGCCAAGAAAGTCCTGGAGATTGGTGTGTCGAAGGGGCTTAATGGCCCTATGGTCCACTATTACCTAGGCTTCGTTTGTGAGAGGCTTCAACAAACAGAGGAGATGAAAAAGCATTATCAGGCTGGGGATTTGAGGAATCCCGACCGCGTGTTTCCACACAGGTTGATTGAGGAGGAAATACTTAGAAGCGTCATCAAAAACACCGGGAGCCCTAAGGCAAGGTATTATCTCGGAAACCTCTTGTTTCAGCTCGGAAGATTTGAAGAGGCGATAGGGGAATGGGAAAAAGCTGAGGAAAGCGGTTTTAAGTATTCAATCCTACATAGGAACCTTGGTTTTGCTTACAACAGATTGTACAGGGATTATGAGAAAGCGTTAAAGGAATATGAGAAAGCGATTGACATTGATCAAGACAATTACAGGCTATACCTTGAATACTATGATGTATGCCGTTGGACAAAACTCGTTGAAAAGGCTGTTAAAACCTTAGAAGAAGCGAGGACCAGAATTAAGAAAGACTCGATACTGGCAGCATTGTCCTCAGCATACATCGACACGGGGAAAAACGATGAAGCGATTAAAATACTCGAGGAGAACACTTTCACCCCTGCTGAAGGATACTATGGCTACTGGGAGATGTTCGTAGAGGCCCATGTGAGGAGAGGGTTGGAGAGGGTGAACAGAAGAAGGTATGAAGAGGCTTTAAAAGACTTCCTTAACGCTTTAACATACCCGAGGAATCTGGGTGTTGGGGCACCTTATGCTCCGCATAGGCATGAGGCTAAACAGAGGTACTGGGCTGGCCAGTGTTATCTTCTCATGGGGGAGAAGAAGAAGGCAAGGAAGATGTGGAAAAGTATTCTTACTCAAAAGTTTTTCAATATTGACGAAGCCTACTATAAGGGTCTCGCCCTCAAGATGCTTGGAAGAAAGAGGGAGGCTTTAGAATTGTTTAAAGACATGTTGAAGGAAGCGATGAAAAGAGAGGAAGAAATAGCGAGCTTAAAGAGAGAAATTCCTGAGGAATATTTCAACGCCTTGAATTACGATAAAAAGCTTATGGAAGCACGCTGCAGGAAGATAATAGCCTATCTTGGATTAGGGATGAATAGGGAAGCCGTGGTAGAGCTTAGAAAGGTTTTAAGGTTAGCTGGAAAGGAAGTATTCTTAAGGAAAATGGCAGGACAATGTCCAGTTTACGTTTCAATAAGAATTATTTGAGCTTAGAAGGCGATTTTCAAACACATGATTAACCCTAGTAAGGAATGGTCATAAGAGAATTTGATATTACTGTAAATAGTGCGGATAAACCTAGTATAATGCCTTCACCGCAAGTTAGGCCAGCGACAGCAACAGCTTTATATTTGTTCCATTCTTCCCCTAGAAATCTCTTTAGTAAAAACCGGTTCAAAAGGGCACCGATAAATATAGATACTGACCCAGGAATGTATCCACTGGCTCCTAATACAAATCCCATCAGGAAGTTCGGGAATTTGAGAAGGCTTGACACGATATACATGACAACACCTATAAGTGCAGCACCACCAATCAATAACGGGTTTAACGCTGTCGTGAACGTTTTAGACATGTAGAGATCAGTTATAGCAGCATTCATAGGCCATGTTTGAGCAGTAAACGGATAAAACATTGAGGGGATGGGAGCCAGTGTCCAGAAAGCACTAGTAAACATCCATACCATAGTCCACGTAATAGGAAGAGCTATAAACCATGCTTTAATTATGTCGGAAATTTTAGTTTGGGTTAGTTTAGCCATGACATACGTGCCTGCCCATTCCGCAGTGGGCGACCCTATGCCTACCATTCTGGAGGTGTAAAGAGGTGCGAACCATATGTCCACCCCGTTATACGGAATCATGCCGAGAATCCCTTCCCAGATGTACGGAATGTTTAGCGGCACGCCGGATACGGCCATTCCCCTTGCCTGAGCTATTACGAATATGAAAGGCCATGCAACACCCATGATGATCGCTATAGGAGCGTAAGGTATGAAACCGGGACAAAGGTATAGGGTTACTAGCACGGTTCCAAAGCTACATGCAACGTACAGTGTGATTAGACGTAAAGGTGAAACATACCCCATTGACTTCTGAGATGCTGTAAGACCCTTCATACTTCTTAACAGTCCCAATAGAGTATCGCGATGAATGAGGAGAGGCGTTAGTGCAGCAGCAATGGCCAGTCCTATCATTGGGCTTGCCCAAAAATCCAAGTAAGCATATGTATAATTCATTGCGATGCTCATTCCTCTATAGACTCTAGGCAAGAGGCCGAAACCGTAAAGAATAGAATTGCCCGCTATGCTCACCGAGATTGCTCCGATAAGCATTGCTACGCATACTTCTAACGGTATTACAAATCCCATAGCGAAGGCTAATGGATCAGTAGAGATGCCGAATACACTACCCGGTAGGACTGCGTCTATAAAAATAGTTAAATCACTCCAAGGAACAGGGATTAGCGTTATGCCTGTGCGACGCGTGATGGCCGCGCTAACCATTGGCAGCGCATAGATCAAAGCCGATAAAATAGCACCCGGTATTAGAAACAAAGTAAAGTATCTTATTCTTTTCTCTTCTCTCTCAGAAAGAGTTATCACCCCTTCAACACCTACTAAAGCCATAGGGAACGGGAGCTTTTCGATATCATAGTAGAGCTGCCCGGCCATCAGTCCCAACGACATGTTGGCTATGTACCACAGCACTGTAGTGCCCATATTGACTATGATGAAAGGAATCCAGTCTGGATGCAGTAATGTTCGTTGAAGATATGCGGGGGATGTTAACTGTACAGCAGCCCATTCAGGTATGTAAGGGGCAATTTTAATACCTGGAGCTGAACGCATATAGGTGTTAAAAATAGCGTAAACTCCCATACCGGTGTAAGTAGCAGATACTGACGTAGCTACATAGGCAACTAAAACTTCCTGCCTGGTGAAAGGCTTTCTTCCGAGCAAAACCGACATTTGAGTGATTATGATAATCATTATGTACGGGGCTGCCCCGGCGATACTGGCTCCGCTATAGAGAGATGAGAATATCACGATAGGGATGAGAACTAGAGCACTGTAGAGAATTGTAATGATAGTTATCCTCGAAAAACCCCCTTTAAATTCCGGCTCTGTCGAGGATCTCTCTTCAACAGCCATAAAACATTATCTTAGTAAAGCTATATATATACTTTATCAGTCCAAAGCTGCTTCTCATAACGCATGTGCACGTTCTAAATAAGCAGATTTCTCTTTAGGTGTGAGGCTCTTCCAGAGGAGGAAACGTTTTCTGAGCAAGTTCAATACCAGCGTGTTTCTTCTCATCCAGTCTGCAGGAGTCCCGGAAATCCGGTTTGTAACAACATGCAGACTATACCTGGTCCTTTGCGGATCCCATGTGCCTGCAACTAAAACTTCCTGAGATATGCCGAGCTCCGGTGGAAGAAGATCCATTAAAGCCCGTAATGCACGCTCCTGGCCACCACTGGGAACCTCAACAGTCTTTACCTCTATGCTTCTCAAATTATAAATACCAAGCACATCTCCGCTCTGGTTTTCAATGTATTCCTTCATAAACAACAGGAATCCATTGAACTCCTCCTCTGCAATTAAGAAAGGAAACCTAACATCCCAGTGATCACCCTTTGGAGCAGGAACCTTCCACTTCCTTTCTAGAGAAGGAGTAGCAATCTGGGCTACGCTTAAAAACGGAAGACTCATCGCGACGAGTATCGCCAGCATCGCTATTGCGAGGGCTAAAATCACGTAACCCGAAGTAAAGTTGAAGACTACACCCCACTGGAAATAAGAGGAAAAGAACGCGACGCTCATTGCAACCAAATACCCTAGGAATGCCCCTATGGTTCCATAAACGATAGCCTCAGCCATGAACATGAAGAAAATTTGTGTTAACGACAAACCGACAACTGAAAAAGTGAATATGTCTTTTCGTCGCTCGTATATTCCGCCCAGCATCGTGTTAGCTATGATAAGCGTTCCTATTACCAGGGGTATTAAAAGATAGTCGAAGCCCGATGTGGTGATGACGTTAGTTTTAGAATATTTGAGAACAGTTGGTCTTCCATTAATAGTCGCGACGGTGAATACATGAGCACCTGTCTCAAGCGCCAAAGCGGCAGCAGTCTCCGGCTCCACCTTAGAAGGTTTAACCGCTATGCTCATGATTTCTCCACCTAGTTTCCAGAGCGTCTTCCACGGAACTATGATGAACGAGCTATTCAAACGCGGCACATGTGGAAGAATTTTTGACACAGAGCCAGCTTGCATTATTGCTTGGAAATCTCTAGGCGTCATTGGTTCCCCGTCAATATCCCGCCCGATTTTACTTGGATCAAAAATCCCCACCACTCTGAATTCAGTACCAGACCACCTTATTGTTTGGTTTAATTTTATGTCCAGGTATGTTGCTATGTCAGAACTGACTAAGCATTCAAATCCTTCATCACTCTCCAACCACCTCCCAGACATGATAGAATTATTCCAATTGTTCACCAGCTTTGATTCAGCCACAGAAAGGCCCATTATTGCGCGAACCGGAGAACTGGTAATATTCTTTGGCACGCCATCAACCCACAACAGGTTATACCAAGGCACGTTGAAAACAATCGGAGATAAAACTCTGGGAGCTACAACCGCATCGTGGAACTGGGACTCCAGATACTTTACGAGCGTGACGGACAGGCCTTGTGGCACTTGTTGTGCAAGAGACCAATCCGTTGTTCTTAACATGTAGCCGTTATATGGTATAAGCTCAGCTTCAACGCTCTCCGGGATAATGTTAGTCCAAGAATAAGAACTTATGCTCGTTAGTAGACTTATTGCAAAAGCTATTGCAATTATTGACGATAATGTTAGCGATACTCTGAATGGACGTTTTCTCATACTGGACGCTCCATATGAAAGGGAGAGAATGAAGGCAGATAACTTATCCACTGCCGGTGCTTCAATACCTCTACGCTCTTCCCTTATTTGAGATAACTGGCGGCTTGCCATGCTGAGTAATAGCATGATTGCAGGTATGAGCATCAATATTACACTAATGCCCAGCAGCTCTAAACCTATGTTTGAAGCGAGGAGGTAACCAGGGTGAAGCACTGAGCATAATGTTGTGATAGAAATGAATATGAAGATAATGATGAAAGCCCTCTTGAAACCGCCTGTGGAAAATATAAGCCTCTCTAAAAGTATGGAAAAAAGAAGGCTGAGTACTGAGATGAAAGCAACAGAATTTATGGTATCAAGATACATGTCCTTAATCATCGTATAACTTTCTGCAACATAGTTCCAAGACTTATAAATATAGTAGGAGCATTCTTCATAGTTCAGGTTTGAGAGACTATTGGATGCTATTTCAAGATACCTCAACGCCTCCGATTGACGGGCTTCGGACACATTCATTATACTGAAGACTCCATGAGTGTGAAGAGTATTAAGCCGCCTCTCGTTTAGCAATAGGATATCAGACGCGATCTGCATGGGAGCAAACCTACGGATAACTCGTCCAGGTTCAACCGTAAACCCATTCCCTCCGTTATTGAAAGCTCCAACGAGCGTAGGACCTATGTATAGAAGCACTTCGATTGGAGTTCTAGGTGGGACGAATACTACCATTGTTATACTTGGGCTTTCTGCAGCAGGTGTCCCCGTTGCTATTGTCGCCTGCATCATTCTCAAATAGCAGTCAGTGAATATTGACGGGTCTGAGAAGGCGATGAGCTCAGCATGTGAGAAAGCATCGTTAATCCTTGTTTTGAAAGAAGTTCTGACGTTCATCAGTCTCGGATCTAGAAGACCATGAAGGACTATGGAGCCGCATTTAAATACAGGTATGTTTAACTGTTCAACTTCCTTTCCCATACTCCTTAGCCAGTATTGAAAAGACTGGCCGTACATAGCCCCAAACACACCAGAGTCTGGAGCATACTCTACATTTCCGTTCGTCTCGTTTATGACGAAAGCAAACGCGTAGTAAACGAAGCCTCCACCACTGGTTACCGGAGACCCGCCTACTGCTCCCTGAAATCCTGTTGCCCGATATGATCCTTTTTCATCGCTCTTTAAAACAATTTCGAAGTATGGTGTACGCCAGGAGAAAAACATTATTAATGCATTCGGCACCTCAACATACTTTCCTAATGACTTATCGAATTCTAATATTTTACCCTCAAAAATTGGCCATCCTAAGCCTGTACCATCCCACTTCGTCCACCCGGGTATGTTGACGTACTGGTTTAATACTTGCGGATCAAGCCAGATGTAGAGGTATGCTAAACAAAGGCTGAATTCGGCCTGAGGCCTAAGATTTCGCATATTGACCTTATTCAAATTACTTATGGGTAGGCCCCAATGGATCCTATCCGCCACTGAAGTGTGAACAGTCAAGCCTATGCCTCCAACCTGCACAATCAACTGGCTCTCAAGCCTCATGTAAGGTGTACGGGCTAACGGATACATGGGTATGTAATCATTGACTTGAGAAATTCTGTCGCCTATCATGTATAGATAACCGGTCTTCTCTCCCATTATCCTATTCACATAATATACTAGGCTTCCTTTATTTATTGGCTCCTGAAGTATGCTAGTAAGTTCTTCATCACGGGGTGTTTGTACTCCAGGAGCCTCCTCGTAGAAAATCGGCTTGACAGCATCCCTGATGTAAGCGTATCCTGCCCTCCCTATCTGAATCAAAGAATTACCGGCGGATGTTCCCCAGGCTATGCAGGCTGACGGGCTATCCGTCGATATATCCAGTCCTAAGGCCAGTTTTATATTTCTCCCATACCTGTAGCCCAATACTGGATCTGGTTTTTCACCGAAGATGTATTCATCTACAAAAGCTCTCCCACCTGCCAGAGTCTGAAAATGTCCGGAGAAAGATACGAATAAAACATTCCTAAGAGGCTTATTAATGCTGAAATACCTGGCTATCTCCAGCCAGATTGCAACTCCAGAGGCAGCATCAGCATCATACGCAAGAAAAGGAACTGGAGAAAACGCGTCGTAGAAAGAGAAAATAGCGATTGTTTCATTCAACTGCCCTTTTACAAGCGCGATGACGTTTTGTGCCTCCTTAGTTTCCCAAGTCATCTTAGACTGAATAAACACCGATAGGCCTTGAGGGCCAGCCTCATTAAGTCTTTGCAGCAGTTTTTCAGCCTCTTCCCTTAAAATGTAGAACCTAGGAATGTTCACCGGAGCATATATCCGCTTAGACTCCGCTTCATAACTCTTAGTTTCATCCGGTTCTATAAACAGGAATGCTTTTGCTCCGAACTGTGCAGCGTCAAGCCAGTTGTATCCCGAATTAAAATCAAGCATAACTACACTTCCATTCAAAGGAAGCCCATTGAGCTCCTTAAGAGTTCCTTTTCCAGCGTAGACTAAACGTCCCTCCAAGCCTGGAGTAGCTGGAGGACAGGCAAGGTTTGGAAGCATAGGGTATATTTTTAATGTCAGAGGATTCTGGTCTAAAGTAGTTAGTGTAGCGCCTCCGTCAACCGGAACAATAACACTATAGTTTTGGAAGAACGGTTTCAAACCGTAGCTTTCGAGTTGACTCTTAATATAATCCGCAGCTTCGAGACAACCCGGATATCCGGTGAACCTTGAGATGGAGGAGAGCTTCCTAATGTGGCTCTCGACCCTTTCATAGTCTATGAAGCTTACAAGCTTCTCGATTAGACCTGCGTCCGCTATCTCCCTTACACTCTTAAAACCGTTTGCACTATCTGCTAAAACAGACATAGTATTTAAAGAATTGACGAAAATCAATATTGTGAATAAGGTAGTGACTAATAATTTATAACACACGTTTTTTGGCAAGGGTATCATATACGGTATGTAGATAACTGAACCACATCTTAATAAATATTTTGCTCGATGATGACAGTTAGTTAAATAAGAAGCTTTAAATACGAATTCATGAAACATATTCAGCGTGCAATTTAAAGTAGGAAAAAAGTCTGTTTTCGAGACGCCCCACATAGTTAATCTCTTTCGGAGATACGTGAAGGACTGGAGAATCATCGGAGGTTTGATATATGTTACTCCGAAGGAAATCCCCTGTAACTATCTCATATTCCAACGGAGGCCGGCCGGCTTTTTTGACACAGCTTGGCGTATAAGCGTTCTTCATGATGCCTTAGGAGGAAGCAGCATGAATACGGCTTTAGAGGACCTTTATAGGAAGCTTAAAGGCATGGAATGCTTACTGGAATGGGAGGGATTGCTCCCGAGAAAAGGGGTTTTTAAAATAAACCCGTTTTTAAAAGAGCTCCGTCTCCATATTGCTGACCTACAGATTTCTGACGAGCTTGCAAGTATTCTAAACCGGGACGAAGAGGTTATGAGGCTCGTGAAAAGGGTTAATCCAGACGGTTTAACGATTGGGCTCCACTCGATTCCTTCAGAATACCCGTCTTTAACAGAATCGGAGAATTTCCTTCTCAGCCTCGTTAAGGAATTCTACAGAAAGCCGACTGGAATAACCTGGCTTATCGCGTTGGATACGCAGTTCGACCGAATTCCTGGTGTAAACAGGAAAGTTGAAGACGTAGTCTGTCTGTTTAACGCAATACTTCGCGTGTTAAGAGAAGAAGTTAAACAACTCTACCCAGATTTGATGACAACCACTTGAAAAAGTAAAAAAAAAGTTTGATAGCACCGCTAGTATACGAGTGGTAGTCCAGTCACATAGCCTATGAGTCCGAGTATTACTCTTCCTATTAGGGATCCAGCTATGACTCCGGCCGCGAAGTGTGTAGCCTTCTCATAGAGCGGCGTACCCCCTATTTTCACCACAGTATACTTAAGGATTGTCGTTACAAGTATGGCAGGCGAGTACTTTATCGTGTTATACAGGCCGAAGATCAGGAATCCGACAGGGTTTAATGGCCACCATGCGAAGAGGCTTCTCGCAACCATCAATACGAAGAACAGGATGCCGCCAACCAGCCAAGCAGTCGCGGTGTTCGTATACCATGGCTGTCCGGCTGCGGGTGCTTCAAACCAATCTATTGTCCCCTTGGGGTTCTCCGCAACACCGCCGAACCATGAAACCCAGGGAGTTGTCCAAGTCGGTTTCCCTTTATACTTCACCGTCCAGCCTAATGAGGATATGGAGATGAGCGCGAAAACGTAGGTGACCGCCAGCCCTATGATTATCGTCAGCACTTGAGCGATGAATATGTCTCTCGGACGCGTGCCAGTATCCCTTGCTATACTGTAGCCTGCGAGGCCGAAGCCGGCGAACGATGCTGACGATATGTATCCCGCAATATAGTTGTTTGCAAAAAGCATGCTGCTTGCTGCACCTATAGTCTTCTCCTGCATCAGGCCCAGCTTATAGCCTAAATAGGGTACAATGTTAGCGAACTCTCCTCCTCCAGCCCAATAGTTTGATGGACCGGCTTCGCCGACTAGACGAACGTTTGAATACCAGTACATCAGGGCGAAGAGAATCGTGATTAATGCTACTCCAACAGTCATCTCAAAGCCTACGACCAGCATGATTAATGACAGTATTCCTAAGCCGATGAACATCAACCATATGTACCGGATAGGAATAGGCTCGTTCTCCTCCCCGGATACTGGTTTCCCCAGCAAGCCCATGAAGGAATCCTTGAAAGACCTCCAGTTCCAGATGAACCTGAACAAGCCGTAGAAGACGATGCCGGCGAAGAAGGCAAACAGGATGTTTATAGGATATTGAGACAAGTCCATCCAAATGGTGCACCAGGACCCTGCGTCAGGTATTTTCACCCACCATGGGGTTCCACCGTAGTCTCTTCCCTGCCAGCCTAGAGGCGCAACGATCGGAGGAAGTATTACTGTAAGAATCAAGTATAGGCCACTGACGGTCCAGAGCACGTCCATTGGGAAGAAGAAGGTTGAGGCAACTAGTTCCGGCTGCACGCTAAGGTAGAACTGGAACCATGGAATTGTAGTGACCCAAGCACCCCTCTTGTCAAACAGCCATGGGTGAACAGGCGAGGTGCAGTGGTACTCCGGGTCCATCGGCACCGGGAAGTCGGGTATCCAGAACCTGGGTATGAAGATAAGGTACAGTATGATACCTATTGCAACACCTGCCCAAATCCGCTTTATTACTGGATTCCCCATCTTCATAAGTACGGGTTTCCCGTCTTCCGTTCTTGTGCAATGATCGAGCAATATGCTGGCCGGCTGAGCCCATGGGAATGGAAGCTTCTCAACATCTATCACCGTACGCCGTGCTACTAGAGCCATGGAATACTGGAATAGTTGCCATATGATTATGACTACAACCCACCCGACGAACGGTCCCGCTATGAGATCCCATCTAACTGGTCCCCCTCTTAGGAAGAAGTCTGAAGCCTCGGGCGGGACCCTGTACCATTCCGGCAGGTACTTTACGTATTGAGACACAGCAGGGTCGTTTGCGCCGAAAGGCACAGACATGATCACACCCGCTATCAATGGACCTATCTCAGACCCTATTATGAAGCTTGACGCCAAGATAACTACAGACTCCTGCTTACTCAGGGCAACTTTTCCGGTTACGGCTGTTAATATGGCGAACGTGAGGAACCACCAGCCTATTCCTTTAAACAAGAGGCCGCATCGATGCTCATCGTTCCAATAGTTTGCAAAATCGGCAACTCCCGTGGCGAAATATATGAAGGTTTGCGTTATGCTCATCAAAACGATGAGGACAAGGAGGATGACGAGTGACTTTGGTGTTAGGCCTGGAGTAAACGCCTTTTTCTCCATCTTTTTCACCGTATATTAGTGTATAATTTAATACTGATAAACTTTTGGGTAAAATATGGGTAAATTTTTTATATTGAGTGTTAAAAGTTTTTAACTAAGGCTGTTGAGAAAAGCTATGCTAAAAGCCTTTAACACTAAGCTTATTATGGCACTATTATTCATCAGCATCCATATCCTCTGTTTAACCAACGGTAAGGTTCATGGTGAAGCCTCATTGGAAGAGGAGGGCTCGAGCACTATTGTCATTGTGAATTTAGACGACCCTTTCAAAAAATGGGATTCCCTCAGTATTCAATTGCTCTTTTTCACTGAAGACTCCTTGTTTCAAAAGAGCTACGTGGTATCGGCAAACAGTAAACCTGATAACATAACAGTAATGATTGAGAATCGTTTTTCACGTGTTAAGTTCAGTGTCACAGTCGAATCTCAATGGTGGATGACCGATTTTTACAGACTTTCAAATAATAGTAACTATTACTGGCTTGAGCCCGGGGAAGTCTTAGTTCTAGACCTTAAATACGAGATTTACTCTAATAGGATGTGGGAAATAGCTTCAGAGCTAAAATCGAAAATATCTGGAATGGTTGAGGAAGGTTTCATCCCTCAATTTACTGCCTCAGTTGTAAAGAACATGGTTGAGGAAGGAATATCTTATGCTAAGGCCGGTGACTACTTAACTGCTATAATGTATCATCGCAAGATTCTTATGGTTAAAAACACTGTCGACAATCAGATAGCAAGACTAACCACGTTTGCACCGGTTTCATTTACAATATTGTATGCAATCTCCGTCTTTTTTGCGATCTTTATGGGTAATCTGGCTTCCGAGTCCAGATTAGGAAAAGCCATCATCGCGGTGGTTACATTTTCACTCTCTTGGCTTTTCTTTATATCCTTCGCACCCGATGTAAAACTCTTGTTTTTCGGTTTAACTCCAGAGAACCGCCTATTCAACAGTATTATTTACGCACTTCTACTCGTTTCAACTTTCGTTTCATCAATGTTTCTAATTGAAAAAGCCAAGGACCTTATTGGAGTTAGACGGCTTTCCTCGATCCTTATGTTAGCAGTCCGCGACATCCGTCGCAGGGCTTTCAGGTATACATCTCTAATTCTTGCAAGCTCTTTTGTCACAGGCTCACTCGTGTTCTTGTTGACTTTAGGAACAGCGTATGTGAAAAACGTGCAGACAGTAAAGGTTACGCACAGTTTTAATGCAATCACCATTGAAAGCCCTATCGGCATTCTAGACGAGGATTACTCTTGGATTGTCTCGCTCACGGGAACAACTGGTATTTCACAAGTTTTTATTGATGACGCGGTAGTAGGATTGCCGGCGGTAGAAACAGCGACTGTTAAAGCCCACGGATACTTTTTCTTGACAAACTTGAAGAATGAAAGCATCAAAGTCCAAATGGCCTGTAGAATATTTCTTAACAAGGACGTTATGAATAAGACTTATAGAATACCTGAGGCACTCGTCGAAGGAAGGTGCCCACTTAATGAGAACGAGGCCCTCCTATGTTACGATAAAGCAAGGTTGCTCAACGTTAATCTAGGAGATGAAGTCGCCTACTACGGTTATATTCCACACGTAGGCTATAGAGTTCTAGGGACTTATAAGATAGTCGGACTCTTAAACGGCGAAATGTTAACTAATGTAAAAGAATTAAACGGAGGAGATTTACTAAAGATAAGCGTTCATAACCCCTATGGCGATTATGGTTTTCACGACGTAATGATATGCGTGTGGAATGGACAAACTCCAATTACGAGGCTTTCCGTGTTATTCGGCGAGAATGTTGATCCGGCGAAGCTGGAGGAGTTGGCAGTATCATTAGCTCTCAACAGGGTAACTCAGAGATATACTGTTTGGCTCATACAAAACGGAACGGCGCTTGGAATAAGGTACTCCGAGGCCTTTTTCACCCATGGCTTAATCGACGCTATGGTTCCAATATCACTGTCAACGCTTCTCAGCTTCATGGTGACTTTTCAAATGCTCAATGAAAGAACGTCAGACCTTAGAACCCTGGCTATTCTCGGCCTTAATCCAACAGACCTAAAAAGACTTGTTCTCATCCAATTAACGCTGGCTGAATCGGCAGCAGGTTTTCTCGGCTACTTCATGGGTGCTATTTTATTCCCTATTTCGATGAGCACCTACATCAAATCTGGCTTAAGCTATCAAGCAATTGTTATAGCTCTCATGATTCTCGTAAGCCTATTGGGTGGGTATTTTCCCGCTAGCAAAGTATATTCGAGAACTACTCCCAGCTTATTATACAAATGGAAGCCGTTGGAAAGCATTACCAGAGAAGGAATAACGCATCAATTACCATTAATAATACAAATGGATGAAATCCTAAAAATAGATGAATTCTTGCGAGGAAGAATGTCAAGCGTTATGGAATCTGAAAACCCGAATATAAAAGTTGAAGTGAAATATGCTAAAATCAAACCTGAAGAAAGACTATACTTTTACCAAGTAAACTATAATCTATTTCCATTCGACATGACAATAAGGCTTTATAAGGAAGCTGCTCATTTTAATTTGCAGGTTAACATAAGAAGAAACGTGTTTGTGAGCCCAGAACATTATCGTGTCATCCTAGAATGCGTGAGAAAAGCAGTCTTAACATACAATATCGAGAGGACCTAAAAATGATGAAGGCTTTAAAATTGTTTTTTAGATGTTCTGCAATTTCCGTTGCACTAAAGATCATGAAATGAGTTTTAACAAACCCTATACGTGTGCTGAACTCTAGCGCAAGGTTACCTGGAGTAGCACAACCTTATCCTTACAGACAATGTCGCGATATATAACTCTGTTGTCAAACACGAAATAATATGTTCCTGTTGAGGTAAAGGTTACGGTAAAGTTGGTTGATACTTTTGAGTAGACGTATGCCTCCCTTGAAACATCCATACCACTCAACCATTTTTTCATTGTGGTCTCATTTAGGACATAAAAAAGTATGCACAGCTTATTGGCCTCTTGAAAACTCCCTACGATTGTTGAATTAGCATCTATCTGAACTTTGAAAAAGTACGAGGAGTTTGCCTTTACAACGAATGTTTCGGAAATAGGTAAAGAAAAGCTACGCATATCTGGAATTTTGATGTTTTCATCTGAAAATTGATTTCTTGGGTAAGACATATATGACGGTATAAATATAATAACAGAAAGCGAGAAAACAATAACCCCGATCAGCAAGAGCTTGAAAGCCAAAGGACCTACCATTCTCTTTGAGCACAACAATTATTGAATTTATGCAGCCCTATTTAAATTTTTGTATAAAGACCGTATTAAACTAGCAATAAGAAAGCCTATTTACGCTAGTCCCAGTTCGTTCGGCTAGCGCGCTATACGGTCATTTATTTTTGAGACAGTAAATCAACCGAAAACCTATATATAGAACAATTCATATCAAAGGTGAGTATGCTACCTGCCAGTACAGCTAGTCTAAAGCCTCACGACGAATGTTTAAAGGCAAGACACAATGCATATATTTTGAATGATGTTACGCATACGAAATTCGAAGGAAACCGCCATTTTAATGATATTGGTGATTAAAATGACTCTTAAATCCTTTATTTGGTATATTTTAGCAGGTTCTAGAGGTGGAGAGAGCAGAGCCAGAATTGTGAAAGCTCTTAAAGACAGACCTTATAATGCAAATCAGTTGGCTGAAATTTTAAAGATGAATTATAAGACTGTGAGACATCATCTGAAAGTACTCAAGGATGCTGGAATTATAGTTATTATGGAAAGGAAGTATGGTTCCGTTTATACCTTGTCCGAAGAAATGGAGAAAATTTTTGAGGAATTTAAGGAGATTTGGGATAAAATTGGGTAAAATGTTTTTAAAGAGGATGAGGATAAAAAAGTAATAATGGAACTCGCTACATGGGTCAGCATAATGGTGGAAGTTGTTAACGTAATGCTGTTACTGGTTCTTGTGTACATATATGTAAAGAACCATCTTAAAATTAGGTCGAAGTTTACCCTAGGTCTTTTATCCTTTGCCTCACTCTTCTTATTAGAAAGGTTCTTAGCCATTTACTTCTATATGTCTACAGACATGTGTAGTGCTATCGAAGTCGCCAGAGTGGTTCGGCCGATCCTGAGCAGCATTGAGACCATTGGATTGGCTATCCTTCTTCTGATAACCTGGAAATGATTATAGAACTAGGCGCATCATCTGATAACCAGTATGCTTCTTGTGGCTCAGATATACCGTATCCTCCACTCTGGCCCCTAATCGTATATAAAGAATTGGCTGAGGAAGTAGTTGAGAGGTATGGTATCACATACGGATTATGCATGGATATTGGGAGCGGCGTTGGCATGTTTGGAATAGAACTTGCGATTAAAACTAAACTTGAGGTTTTGCTTATAGATGCTGAGAGGAATGTTTTAGAGAAAGGCTTAAAAAATGCAGAATATCTTAAAGTAAAGAACAGAGTAATGGCTGTCCAAGCTGATGCGCATAGCCTGCCTTTCAGGCAAAATTCCTTCAACCTCGCGGTAAGCAGAGGAGCCATACCTTTTTTCAAGAATGTGACGGAAGTGTTACGGGAGGTGTTCAGAGTGTTAACCCTAGGAGGAGTTGCCTTTGTTGGAGGAGGCTTCCCTCAGCGTCTTCCGAAAAAATTACGGGAGGAGTTTGAAAGCAAGAGAAAGCAATTTTTTAACAGCCCTGAAGGGAGAAGATATCTTCCTCTTGAAAAATGGAAAATGGAAGAGTGGGTTAAGGAAGCAAGGATCTCAGGATTCAAGATTATTCGAAGCGAGCTGGGTAGGTGGATCGAAATAGTTAAGTCGGTTTAAACAATTTTACCAGAAGGATAAAAGAGCCTCCTGATTGTCTCAGAAAAGTCAAAAAGAATGGGCAATCTTCCCGTGAAAATAACATAAATGCTCAGCGTCATAATCAACAGTATCACCGCAGAGATAAATACATCCTGCTTAGAGTATGGGACATCATTCAAGAAAACCCTACTTCTGTAAGCGCCGAAGCAGGCACTGTCCATGGATATGGCAAGGGTGAGGCTTCCTCTTAAGGCTGAGATAAGCAGAGGTTTAACCGTATACTTCACGAAGTTAAAGTACCTCCTTAAAATACCGGCTCTATCTAGGTTTAACCCCCTCGCTAGCTGGGCGTATTTGATGTTCTCCGCATATTTTTCTAAAGACGGGATCAGCCGGAACGATGTGATGATCATAAAACTATACCTGTATGGCATTCCCAGTTTCACCAGCATGTAGGCGAGATCGTTTAATCTTGTCGTCATCATGAAGATGAATGCGGAGTATATTATGCAGCTAAACCGTAAAGCAATAGTGATTCCGTAGGCAACGCCTTCGACAAGAAGCGTGATCAAAGATGGATTAGGCGAGAGAATCCTGAGCTCAGGCAATAGTATGAAGCTCGGGGAGAATAGGAGTATTATTACCAAAGGCTTCAGCGGCCTCATCGCATCCAGTAACCTTCTCCGGCCGAGATTGGCTGCTAAGCCTACTGCAAACACTGAGAGAAAGATTAGGCCGAGCCATGCGATATCCCAAACGAGTATTGCAAGCACATCTACACACGTAATCCAAAGGACCTTTACAATGGGATTCAGATTATGAACTTTAGAATCGACATTAACATAAGTATACTTAAGTTTGATCAACTTTGCCTTCTCCTCATCAGAACTGAAAGTATTTCATCGACAGTAGTTGGAGCCTCTAAAACAGCGTGCTTAGTGAGAAGACGAGAGAGCCTGCATACGGGGGTACAGAAGTACTGTTTTTCCTCTTTGTCGACCATACTATTCATCACGCGTCTAGTGGGTCCATCTTCAATTATCCTCCCGTCCTTAAATAGTATAAGCCTTCTTACGTGCTCGGCCAGTTCAACTATGTTATGGGAGACTATCATGATCGTCTTCCCCTCCTCGTTCAACTTTTCAAGCAAACCCATGATCCTTTCAACATGTCCATAGTCCTGCCCAAAGAACGGCTCGTCCAAGATGATTATATCTGGGTCATAGATTAGGATGGATGCTAGGTTCAGTCTTCTCATTTGGCCAACGCTGAGGGATTGAGGATACCTGTCTTCCAGCCCCTCTAGGTCAAATGTTTTCGATATCTCTTTAAATCTATCATAAAGCTCGTTTTCCCTCATCGAAAAGTTCTTGGGGGCGAATAGGATTTCGTCTCTAACAGATTCCTCGAAAAGTTGCTGCGAAGGATATTGAAACACCATGCCGACCCTTCTAGCGATAATTGAGACCGGCGTAGTTCGAGTATCCATGCCGAGAACAGAAACGTTTCCACTTTTTGGTTTGAGTATTCCAATGAGGTGGAGGAGAAACGTAGTCTTACCAGCACCGTTGTTCCCTATTATTCCGATAAATTCTCCCTTCCGAACTTCCAAGTCTATACCGTCAAGAGCACGAATACCTCCAGGATAATCGTATGTAAGCCCATTAACCCTAATGACGACTTCACCCTCAGAAGTTCTCCCACTGGAAACCGGGGTGCAGACACAAAAATCAGACTGAAACAATTGCCTGAAAAACTCCGCCTTTTCTTCAATTTCTTCAATGGAAAGCGGGTAATGACTGTTATTTATTACACCTAGATTGGAAAGCCGATCGAATAGTTCAAAGGTCTGAGGAGGCCTTACTCCAATCTTTAATAGGAGGCCCTGATACTTCTGTAGAACTGACCGAGGTGCCCCGTTGCAAACTATTTCTCCTTCATTCATGATGATTAGCCTATCCGACATCCAGAGGAAAAGATCGAGCCTGTGTTCAACTATTATCACCGTTATGTTCGTCTTTGAACGTATGTTCCTAAGGTTCTGCGCAAGCTCCACCGCACCCTTAGGATCTATGTTTGATGTCGGCTCGTCGAGAACCAATATCTTCGGCTTCATCGAGAGCGCGGCGGCTAAGGCAATACGTTGCTTTTCTCCCCCAGAAAGCTCCATCATCGTCCTGTCCGCAAGATGCTTCGCGTTCACTATTTGAAGAGACTGTTCGACGCGTTCTAAGATTTCATGCTTAGGAATCAACAGGTTCTCCGGGCCAAATGCAATCTCATCCTTAACTGTAAATGTACGGAACTGATTTTCTGGGTCTTGTTGAACTAGGCTAACTATAGTCGAGAGCTCGTACACGTCGTGCTCCCTAGTGTCAAGAGACTCGACAACCACCCTTCCTTTCATCTCACCCCCCAACGCATGAGGAATGATCCCGTTGAGCAAGTATAATAGGGTTGACTTACCACAGGCCGAGGGGCCCATGATGCATACCATTTCACCGGAATTGATATTCAAGTTTATATTCCTTAACACCCATTCCCTTGAACCCGGATATCTATACCAAAGATCCCTTATGCTAATGCTCAACCCTGCTTTTCATCCGATGGCGCCAATCCAGCTTTTCGTAAAGAAACTAATAAACTTATTGTAACTAGGCCGCCGACCAGCCCCGATATCGCGCCAATAACAGTAGCGATGGGAATGAACGATGCTAACAACCATTGCCCCTTATAGAATCCCGCCATCGATATGAAAAGGATGAAAAACGCTATGTTTCCCAACACACCGGCTGCAAGGTACTTTACTGATGAGTGTTTCAACAGGAGCCCGAGCTCCATACATAATCCTGCGCCAATGAAAATTGGAAGAACAATGATGCCCGCTATTGGCCCCATTCCAGTGAACGCGGTGACTATGCCCATGAGGATGGATGTGAGAAACACAGATCCCTTTTTCAACGTTAAACCATATGCCAGCAGCATCCATATGACGAAACTGAACCATCCGAAGATAGCCATCCCTGTTCCTGGTCCTGGGAGATGAAGTACGCCATGGACAAGCCCCCTGATTAACGGTTCTGATGAGACAGCGATGACGCTTCGTATTGCTGTCAAGGTAGCGATAACCACCAAGTCCCTAGTGTTGAAATAATATTTCGGCCTTTCTGTCCCCTTCATGTCATATTCTTGAAATTTGAAGCTAAAAAAGAATTTCCCAAATTTCAACCAAATCATACCCAAATAAAAGCTTAGGGAATCACACCAGAACGGCTGAGCTATGCTAGTCCGATATTGCTCTACATGCAATATTATAAAAAAAGTATAAACATGGGCACATGCGCTCAGTTCTGCTTTACGGAAGTTGGGGACAAATAAGCGCGAGTTTTTTCATGTTGAATTTGGGTCGATTTCGGTATGAATTAAGTTAAAAGTTTATTAATCAAGTAAAAAATTAACTAATTGAAAAGGAAAATGGAGCGCACGCATTATTCAGAAGGCTGGGAAAGCATGAAAATAGACCCTGAAGTTGAGGACATATTGAAGGAAAGGCGGAGTGCGCGCTAGCATGTGGAGGATTGGCTGATTGAATTCAGCGATCATGATGGCATCTACCATTTTCGTATTCGCTTTAGGCTTCAGGTTCTATTCAAAGTTTCTAGCCTTGAAGGTTGCTAAGCTTGATGATGGAAAAACAACTCCAGCCATAAGGCTAAATGATGGGAAGGATTACGTGCCGACAAATAGATGGGTTGTCTTTTTCTACCATTACGCGACAATAGCTGGTTCCGGAGTCCTGTTAGGACCTACTTTAGCTGCCCAGTACGGTTGGCTTCCGTGTATCCTTTGGATATTGACTGCTACATGTCTTGCTGGGGGAGTACATGATTTCATGGTCATGTTCCTTTCTATCAGACACGATGGAAAGTCGATAGGACAGATAGCAAAGATGGAAGTCGGGAAGATAAGCTGGATAGCTGTGACGCTTGCAACATACTTCATGGTAATAGTCGCCATAGCTGGCATGGGCACAGGTCTCATAGCAGCGTTGATGCACAATGTCTGGGCGACATTTTCTGTTGCGACAACGATCCCAATCTCGCTATTCATTTATGCGTATGCACGTTGGATTAGAAAGGGAAGGTTTATGGAAGGGGCGATAATAGGGCTCTTTCAACTTATTCTATTTTTACTCATCGCACCGAAACTTAACGAAATAGGCTTGCTAAGTACCTTTGACCTTGGGAAAGAACAGCTGATACTCTTAATAGCGCTATATGCGTCCATAGCCTCGATTGTTCCAGTTCATGTATTACTGGGCCCAAGAGATCACTTGAGCGGGCTCATCAAAGTATCTGTAATTGCTTTGCTTGTGGTCGCGATATTTGTTGCGCATCCCGAATTGAAGATGCCGCCCGTAACCGAGTATGCAGTCTCGAGTGGGCCTGTAATTCCTGGGCCTCTTTGGCCGTTCCTTTTCATCATCATTACTTGCGGGGCAATATCTGGATGGCACAGCCTTTCCTGCTCCGGTGTATCTCCAAGATTGGTATCTCGTGAAATGGACATTAGAACTGTAGCTTATGGTGCTTGGCTAACTGAAAGCGCGATTGCAGTTGTGGCTCTCTGCTTGGCATGTATACTTTTCCCAGGTGATTATTTTGCAATTAATGTCAATCCGAATGTCTATGCAACATTGAAAATGGTACCTGTGGAGCTGCCAAGGCTTTCAGAAATGGTTGGCATGAACCTCCAAGGAAGGGTTGGTGGAGTAACATCATTAAGTATAAGCGCCGCGAAACTTCTTTCCAGTCTATTTGGAGGAGAGACTGCATTAGCTATTTGGTACCAATTCAGTATCATCTACATAGCTCTATTCACAATGCCAATCATGGACCATGGCACCAGGATGGCTAGATACTTTGTGCAAGATGCCATGGGCATCACCTCCGCAAAGCCACGCAAATGGTGGATAAGCACAATATCCCTAACCATTGTCATGGCGTTCCTATGGGCTTACTTATTGTACACTGGTACAATAGGCGTCATTTGGCCCATGTTTGGAATGTGCAACCAGTTGATGGCCTGTATTGCCCTAATCGTTGCAACCTCATATATTCTCAAGAACCTCAAACCAATTTATGGTTGGGTAACGTTCTGGCCTGTACTGGTATTTTCTTCAGCGACAATCCATGGGGCTTTTTTGAAGATAACAAATGAGCTTTTACCATCGGGAACCATTCCCGCTCTAGTACAGACATTCATAATAGTATCTTTTATTATGCTCCTAGGAGCAGTGTTGGCAGATGCATTAATGAAATGGTTTAGGATAGCGCGCGCTATGCTAGGCAGCGCTGACTATACTTCTCAGCAACATAAAAGGTCTATGTAGCAAGATGGCTACAGGCTGGGGCTTAAGAGGGGATTCGAGGAAATATTGGAGTTGGCTACAGGCGTGTCTACGTTCTAGCCATTCAGGTTGTTGAGGCCCTCCCTGAGCGCACGCTATCGCTATAGGACATATCATTCGGAAACTCCCTCCATCTCTAAGTATGTACGAGGCGATAGTATGGCTTTGGGTATCCTGGCCTAAAGCTTGTGGCAACCCAATCCGCATACCTAGCATTGTGTCTAGAAGTTACGGCTCCAAGCGAATTTTTCACGATGTTCGACAGAGCCACCGGGTCTATAGCTGCCCTGATGTTGAGGATTACGTCTATGTCTTTTGATGGGGGCGGGACTTCACCTGTAATATCAACATCTGATATTACAAGAGAAGCCTTGGCCCAACCTTCCTTAGTTGAAAAGCGAGTCTTCGCGTGGACGATTACTCCTTTACTCTTCTCCACCCGCCTGTTTATCTCCGTCAGCAGCTCCTTCATCAAGTCATCTATCTTTAACGGTTTGTCAGAGTTAATCCTAAACACACCATTAAACCATCCCAGCTCAGCCTCAGCCAAAGCATATGTGTTATAATCAATTTCTTCTGTGATTGTGGAGCGAGGCTTATGCTCCCCTTCTATCAGCATCTTAAGAAGCCTGTCCAAGTTATGGCCGGTTTTAGCTGAGATTTGGATGATATCGGCTGTAGGGTTAATTTCCTTCAAAAACGACTCAATTTTCGGCACCTCCTTTTTAGGCACCAAATCCGTCTTGTTAATCGCCAGTATGTCTCCTTCCTTTACTTGCCACGAATAAAGATCTCCCGTCGGAGTGTTTGAAGTAAAGACACGTTTTTCCTCTAGATCTAGAAGGAGGCTAGAAGCATCTATGAGAACTGTGAAGGGGGCTAGATTAAATTCTCCCTCATAATACTTTCTGAGCGGAGCGTAAACTGTTGCTAGAAGGTCCGTGCAGCTCCCCACGGGTTCAGCCAAGATCACATCAGGATTGGCCTCATGCACCATTTCGTGAATATGAGTTATAAAATCTGGAAATCTGCAGCAAAAACATCCACCAACTACTTCAGTGACTGCGAATCCGTAATCCCTTACCAAATTGGTGTCCACAAGATTTTCCCCTTGATCATTGGTTATTATGGCAACCTTTTTTCCTTCGGAAGCAAGTTTCTTTCCTAATTCTATTATCAGCGTTGTTTTCCCAGAACCGAGGAATCCTCCTATGCCAGCTATTCTCCTCTTCATTTTACTCAGCACGCGCTATTGGTCAATTTTTAATTTGATTAATAAACTTTTAACTTAATTCATACCGAAATCGACCCCAATTCAACATGAAAACAAACGGACCCTTAACCCAATGCTTATTAACTCCGCCCCTCTAAGGTTTATCAAAAATGATGAATATTGGAACAGTTGAAGAGCGAGAATATTGCTGTCACATTCACGTCGCATACTTGGATCCAGAAATATTTCTAAGAATACTTAACCATCCCTTAAGGAGAAGGATACTCCATACGCTCTCGCTGCTCACGTTGGAAAGGCCTGTATCTAAAAAGGAGTTGGCAAGATCCCTAAGAATACCATATACGAAGCTCCTCTTTCAGTTGAATAACCAGCTGAAGGGCCTTTGGAAAGTTGAGAGTGAAAGAAAGAAGAGAGGGGCGCGTGAGGAACTCATAATGCCGGCTGAAAGGAACGCCGTATACGTTATGCTAGGCTCTGACGCTACACTTTACGTTATCGATCCTTTGGCAAACATATTTGGAAAACTCAAAACAGGCACTAGATGCCGGGAATGCCCTACAGATCAATGGGAGAGGTGTTTCGCCATATTAAATAGAAACGAGTGTTTTATGTTTAATCCAGAGGATAAGAGGAGGCTGGAGAAGCTGTTACTCATAAACGGATGCTCACCGCCCTTCACCCCCATGGATTATATTTTAGCATGCTCCGCTTTAAGGAGCCTTGAGGGGACGCCCTGCGTCGCTAAAATCCCGCATGAAGAATGCAGATTCATGTTTAAAATAAAGAGCACGTTGAACAAAGGGTTAAAGGCTTCGCAGAAAACATCCTAGGTCATAGGAAAATTATGGTAAGAATTGGGAAAAAGTAAATAAAGCACATACACACTAAAAAGGAAGTAGAATGTTTAAAGACCTATTGATTCCGCCTAAAAACGGGTCTACACGGTTTATATTTCTAGGTGGGAAGGGCGGGGTTGGTAAAAGTACCCTTGCAGCTGCGATAGCTTTAGGACTAGCTGAAGAAGGCTATAGAGTTCTTCTGGCTTCAACGGATTTGCAGAAAAGCCAGAACGATATTCTCTCTCAAGAGATAGGAAGCGAGGAAACGAAGGTTAATGGGTTTGATAATTTTGAGGCGATTAATATAGACGCGAAAGAAAGCATCCGCAAACATCAACTCGAAGTAATTAAAAAAATCGGTTCCTTAAGGGGCGATGAGGCAGAAATCCTATGGCTGAAAGAGTATTGGGAGAAAAACCCCGTATTACCCTGTGAAACAGCATCCTATAATGTCTTCGTGCAATACATGAATTCAAACGAGTATGATACCATTGTTTTCGATACTGCCCCTGGTGGCCATAACCTAGACATGATCGGCTATCCTTGGAAGCAACTCGACCGTCTCAAGAAAAGCATAATGGTGAAGAGGGAAGTTGCAGACCTAACGGGAAAAACCGCGGAAATAGAGCTCCTCGAGAAAATGGCTGGAGACAACATTAAGGCCATAGAAAAGCTGTGTTCAGAAGAAACCAGCTACCTGTTAGTACTGCATCCTGAGATGCTCCCGGTGTACGAGGCTAAGAGGATTCAAGAATCCCTTGCGCCATACGGCATACCCATCAAGGGTTTAATATTAAATGAAGTGCTTCCGAAAGAAGTTTGTACGAATTATTTCTTCAGAGAAAGAAGAAAACTACAGGAGAAATATATCGCACTTGTTAGGAATGAGTTTCCAAATATGGAGATTATAGAGGTCCCCCTTATAGAAACGGAAGTTGTCGGAATAGAAAGAGTTAAAAGAATCGCTGAGGTAATAATGGGGGGTTGAGGCGTATGGAGGGAGAAAAGACCAAGAAGGTAGTATTGGATATTTTTCCGACCGGGATTTGTGGATGTGGACAACGAGATGCGGAAAATGCGCCACTGTTTAAGTTAGCCAGCGATGTCTTAAGGGATTTTAAGGATAAGGTTGAAGTGAATATAATGGAATACGGAACTGAGATCGATAAGGCTTTCCTAAGACTAAACCAGATCCTTGAAAACAGCGGTAAAGGGAGAATCGTATCCATGGGTTTAGGAGCTCAAGTATTTAGAAGCATTATTCCGATGATAGCGATTAACGGAAAAATCGCCTTCGCGGCAAGCGTACCGAGCAAGGAAGCTCTATACGTCAAAATCAACGAAGCGTTAAAGGAAAGCTCATGAAGCTTAGAGATGCCATTCAAGTCATAGATGTATCGAAGCGCTACGCCGATGTTTTAGCGCTCGATCACATCAACCTTAATATCAGCGAGGGAGAATTTTTCGGCCTCTTAGGTCCAAACGGTGCTGGAAAGACCACACTCATACGCATCCTTACCGGCCTCACGACCCCCACTTCTGGCAGAGCATCAGTTTTGGGGTATGATATCCTTCGCGAACCCACTATGGCAAAGAAACAATTCGGGCTTGTACCGGAGACCTCAAACATCTATTCTGAGCTAACGGCATGGGAGAATTTAATGTTCATTTCTAAACTGTACGGAGTCCCTAAAAGGGAAAGGGAGGAAAGAGCCTTAAAGCTTCTTGAGGCTTTTGGGCTGAAGGAAAGGATTAACGACCCGGTTAGACAATTTTCAAAGGGTATGAAAAGACGATTGACTATTGCGGCAGCTTTGATCCACGAACCACGCGTTCTGTTTCTAGATGAACCAACTAGCGGGCTAGATGTTCAGAGTTCGAGGCTTATTCGAGAGGCTCTTAGAAGGCTTAACAAAGAGGGCTTAACGATTTTTCTCACAACACATTTTATTGACGAGGCAGACCAGTTATGCAATAGGTTGGCGATACTAAACAAGGGGAAGATATGCGTCGTCGATACTTCAGAGAACTTGAAAAAATCCATTCAAGAAAACGAGGTGATTGAAGTGGAATTCGGTTTACCTCCAAGCAATAGTGAAGAGCTCAAAGAACACTGTAGCAAAATCATTAAGCTCAATGATAGGAAGTTCAGACTATACTCCAGCGATTCGTCCTCCATCTTACCTTTTGTCATAGATTTTGCAAATAATAAAGGTTTAAAGATAATCTCAATAAGTACTTTGAGACCTACGCTCGAAGAAGTCTTCATCAAGCACACCGGCATAGACCCATTAATGGCCGAGAGGATGGAGCAATTAAGATATGAGAAGCACTAGAATAGGTTTGCGAGGTATATGGGAGGGACTTAAAAAAGCAGCCGTAATAGCTGAAAACGATATTAAGATATATTACTTTAAACCACCATCGATATTCTTCGGAATCATGCTACCATTAGTTCTTTACTTCGCGTTCACCCTTGGCAGGCCATGCGTCACAGAAGCATACCGCTTAACAGGCGTAGTGGCCATCTCAACCTTCTTCGGTGCTTCAACCCTTGAGGCCGTCGTCCTGCCGATGGAAAGAAGATCGAAAACATTTGAACGACTTATATCAGCGCCATTATCTCCGGAGGATCTACTCCTAGGAAAAATGGCTTCCGGAGTCATCTTTGGAACTATTTCAGGAATAACGATTACCCCGATTCTCATCATGATAGGCCCACTGTGGGAATGGGGAGGCTTTTCTCCCGGATTATCATTAACGCCAACACTTTTTCTATTGGCCATTCTAATCTCAGCTATCAATTTTTCATCCATAGGTTTGTTAGTCTCGGTCCGAGCTAATGATGTTTCCGATGCAATGATGCCCCTTAACTTCATACGTTTCATAATGATATTCCTATCTGGAGTCTTTATCCCTCTTGAAGAAACGTTCGTCTTCATGCCATCCCTTATCTTCCTCGCCTACCTGTTGCCACTAACGTATTCAGTTGATGCTCTGCGGCAGGCTGCATACGGCCCCATTGATCCTCAAAGACTAGCAGTCGACTTCATAATCCTCATATTGACTTCTGTGGCTTTCTTCATGATTGCTGTTAAATCTTTGAAGCATACGCAACGCTAGATCGGCATCTTCTAATAGCTTGTTCGTTAAGGAAAGAAACGCTTCCAAAAAGGCAAATAACTGGAAATTTAACATTTATATATAACTGACTACGTAATGGGCAAACGCATTGAGGAGTTCAGTATTCCCATGCCCACAAGAAAAAATACCTCATTATACTGCCTACTACGTAGATGAACGCATTACTATCGACGGGCGCTTGGATGAGGAATGCTGGAAAATCGCTCCCCGTTCCTCTCGTTTCGTAGACCTGTTAAACGGACGAATTCCGATTTACGATACGTATTCCATCATCCTATGGGATGATAAGAATTTGTACGTAGGCTTCTGGGTGGAGGAGCCATTCGTAACCGCTACGCTGACTAAGCGCGACTCACCGATCTACAACGATAATGATGTGGAGCTGTTCATCGCGGGCAGGGACGCTTACTACGAATTCGAGATAAACGCCTTCGGAACCATCTATGAGGTTCTCTTCATATGGGAGGAAGCATATGAGAAATCCGGCTATAGCAAATTGCCTGAGCTCCGGAGAGATGCTCCTGGAGTACAGCCGTTCTATGGAGTTGGTTTCAAAAACCATCCTCGCGGACCTAGGATAGGCTTTTGGAACTGGGATTTTCCCGGTCTCAAGAGCGCTGTTCACGTTGACGGCACGCTCAACGATAATCGAGACAGGGATCGAGGGTGGACCGTTGAAATAGCCCTTCCATGGGAAGGTATGAAAGTATTGGCTATGCCGGATAATCGCTCCCTCCCGCCGAAAAACGGGGACGTTTGGCGCATCAACTGCTTCCGATTCAACCAGTATAAGGAAGCTCCTCCAGCAGAGGATTCAGGCGGCTGGGCTTGGAATCCGCATTACGCGATGGACTCGCATATACCGGAATGCTTCCCGTTCATCCACTTTTCAACCCGAAAGGTAACTGAACTCAAGAAGCCTGGAGAAAAATAGGGACTTTAGCTTCGTCAGCGGAGTATAGTGCGCGCTGAGGGAGGAGGTCACTATTGCATCTTGCTAAGCCTCGTCGTAGAAACGGAGGAGTGACTAGCCACATTTGCATATTATTCATAGAACCAGTCTATCGGAAGGATTTTCAACTTGAGTGAGATGTAACCAGTCCTCTCATCGTAAAGGTAATAAGTAATCAGAGCTTCTTCGCCGACAAAGGTGATACTTGGATACGCGTATTGATATGCCGAATCCGACTCCACGTCCTTGAGGTTCTCCCAAGTTTCCCCATCATCCCTCGATACAGCAGCGGTTAAGGGCACCCTTCTAGGTCCTCGCGTGTTGTTCCAGAGGATGAGGAGGTCTTCGGTTTTCGGAATCCTCTTTATCGTCTGCGGAGAGGACGGGGATATGAGGCCTATCGGTTCTGGTTCGCTCCATGTTTCCCCGAAATCCTTTGATAAGGACCTGTAGATACGACCTAGGTTCGTCCGGATCCACATTAAAACCCTACCATCCCTCAGCTCTACCACACCCGGCTCATCGCTTTCAGAGTTAGGCAACGAAACCTCCTCCCTGGATTTAAACCAGGTTCTCCCATCGTCATCGGAATAGAAGCATAGTGATGTTAAGCTTGAAATCGGAAATGCCCAAATGTTTGGAGTGTACGCTGCCGGTAGCAAAATCCTCCCATTTGATAATTGAATCGCCCTATCGTTGTTCAGCGTGAAATAGCCCTGATAGAATTTAGCGATTGGAATAGGCTCTCCCCAAGTTTTCGCCTCGTCCTGGGATTTATTCACATACGGATGGCAATCAGCTTCAGAATTCTTAACGCAGAAGAATAGGGCTATCTCACCCGTTCTAAGCCTCAACAGGTCGGCATCCATCACATTCTCCTTACCGATGTTCTCTTGAATCGTGAAGGGTTTGCCCCAACTCCTCCCTCGATCACTGGATATTTTTCCAGAGATTCTAGCTGGAGCCATGTCGTGAGGACTGAAATGGTAGAACTCCGTGTAGGCCAGGAGCAGCCTCCCATCGTTCAATTCAATGATGTCCGCCTCGGAATTTCTCGGATTAGCGTTAGTAGCAGGGCAGACTATAGTTTCGAATACACCTTCAGATCCCATTACATTAGCAGCCAGATGAGGATATTATTAAGTTTTAAAAATATTCTTAACGATTTCTCATTTTTCCTCTAGCATAAGGGGATGAAGGATAAAGCCAGGTTCATTTTACTCAATATATCCTTCAACCTTTAAGAATAATTCGACAAATCAGGACCCCTCGCTCTGAAAAAACTTTAAAAGGATATCAAAGTTTACATTTAAGCTAAATGTTTTTCGATAATTCCATGATTTTACTCAAGTAATCCTTCACATTTTCCTCAACAGCTCGGGCTTCAAGGTAAGAAATATCGATGCTTTCCTTCTGCGCAGCGTAAATTAAGACGGCTCTTTCGAAATCCGAAACTGAAGACCAAAACTTGGCCGCTGCTAAAGCATATATTATGGCTTCTTCTGGCGGAACCATGTAAACCCGATAATCGTTTACCCTTATCCTCATCGGGGGCTTAGGCTTATCGTAGATCGTTCCAACTATGTCAAGCGCTTTATCAACTAGACTCGAAAGCGTTGATACATAAACTCTTCCGGACTCTGTATATCCAACTGATTTTAAAAACTTCTTTAATAAATCCGCGGCATTCGGCTTTCCCTCAACTATAACGTCGACGTCTAAAGTCCTGTATCCACCACCACTGTAGAATTCTGCGGCAAAGCCCCTGGAAATCGTTATTCTCCCCAAGCCACGCTCCTCCATAAAAGTGTTGATGAAGGCTGTTAACATGAGGAACCTTGTAGTACTATCTCTAATGGGTGATAGTTTATCGATAAACGAAGCAAACTCCTTCCTGAACTCTGAAACTATATCCTCACTAGGATTTCCCCGTTGCTGCGTCGTATCATACCCACCTCCTCCATAAATTTCCAGTTCAGCCTGCATGCTTCGGCAAGCCTACGGAGCTCCTCCTCACTCCTCACCCTTCCACGCTTCCTTTGAAGATACTGCTCCCCATACTCTTCTCTAAGCTTGAATATCGTCATCATGGCTCTAGCTCTGGATATAGTTTTCCCTTTCAGCTCTTCCTCCATCTCTTCCATCGTCTTTTCCATGATACTATTTAAAAACAAGAAGCTTTTATTAAGCATTTTTCAACAATTTTCGTCGCACGCGCTAATAGTATTTAGACATTTCTATGTCCTCAATGTTTTCATAGGCTCGAAGAAAGGAGCTTAAGAACTAACGTTAATACTTCCTCTGAATCCTTCAAAGCTTTCTCAGCATCAGACCTGGCATATAGTTCTTCTGGAGGCATACCTGTTTCCTCATCACCGTAAAGCGCCGGTTCTCGTTCCCTTCTTAGAATCCTGGATACGGAGGCCAACTCATCCGTATGATCTTGAAACCATTTAGGAAAAACGTTTTTCTCTCTTCTCAGTATTGGTCCCACATCGTGCCATTTAGGCGGCTCTATTCCAACTAGTCTAAGTGCTGCCTTCAGAGCTAGTTCAACAGCTTCTTGGCACTGCCTTATCACATAGGGGTAGTTGCCTGACTCCAAGGCTTCCCTCGCATGCTTCAGCCTCTCTTCAGCCTGCTTGATATTCGATCTAGCAAGTTCAATATTATTCAATGATGATCTCCTCGCCTGGCTTCAAGTCTTTTTTCAGCCTCCAATACCACTTATTACCAATCCACACCCTTTCAGCGCCAAGCTCCTTCAGCTTCTTTGAAAGCTTTATGAGTATTGATTCGAAAAACTCATTCTTATCATAAACTATAACAGCGTCCTCAACCATGTCAAGGTATAAAGGCAGAATTTTTTGAGCCTCCTCAGGTGTTTTTATAATGGGAGATAGCGCCGCATAGTATCCCAAGGCATGCAGATCCTCCAGGTCTTTAGCCAAGGAGTCCTCAATTGCATCGAAAATTTTATTTCTGTCAAATCTGGATCCGGGTAAGCCCTCAACCACCATCAATAAGTCAAGGTCGCTGCTTCGCTTCGCCTCTCCTCTAGCAACACTCCCATAAACAATAAACGATACTAATCTATCTCCGAACATGGATAAAAGTACTTTAAGTAGCCTTGTAACAAGACCTCTATAGGGCTCTGCAATATCCTCAATGCTCTTCATGACCTTGCTATCACCAATATCATTAACCATCACGACGAAGATTTATAACTCTTCCTTCCCTAAGGGCGCGCGTGTGTCTATATTTAGCTTTTCGATTTCTTCTTTTAACTCTTTACTTATCCTGATAGACATTTTTTCTATATTTAAGCTTTCCATCAGCGCTTTTTGGGTAAATTAGGAAATCGGTGTGTTAGACCTATTTGGAGAGATTCAGAACATTTTATAAGCTTCTGAGCTACTCCGCTACTCTGACCTGGAAGCCTCGAGCCCTATGAGTGCACTAGCGTACCGGAGCCATCTTCGGAATATCCAGAAATAGCAACGGTATCAAAAAGCACCTTATGACCCGTGGCGCCCTCTCCACGCCTAAAGGCTGGGCCTCCAGCTTTTCTTCCCGTTACTCTTAGCGCGCTAGGCAATGTGCTTCCTCCAACAACGAAGGTCACTGGGGGAAAGGCAAGCGTGTAAACTTGGCGACTACGTATGCCAATATCATGATTAGCGCGCGCTAAAAAATTTATGTTGAAAAAGCATCATAAACTGAGGCGCACCCCGCTTAATAAGGTT
>JAAOZP010000012.1 GCA_011605725.1 Nitrososphaerota archaeon | reverse complement strand
CTGAACACGATAAGAAGTTTGAAGAGATCTTCGAAAGGTTTGCTGAGCACGATAGGAAGTTCAACGAAATCCTGGAGAGACTGGCTGAACACGATAAGAAGTTTGAAGAGATCTTCGAAAGGTTTGCTGAGCACGATAGGAGGTTTGAGGAACTAAGCATGGAAATTATTAAGTTAAGGGAAGATATGAACCGCGGCTTTGCAATCATGGAGAGACATATTACAGCCATTGGAGCAAGATGGGGGATAATAAGCGAACAAGCATTCAGAGAAGGAATAAAAGGCCTCTTAGAGAAAGAACTTGGGTTTAAGGTTGAGAAGTGGAGGGAGTATGATGGAGAAGGCATAGTATACAGCTACCCGAGTGATGTTGAAGTAGATGTCGTCGTACACGATGAGAAGGTCATACTGGTGGAAGTAACTTCCCATGCCAGAAGGTCTGATATCTCGTTGTTGAGAGCAAAAGCTGATTTCTATGAGAAGAAAACTGGAAAAACCCCTGCCAGAGTCATGCTAGTAACTCCTTATGCTGACGAGGAAGCCGTAAATGCGGCGAAAGAACTAAACATCGAGCTCTATACTAAAGTCTAAAGCTGAGCGTAAGGAAGCGCGCGCTAGCATGTGCAGTAAATTATTGCATTTATGATGCAAAAGTTTATAAATAATCATTTGCAATAAGATTGCAATGGAATCGCAGAACCCTTGGTGGTATCGGGAATCCGATAGGACTTTCGAGGAGTGGGAGAAAAAAGGGGTTAAGTGGGTTCCTCCGGTGGTTGAGCAGTTTTCTTTCGAGCCTTTTTCCTTAAACTTCCTGGTTGGGCCGAGACAGGTGGGTAAGACCACGGCTTTAAAGATATGGATTAACAAGTTTCTCATTCCGAGGGTTGATCCGAGGGCGATTTTTTACTTCTCTTGCGAAGAGCTTACGAGTTTTAAAGAGCTCGGAGAGGTTTTAGATAACTACGTTGGCTTTAGGAACGGTAGCGGGATAAAATCTTCTTTCATCGTCCTGGACGAGATTACTTTCGTTGAAGAATGGCATAGGGCCCTTAAGATACGTATCGACCAGGGTGTTTTCAGAAATGATGTTATCGTGGTCAGCGGGTCCGCCAGCTTGGAGATATTGAAACAGAAAGAGTATTTCCCTGGGAGGAGGGGTAGGGGGAGAGATATTGTTTTCCATCCATTGAGCTTTTCTCAATACTTGAAAGCTTTGAGCAATCTGGAAACAGCAAGGGGAGGCCTTGCTCAAATAGAATACTCGATGAGAACTAACAGAGTGCACCAGGATCTCCTTAACGAGTTTTTCAACAAGTACTTGCTAACCGGCGGGTTCCCACTCCCTATAGAGGAGATGCATACTAGGGGCAGAATATCTTTCGAGACTAGGAAAACATACATAGACTGGTTGAGAAACGACTTTGCGAAATTAGGTAGAAACGAAGCTTATATGAAGGAAATTCTCGCCTACGTAGTGGGTGCTAGGCTGGCTCCAATAAGTTGGCTGAGCATATCAAGAGAGACATCAGTATCCTCTCCTCATACGACGCAGGCTTACGTTGAGGATCTTGAAAAACTGTTCGTAGTTAAAATACTCAACTTCCTAGACGTTGATTCTAAGATCATCTATAGGAAGAATAAGAAGATACATGTAACGGATCCATTTCTCTACGACACTGTTTGCGAATTGGTGAATATGAAGCCGATTGAAGACGATAAGCTTGAATCAGTGGTAGCCGCTCATTTAGCTAGGAAGTATCCCGTCTTCTATTGGAGGAATAAAACGGAGGTTGATGTCGTTGCCATAATCAATCATAGGCAGTTTGGAATAGAGGTTAAGACAGGTTTCGGAAGCTGGATTAAGCCGAAGCATCTTAAGGACGTTTTAGTATTGACTAGATTAGAGGTGCCCCTCTTTCTGGCAAGTATTGATATATAGTGAGTTATACCGCAAGCATCGCGCACTAAATCATAGAAATTGCGATAAGCATGCTGAATGACGGTTTCTAGCATCTGAAGATACCTTGGAAGGACTTATAGAGAACAGGCGATTGTCTTCAGATACGTTCTTCCTAGCGGGGATGACGCTAACAGCCGGTACCCGTACAACCCGAATGGCTCAACATACGATATTGCTGGAATATGTAATAAGAAGGGTAGCGTGACGGGCATGATGCCTCATCCCGAGAGAGCCTTCTTCGGATGGCAGCTCTGGAGTAGGACAGAACTCCTCCTGGCTATGGAGATTGAGGACTGGGCTACGCACATAATAGAGCATGGGCTGAGCGGCCTATACAACGTGCCGCACGGTGCGGGGCTGAGTTTAGCTTCAGCATGAGGCCAGGGAGTTGAGGGCGAGTCTAAAAAATGCTCTACATAGTTGTAAATAGTATTTTTGCAACCCTTATTCCTAGGGACTTGAGATAGTTGTAAAACTTATGGATTGAAAAGTGTGTGGAAGACATCAGACCTTTAACCAGCAATCTCAGAGTTCTTATGTTCTTAACCTTAAACCTCTTTATAATATCCCTATAAATCGTAACGTCAAATATCTCTTTCATATTTTCTCTTTCTCCTCTTCGAAGAGTACCGCCTCAGGATAGCTCCCCCTTATATACTTCTGAAGAAGATTCAGAGATATGGATTTCTATGAAGATGAAAGATGTTTTCCTATTTTGAATCCCTTGGCCCTCAGGAACTCCTTAAAGCTGAACGGATAAATATAATATGATAGTGTCCTTCCCCCCTCAAGCTCGCTGCTATTTCCATTGATAGCGCGCGTGCGAAGAGCCTTTGATCTCTTTCAGAATAAACCTTAAATCTCCCTTTTGAAACTTGTGCGGTCAGGGCTTGATAATAAAGGGAATACAGAAACTGAGTCTGATAGATTACCCGGGTAAAGTTGCATGCACACTATTCACGTTCGGCTGCAACTTCCGTTGCCCCTACTGCCATAATCCGGAGCTAGTCACGGATGACGGAACTCCGCCTATTCCTGAGGAAGACGTGTTTCGCTTTCTTGTTGAGAGAAAAGGTTTTCTCGAAGGTGTGTGCATAACTGGTGGAGAACCGACTCTTCACAATGATCTTCCAGCCTTCGTCAAGAGGATTAGGAACCTAGGGTATTCTGTTAAACTGGATACAAATGGGACGAATCCTGAGATGTTGAGCACACTCGTAAGGGAGAAGCTTGTCGACTACATTGCTATGGATGTTAAAGCACCGTTAGAAAAATACGAGAGCGTGGTAAGGGTGAAGGTTGATTTAAACAAGATTGCTGAAAGCGTGAATATGGTTAAGGCTTTTCCAGAGCATGAGTTTAGGACAACAGTTGTTCCTGAGCTCCTTGCAAAGGAGGATATTTTGGCTATAGCCGAGTGGCTTAAAGGCGCGAAAAGGTTCTTTATTCAACAATTTAAACCGACTAAAACCCTTGATAAATCTTTTCTGGAGAAACAGGTTTATCAGGCGGGTGAGCTTGAAAAAATACGTGACGAAATAAAGCTTTTATTCGAAGTCTGTGAGATTAGAAATATTTAGCAGCCCACTTGGATGAAAAAGAATAAGCTTAGCCTCCGCATGTTTAAGGTCTTCTAATGCTTAGCGGTTCTTTCTCCAGCCACAAGCATTTATGTGTGTCTGGGATGCGGCTCAGAGAAGTTTAGCGTTCGGTTGTCGTCACGATGTTAAAAGGCTTCCCTTCCTCAAGTATGTTTTTAGGAATCTTTTCAGCATACCTTTTTAAGAAGGAGAGGTCTTCATCCTTCTCTCTCAATTCGTCGGGTAGAAGCTGTGGAATTTCGTCCACGATCGGGTACCACCTGTTGCACTTGGAGCATATTAAAACACCGTTTAGTATCTCCATCTTCATGCATCTGTTACAAACCTCGGCGCTGAGGATAGTGTCTTTAACATAGGCTGCCTTTAGACCACAGTATAGCTCACACACTACGTTCTCATGCTTAAACTCAATGCTTCTCTCTTCTTCTTGAAGAACTATTAGTTTCAAGGGGAAATTCTTATCAATAGGGCAGGCAAGCAGGTCCATAAGCCTATACTTCATCCCTCTCGAAACGGATTCTGTTGTTAAAAAACATTTTGGATAGTGAATAAATATTGTTCAAAAGGGTGTTTAGCCAATTAATTTAGCCGTGGCCGGGGATTTAATTCAAGCTTTAAAAAGTCTTAACGAGGCTTTTCTGGCGGAAATGGTGCAGCAGGACGAGTTCAAGGTTACTCCTTGGACTGTAGAAGGCGTTGTAGACTATGAGAAGCTGATAAGGGAATTTGGGACTGAGCCTCTTACTTCAGAGCTTAAAAACAGGCTTGTTAAACTAGCTGGAGAAGACCATCTTCTCCTTAGGAGAGGCATCTTCTTCTCCCACAGGGATCTAGACAAGGTTCTGGATGATTATGAGGCTGGGAGGGGGTTCTTCCTCTACACTGGCAGGGGGCCAAGCGGACCCATGACCCTGGGACACATTATTCCATTCTACTTCACTAAATGGCTTCAAGACAGGTTTGGATGCAACGTTTACATTGAGCTGACGGATGACGAGAAATTCCTTGAGGAAAGCAGGAATCTTACTATCGAGGATGTCAGAAGATGGTCCTATGAGAACGCGCTTGATATTGCTGCAGTAGGGTTTGACCCTGACAGGACTTTCATATTTCAAGATATGGAGTATGTACGTAACATGTATCCTATGGTTCTGAAGATTGCTAAGAAGGTTAATTTCAGCTGGGTCAGAGCTGTTTTCGGCTTTGACGCGAGCACGAACATAGGCATGATTTTCTACCCTGCTTTCCAAATATGCGTGACTTTCTTCGAGAAGAGACGGTGTTTAATACCGGCTGCGATAGACCAGGATCCATATTGGAGGATTCAGAGGGATATTGCTGAAAGCTTCGGCTATCATAAGACTGCAGCTATCCACTGCAAGTTTCTCCCTCCCTTAACCGGGCCCTCTGGCAAGATGAGCGCTTCTCAACCAGAGAGTGCTATCTACCTTAACGAGGATGAGAAGAGTATTCGGAGAAAAATATTTCAGGCTTTTTCAGGAGGACAGCCAACTGTTGAGGAACACAGGAGGCTCGGTGGAAACCCGGATGTAGACGTGCCATACCAGTGGCTCCACTTCTTCTTTGAGGAGGACGATGAGAAGCTCATGAGGATCCGTGAGGAGTACTCGTCGGGAAGGATGCTGAGCGGAGAGATAAAGGAGATTCTGGTGGAGAAGGTTAAGAGGTTTCTTGAGAAGCATAGTGTTAGGCGTGAAGACGCAAGGGAGAGGCTTAGCCTGATGAAGTATGAAGGTAGGCTTGCTAAAGAAATGTGGAGCAAGACTATAGAATAAACTGTTTTAAGGCGGAGGCCTTTTCCCGAGGATTACTGGGATAACCAGCTTCCGGCCTTCTCTGATAATCGTCAGGTTAACCGTCTTTCCAGGGTAAGCGTATTCCGCTAGCACCCTAGCTATGTCGTCACTATCCTTAACAGGATGTTCATCTATAGAAATTATCAGGTCTCCACCAACCTTTATCTCGGTTCCTAGGACAGTCATTGTTTTTGACCCTCCTTTCAGACCCGCCTTATCTGAAGGGCCTCCGGGAATAACTTCCTGAATAAGCCAGCCGTAAGTAACGTTTAAACCAGCTGCTTTAGCTATATAATAGTTCACGTTAATTCCTTTTAAGCCAAGCCACGGATGCATGTCGTAGCCACCCGTCTCCACTAGGAATGGCAGTTCTCTCAGAATCGTGTTAGACGGGATTGCGAAACCAACGCCTTGACTATCCCTTACTATGGCAGTGTTCATCCCAACTACCTCCCCCTTAACGTTAAGCAATGGTCCTCCTGAATTACCAGGGTTTATCGGCGCACTTGTCTGAATAATGTTCGCTATAGCATAGCCTCCTGTGAACTCGCTCGTTATCGTCCGGCCAAGCTGGCTTACAACACCTGTCGTCATGGTGCCTGTTAACCCAAAGGGGTTACCTATTGCTATCACTATGTCTCCAACCCTTAGAGTGCTGCTGAAAGTCATGTTTAAAGGATAGTAAAGCTCCGATGGAGCAGTGCTATTTAAAACGGCTAGGTCGCTATAAGGGTCGGTGCCCACTATCTTAGCAGGATAGCTTTCCCCGTTGAAAAAGGTCACTGTAAGATTATTCACGTTTCTCACCACGTGGTAGTTTGTCAAAATATAGTATGATGAGCGATATTTAACCACGAAACCTGAGCCGAGACCCATGTCTCCCCCTAGGGACTGAGTTAACCCCGTTACCATCACAATGCCTCTGATAGTTTTCTCATAGAGGTTGGTGAAGCTCGTGTTAAGGTAAACTATGCTTGGACTCGCCTGAATACTCTTAATCCTATTAACATCGTCGCTTAACTGCTTTACTGCTAACTCTAGGTTTTCAAACCTCTCGTTAAGCTGGACTAACTCTGAATAAAGAAGGAGGAAAGACACTATTAGTCCAGCAGTTACCAGGCCTGCTATCACGAATACTGCAATCCATTGTCTAGAGTAGGCTTCAACTGTTTCCTGGCTCATAGCGGATTAGATTATTCAAGGCTTCCTAAAAACAGTTTCCCCAGGTAGACAGCCCTATTTAGCAGTAAACTAGCACCCGATTCTTAAAAAGGTTAATTCAGCGCGCGCTATTCTTCTTCATATTCCCTCTTGCTGTAAAGTTGGTAGGGTAAAGCATAGAGCTTAACAGCCCCAGTAGCATCCCTCTGATCAAAACCAGCCTTTTTAACAGACCTTAGTTCAGGCGAGAAAAGGCTGTATTTAGATTCCCTTCCAACAACCTCCACGTTCCCCTTGTAAAGCTTCACGTCAAGCCTACCTGAAACATATTTCTGCGTAGAATCTATGAAAGCATCAAGATCCCTCCTCAACGGGTGGAACCACATTCCATGGTAAACTATTTCAGCCCAAATCTTGTCTATCTCCCTTTTCACTCTCAACTGCTCCTTCGTAAGGGTTAACTGTTCAAGGTTTGCATGAGTGCTTAAGAGTATTGTTGCAGCCGGAGCCTCGTAAAGCTCTCTTGATTTTAGACCCAGTATCCCGTCCTCGATTATATCTATTCTCCCCACACCATGTTGCCCACCAATCCTGTTAAGGTAGAATATTATTTCAACCGGGTCTCTTATCCCGTCTACCTCGACTGGCACACCCTTCTCATAAGTTATTTGAATTTTCTGCGGATTGTCCGGAGCCTTCTCCGGATGAACAGCCCAAATATAGTCTTCAGGATACTGCGTGTAAAGATCTTCAACCTGTCCGCTTCCGATAGAGTGCGACCACATGTTCACGTCTCCACCTAGCTTTCCCTTAGGCTTCTTAGGCTCAATACCATGTTTTCTAAGAAGCTCCTCCTCTTCGAATCTTGAGAGATTTAGCTCTCTAACCGGCGCTATCACCTTAAGGTTTGGATCTACGTATTTAACTGCAACCTCCATTCTGAACTGGTCGTTACCCTTACCTGTGCAACCGTGTGCAACAGCCTCAGCACCCTCTTTCTTAGCTATTTCAGCAGCCTTAGAAGCGATCAGGACTCTGGTCATAGAGGTTCCAACCGGGTAGCCCCCGTAGCTCCCGTTAGCCTTAATGCATCTGAATATGTATTCAGTGGCGAACTCATGCTTAGCATCTATAAAACGTATCTTTAAACCCAGCTTCTCAGCTCTTTCATACGCGATTCTGATCTCCCCTTCTCCCTGACCCACGTCGACAAGAACAGGAATTACTTCGTCATAGCCATACTTCTCTTTCAACAATATAGTTATCAGTGTGGAATCCAAGCCGCCTGAGTATGTTGAAACAACTTTTCCCGTCATCACTGTAGCTCGTTGACAGCCCTCCTATATTTAAGCTATTCTACGCGCTATGATTGCTTGAGCATAAAGCCAATATATCGCCCTCTCACCTGAAATCCCAGGATGGTTGAAGAATGGGTTGTCCTTGGTCCCCATGAATACTTGCTTGAAAAAACTGATCTTGAAGAGCTTGAGAGAAAAGTCTATGAGATGCTGAAGAGTGAGAAACGTGTGTCCACGTCTAAAATATGGAGGTCCATCCCTTGCCACTTGTGGGAGCTAGACGTAGTTTTGAAAAGACTTAAGGATAAAGGGCTAGTTACAGAGGAATGAGGAGAGTTAATGAGGATTGGTTGCGATGCTCTTATAGTTGGGGGCGGGCCCTCAGGTCTTTCAACAGGATCCTTCATTTCTAAGAGGGGGTTTAAAACCATAATTCTTGAGGAGCATAGGGAGATAGGCAGGCCTGAACAGTGCGCGGGGCTAGTCAGTTGGAGGATAGGCAAGCTTCCTCAAAAACTTGTTTTAAACAGGGTTGATACTGCTAGGTTCTGCCTTGGAAATAAGAGTTTTGAAGTCTACTCTAAGAAGGACATGCTTGTGATAGACAGGGCTGGCTACGATAAGCATCTTGCTGAAAACGCTCTGGCGGAAGGTGCTGAGATTAGGCTCGGCGAGAGGGTCATAGGGCTAAAGGAAGGATGCGTGGTCACAAGTATGGGGAATCATTACTCTGGAAGAATCCTAGTCGGGGCCGACGGGCCTAACTCTATTGTCGCAAGACTAACTGGTTTGAAACAGCCTGGTAACCTTCTCTTCGCGCTTCAATGCGTTGCTAAGGGTGTTTTCGAACAGCATGTTGTTGAGCTGAGGTTTGAACCAGAGTTTTCCAATGAAGTTTTCGCCTGGATCATACCATTAAGCAGGAGCAGGGCTAGAGTTGGGCTTTTAACGAGTGATAATCCTTGGCCGAGATTCAGGTTACTTTTGAAGAGGCTTGGCATGAGGCGTGTGGAAGCTAGGGTTGTAGGGGACTCGATAAGATTTGGCTTGATGAGTAAGACTTCAGCCAGCAGGGTTATACTGGTCGGGGATGCCGCATGCCAAGTTAAACCCTTCTCGTTAGGCGGTCTTGTCTACAGTAGGATCTGCAGCAGAATAGCTGGCGATTCTTGCATAACTGCTCTTGAAAGAAACCTTTTCGACGGGGGCTTCTTGGCTGAAACATATGATTCTGTCTGGAGGAGAACCATCGGAGGAGCGTTGGAAAAAGGGCTCCGTATGAGGATTCTTTTTAACCTAATGAGGAGAATGCCGGTTTCATTCGCGTTGACAAGGATTCTGGGTTTAAACCTTCTTGCAGGCAGGGTCCTCGACCCAGATTTCCTCGGTAAAAACCCGATTCCCGAATGAGTCGGTCGGCTTTTTCCATAAAAAGCTTAAGATTTAGAAAAAGGCTTTGAATAGTCCCGTGAAGATTAGGGAAATAGAGTGCAAGACGCTTCTGAATAAGAGTGCGATTGCAGACTACTGCGTAAACCCCTATGTAGGATGCCAGCATGGGTGTAGGTACTGCTATGCTGCAGGAATAACTTTCAGGTTCAGAAGAAGGAGAGAGGAGTGGGGTGAGTTTCTCGACGTTAAAACTAATGCTATAAATGTTCTTTTAAGGGAGGTTGAGAATAAGAGAGTTGGAAAGGTATACTTAAGCTCCCTCACCGACCCTTATCAGCCTGTTGAAAAGAAATACGAGTTAACGAGGAGAATTCTTGAAGTGCTTGTTGAAAAAGGTTTTCCAGTGATCGTTCAAACAAAGTCGAACCTTGTTGCGAGAGACCTGGATGTTTTGAAGAGGAACAGGCTTAACGAGGTTGGGGTTACAGTAGTTACTTTGAATGAAGAGGTTCGAAGGGTTTTCGAACCCGCTTCGCCAAGTTCCGAGGAGAGGCTTGAAGCAGTCAGGCTTGCTAAAGACAGCGGTTTAAGAACATATGTTTTCTTCGGACCCATACTTCCCTTTCTTTCAGAAGCCGATCTAGAAGTTTCTTTAACAAGGTTTAGGAAGGCGGGAGCAGACTATGTTTATGTTGACAAGCTCAACCTAAGGCCGATGGTTTGGAGTATGGTTTCAAAAGTTGTTTCGAAAAAATACCCGGAGCTGTATGATGAATGGAGGAGAATATTTTTTTCAGAATCCTCTTATTATGATGAAGTTAAGAAGAAAGTCTTTGAAGCCTCTAAAAAAATCGGTTTAGAACTGGTTTTCTGCTATTGAACATCTGTCGGGGAGTTTTAGAAAACAAACACATGGAAGGTTTGCTTTTTAACAAGGGTTTACTCTGTGAAACCAGAGTAGAAAACAGGGATTAGTGTGAAAAACATAACGGCCGATGCTGGTGCAGATCACTTAATCCGAGGGATAAGCCCATAGGAATGCAAGCATCCAGACAATAGTTGAGAGGGTTCAGAATAGTTTTTAAATACGTATAGGTTGTTTGAAACCGATGTGAGCAGCATTAGGCTGAAATACTCTGGATTGGTCAATTTCGCATCGAGGATGATTTCAGTCTTCACAGGCTTATTGTTTACAATGCTTGTAACTAGGAGGCTTACTGAAGAGCTGTTTGGAACTTGGCAGTTCTACGCAAGCCTGTTGAGCTATTTCACACTACCTTCAAGTATTGCGAACTACTGGCTTACAAGGCTTACAGGAAGGGGAAAACCTGTTGCGAAATCAGGAGTCTTGTTCAACAGCATGGTTTCACTGGTTTCAGCAATATTCTTCACCCTCTTGTCTCCGGTTTTCGCATCAAGCGTAAATGTCGACCCGTCGACAATACTCGCATTCATAGTGTGGATCATAGCGATGTATCACACGTCAAGCTTGGAGTCTGTGTGCTACGGGGTTGAACCCCATATAGTAGGATACGGGGTCATTCTCTTCGAAATTTCCAAGGTGATTATTGGTGTAACGCTAGTGGGCTACTTCAGGCTATCTCTTTTCGGGGCTGTTCTTTCAATAGACTTGGCTCTAATCATTCAAGCACTGTATTACTCGTTAAGGTTGTCAAAACATCTTAAGGGTTCGCTCCTACTAAATGAGGTGGGTCGATGGTTTAAAATGGGCTGGATACCTCTTACGGCGGTCGCTCCCGGAATAGTGTATTCTCAGGATGCTCTCGTCTTAACATTTTTGACAGGATCCCTGCTTCCAGTAGCATACATCAGGGCTGCAAACATTTTTGCTGGGGTGATACTTTTCGCAGGTTCTCTGGCGACAGGACTATACCCGAAACTGCTGGCCGGCGGGACTGGTAGTGACGTTGAGGAGTCGCTGGAGCTCGTATTGCTCTTCCTAATACCTATGACCCTTGGACAGTTGGTTCTTGCAGAGCCCATGTTATATCTTTTAAGAGAGGGCTATGCGCCTGTACATAATGTTCTTAGAGTAATGGCTTTATGCTATGCAATCGGTGTGATGAAAAGTTTTTTCTCAACAGTCATACTGGGCGTTGAAAAGGTTGATGTTAATGAGGATGCATCGTGGGAAAAACTGTTTCACTCATACCTCATAAGAATCCCTCTTGTTGACTTTTTTGGTTCAATTGTTTACGTAACAGCAATCGCGATTGTAACCAAGATATTGAATGATTTAAGGAGTCCACTGGTATTATTCTCTATATCTGCAGCTTTATGCTACCTTGTTGTTAACATTTTTATAATGTTTTACTATTTGCGGCTCTCCAGACGACTTGTCGACTTCAGTCTGGATTTAAGAAGAGTATTTAAACTGTTTGTCTCTGGAATAGTTATGTCAAGCATACTCCTATTGCTTTATCCTGAATCAGCTAAGAGCCAGCAGATAATTATTGTATTAACATCCTTGATGCCAGTCATCGTAGTGGGCATGATTGTTTATTTCGGCACCCTGTTTCTAATAGATCAGAAGTCTCGTGAAATGTTTAAAACTATTTTAAGACAGTTTTTAGCGAAAAAGCTTGGCTAAACGACTTGTTCTAATGCAGCAGCCAAGGCGCCGTAAAGAACCACGTCTTCTCCAAGCGGGGTTATCGTTATCTCCGGTAATCTGTTCATGGCATACTTTGAAACATTTTTCTTCACCGGATCAAGTATGAGTTCGCTGTTGAAAAGAGCAACTGAGCCGCCGACTGTTATCAGTTCAGGATCATACGCGTTTATTATGTTAGCGAAGCCGATTGCATTAAGTAACCCGGTTTTCTCAATGATCCTTAGCGCCAATGCATCGCCTTCTTTGGCGGCATCAAAAAGAATTTTTGAAGTGGCCTTTGAAAAATCTTCTTGAAAATATTTTTTAAGGGAACTCTTATTTGGATCCACACCCCATTCTTTTAAGAGAAGCCCAGCATATTTCACCATTCCACTACCACTGCAATATGCTTCCCAATGTCCACGTTTTCCACACCCGCATTCAATAAGTCCATCCTTATCTACCACTATGTGGCCAACCTCATGCGCGTTCCCATCTTTCCCGAGCAGGAGATGTCCGTCAACTATTGCTCCGCCACCTATGCCTGTGCTTATCGTCACGTAAACGATGTTTTCGAGGTTCCTACCGGCTCCAAATCTTTTCTCTCCTAGCACAGCTGCGACGCAATCGTTCAGAAGTCTAACGGGCACGTTAAAATGTTTTTCAATACCTTCCACGATAGGAATTACGCCTACTCTCAGATTGGGAGGATTAACGATTAACCCTTTTTTTAAGTCAAGCGGACCTATTGACCCGACTCCGACTGCTTTCAAGCTTTCATCCGTAAGCCCCAGAGAGCTGAGGGTATTTCTACTCATTTCAACAATCTGGTTCACAATATCTATTCCTGTTGTGCCAGTCGTCCTCTCGGATTTTTTCAGGAGGATCTTCCCGTTCAGGTCGGATAGGGCAACCCTGACCTTGGATGCTCCAAGGTCCACTCCGAGCACTATGCTCAACCCTAAAATACTCGGAGCATGGTCCGATTTATCTCTTTATCGTCCCGATAAAGCTCTTAAGCTGCCTTTTCAAATCCTTTAAATCATCGAGGAAAATCCGGAATCCAACCGTTACGGTGCTTGAACCAAGCTTCCAAGGGATACTGGCTAAACCAGTTTCATATATGAGCATCACCAGGTTCTGGGCTGAGAAGATTAATATGCCGAGTACAGTAACTATTGCCCCGATCACCCAATGATGTATTCTAAGCCCCATTATTGAAAACTCGTAATTCTTGTTTTTAACTATTTTTAGAACTATTCTGGTAGCCTTATCCATTGCCCAGAATAACGTTATTGATTGTGTTGTGCTGAAGAGGACTACTGGAACGTCTGTCGGCAGCATAGCGGGAATATTCAACATGAGTGGTTAAAAAGCTTTCTAAAAAAGCAATGCATGTTTTAAGTCAACGGCTTTTTCAAACATTAATGCTATCGCTCCTGGCTGTTTTCAATTCTTAAATGACGTTTTCCTAATCTCCCTTTCATTTCCTTAGGATAAGATTTATGAAATTAATACAACTTTCTATAGTATCTTTTTTCAGGCGGAACTCTTCTTTTGAGAATTTCGCTGAAAACGTTGTAAAGCCATTCATAGAAGCTTCTGCCAAAACCATACTTCTCATATCTTCTCATGGAGAAGTATACTCTAAGTTCCCCATCGAACATTATTCTCCCGATTTTCCTCATTCGAAATTGAAGTCCATAGTCGTCTCCTGCACCAACCGCCGGGAACCCCCTCATAGTTATGAAATGCCTTTTTCTAAAAGCAGCGTTGGCACCAACACTCAGGTAAATCTTCAACCTGTAAAGGATTTTCACAAAAACATTGTTCAACTCTATTAGGAAAGTATTTTTAAAACCCCTTTCTATCGGGGTCACTACGCCATACACCATTACAACATCTGGATGGGTGTTAAAGTCATGGATTATTCTCTCAAGCAAGTTCGACGTGACCATGCAGTCAGCGTCGGTTGTGAAAACCAGTTCTGCCTCAGCATGTTTCACTCCATCGTTCCTCGCTCCTCCAACCGTGGGAGTCTTCTGCATCACTATTTTATCAGCATACTTTCTACATATATCCAGAGTTCTGTCTCTGCTCCCACCGTCTACAATGATTATCTCGTAATCCGACCTGGGTATGGTTTGCCGGCTTAGAGTTGTGAGTAGTTTTTCCACATACTTCTCCTCGTTAAACGTTGGCACCACTACGGATATTTTCTTATTTTCCAATCCTGCTTGCTTAGTGAATAAAAACCAGTATTTAAAAATGGGTTGTTGAGAAAAAACGCGGTTTTTCTGAGAAATACATTAGTAATCTGTTTAACATAGTGTTTCAAGCATCTTTTTCAACCAATGATAAAGGTTTATAAAAACATTGCCTATGGTAGGCATTATGACGAGCGGCTATAAAAAAGCGTTCTGGGTAAATCCGAGACCTATTGCACAGAACCCTGAAAAGCATATTAGAGAAATAGTGGAAATGGGTGCTGACGAAATTTTTCTGCTGAGCATAGATGGCGAGGGAGCCCTTTACCCAGCTAAGTTTTCAGTTGTTGCAAAGGGGGTTGCTGAAAAAAGCTTGATAGGAGACCTTATTAAGGAGGCGAAGAGAAGCGGGTTGAAGGTTCACGCTTGGGTGGTTGCTTTAAACAAGCCGAATAAAGATCTTACTACCAAAAGGAAAGACTGGTTTGTAGTCAGCAGAGAGGGTAAAAGTTGTGTTGATAACCCGCCTTACGTGGAGGACTATAAATGGCTCTGTCCGTCGAACGATGAGGTTAAGAGTTACTTCATCGGGACGATTCAGGAGCTTATGGAGACTTATGACTTGGATGGTATTCATCTAGACTATATTAGGCTTCCAGATCTTTTCCTTCCTGAAGGATTAAGAGAAAGATACGGGTTAGAAAGAGAGATGGATGTTTACAGGGGGAAGTTTGACTTCTGCTACTGTGAAAAATGTAGAAACGGGTTTAAGAAGGATTTCGGCGTAGATCCTTTAGAAATCAGGTTCGGGTCGAGAAAATGGTATGAGTGGCATGCGTGGAGAGCTGAGAGGATTACTGAACTAGTTGCAAACTTCCATAGGACTGTGAAAAAATATGATAATACTATTGAGACTTCAGCCGCTGTTTTCGCTACGCCAGGATACGCGTACAGGATTGTGTTCCAGAAATGGTGTGAATGGCCGCTTGACAGTTTCGAACCGATGATATATCATGAATACTATAGGAAAAACATAAGATGGATTGGGGAGGCAGTTATGGAGGGTGTTTCATGCGGTAAAACGATAGTCGCTGGAATACAGTTCGAGTTCTTAAGAAGCAGGAGGGATGTGGATGAGGCTGTAAACATAGCTTTGGAAAAAGGCTCGAACGGAGTTTGCCTCTTCCTATACCCGTTGCAGCATCCCGAGCTGAGAGACGCGGTGAAGGAAGTGTTTTCAAGATTCTAAATACTTATCGGCCTCGCGCATGTCTGTCGCCCACCACTTTCAAGTTAGGTTAAAATATTCTTTTAACTTAAATAGTAGGGATGAATCTGGAGGAGGCTAGACGTCTTAACCCATACGGGTGTTTCGACGTGGTTGTTGCAGGTGGAGGTACTGCTGGAGCTGTGGCTGCAATAGCTGCTGCGAGAAACGGTGTGAAAACCCTTTTGGTCGAGCAATTCGGCTTCCTAGGTGGAAGCGGGTCGGCGGCACTGGTGGTGCCGATGATGCCTAACCACGTATGTGGGAAGCCGCTTGTCAGGGGGATAAGCCGGGAGATACAGCAGCGTCTTCTAGAAATGGGTTGCGCAGCCATAGATAGAAACGGTAATGAGGGTTGGTTTAACCCTGAGGCCTTAAAGTTCGTATTGGAGGAAATGGTCCTGGAAGCTGGCGGTAAAATCCTCTACTTCACGCTTGTGGAGGACGTTATAATGGAGGGTGATGAACTCAAGGGAATAGTGGTGGTTAACAAGTCCGGTAGACAAGCTGTTTTCTCGAAAATCGTCATAGACTCTACTGGAGACGGGGATGTGGCTGCGCTAGCAGGAGTTCCATTTGAATCCGGGAGGAAGGAGGACGGGGTTAGCCAACCGATGTCGCTAAGATTCATGGTGGGAAACGTCGACATAGAGAAACTTGCTTTTTTCCTCATTGAAAATGACAGCAGGAGCTATGTGGATCCGCCGCTAATAGAGTTCGCGATGGTCCCGGGTGAAGGATGGCCGCTTGAAAAGTATTTTAAAGAAGGTGTTGAAGAAGGAATTCTGGAGGCTTCAGACATAGCTTATTTCCAGGCGTTCAGTGTTCCGGGAATGCCGGGAGTCATCGTGTTCAACTGTCCAAGAATAATGGGCAACCTCAAGGGATTTAACGCTGACCATCTCACGGAGGCGGTGATACAGGGTAGGAGGAGGATAAGCCGGCTTTTCAAGTTCCTAAGGAGGAAGATACCTGGTTTTGAAAAATCCTACATAGTCATGACTGCTCCTATGGTTGGCGTAAGGGAGTCTCGAAGAATAATTGGCGAGTATGTTCTTTCCGCGCAGGACTATTTCAACGCTAAGAAGTTTGAGGATGCTGTTTCGAGAAACAGGTATCCGATCGACATACACTTGCCGACCGGCCGCCTGCCGGGAGAGAGAAAACTGGGCCCCGGGGAATACCATGAGATACCGTATAGGTCGCTTATTCCTGTGAGGGTTGAGAACCTGATCGTTGCATGCAGGGCGCTCTCAGCGTCTTTCGAAGCACACGGTGCAGTAAGGATTCAGCCGAACATGAGGGCAATAGGGCAGGCAGCAGGAGTGGCTGCTGCTCTCTGCATTAAGAAGGCGATAAGTCCGAGGCAGCTTGACGGAAAAGAGCTTAGAGAAGCCTTGATCAAGCAGGGGGCCTACCTGTGATACTGTTGGCAATCAGGATTCCGGTTCACCTCCCAATTACGGCCAGTTTTTACAGGAATGGCTGCAATACAAAATATTTGAAGAGGCTTCTCGCTGCGCATCCAAAATAGATTGAGCCATTGACACGTAAAAATCTAATTCGCGGATGACTAAAATTACTGCCATCCACAGTGATTCTTTAAAAGCGAAACGAAATACTTGTAGTTTTCAAGGGGCACGTCGGCAGGCACAGCATGGTCAACCCCGGGGAAGTATCCTCCTCTCTTCACGAGCGGGGGAACCCTGTATTCAACCTCCTTCTTCACAGATTCTTTATCTTTAGCAAGCTCCCTCTTATCTATCCCGCCTATCATGATTAAGTCCGGGTATTTCTCACCGAGCTTAACAACATCCATGCCTGCTGCTACTTCACACGGCATTACACCGTTTAAACCTAGCTTGAGCCAAATAGGTATTAGGAGATCAACGTTTCCGTCACTATCAACTATTAGGATTTTAACACCATGTTCTCGGAAGAACTTAGCTATTTCGTGGTAGGCTGTGCTCATGAATTCTTTCACGGCTTCAGGCCCTATCATCGGCCCGTTCTTGTAAGCCATGTCTTCACTTATGATCACGAAGTCTACGTCTAAATCATCCAAAGCCCTGTGCAAGACTCCTGTTTGAAACTCTGCGCAGAAATCCATGATTTCCTTTATCAGCTCAGGATACCTGTGGATCCCAAGCGCAATCCCTTTCAAGCCAACCATGTCTCTAGTCCACCAGAAGGGCCCCCTAATGTTCACGCATAACGGGTAGTCCCTATTCGCGTATTTCTTAACCAGCGAATCCCAATTCCTCGGATATCTCTCAGCATCCCTAGGGTTGTAACGCTTCTTAATCCTCAGAAAGTCTTCACGATTCTTAACTGGGAAGTCGACCCAGCTTCTCGTCGCAAAGCCGCTCCAACCGTTTCTCCAGTCTTCCTGAAACCCTATCTGCGTTATACCCAAGCTGTCAACCCAAATCCTGCGTCTCTCATCCTCCCTTATTATCCTGTACTCGAACGCCGGCCTTGGCCCTAGATCGATCAAACTTGGATCAGGCTTCCATTCAAATCCCTCACTCGGGTAGGATGATACGCTAATGGCTCCTACCTCGCAGCCCTTAGCGCCCAGGTATTCAGCGAGATCAGAGTTTTCCGGAAGACCCTGCTTAATCCAGCTTCTCAGCGTGGCTGGCCTAACGCTCCCAACGCCCCAGAGCGGTATCTTGTCGGGGCTTTTAAACAGGGCTACTTTGAGAAACCTTTCTCTAGGCGTCACCGGGTCCACGGTTTTCCACGTTTAACCGCAAGTAAAAAAGCTTTTAGGAGCCGTAAGCTGGGCTTACACGATTAGGTATGAGTAGCTTTAAGGAGAGGATGAAGAATGGAGAAGTTTTGATAGGCTCAATGATAGAGACTCCTGAGCCTGATGTTGCGGAGCTCATGAGTACTTTAGGGTTCGACTGGTTCTGGATAGACATGGAGCACTGTCCTCTTGATTACAAGAATGTTCAAACAATACTTCAAGCCGTCAACAGGTCTGAAGCCGCAACCCTGATCAGGGTTCCTTGGAATGACCCTGTCTACATAAAGAGGGCTCTTGACCTAGGTCCTACAGGAGTTATAGTTCCATGGGTCAACAATAGGGATGAGGCTAGGAGAGCGGTGGCGGCCTGCAAGTATCCTCCGGAGGGGGTTAGGGGATGTGGTCCCAGGAGGCCAGTATGGTATAGGGGTTTCGCCGAGTATGTTAAAGAGGCTAACGAGAAAGTGGTGGTTGTTGTTCAAATAGAGACGAGCGATGCTTTGAAAAATCTTAGGGAGATAATCTCCACTCCTGGCGTAGACGGCACGATAGTTGGGCCAGCAGACTTATCGGCTTCCCTAGGCCACTTGGGTAATCCTAATGACCCGGAAGTCGTTGAGGCAATAAGGTACGTGGTCAAGACGCATGTTGGAACCAAAGTATGTCCTGGGATAGCGTCCAATCCTAAAGATGCTGAGGAACATATAGGACTGGGTTTCAGACTGGTAAACGTGGGCAGCGACCTAGGGTTTATGAGGATGGCTGCCACCGAGGTCCTGCACAGGATTAGGAACTGCTTAAAAGATTGACGCTGAGCAGCTGGGCATGCGGCATAACCGCCAATATCATTCTCTAAGTTTAGCCTTATGCTTGAAACGATAATCTGATAAGCGCGCGACGTTTTCTACGATTTAACCGTTTCCCCCTTCTTCTGCACGACGAATTCGCAATAAGGATCCCCTTTTGATATGCAGGCCGCTTCCGAAACCTCTACCTCCACCTCGAAGAGGGAGCTGAAGAAACCTGCTAAAAAGCCTCTTAAGAAATGACTCTGTGGTACATTACTGTCTTTGAACATGAGGCACTCCCAGTTCTCAAAAACTCTAATTCTTGCTTTCTTCATTTTTTCATCAAATTCAGAGGTTTCTATAAGAGCCCATCCAAGTATCAAGGCTCTTGTCTTAAGAAATTCTAAAGCCCTTATACCTGTTACTCCATATTTTTCTCTACATAATTCTAACATATTTTTGCCGATCTCCCTCCCTTGGTACCACAGCATTGTTTGAACAACCGGGGTGTCAAAGGTTTTTCTAATACCTGCTATAAGGCTCTCTAGAACGTTCATAGGGAAAATTACTGCTCTCATATCTCCCATGGTAAGGGGGAAGTGGTAAACATCTGCATCATAGCCTTCTAAATGTTCAAATATCTTTATCCCTCTTACAACATCTATTTTTTCCTTGGCTATTTCTTCTGTAAGAAGCTTCTCAAGCTCTTCTCGCCCCATTTTCACCGGGGCCTCTAAAAACATCGAAATCTCGATTTCTTCTTTGCGAGAGATGGTTTCACTGATAATTCCGATCAGATTTAAATTGTGTTTTTTAAGTATTGAAAGGAAGGATGCCAGTGCACCGCTCTTATTGGATATGTTAAGAGTGATGAAGTAAGTTTTCTGCTCCAGGTCTATTACGATCCTGGAGAGGTCCAGGGGTCGCCGTACTCCAGCTGATGTGACCATCATTTCTATGTGAAGAGGAAGATGGTTTAAGCTCCTATTTATTTTTTGGGGTATTCAGCCAACCACGTGTTTTCATACTGCTCGCGGCACTTTTCAATTATATACATAACTTTACGAACACTTTCAGGAGTAACAGCTAGGGGTGCTCCTTCACGTAGCGTTTTATAAAGTTCCTCGTAAAACAGGATTTCTCCCCGCTTAGCATTCTCATCCAGAAACCATTCTTCTTCTTTCCAAGGTATTTCCTCCCAATTGTAGCTACGGTCTGGGGTAGGTCTGGTTTCAACCTGCCTTGGAGGAAGGTCCTTAGGGTCAAAATACTTCCATCTCACTGAATTCCCATTTCCGAAGAGGCCTCCTTGAGTCCCCATTATAAGCCAATAGTTCTGAGGGTAGGCACATGCACGAGTAACCTCAATATCAATCTTTGTGGAACCTGGTCCTCCGAGGATTATTTTAACATGGTCCTCCGCGTCACCTAAAGTTAGGGTCCTCTGTAAATCGCAGAAAAGTACTTCAACCTCCTCCCCAACGAGTTGAACTGCCTGATCTATAAGATGAGAAGCATTATTGTTTAGTTCTCCTCCTCCAAACCTTTTCAAAGTCTGCCAATCCCAACGTCTTCCGAAAGAGTGTAAATATATTTTTACAAGCACTAGGCGTCCAAGCTTACCGGACCTAACTATCTCCCTAACCTTTAGAAAGTCTGGAGTGTATCTCTTGTTCTGGAAAACCGTTAAGATTCTTCTAGCCTCCTTTGCAGCCCTTATCATCTCGTCTACTTCACCAAGACTTGTTGCCATCGGTTTCTCGCATACAACATTTTTGCCGGATTCCAACGCTTCTATTGTTTGAGAAGCATGAAGGTGGCTCGGTGTTGCTACAACTACTAGTTCCACATCTTCATCTTTTACGAGTGAGCTAAAATCAGTATATGCTTTGCAACCGAACCTGTTAACAGCTTCCTTCCTTCTCTCCTCAAGAGGATCAAAGACTGCAACAACTTTATACATGCTGGAGCATTTCTCAAGCGCATCAGCATGAATATCCCACCCGCTTCTTCCAAGTCCAGAGATCCCCACCTTCACCCGGCTGCTCATAAAAACCTCCTCCGACAACCTAAAACAGCCTTAAAAGATATTTTGCAAACTCAGGAACTCCTATTTTGGGATCCTCTTTCTCCTCATACTCTATGGAGATGAACCCGTTGTAACCATTTTCTACGAGGATCCTCTTTATTTTCTCATAGTCCACCTTAGTGTTTCCCGAGACACTTACTTTACCATGAATATGTACTGTGTATGGAATGGTCTTTGCGATATCCTCATACGTTGACTCCTTATAGTTGCCAAGGTCTAGATTGACCCTTAACCACGGTGAATCAACGCTCTCCACTATTCTCACTACATTATCCGCCCTAGTCGTAACACCCCCATGATTCTCCAAAGCTATTACAACACCGTTTTCCTCTGCATAGGTTATGCATCTGCTTAAGGCTTCCACCACCCACTGCGCCGCTTGCTTCTCTGAATACCCTTCCGGCACATAGCCGCCGAAAACCCGTAAAGCAGGGGCACCGAGCTCACGGGCAATTCTCAACCCTTCTTCAACAGCCCTAATCATTCTTTCTCTTTCAAGAGGATCTGGGCTGCAAAAGTTGGTTGAGATTCCAGCGCATGAAATGTAGAGTCCTTGTGAAAGCGCGATCCTCTTAAGGTTTCTAAGGTATGCGGGCTCTTTTGAAGGAAGCCAGTAAAGCGTCATCTCCACCCCGTCTAGACCAATTTTATAGGCTTCCTCAATGAAATCCTCATAGCTCATTCTCCCATCCTTAAGATAATCCCTGTAGGAGTATGCTGCACAACCGATCTTTATCATTCTCTCCTCGTGAAACCGTGAAAGCATATTTATGTTTTTACCCACGTATTATTTCGGCACCCTCATGCAGGCCTACGGCTAATATCCGATTTTCCTAAGATAGCTCCTGCTCTCAGACATGCTTTTAAAAGGATCTCCACGAGTCCAATCTTGTTCAACGACAACCCATTTTAAGCCAAGCTGAGTTACGAAACTGAGTATAGCGGGGAAATTAACAGATCCTCTTCCAAGTTCAGAGAATCTTCTGTTCCTCATGTCTTCCTCTGAACCGTCTTTTAAATGCAGATAAACAATTCTTTCCCTATTAGCCTTGATGAACTCAAGTGGATCTGCTCCTCCGAATTTAACCCAGTAGGTGTCGACGCAAAGTCCGACCAGCTCTGGTTCAGTGTTATGCATGATCAGTCCAATGCCTCTTTGATCATTAGCTATCTCGTGCCCATGGTTATGGTAGCAGGTTTTAATCCCGTGTTCCCTGCAGATCTTCCCCGCCTTATTTAAAAATTCTGCACACTTTAAATAATCCTCCTCTGAGCCTTTCCCACCAGGACCGCTGAAAGTCAAGTATTCTCCATCAAGTTCCTCTAAAAGCTTTGCTGCTTGTTCAACCTGACTGATGTCTCCAACACCCATGTGTAACGCGACTAGTCTTAAACTATTTTCACGCAGAAGCCTCTTCGTTTTAATGATGTCTTTAGAAACTATCTCGGGGGAGGTTTCTATTCCCTCATATCCTGCTTCTTTTACTTCTGTGAGAACGCTATCAAGGTTCTCGCTTGGTTTCGTCCCCCAGATGATTAACTGAGCACCAATCTTTAAGATACTCATGATTCTATTGCTTAAAGCTTAAACAATATAAATTTTTCCTAGTCTTAAAGCTTAAATAACGTCTAAAGTTTTTTTCTGTCTGCCTTGAACATTGATGTAGAAAAATGGGTTAAAAAGGTAAGCTCTAAATTAGATCTTAGGAGAGTAGAAGAAGCAAAAAGCAGGATTGCTGCAGCATGGAACTTTAAACAGGTAGAAAGCCCTCCCTTAATCATCAACTGTCCTCCGCCGGAATCATGGCCCATCTTTAAGTATTTCGAGACGTATTACGATATGGATAAGATGCTCGTATCGCAACTGGCTTCAGTGTATTCTCATGCACTCTTACAGGATGATGGCATGCCATGTGTAAGAGCTAATTATGGTGTGGGCATAGTGCCGAATGGCTTCGGAAGCGAGGTAGTTGTGCATCCTGGCTCCGACCAGATGCCGTGGGTTAAAGAGCCCATTTTAAAAAAGGATCCTCCAGAGCTTGGGGAGCTGAAGGACCCTTGGTCTCGTCAAAGCTTGATGACACGCGTTATCGAAACAGAAGAATATTTCGTTAAAAAACTTGATGGGACAGGGGTAAGAGTATACTTGTGCGACACTCAGGGTCCGTTAGACATAGCCTACCTTCTCAGAGGACCGAAGCTGCTGAGCGACTTCTACCGTCACCCGGATTTTGCGATAGAGCTCCTTAAGAGGGTTGCCGAAGTGTATGTTGACTTCTCACTTGAACAGAAGAAAATCGTCAACGAGCCTCTTAACCAGGGTTTTCACGGAACGCCTAACGTGTGGATGGATAAAGGCGGTGTTAGACTATGCGAAGACGTTGCTGTCATGATGAACCCGGCTCAATACAGAAAGTTCTGCATCCCCGTTAACGAGTTCTCGCTGAAACCGTTTGATGGAGGCATGGGTCACTTCTGCTGCAGCGAGGCTTCAGACGGCAGACAGGTTCTTGAACCAATCTTGTCAAGCAGGGTCTTTAAAGCATTCTTCTTTGGAAGTCCTTCCAAGTTCTACAGCTTAAAAGAAACAGTAGAATTGTTTCAAAGTAGGCGCGTATGCCTAGTGTGGACTGATGGTCCCCAGGAAGGCGAGAAGCCAGAGTCCTGGGTTAAGCGAGTGTCTAGTTCTCTTGAAGATAAAACCGGAGTCATATTCTCTATAGGTGTGGATAGCTTTAAAACTGCACGCGAAATTCTTGACGAATGGAAAAGAGTGTTCAGATAGTTAGAGTTGTTTGAAAACAGGGTGTAACGTTTTGCCGCAGTCAAGCGTTTTCCTCTAAACAAGTTTGTTGAAGAGGCGTCCCTATGCGTATCGGCCTGCCTTCGCTGAGCGCTTGAGCAGTCTTTCTCCTAGCACTCTGCAAAAGCCTCCATACGGTTCCTCTTGAGACCCCCATTCTCTCTCCTGCCTCCTCCTGCGAAAGCCCCTCTAGGTCAACGAGCCTCATGGCTTCAAGTTCATCAGGCTCTAAGTAGACAGGATCAGGTTTTCCCTGTGTCCCAACGGGGTCTAGTCCGGTAATCGGTGGAATAACCCCCAGCCATACTGGTTTGGGCATTCTTCCTCTTTGACCGTGCCTGTGTCTCCTCCTATACATTGCTCATTAGCTTCCGAGCCGCAATATTTATATATTTGTGCATAGTCTCGTTATTCATGTAAAATATGCATAATCACAAAAATGGAGGCGCAGGAATCTTCCCTACTTAACCAGACTCCCCGGTGCGTCAGGTTCGGCTTCTATCCGAGATGGTTTGGGCAGCTCCCGGAGGCATGCCGCCTTCACTCGTCAAGATCTTGGAGTCTCAGCTGGAAGCCGTTATAAAACGGTTTGAAGAAAGCGGTAAAGGAAGCCAGTGAGTAGGGGAGTGATAATGTGCCAGGCAGGTTCTGGTGGCTGGCACCGCCTACTGGCGTCATATTTTCAGCACTTCTGAAGGATATGCCCATGGTTTCCACGGGCTCCGCGGTGAGCATGGATGCCCGGGCCAATGCTGTTTGCTTCACTCCCGGAAACAGGGAGCGTGAGAGGCTTTTTCTTGAAGAACAGAGGAGGCTTATCCAGGAGGAGCTCGTTTACGTAAACAAGAGGCTTAAGGAGTTAAGTAATTGTCTAGAATAAGTGTTACTTGAAAAAGGGAATAGAGGTTGTTCAAGACTGAGATCTGATAAGGAGTCCAACAGGAGAATCGGTGAAAACCCTAGGGAATGGTCAGTTAACAGTAAGACGTATATACATCGTGTATTGTGCAAGTATCTAAGCTGGGGTGATTCGGAATGAGGATTATAATGCCTGTGGAGGATGATCGTGGCTTGGATTCACGCTTATCCGAACATTTCGGCAGAGCTCCCTTCTTCATGGTCTTTGAGCTGGATGAGGAGGGTAAAATCCTGAAGCAGGAGACTGTGCGCAATGAGGGTGAACATTTCGGAGGAACAGGACGGCCTGCTGACCGTATTCTGCAACTTAAGCCTGACGCAGTAATCGCCTACGGAATGGGGCCGAGGGCACTGGCCATATTCCAGCAGGCGAAGATAGCTGTCTTAAAAGCTAATTCAAACATTGTCAGAGACCTGGTTTCATCCTGTGTTAAAGATGAGCTTGAAGAGTTGACTGAAGGTTGTCGTCAGGCTCGTCATAAACATTAATCTGCGAGTCCTCCGCTAAGTTTATAGGTTTAAACCATGGACTATGCTGAGCAGCAATGCGGGAAGATTACGCTTGGAACCATATTATTCTGGAGGCTCACGATGCTTCTAAGGACCTAGGGGTTCCCGCGATAGGGATGGAGGATGGTTACGTGCTTTTCTCAACAGCCTTTCTGACGGCTACACGGTTTGGATGTTTGAAAGCCATGGACGCTGGTGCGGGCGTAGGTTTTTCAACGGTATGGATTGCTAAAGCTATTTTAGAGTCAGGGGTTGATGGTAATGTCTATGCTGTTGAGAAGAATATTCGACGATTCAGAAGGCTCAAGGAGCTTGTTGCCAAGTATCGTTTGGAGCATCTGATCACACCGGTTAATGGAGATGCGTTGAAGTATGTCGGGAAAGTTACTGGGCTGAATCTAGTCTTCATGGATATTGAAAAAGAACAATACTTAGAGTTTTTCAACCTAATTAAGAGCAGGATCCTTACAGGCGGAGTGATAATCGCACATAACGTTAAGCATCCGTATGGGGCCATAGCGGATTTTCTAAACGAGGCTTCTGATGGAATATGGAGAACCGCCATAGTACCTACTGGGGCAGGAGTCTCGATAAGCGTTAAAATGGGTTAAGGCTGTAAGACAGGTTTTCTGGACGATTCCCTAATGCTTTCCTCAATTGCTTTAACGATTGCTACTGGCTCAAGCATCTCTTCTCCTGAAAGAATCCACTGCTTGTTGTCAAGCATCTCCTTGATCTTCATCATCCCCTTCTTGTAGCAATCCTTATAGTCGACCTTGGCTGAGAAATGGGTTTTCTTAGTTAGGCCTTCTAGTGAAAAAACATAGGGCATTTCAGGAGCGATCTTTATTGTTCCAATCAACTTCTCATGAATCAGCGTCGCGATTATGTTTTTATTCTTCATGGTTGCATAGACCTCTCTCACTCCGGTTCCCGCAACCTCATTAAAAATCTCTGTGCAATGCACCCCGTAGAAGATTAATCCGCCATACTCGCTTTCAAGGTCTCCCGGGCCTAGTACGCTTAGGAAAACCGGCTCCTCGTTTCTAAAAATTTTTTTGAGGTCTTGCACAGCATCCGTAAACCTCAGGGTTGAAAAGCTCGTTAGAAGAGTCTGTTTCTCCTTCGCTAACTCGATGATTTTTACAGCGTCCGCTACCGTGGCTGCTAGCGGCTTATCCACGAAAACCGGAATCCTGTTTTCTATGAATGGCTTAGCGTATTCCAAATGTAGCCCGCCGTGTCTAAATTCAATAAACGCGATATCAATGTTTCCAATCATCTCATTTATATCTGAAACAATTTTTTCAATACCGCCTTTCTCCGCAACCTCTCTATTTCTAGTTTCGTCGAACCCGAAGAGATAGGTTACTCGAAAACCCGGGACGTAATTTTCCTGGTCTATTCCGTTTGCAATCTGTGAAAAAGTAATCGCGTGGGAATTGTCTGATCCAACTATTCCTATTTTGTAAACCATGTGAACGGTCGACTGCAATCGCTTTATAAGTTTTTTCAGAATCATTATTTTTTCAACCTAAAAAGGAAATGGCAACAGTCGTCTCCTCTCATTAAAAGCTTATCTCTAACAAGTTCTATCCCATGATTGAATCCTTTTACAACATAATGATCCCCGCTGCAGATAAGTTTTTCCCCAATGTCTGTTGCGTTAAACTTTTTAAAGATTTCCGCATGAATACACTTCTTAACGATAACTTCCAAAGCTTTCTCGCTTTCTTCTAAGACTTCAAATTCATGAGCCTCCTTGCTGAACAATGTTAGAAAGTATCTGGGAGTCCTGTCCTTCGCCTCTAGGCTTCGCTTTCTCCATTCCTCCTCGATCCTCCTATTCCTCCAGTCTATCAAAACGTCCAGTGCCTCCTTCCCAAATTCTTTCTCAAGAATCCGGCTCATCATGATTAAAGAGAAGTCTCTATAATACCGTAATTCGCTCATTCTTAATGTTTAGTTACTCGCATGCTATTAAACCTTTCTTAGAGGTTGTTTGCACCTGGAATCTGAGGTCGCGCGCTACCTTTTGAACAGCCTCCGTATCCTTCCACATAAGAATTAAATAGTTTCCTTCTTACGATAGGACGAGTTCACGGTGAGGGCTGGAAGCATAGTTGTAGTCAGAAACCTTGTTAAACGCTTCGGGGATCTAGTGGCTGTCGACGGGGTTTCGCTACAGATTGAGAAAGGTGAAATATATGGGTTAATAGGGCCGAACGGCGCGGGCAAGACAACTATTCTCAGAATAATGGCGGCACTGCTTCTGCCGACAAGAGGCTACGTCGAAATACTTGGCTATGATGCTGTTAAAGAAGCTAGTAAAATCAGGCCTTTAATCTCATACTTGGCTGAAGATGCTGGCACGTATAGAAACCTGAGTGGACGCGAATACTTGTCTATAGTTGCAAGAATATATTTTGATTCAAATGTTGAAGCATCCAGGGCTGTTGAGGAGGCAATAAGCATCTCAGGACTTGGTGAAAGGGTGGATGATAGGATGAAGACTTACAGCAAGGGTATGAAGAGGAGGCTCCAGATAGCTAGAGCATTGATGACGAGGCCGAAGCTGGCGATTTTAGACGAGCCTACTTCAGGCTTAGATGTTTTCCATGCGAAGCACATAAGGGAGGTTATAAGCAGACATGTCAAAGAGGGGGGAACGATAGTTCTTTCGAGCCATAATATGCTTGAAGTAGAATACCTGTGTACCAGAGTTGCTTTCATACATCGGGGTCACGTTCTTTTTGAAGGAGAGCCGAAGAAGATTAAAAATGAGCTTGGAGCTTCGAATCTGGAAGAGGCTTTTATCGAGGTGGCCAGTAGATGAGGAGGCTTTTTCCACTGGTTGAGAAGGAGGTTAAGGATCTTCTGAGAGACCCTAGGATATACATAGGCCTTGTAATACCAGTGATACTGATGCCGCTGCTCGGCTTCCTGATTTCAACCTCGATGAGCAGCTCTATCGAAGCCGGCGCTAGGAGTGTGAAGATAGCTGTGCTTGACTGTGATAAGACTGCGTTAAGCAACACCCTCTTAAACCTGTCCGTCAGCCTAGGTGCAGATATTGTAAAAATAGATGTTCCTGACTTGGAGGTTGCGATCGGTGAAGCGAGAAACCTCGGTTCAAAAGCCTTGCTAGTTATAAGAAAAGGGTTTGAGAATGATCTAGTTAACTACAGGAAGGCAAGCATTGAGGTGTATGTGGTAATGGAGAGCGTGAGCCTAGCTTCAATAGGAGTTTACACGTCTATCGAGGGAATGTTAACCTTATCTTCGAAATTTTTCAGCAACATGTTAGTGTCGAAGCTTAATCCGAATATTTCTCCGGATGTTGTTCGAGACCCGTTCAATATTTCAGCCCGTTCAATACTTAAGGACAAAATAATTGAAGTTCCTCCTCAAATATTTTTCAATCAACTCCTAATGGGATACAGTATTATGATTCCACTGCTGCTTTTAATTTTATCGATTACCGTTGTTCAGTTCGCCGCTACCGCAACCGCGGTTGAGAACGAGGAGAAAACGTTGGAGACGCTGTTAACCTTTCCAGTGACACGCTATGAAATTCTGCTGGCAAAGCTGCTTGGCTCTTCCATCTTGGCTGTGATTGGAAGCATCCTGTTTACAGGCGGGTTCATCCTATACTTTAACAATATGCTTTCAATGCAAGGTTTCGGCTTTCCCATTGGAAACATTTCCCAATTACTTCCTTCGCCACCGCCAGAAAGCTTTATACTTCTCGCCGTCAGCCTGATACTTGCAATACTTTTCGTAACTTCTCTCGGCGTGGCGATTGGAGCGCTAAGCAGCGATGTCAGGATGGCGAACTCTCTTCTGGTAGTAGTAATAGTCCCAATAATGGTTCCCTCTTTCCTTATGATGTACGGGGACCTAGGCACGCTGCCTCTAGCTCTCCAGCTTCTAGTATATGCTTTACCAACATCATACCCAATAATGATAGCTAGAGACATGATGACGTCAGTGCCTTTAGAAACTATTCTCGGGATACCGTATTCCGCAGCCTTAACGGTCCTCGTCCTCTACGCTACCAGTATGTTGCTCACGCCGGAGAAGCTTCTAACGATTCAATACGGATTGAGGCTTAGAGGCGCTAGGAAACGGCAGATCAGAGAGCTCGACTAAAGTAGCAGGCTGGTTCAACAACACGCGTTCTTAGCTGGACGACTTTTTAAGACCTTTCTTCTGATAGTGATCAGGATTTCAAAAAGATGGGGAAATGATGTTTCGCGAAAAACTTAATATGTTGCGAAGCTGAAAATCGGTTGAGGCTCGTTTCCAGAGGGCGTATAGGTATGAAGATTGGTTATGCGAAGAGGGATGTGACGCCTCCCATAGGGTTGAGGCTGGGTGGTTATGCGCATAGATTAGGCCGTCCTTCTAAATCAATCCATGATCCTCTTATGGTCAGCGTTATACATATGGAGTCGCGTGGTGAAGCCGTGCTTCTAATACATTGCGATGTGCTTGGAGTTTACAGGGACTTTGCAGACAGCGTCAAGAGGATTATTCAAGAGAAGGTTGGGATAAGTTCAACCCGAATATTTTTAACAACAACGCATACTCACTCGGGGCCTGAGACAATAACTCCAATGTGGCCAAACACTTTTCCATATACGAGTCAAGAGAAAAGGGTTTTTAAACAATGGGAGGGCTTCTTCATGGGGAGCATTGTCGAAGCCGCGGCTGAAGCATGTGAAAACTCTATACCCGCCTCCATTAGGCTCGGAATGACTCAGGTCTTGGGCTTAACCTACAATAGGACGTATAAGAATGATGTTGTCGATGAACGCATGCCTTTCATGCTTATCAGAAATAGAGATTCTAACATTGTTTTGACGAATTATTGCTGCCACCCTGTATGCAATACTGATCTTGGTGTTTCCGCAGACTACCCTGGCGAACTTTACGCCAGGATGCTTAGAAACGGTTTTGAAGTCTTTTTCACAACCGGATCGGCAGGAGATATTGACCCTGTGGAGAAGGGCAGGGGGTTCATGTCGAAAATGGGCTTAAGTATGGAACACGCGTTAATGGATGCGGTGAGAAACACCGTTGAACTTGTCCCCGATGGGATAAGTGTTCAGAATAGAATCGTAAGGTTGAAGCTTAGGGACCGCCTCCCTTCGAAGTGGCGAGGAGAAGATTCTTAGAGCAGTATGAGCTTTGTAAGAGTAAGTTGGACGATCAAATGTGTGCCACAAGTCTTCTCTATGCTGATGAGGAGTATGAAATTGCGAAGGAGAGTAAGAGAGCGGTTGAAACGCTGGTTCAGACTCTGACTCTGGGGAGCGAGGTCGCATTCATATCTGTTCCCGGGGAACTGTTCGTCGAATTCTGGTTGAAGATAAATAAGGAGGCGAATACAATGAGATATGGGTCTACAATAATCTCCGCATACTCGGAGGATTATGTTGGATATATTCCTGATAAGGCAGCTTTTGAAAAAGGGTCTTATGAAACCAGGCTTGCACGCTGGAGCAGAGTAACACCAGATGCTGGAGACCAAATATTTCAAGCGATTATTGACTGCCTTAGGTCATCGAAGGGGGCCCGTGATGAGTCTTCCTAAGGACAGTAGTCTCAATCGCCAAAACATACTATTGGAACCTGTTCTACTCAGTTTAGCACGCGCTTAATCCCTTTAAACCACTCAGGCTCCGGGTAATCCCTTCTCCATCTTCTGCTCAAGCTCGTCCCAGAGATATGTGATTTTCTCTCGTTTTCCGAGAGCAACTTCAATAGCCTGCTGTATATCCGAATCATAGGCTGGACAATAATCTACAAAGATCCCTTTGTCTCTGTATTCTTGGAGACACCTGCCTATGATAATGTTTATACGTCCAGCTAAAGGCTTAGCACCCCTGCCAATAACGATCGCCATTCTAGGACCTTCAGCAATCTGCCTTACGCCAATCTTTTTTATCGCTATTGAGAGCTTTTTCTCACAGCCGGAGCAGACATCCCCCTGAACTAGCTTAACGTTCCTAGCCTTTTTAAGAAGCCTCGCAGGCTTCGCAAGAGGCATTACAAACATTTTTCTCGCAGCTTTTCCATCTCTAACAAGCTGGTCAAGCGTTATTCCCGTCAGTTCTATTTTCTGTGGGTCTATCTCTCCCAATCCGAGCTCGTGAGCATAACGAATATGCTCGATATTCATTGGATTGAAACCCATTCTAAGGCAGGCTACGGCGTCTGTTGCAACAGGATCATCGCCAGCTATTATAAGCCCCAGTGGGAAAGCCTCACTGTAGCCAACTCCTATTAAACCATCTATAACAGTTAGTCTCACTCGTAGGATTCTGTTTAACTCTGCAAGCGTCCAATTAAGACTGTTAAGGTGGCCGAGTCGCCGTTGAGATGGTCCTATAACGCCCCACATGTTTTTCAATCCCAGCGTAACGTTGCATAATCCATGATGCTTCATAACTGGTAGACTAATTATGAGGTCAGCATCCATTACTGTTTTAGCTATTCTTAACGTGTGGCAGCCTCTTGCGTTTGGAACATCTACAGTTACCTGCTCATCCTTACGGAAATCGACAAATCTGACTCCAGCCTTCTCAGCGATTTCTCTCATCCGCATCTTTTCAAAGACCTCGCTGGATATTGTTCCAACAAGCGGGTTCTCACCAATGATTACGTCGCATCCAATATTCCTAAATATTTTCGAAACAGCATATATTACGCGGGGGTCTGTTGTCTCAACGTCACTAGCGTTTAAAACGTTAGGTTTCACAACCACCTTGTCACCACTTTTTGCAAATGCCTCCGGTCCCCCTAGTAGCTCTATGCTATGCTCCACGCCATTGAATACATCTTCGTCGAAACATTTTCGCGGAATCTTTACAACTGAAACTTTTGCCAATGTTCGCCCTCTTAAAAAGTCTTTGTAAGCATTATTTAAAGATTTGTTAATAATTCTTAAAATAAGCCTTAATACTAAGCTGGCTTTATTATTCAGGTAATGTTATCGAGAAGGCAGGATGTTTGGAATCTAGTGAAAGATAGTTTTAATGAGAAGCTGCCCCGGTGTACTGCTATCCTTGTGAAGGAGGATGACTTCTCTATTTCGTTTGCATATCCTTCTGACTTCGGTTCTACCGACTGGTTCCTTGACAACAGGGAGGAAACAACTTATGAAGAAGCTCCAGTCGCTGCTTTAAAATTCGGAGAATACAGTTTCCCAGACTTGTCAGGCAGGAGGCTGTCTAGAAACGTTTTCCATTTCAGGACGATGAAGTATCAACCGTCGCGCGCGCTGAGGAAACTAGGCGGGCCATGAATCGAATCCTTTGGGATGAAGACTTACACTGGTACGGTGTACTCCACCAGGATGGTTCTCTAGACACTAGGATAGGTGTGGATGGGCTTTTCCCATTTGCATACGGACTAGTTGATCCCGAGAAGGCTCGGCAAGCTAGAAAGAATTTTCTCAGACTGATCGGGGACTACGGGGTTTATACTCTCGCTCCCAGCCAACCTGGTTTTGAGGAAGATGTTTATTGGAGAGGCCCAGTATGGGCAAAATCATGCTCTCTAGCAATGGCTGCAGCGTTCAACTACTATCCTGATCTTTTAAAGGCTGTGAAAAACTCGACCGTAAGATTTCTCCTGAAACATCCAAGCGTCTGGGAATGCATGAGTGCTGCAACAGGAAACATTGCTCGCAGCGATATTGGGATTATGGCTACGCCTGTAGTCTCTTCGAACGTGGGGGCTGGTGAGGCTATAGGCACTCTTCTAACATACTACGGAAGGAACATGTTTTCAATAGATCCTAACCGGAGTTCTTTTTGATCTAAGCCCAGGAGGCTGCACGCATTCCTCCATAGTATTTTCTCAATGGTTTCCCTCGGCTTCTTAATAAGTTTAGTTTTTAAGATGGCACTCTGCAAGTATTTCAATGGAAATCCGGATCCGAAAACCACCCTAGAATCACCGGCCTGTTCAATCAACCTGTCAATCTCGCCGAAAGCAGCATTCATCCTAGATATTTCGAAATACACGTTGGAATAATTGATTAATGGGGTGTCGACAACCCCCCTTGCCTCTAGAACCACTATCTTCGTTTCCGGAGATTTCTCCGCAAGCTGTTTTAACTCGTCTAGACTAATATCTCTCGCCAAATCCATCCAATGACGCCCCCTACCGTCTCTAAGCCTAACCGGTATCGAGACGACAAGATTCTTCTCAGAGGCTTTTTTAACAAGTCTTAAACAATCTTCATCCGTTAACAAATAGTTATGGTACTGCGGGTATAGCCTCAACCCTCTGAAACCGAGGCTAATGCATTCCTCTAACTCGTTCTCCCAACCCGGGTATTTGGGGTTAACAACAGCAAGCGGAACAAATCTTTCACCGTATTGTTCAACCTCCTCTAAGAGTTCATAATTCCCATCGTGCGGATCCATGTAGAGCACAGAGTTGAGGGATGAGACTACTGCAATGCTTATCCTATTCTTATCCATCCACTTTAAGGCTTCTAACGCTGTTCTAGCGCAAAGCCTTCTGAATGGCCACTGCCCAAGATACGTGTTGAAGTCTATAATCATCTGAACCTCGCCTCTAGGATCTGCCGCATGTTTTCCCCAAATATGAGGCTCCTATCGTGCTCACTTATTTCAGCGTCCAATATTTTACCAACTCCTTCTTCCATGCTTAAATCAGTGCCGAACAGCAGTCTTTCCGCACCTAAGAGTTTAACTGCTTTCTCTATCATCCCGCAATCTATTACGCTGCCGCTCGTATCAACGTAAACGTTACGAGTGTTTCTCAAAATCTTCAAAGCCCACTCCCAGTCTCCTCCTCCACCAAGATGAGCCTCTATTATCACTGCTTCCGGAAACAGAGAGGCCAAGTAGGAGATGTCGCGAGCATCAGAAATATTTGGCTGCCTGGAGGCTTCAGCAGGATCTGTAAGATGTCCTGCATGCTGCAGGATTGGAACCTTAAGCTCTACAGTCTTCTTAACAATTGGGAAAACAATTGGATCGGAACATTTATACTGGTTGTACAGTTTTACGCCGATCATCCCTTCTTCCAGAACCCTCTTCTCAACCTCTTCAAGAGATTCCTGTTGATAACCGGGGTTAACGAAACAGTAACCGAGAATCTTGCCAGGGTATTCCTTCATCGCTCTAACCATCTCGTCATTACAGGTTTTAAACTCGCTAGGTGTAGGCATGCCTTCAACGAAGGGTATTGAGCAGCACAGTTTATCGATACGGAGTTTATCAGCAGCCTCTACAAGATTTTTCAACTCCACTCCCCATTTAAAGAACCTGCCGTTAATGTGGGAATGACAATCTATCTTCAATATTCAACCTATTGTTTTCTTCTCAATGGGCTTAAAAATTTAGCGTGTTTTCGGCAGCCGGGAAAAACATTTATGCTTGACGGCTTTTTAAAGAAGCATGGTTTCATCGTATGATGAAAAGGAGGATCATGATTTAATTCTAAGCAACAGTAAGGTTGAGGTGGTGTTCAGCACTGAAAGCGGAGGGATAAGACAGATCCTTAACAAGACGGTTTCAACCACATATCTAAAACATTCCGCCGACCAGCTGGTTTACATTTGGCTTCTTCAGAAGGGAAAGAAATCATCAGTCTATGCGAATGACGATGAGCCGTTTAGAGTTGTTTCATCTGGACCTGAGACCCTGAGGGGAATCCGTTTAAGCAAGGATGGTTCACGTTCTTCAGTAGAGATCCTCCATAGGATAGAGTCAGTAGATGTTAAATGCAGTTTTATGCTTGAGGGTGAAAGTCAGCTTATAAGCTGTGATGTTGAGGTGGACAACACTCTTAATCCAGGTTGTTCAGACGATGTTGTCGGAGTAGGCTTTCCACAGTTAAAAGGAGTATGCATAGGCGATTCTAGTGAAGACGATATACTGGTTAGGCCAAATCGCTTCGGGGAGAAAATCAAGAACCCTGTCGAGAAATGTGGGACCTATCATAGAACATTGCTTTACGGCGGCTTTGCTTCAATGATGTGGATGGATATTTATGATGAGAAAGCAGGCCTCTATATTGCCAGTTATGATAAGGAGCTGATACTTACTGCCTTAGAATCGATTCCTGACTGCTCAAGAGGAGTGATGAACCTTGGCATGAGGAAGTATGCATATGTTCCTGCTGGAAGCTCTTGGAGGTCAAGCCCGTTTGTAATCGGGGTGCATGAAGGAGATTGGCACTGGGCTGCTGACAAATATAGGGAATGGGCTGAGTCCTGGATGGTAAAGCCCAATATTCCTGAAAAGCTGAAATGGAGCGACGGATGGTATGGTGTGCATTTTAAGGCTGGGGGAGAGATAAAGTTCAAATTTAAAGATATTGAAGATTTTTTCAGGGATGCTCAATATCTCGGGTTAAACCATGTTCAGCTATGGGGTCAGATGGTTGGAGACGGGTGTTGCTACAGGTTCTACTATCCTGATCCAAGACTGGGGACTGTTGAAGAGCTTAAGAAAGCAATATCTTCGGTTAAAAGTAAAGGTGGTACAGTAGGTTTCTACTTCAACATTCAAGCATTCTCGCCGTTTGTAAAAGAATACCTTTCCGCGAGACGCATCAGGATTCCTGAATCTGAGAAGATCCCGGACTGGATGGGCGAGTTCAGGAATTATGCTCAAACCAATTTCGACGGGTCAGTGACCGTGCAGTATCCTGGAAGAGAATTCGAAAACGATGGTTTCAGAATAATGTGCACGTACTCTGAGGGATGGCAGAATTACTTGGTTCACTGGGTTGTGGAAAAATACTTGAAGGAGTATGGTGCAGACTTCGCCTATATAGATCAAACTTTTTCCCCACCTGTTTCCTACTGTTTCAACTTTGCACATGGTCATAAGCATCATGGTTGTTCAGCTCAGGGAAGAGTTAAGACAATACGGAGGCTCTCTGAAGAAGGTAGGAAGCATAACCAAGACTTCTCCATATGTATCGAGGGAAACGGGGATTCAGTGGGGCAGTACTGTAGTCTCCATCTCTATACTAGTTTCTCAAGCCAAACCATGTATCCTGCCCCAGAAGTTTTTGCATACAGTTTCCCAGAGTATATTATAATTGACGGCTTCGCTAACCCGCCTGTCGAATGGATAGGCAAGTGCTACTACCCTGACATGGGTGGTGAAGTTGGCTTGGAAGACCTTATAAACAGGGTATACCTGCTCGGATTCAGGTTCGACGTGACACCGCTTCCACTGGGGTCAAGGATTAACAGGGGTGAGCCGTTAACTGAGTATGTGAGGAGACTGATAGCTCTCAGGAAGAGGATTAAATGGCTACAGTATGATTCAAGGTTCATGGATGACTTGGGGTTAAAGTGTTACTCTGAGAAGGTGGTTGTGAAAGCGTTTAAAGGTTGTGATGGAAGAAGCTTGTTGATAAACATTATTGATTACAGATCTGAGAAAAATAGTTGTTTTCTAATAGAGGTTGACGCTGATTTCTATAGCTTTACTGGTGAAGTGGAATGTAAACTCTACACTGTTGACGGTCAGGATGCTGATCTAAATGCTAGGCTGGTTCATGGAAAGCTAGTGGTTGAAATACCGCCTTTCAAAGATAAGGTTGCAAGCATTATTCTGAAAAAACGTTAACAGTGCGTGCTATGAATATTCGCTTATCCTCTGTATGCCCAGATGGTTTGCCACGTTTCTTATAGCGTCGTCCATGTTAATATACTTGAACTCTGCAAATCTTCCAACAAGCTCTACACCCATCCTGTTAAAGAAGACTCTTATTCTTTCAACGCATTCTTGATAATTCGAATCTAGAATAGGATACGCATACTTGTGTTGAAAAACATTCTTAAAGATAACCTTGTCCTTAGAAAGAATCTTAAGCCTATCGAGCTCGTCAACCACTATGCTCGCAACCTCATCGCTACTAGTCTTAAGGAGAGGATCATCAGGCTTGACAGTTATCTCTGCAAGGATGGACGACCTGCCTTCAGGAGCGTTTTCCGGGCTAAAGTTGGAGGGAAAACTAACCCTATGCGGGTGAATATCCCTGTCAGGAATATACATCCAGCTTAAACCCTTAACGTTAAGCTCCTCCAGCCCTATTGCAACCGTCACAAGAGAGTTGAACCTTAATCTCTCAACATCCCTCTTCACATCCTGGGGAACATCGAATATTCTGGCAGCATCATGTAAAGGAATTGTACAGACGATTCGGTCGAAAACCTTCTCTACACTACCGTTTGAAACAACCCATTCACCTGATTCTTTTTCGACACGCTTCACCTCGAAGCCTGTTAAAACATCGCCTTGCACCCTGTCTCTCAAGGATTCTATGAGTGCTTGGATCCCTCCCTTTCTAGGGTAGTGGAAGAAAAGCTGGTGAACGTATCCCTCAGAACCTATCCCAAGAGAAGCCTTGACAACATCCATTACGCTAGGGTTAGGGATTCTGCCTATGAAGCCGAGAGACATGTCATCTATGCTCATCTTCCAGATTTTCTCATTATATGGGATCAGGTATTTCTCGGAAATAGCTCTTCCCAGAGAACTGTAGAAAAATTCTCTAAGGTTTCCAGCGTTGCGTTTTCTCCACATCCTGGCATAGAGAAAATGCAGGAGACACGAAAGGTTTTCCAGAAACGGTAAGTCAGATAAGCCGTTTTCAAAAGGATATTTTACAAGCCTGCCTTTGTAGAGTATTGCAGTATTCCTCTTGTTCTCAACCCTGTTATTTCCTAAAAGGCTAAGCATAAAGCTTAGAACATCAGTGTCTTTTGAGAAAATTACGTGTGAACCGCCAGTGTCGAAAGTAAACCCCTCCTCAAAAATGCTCCTCATCAAACCACCGGGAGCAACGTTTTTTTCCAGCACAGTAGTGTTGAAACCAATTCGGGAGGAAAAGTAGGCATAAGCCATTCCGGAGAGCCCGCCACCTAGAATACCAAGCCTGACACCTTCATGTTTAGCTGTATTAACGTTCATCTTTACCATTCCATCGTTATCTTTAAACGTAATAGCCTGAGTGAGGCTCTCTACGCTGGCTTGGTTGAGGTGGATACTGATCCTTAATCTCTCCAATAATTTTCTCCAGCTCATTCAAGTGTTGATTCAACCATTTAGTAAGCTGTTTTAACGCAACTGGCGTAAGGATTACCTCAACCTTAATCTCCCTCGTAACAGTAGGGGGTTGAGTCGGCTCCTCAGGATGGTTCACAATATCGTTGAAGAAAGATACCCTGAAGTCGAAGCCATTAAAACCGCCCAGAGCCCCTGTCGCATATATTCTCCTGAAGTCTTCAGCATACTTAATCTTAACCGGTATTCTTATCTCGGTCATCGTCACTTATATCCGACAATATTGAGGCTTATAAGAATTTTCAATAATCCGTATTCTTACAGGGAACGTTATAATACTAGAAGCCATAGAGAAGTGAGAGCGCGCGCTTCGAGAACAGTTTATAAAAATCATAAAGAAGCCTAAGCTTTTCAAACCGGAAGAAAGAGTCTTAGCTAAGTAATAGTGTGCGTGCTATATCCACTACCGCAGAAGTTTTGATGCTATCTAATTTCGTCTCGTTGGAGTTTTTATTCAACATCTTCACCCTTTATTCCATATTGTTATCGGAGGATGCGTGTTAAAACCTTCAGTGCATACTCGATTAAACCTGCCTTAGTCTTCGCATTAAACGTTTCTCGAGCACGACATGCCTTGCCGTCGCTACGGTAGCCGGGATCCATGGAAAGTATGATGCTGAAATGTGGTTTCTAGTGGTATCTCAATGATTAGATTCATCCAATCCTTATGAGGAGCGAATTTCAAGCTGATTAGGGATAGATTTAGGGCAGATAGAGGATTTCTTCACATATGTGGATTATCATATTATCATAGATCGCATGGCAAGAAGATCGGGATACGTCTTTTCATAGGAAAAGGTCTCACGGGAGAAGGGGCTAAGGACTATGTGAGGCTTGCGATAGAGCTGCACGAGGCCAAGAACGTTCCGCTGAAGATTTATATTGAAGGGGAGCTTAAGCGAGGTTAAGCAAATGGTCGAAGACCGGGGAAAAAATGGGTGAGGAGCGAATTTTCCTTAGACTTCTTTTATGCTTTTCTTAACTTTCCTATGTTGCTGGAGGGATCCATTCCTATAGGGTTCCAGAAACTTCCACAACACTTAAATTATAGGTCTCTGTTCAATAAAAATGATGTAAAAATGAGTGCTGCTCGCAAAATAGGGGTGGCGTTACTGGGTTATGCGTTTATGGGTAAGGCGCATTCTCATGGTTTCAAAAGCATGCCTCACTTCTTCTATCCTCCGCCAGCCATACCTGACTTGGTTGTGATATATGGTAGGACTGAGGAAAAAGTTAAGGAGGCTGCTATAAACTATGGATTTAGAAGGTACGTTACTGATTGGAGGAAAGCTGTTGGAGACCCTGAGATAGAGGTGGTCGATAACTGTCTTCCGAACAACATGCATGTGGAGCCGACGGTTGAGGCTATCGAGAAGGGTAAGCATGTGTTATGTGAGAAGCCTCTCGCTAGAAATGCTGAAGAGGCGAGGATTCTAAGAGATGCTGCGAAGAGGGCTAGGGTTAAAACCATGGTTGCTTTCAACTATAGGTTTGTCCCAGCGGTTCAACTTGCCAGAAATATAGTTAAATCAGGCTTGCTTGGCAGAATATACCATTTCAGGGCTAGGTATCTTCAAGACTGGATTGTTGACCCGAACTTCCCGTTGGTTTGGAGGCTTAAGAAGGAGGAGGCTGGAAGCGGTCCTTTAGGCGATCTTGGGAGCCATATTATAGACCTTGGAAGGTTTATCGTAGGAGAGTTTAAATCAGTAATGGGCATGGTTAAGACGTTCATCGAGGAGAGGCCTTTGCCTGAGGATCCTAGCAGGAAGGGTAGGGTAACGGTTGACGATGCGTTTGAAGCTGTTATAGAGCTTGATAATGGGGCAATAGGCACTCTTGAAGCATCCAGGTTCGCAACTGGTAGGAAGAACTATAACAACTTCGAGATTAATGGGGAGAAGGGTTCTATAGAGTTCAACTTGGAGCGGCTGAACGAGTTGAAACTGTACCTGAAAGAATGGGAGGGTAAGGCGATAGGCGGCTGGAACACTATTCTGGTTACTGAGAAGACTCAGCCCTACATAGAAAGATACTGGCCGTCTGGACACATAATAGGATGGGAGCATACCTTCATAAATGAAATATACCACTTCATCAAGGCGGTTGTTAAGGATGAGGATATTGCCCCACTAGGAGCTACTTTCGAAGACGGGTATAGAAACAATGTGATCATGGACGCCATATTGAAGTCAGCTGAAACAGGTAGAAAGATAGAGGTCTCGTTCTAATAGAAGTTATTTTTCTTGTTTCTCATATTCTGAAACAACTGTTCGAAAAACTGTACAGCATGCTCTTTCCTTAAGATGTCTTTTCTAAAAAGTCGAACAACACAATGTTTAACTAATCTCGTCAAGAGTTTTCCTCAGTAATGGACAGACGAAGATTACGGATGATTGGGGTAGTGCTCCTAATTATTACTATGGTTCCGCTCGCAGCAATGTTCTTCCCCTACCCGTATTCTCCAACTCGACCTCCGCAGGCAAACGAGGCTGGTTCAACGCCGCAGGGGATTCTGGAGGTCGTTAGGGCTAATAATCAATTTGCCTTCAAGCTTTATTCTGAGTTAGTTAAAACCGAAACAGGTAATGTTATCTGCTCTCCTTACAGCATCTTCTCTGCTCTGGCAATGACGTACGAGGGTGCGAGGGGAAAAACCGCGGAGGAGATGGAAAACGTGTTCAACTTCCCGGAAAGCAGTGTGTTAAGGCCGAACTTCGCAGCGCTCTATAACCGTATTAATAGGGCTGCTGAAGAATATGAGTTGAGGACTGGAAACGCGCTCTGGATTCAGAAGGACTATTCTTTTCTCGAGGAATATTTGGATACAGTTGAAAAATATTACGGTGGGAAGGCTGCAACCTTAGACTTTATTCATGAATCTGAAAAATCGCGTGAAACAATCAACGTCTTCATAGAGGAGCAGACGAATCATAAGATTAAAGACTTGATCCCTCCTGGTGTTCTCGACGAGCTTACGCGACTTGTTCTGACCAATGCTATCTACTTCAAAGGCGATTGGAAGATAGCGTTCAACGAATCCCTAACCGTGGAAGAGGATTTCTGGGTGGCTCCTAATGTAAGCGTAAAGGTTCAAATGATGCATATGCGTCCAAATGAAACAGTAAGGTTCAACTACGTTGATACTGGGAATTTGCAAATCTTAGAGCTGCCGTACAAGGGTGAGAATGTCTCGATGCTGATAATACTGCCGGAAAACATTAAGTCTGCAGAAGCATCGTTAACGCCGGAGAAGCTTGAAGAGTATAAGGCTCAAATGAGGGAGGAGAGGCTGGACGAGATCTGCTTGCCGAAATTCGAGGTTGAAACCAAATATTTTATGCGAGAGACTTTAAGCAGCCTGGGTATGCCCACTGCGTTCACCGGGGAAGCCGACTTCTCAGGAATAACTGGAGGAAGAGACTTGTTTATCAGCCAGGTTGTTCACCAAGCCTATGTTAAAGTTGATGAGAAGGGAACTGAAGTGGCAGCCGCAACAGCTGTAGTCATGAGGCTAACCGCTATACCGGAGACTAAGGTCTTTAGGGCAGACCGCCCCTTCATTTTCATAATTCAAGATAAGGAGACAGGAGCTATTCTCTTCATTGGAAGGATTTGCAATCCGATAGGGTGAATTCCTTGAAAAACAGTTTTAGGCTTCTGGTTAAAGAGGTGCTAAAGCTTTTTCAGCCGCCTCAAACAGTATAGGAGAGCTTGGGACGAGGAAAGATTCTCATAATCCTGCTGGTTTCCGCTCCAGTTTTACTCTGTTTTTTCATATTCTTCAATAATGAGGGTTTAAGGGTTACCAAGGAGTTTCAAAAAATGAGTACTGCAAGGATCAAGGTTGTTAACGACGAGGGTCAGATTCTTGAGCTTGAGGTTAAGGTTGCGGATGAGCCGGATGAACGTGCAGCAGGCTTCCAGAACATTAGCAGAAGCATTGTGGAGAAGACTCTCATACTATTCGTTTTCCCTAACGAGGTTAACAGTTTATTCCATATGCGTAATGTTGAGGCAAGCCTAGACATAGCTTTCATTAAGGCTGACGGGACGATAGTAGAGATAATGCAGATGGATCCGGATCCAAGTAGGCTTTACGGTGCAAATGAGAGTTTCAAGTATGCTATTGAAGCCCCAGCAGGGTTTTTCAGAGAGAAAAGAATAACTCCTAATGGGTCCAGACTGATTGTCGATTCGATCCCTAAAGATTGATGCTTAGGGAACCAGATGATTAGTCAGAGGAGGTTCAATGATTAGTATTAAATTATATGTCTTTTTAAAAAATTAATTAAAAAATTTTATATGCGGCTGGTAGCGGTATAAAAAGCGGAAGGGAATTGGTGGATAGGCGTGTAGAGGGCAATGGGCTACTTGCTACTCTAATTTTAATCGAATTCTGTTTCTCGGCTGTTTTCACTGTAAGGTGGATGCCTACTATAATGGTTTCTGGGGCACAGTATGGTGAAGTAGAATTAAGCATAGGTTGCGGCAGTCCAAAAATTTCCAATTATAAAGGTTATCTTATGATTGAGCTTGATGGTTTCGACAGTTCTGGGGAACCCGGCAACCCGGAGCTTCCTACTAAGTTTTTAGATGTATTACTTCCACCAGATGTAAACACGAGCACTGTGGCTATAGATGTTCTACGAGATGAAAACTATGAGGTTAACGTTACTGCAGAAGTAATGCCGGCACCACCCTTAGCGTGCGGTGAAAAATTGGAATGGGGTTCCGGCAAGAAGATACGTGATGGTAAGAATCTTCTCGTATATGAAGTGGAGGAGTATTATCCAGAGAAAGTTGTGGAGGTTTTCCAGATTTCTAACAGAGGAATATATGTTTTCGCAAGGATACACTATAACCCCGTGCAGTATAACCCGTTAAAAGGCAGGCTTAAGATACATCGGTACGTATCTTTCAAGATCACCTATCGGCTTACAGGTCGACGAGTAGTCATTGTTAAAAACACGATGGTTGAGAAAATTGCTGAGAAACAATTTGTAAACTGGAACAATGCTAAAGAGTGGTATTCCCAGTCTTTTCAAACATTGGGCTCACAATACGATTATATTATAATCACCACAAACGCTATAAAAACGGGAAGCAGGGAGCTAAACAATTTCGTGAACCATCTTCAGAGTATTAAGGGTTTCAAGGTTAAAATGGTTACGGAAGATGATTACGGGTCGGCATCAGGCCAGCAGAGGGCAGTAAAAATAAGGGACTGGCTGAAGAATAATTATCTAACACTGGGGTTTACATATGTTCTTCTCATAGGTAATCCTGATCCTGATGATCCGAGCGATCCATATGACTCGTACGGCGATGTTCCAATGATGATGTGCTGGCCGGGGATTCAGGGTTATAATGAAGCTCCTACAGACTATTTCTACGCTGACCTTACTGGAAACTGGAATACTGATGGAGATAATTATTACGGGGAGTATGGTCAAGATACTGGAGTAGACTTCACCCCGGAAGTGTATGTGGGAAGAATACCTGTTTATGATAACGATTACGCTACGCTAGATAGGATTCTTCGAAAGACGATGTATTACGTGTTTTCAGGGACAGATTGGAGAAACAGGGTAATGCTTCCAGTAGCCATAAGCAACTATGCGAATGAAGACAATTCCGGCTGGCCAAGAACTGACGGATTAGACCTGCCGAAATACATAGTTGAGAACATTCTCCCCTCAGGCTGGTCACACTACGTGCTTTACGAAAGGGCTGGTCGAGACCCGGTGCCTGAGACTGCACCCTACTACTCCGCACCGTTGACAAGGGATAATGTTGCTAACGAGTGGAAGAAGGGTTATGGGGTGGTATTCTGGTTTGGCCACGGAAGCTCTCAAGGGACCTATAGAAAATATTGGGGTTTTGACGATGGTGACGGTGTGCCGGAGTCTAGCGAGATGAGTTGGGTATCGTTTTTAAGCTCTTCTGATACTCCTGGCCTTAACGATTCAGCTCCTTCACTCACATTCCAATGCTCCTGTAACAACGGGTATCCAGAGGACAGGAATAACGTTGGCTATTCTCTGCTTAAAAATGGTGCAATAGCAACAGTTTCATCCTCGAGAGTAAGCTGGTACATAGTTGGATACTGGAGGCCAAGGATGCTTGCAGATAATGTTGAAATAGGTTATCGCTATGTCGAGAAACTGTTAAAGAATAGGCTTAGTACTGGGGTTGCTCTCTATGAGGCTAAGAGCCTGCTTCCCAGTAACGATGCTGTCTGGTGGATGAATCTGTTCGACTTCAATCTTTACGGTGATCCGAGTGTATCGTTGTTCAACGCTATGTCGGAAGTCACGATCGACTCTAATCCTCAAGGATCGAGCTTGGTCAAGGTTGATGGTCAGCCTGTTACGACGCCCGCTAAATTCATCTGGGAAGCAGGCTCAATCCATCTGTTAGAGGCGATTTCCCCATTCTACTTAGATGACTGGACAAGGTATGCTTGGTATGGTTGGAGCAGCGGCGGAGCACAGAGTCATAACTATATTGTTCCAAGCTACAATACCACTGTAGCAGCCTTCTTTAAAAAACAGTATAATGTAACCTTCGACGTTAAGCCGCCAGGCTACGGCATTGTAACCCCCTCCGGATCAGGTTGGTATAACGAGAGTTTAACAATCCAAATATCCGCCACCCCTAGTCTCGGCTGCGTTTTCAGGAACTGGTTCTCCAGTACTCCGAAGATAACAATAGCCAATCCCAATTCGCCGAATACCATGGCTACTATAAACGGACCAGGCGCGATAACAGCCAACTTCACCGTCGAGGTTGCAAACTTAACGTTAATACTTTTAAACAGTACTGTTCGAGCAGGCATAGTTAACCTAACAGTTAAAATAATTTCTCCCAACAATATTACTGGTGCAAGATACGCGGTTGACGACGTTAACTCCTCAGTTGTGATACCTTATCCTATAGACGGCTCTTGGGATTCAAGCATAGAGTTCATCAGAATAAGCTTCAACGGTTCAACCTATGCTGATGGATGCCATAAAATTTACATAAGGACTAACGATACTAAGGGAACGAGCGATTGGCTCCTAGTGAGGTTTTATGTGAGGGATCTAGTGAAATATTATAATTTAATTGCCCTCATTTTCAACCCTCCATCCGGATATTCCGCTAAGGATATGGCAGAAGCCATAGGGATTAACGTGGTAAATCACATAGACAGATGGAATTCGACAAGCCAAAGATATGAAAGTTATGTGCCCAGTGCCCCCAAACCGAAAAACTTCCAAATAGAGAAAGGTTTCGGATACTTCGTTTTCCTAACTTCTCCGAAGAAGTTTGTGGAGGTTGAGACAACAGATGTATGCAGATAAAATTAGAAGGTTTTCATTCTATTTAGTCTCCTCATTGGTATTCATCTCAATATTCGTCTCAATCGCGATAAATACCATCAAGGTAAGGGGAGGGGTGTCGGTGCCTGTGTATGGGTATGTATACATGCCCGATGGAAGCAAGGCAGTAGGGGCTTCCGTCCATGTCTCCGGAGGTGGGGATTCTTGGTCAGGGACAACTGATAACGATGGATACTACGATACTACGTTAAATGTCAACGCAGTTCCAGTGACAGTGACCGTCAGCGCATCCAAGGGCGATTACTCGGGTAGTAGCTCTGGAACATCACAACATGGGGAAGCTTTACTAATAAATGTTTATCTTTCCGCAGCGCCTCCCCCGCCCCCACCACCTCCGCCGGAAAAGAAGCCGGTCAGCATTCAGCTCAACGTTCCAAGCGAGGCGGTCGTTAACGCTAGCGTCATGATAACCGGGAAAGTCAGTCCCAGCGTTTCACCAGTATACTTTAAGGTTAAGGATCCCAAAGGCGATTTGAAGGAGTATCAATTATCGGTTTCTTCTAACGGAATCTTCTCGTTCAATTTTACGCCAAGGCTTCTGGGCCTCTACAAGGTTTCAGCCTACTTCCCGAGGGATGCGGAGTACGAGTCTGCTTCAACACCAGAGTATGCTCTTCATGTAAAAGGAGTGTCAATCCTTAACTTAACCGTAAGCCCGGCCGTGATTATTGCGGGAGCTGAGGATATTAAGATAAACGGAACCCTTTATCCTCCAAGCGCCAAAAACGTCTCGTTATGCTATTCGCTTGACAACATCTCATGGACACTGTTTGCCGAGTTGAAAGCCACCACCGGAGTCTTCTCCATGGTCTGGAAGCCGAGGGTTTTCGGGGATGTTTTCATAAAGGCCGAATGGCCTGGCAATGACACTTACATTGGGTCAGTTGCGTACGGGAGGTTTCAGACAGTAGTGCCGAGCGTATGTACTTTAAGGTCATGGATTGAAGAATCAGTGGTCAGTATCGGGAGGGAAATAATCGTTAATGGGGTTCTCATCGGCACTATGGAGCCAGAAACCGCTGAGTTGACGTTACACATCTACCAAGGCGAGAGGGAAGTCAAGGTCCTTAGGCTAAGGCCGTTTCCAAACGGGAGCTTCACGATAAGCTATAGGCCCGAGTCGCCCGGAATCTACGTGCTGGTGCTTGAGACCAGCGGGAAGAGATTGTCAAGGGTGAGCAATTTCAGCATAGCGGTAGTTCTTGGGAAGGTGACGCTCAGGGCTGTTAACTCAACTGGTGGGCTGCTGGATGGAGTCGTAGAATTGAAACATGATGGAGAGGTCATCGCTTCTGGATCCGGCGAATTGACGGCAACCTTGGCTCTAGGGGATTATGAAGTCTCGGTGAAAAAGGACGACGTTGAGGTATTCAAGGGCTCTCTACATGTAACGAATAAAAGTATTTCCCTGAACTCTGGTATGAGCGTTGAATTCCCGCTTCCGCTGACAAGTAATCCGTTGATGATCGAATTAAAGACGAAAACGTATTCCCTAAGCGTTTACGTAGTCAACGAATTCGGAGAGCCCATGGGAGGCATCGATGTCCGTATAGCTTCATCGGCCTCTCAAGCAAACGGAAAGACCGACGCCAACGGCCATGTCGTTTTCTCAAACATTCCCACTGGAAACTACACCGTTAGTAATTCTGTCGAAAGCAGGAATGTCAACCTCATTAGAAATGAATCAGTAATACTAAAGGGATCAGGATTGAGCTCGAAGCTCATGCTTATCCTCATGGCTGTTGCTTTAGCAGTTTTATGCTTCGCTACTTTATACTTAGCCAGAAAGAAGCCTGTTGCTGAGAAGAAATGATTAAATCACAGCTAATGCTAAACTTCCTCAGTGGTATGTATGGGGAGGGAAGGAAACCTGTGGCTTGGAGCATTCTTAGGATTTATAGTAAACTCTCTTTTAGGAGTATGCTTTCCAGTTTTCGGCTCTTTGATCGGTGGCTTAATCGCCGGCTTAATAGCTGGGGGTGGAGCCGGTAGGGGTGCTCTAGCTGGACTTCTGGCAGGAGTATTCGGCGGAATAATCGCAACCATACTTCTAGTCATCGGCTTCGTTGGAGTCGGAGGCCTGCTTGGAGGGGTTCTCGGCGGTTTACTGGGTCTTCTAGGAGGCGTTGTTGCTGGTGGAGCAATCATAGTGTCGCTGGCATTCGGATCAATAATGTCAATAATCGGTGGGGCTGTTGGTGGAGTAATACGTTAGAAAAGACCGTGGTTTAAGTTGTTTCTAGGCTGAAGCTTTCTTGAAACTATTGTTCTCTGTTCCCGGTTTCACGCCTACTCTGGGGGCTTATCTCAATATTCATGTTTATCCTCTTTGCAAACCTGTTTAGCTTCTTATTGTACTTCTTTACAAGTATGGGTATGTCCTCCTTGTTCGCATAGAGAATTAGCCTGTCTCCCTCTACCCTGATGTCGAAGTCTGAAATCTGGTTATGCACTATTGCCTGAACCTCCTCCTTAAGCTTCTCCTCATACCCTGTCTTCTTCTTACGAACCGGTACTATGAAGGTTTGCTCTCCGAAGACATAAAGCTCGTACTCCACCTCCCCCGTTAAGAAGTTTTTAACGATTATCGTCGGCCTAGCTAGGTCTGCGTTCCTCATCCCCTTAGGTATTTTCACGACTGTTTCAAGCGTGTATATTTTAGAAACCTCTCCCTCCTTCATGAATATGACTGTGTCTATGATGGAGGGTATGAGTCCAAGATCAGTCCTGCCGGTGAAGCGTTGAATAGCGTCCATGGGTGTTGTAGCATGTATGACGCCAACCATCCCTATGCCTGCGAGCCTAAGATCTATGAAAATGTTGAAGTCGTTAGTGTCTCTAAGCTCATCGTATATCGTGTAGTCCGGTCTGCTTAACAGTAATACGTCGTGGAGCTCACTCGGTTCGGCAGCAGTCTTAGAATACTGTGTCACGTCAGGAGGGAGTTGAAGGTCTCTCGGGCTCTCTATTGTTTTAACAACCTTGTTCATCGACCTGTAGAACTCTGCGAGAGCCTGGGCGAAAGTCGACTTTCCCATTCCAGGGGCTCCAGCTATTAGTATTCCCTCAGCTTGAGTCCTAAGCCTTTCAACAAGCTTGTCAGCCAAATTATATTCTTCAAGGCTTCTCTTGACAAGCGGTTTAACAGCGGTTATTTCAAGTCCGTCGGAGAAAGGTGGTCTAGTTATGACTATTCTAAGGTCTTTAAGCTGTATTATTGTCGAGCCAGACTTGTCTATTTCCACAAAACCCTGGTTTGTAAACTGGACTCTCTCCATTATGTCAGCTATTATTGATTCAAGCTCAGACTTGCTTATTGGCTTCTCCCCAACATCCCTGTAAACCCATTTGCCTGGAACTCCTTCCTTCGCCTTCGGAACAACATTCTCCTTGAGATGTATAGACATTATGCCTGGTTTAAAGAATTCTTCAAGCTTAGCTTTTCCAACCGGGCTAAGATAGAGTGCCTCAATCCCCATTGCTTTCGCAGTCTTCGTTAAAACTGGGTCGCATGAGACAAGTGTGCCGTTCATATTTATCGCTAGATCCCTCAATGCTGTGGAAACTTCTTCAGGAGTGTTTGAAGAGCCTATGAATTCCACACTAAGCCGCTTCGCTGAAGCAGCATCCTTCAGCGATTTTAAACCGTTTAACCCTGTTTCATCTCCAACTCTGGCTTTTCTTTCAAACTCCGACACAATGGCCTTATGCACTATTATCCTGCCAACTACCTCACCGTTTTCAACCGCCCTAGCGGCTACTCCGGTAAGTATTGAAGCAGGGTCTAGAACATAGACTTTAACCGCATTATTACTCATAACTGTCTCTTCTCGGCTTCGAAGGACTTCTCAGAAACATGGTTATAAACTTTTCGACGCCCAGGCTTGGAAGCGTTCTGGCCCAGTCGCAGACGTTCAACCCCGCTCATCTACTCGTCATATTGTTTGAATAATGCTGCGATGCAAGTATTTGAATAGGCTTTATATGTAGATTTTTCCACCTGTTGCATGAGTTTAAACGTATTTTACTGCTTAGCGCAAATCTCTTTAAGTTTCTGAATGCAGGATAATGCTGCCAAATAGCTCGTCCTAGGGTTATCTGGATGCGGGATGTTTTCAACCAGTATCTTTAGGTTGGAAACCTTGGATTCGACATCTATCTCATGCAATATCTCCTTCCTAGCCGGGTCTGCTATTATTCTAACTTCAACCCCGGATTTAGAGTATAAGGCTAATGCTGCCGCCACGTTCACGCTTCTGGGAAAATGTATTAAAGCGTCTTCAACAGGCCCGTCGTAGACTAGCGTAGGCTCCTTGATCCTATCCAGTTCAATCCCTTTCTCCTTAAAATAATTGGAGTATGCTAATGCTTCAGGAGGCTTCCTTGTGGTTAGAACAACCCTGTCAACACCGACTAGGCTTATGGCTTGGATGGCATCCAGTCCAGCGATTGCTCCAGCCGGAACATGTATCTTGCTAGCGTTTTCCTCATATATTTTTCTCGTCTCTGGGAAAAGGAGCCCACCTATGCTCATCACAAGCATCTCTTTACCTGCCTCAACAATGGGTTTAAGATATTTTAGGACAGCCTCGTCGCTGGCAGCCTCGACAATAATTTTTACCCTCCTGTCTTTCAACATTTCCTCTATTCCATCCAGAATCTTCGGCTTGTTCTTCAGCTTCTCAACCAGCTTCATCGCAGCCTCTTTACGAGAATCATACACGTAAACTAGTTTTGCGTTAACCTTGCCCTCGTCCACAGCCGTGGCTATGAGAGAGCCTATCGCGCCACACCCTATCAAACCTATTCTCTTCATTTCTCCACCCTCGTAACTTCAAGCGAGATATCTATAGCTTTTGCTGAATGCGTTAACTCTCCAGAGCTTATTATGTCCGGGCCGGTTTCAACGTATTCTTCAAGGTTTTCAAGCTTCACTCCACCCGAGACTTCTATTAGAACCTTGTCCCTCAAGCCTTTCTCTCTAAGCATTTCAATCGTTCTCCTTGCTCTTTCAGGGGTGCAATTGTCAAGCATGATTATGTCTGCACCGGCTTCAGCAGCCTCTACAGCATCTTCAGCCTCAGCCACCTCCACTTCTATCTTCTTGCTGAAGCTTGCTATCTCCCTAGCCTTCTTCACAGCCTCGCCAACTGAGTTAAAATACTTTAGATGGTTCTCCTTGATGAGAATCATATCCGACAGATTCAGCCTATGAGTATCCCCGCCGGCTGCTGCAATGGCTTTCTTCTCGAAATACTGGAAGCCTGGTTTAACCTTTCTAGTTGCGGCTATCTTCACGTTCGGGCTTATTCTTCTCGCTTTCTCGACGAAGGCTCTAGTTAAAGTTGCCACTCCGAAGGCTTGTGAAAGAATGTTTAATAATAGTCTCTCAATCTCCATGAGTCTACGCATATTGCCTTTAATCCACATTATTTGATCCATTTTTCTGAATTCCTCGCCACTCTTCTTCAAAACCCTAACTGTGAAACCCATCTTCTCAAGTATTAGAGCAAGATCCTCGCAGCAGGCTGCAACACCATTCTCCTTAGCTATTACAACCGCCTCACATGTTACCTCTGGAGGTATTATCTCAGAAGTCACATCCCAGTATGGGACATCTTCACATAGCCACTCGATAAATTTTTTGAAAACTACTTCCTCGACCAAGGTGTTTCAACCCCCAGGAGAGCAAAGCTTCTTTCAAGAACTCTTCTCGCTTTCTCGGCAAGTTTCTCATCGATCTTTACAACAGTCTCGCCGCTGATTAGGCTCCTATATACTTTTTCAAGCGTTATCTTTTTCATGTTAGGACATACTGTGTCTTCGCCAACAGGATAAGCCTCCTTATCAGGATAAAGCTTTGATATTCTGTAAACCACTCCATTCTCAGTGCCTATTATAAAACGCTTCGCATTAATCTCTCCTACCGCTCTTATTATTTGACTCGTACTACCTATGAAATCCGCAAGCCTCCTTGTTTCAGGTGGACACTCCGGGTGCGCAAGTACTTTCGCATCTGGCACTCCCCTTTTAACCGCCAATATTTTATCTGCCGTGATGTTTACGTGAACCGGGCAGTAGCTGTTCAATGGGACAGCGATAACCTCCTTCCCGGTTGTTTCGGCAACGTATGATGCTAGGTTTCTGTCTGGTCCAAAAAGAATCTTCTCTGAATCAAGTTTAGACACTAGCTTTGAGGCGCTGCTGCTGGTAACCACGTAGTCCGCCATAGACTTGACCTCGATGAAGGAATTCACGTAAACCACGAGTGGCGCATCCGGGTTTTTCCTACGGTATTCTTCAACCACAGGTGGGTCAAGCTGCCACGCCATCGGGCAGATGGAGCCTGGCTCAGGCGTCAACACTTTCTTACCGGGGTTTAAAAAAGCTGCTTGCTCAACCATGAAATCTACGCCCGCGAAAACTATCGTTTTAGCATCGGTCTCCATAGCCTTGATGGAGAGTTCCAGACTGTCGCCGACGAAATCAGCAACGTCCTGCACCTCTGGTCTCTGATAATTGTGGGCTAGTATTACGGCTCCCGTCTCCCTCGCTTTTTCACGTATTCTACGGCTAAGGTCTTCCATCAGCTTCCCTTGAAGCCTTAAACTCCCTTATTTAAGTGGTTCTGTTTAGGCAATAATTGCATGAATATTTCGTTTAAAGGCAAAAATAGGACCACATGTTTTTAAACCGTTGAAAACAATAAATAGTCCTTCTAATACACTGGTGAAACCAGTTGAACATAGTGCTAGCTCCAGCAAGGTTCGAGCGTGGTCTTCTAAAGGAATGCTTGAGAACAGTCAATCGCGTCGGGGTGGAGGTTACGCGAGTCAAACGTCTTGAAGAACTTGAGAAGCTTAACGAGGGCCTCCTTCTCATCTTGGGTGAGGATAAGGATGTTTTGAAAGCGTTGCATCATGTTAAATCTAGGGATGTCCTCATCCTAGGGGTCAGCAAGACTGAGAATAATAGTTTCCTGATGGAGACGACGCTAGATAGGCTCGGCGAAGCTTTAAGGGCTTTTCTGAGAAGAGAATATAGTGTGGAGTATTCTTCGAGGCTTAAGGCTATGGTGGATGATGCTGAAACACCGTGTGCACTTAACGAGCTTGCAATCTTCCCGCGGAAAAGCGCCACGATTCTTGAATACAGTCTTTACGTTGACGGCGAGTTCGTCTGGAGGGACATAGGCGACGGCCTGATAGTTTCCACACCCATAGGTTCAACAGCTTATGCTCTTTCAACAGGGGGGCCGATAATTCATCCGCAGGCCAGGGTTGTAAGCATAGTTCCAGTTAACTCTTTAAATCTTACTAGAAGGCCATTAGTAACTCCTCTTGAAAGCCTTATAGAGATCCGGGACATAGTCAGCAACTCGGCTTGCGAAGTCATCGTTGACGGTGGATACAGAATGAGGGTGACTGAGAAGGTTATTATTAAAAAAGGTGAGGACATAGGCTTCGTAAGGCTTAGCGAAGCGCTTCTCGCAAGGAGGCTTGAGAAGAAGGCTCGCATGTCTCTCGACGTAAGCAGTCTGCCTCCGAGTGCAAAACTTATTTTGAAGGTTCTTGAATACGAGGGGGCTTTAACTCAGAAAGACATTGTTAAGAAGACGATGCTCCCTGCTAGGACTGTACGCCATGCTCTCGCGATACTTGTCGGAAACAATTTCGTCAAGAAAAGACCCTTAATAAGGGATCCGAGGCAGGATCTATACTATATTGAGTCTAAGTGATTGAGGGCTAAGTTTTTTAAGAGTTCGTGTCTAGAGGGGCTTCATGGGAAGCGAGATAAGGGTTACCGACTCGGCGAGGACGCATAAGGTTGAGCTTCTTCTAGATGAGCTGGGAGGATCGCCGGTTAGCTGGCTCACCATTAACGATCTTGAAGTAAAGGTTGGGAAAGTATTCTTGAAAACTGGAGGGATCGGCGGGGTTGGGACACTCGAGGAGCACAGGATGAAGGGGTATTCGAGAAAGGTTATGGAGTTTTCGATCGAATACATGATTAGAAACGGCTATGATGTATCAATGCTCTTCGGCATACCTGATTACTATTTTAGGTGGGGCTATGCTTCGACGCTTCCCAATTGCAAGATAACAATGCCTCTTAGAAATGCTGAGAGGGCTAGGCCCGGGCTTAACGCCCGCCCTATGGTGAAGGAGGACGCTTCCGCAGTCTTGGAAATCTACGAGTTTACGAATGAGCGTAGGACGGGTCCTTTAAAAAGGTATAGGGGGGAATGGTTTAGGTTTAGAAAGGGAAGCTGGTGGGGAATACCTGCTGACGGAACAGTCTTCGAAGACGAGTATGGCAGAATAGTTGCCTACTGCGCTGCTGACCGGTGGCCGAGGGTAATGAGGATAACTGAGGTTGGTGCTGTAGACGTTGCTCTATACGAGCATGTGCTCCGGTTCGCGTACGATACTGCTCTTCAGAAGAAGGCTGCTGAGCTTGAAGTATACGCCCCGTTCGACCATCCTTTCACAGAGCTTTGTAAAAGCCTCGGCTGCACTATCAGCATTGACTATCCCTATGCTTCCGACGGCATGGGGAGAATCATTAATCTCAAATCGACATTTGAAAAGCTCGCCCCCGTGTTTGAAGACCGCTTGAGGAATGCTTGTGTTAGAGAACTGCCCTCACATATTTCTTTCAAGACAGACATAGGCTTAATCACGCTTGAGGTTTCCGACTCCGGGGTTTCTTTTTCAGAAGCCCTGTCGGAGAACTGGATTGAGCTCCCACAATGGGTATTAATGCAGCTTATCCTCGGATACAGGCATCCTGGAAACGCTCTGATAGATCAGACTGTGAAGCATGAGGGAAGGGTTGAAAAAGCACTGGAAATATTGTTTCCAGCAGGAAATCCTCACATCTGGCACTCAGACTGGTTCTAGCAAGCCAGTTTTAAATCGGTATTCCCTACTGTCCGTAAGCCTTCCGGTAGAAATCGTCAAGTATTAACGGAACCTTCTCATCCTGTTTAATTCTTCTTATCGCTTCCGCTACGAAATCAACAATCCCCTCAACCAATGTTTTACCCTTCTCCCTCGTCGCCAGCCTTGGGTCGCCGAGATAGAGCTGGACCGCGTAAGCCTGCCAGTCGACAGGTGTTTCGACGCCGGGGAGGTTCGTCCCCCCTGTCTTCGCCTCCTGCTTAACATTCTCCATCTTAATCAGGTTTTCAAACAAGTATAACCCCATGCTGGTCTCACGCTCGCAAGCATGACCAGTTACCTTGCTTTCACATATTTTCTCAGCAATCTCCTCTATCGAAGACCATGGCTCGATCAACGCGTAAATAACATAGTCCTTCTTCCTATGCAGGCTTTCCCTCAGGAAAACCCTTAGAAGATTATTGTTTCCCCCATGACCGTTTACGATAAGTATTTTTTTAAAACCGTTTCTCGCAACCTCGTCGCATATTTCCTCGAGAATAGTGAGTATTGTCCTCGCGCTTAGCGATATTGTTCCAGGGAAATGTCGGTTTTCAGGAACATAAGCATAGTAGAGTGTTGGCAGCACTACTGCCGGCTCTTTTTCAGCAGCCATCCTAGTTATCTCGCGGATAGTTATGGAGTCTGTTCCTGTCGGCATGTGAGGCCCATGTATTTCAATCGAGCCTACTGGAAGAATTGCAACAAGTTTTTTCTCAGCTGCTTCCTTTATATCGGGGCTTGTTAAACACTCCCAAAGCAATCCTAACCCGTTTCTTTAATCAGTTGTACGCTTATAACTTTTTCTCTAAGAGCTGTTAAATGCTTCTTCCTCTTCTAGAAGCGTACAACTGATTAAATATAGCATTTATGATTATTAGTTTCGTACTACGTAAAGACAAAGTGTAAGGAGCTCAGCTACGTAGTAGGACGTGTGGACAATAAAGCCGAAAGGATAATAGATGGTAAAAGCACGCGCTGCTTAAAGGTAGCAGGAGAGATAGTATAGTTGCAGGAACCCTATAAGTGTGAAGAAAAGAATTAGGGAATCCTGTAGCTCTAGAGTAAACCCGGACATTTTCCCTGATTCTCCCGTCTTGCTTATAAGCATTATAACTCGTGCTACTAAAAGTTTATCACTTGTGGATAAGTTGTTTAAGGGGTTTGAACAACGTCGTTATAGGGACTTCAGGCTGGAGCTATAAGGATTGGCTTAACGTGTTCTACACGAGTAGTGAGAAGATGTTTCAGCAGTATGCGAGTGTTTTTAAAACGGTTGAAGTAGATTCCTCCTTCTATAAACAGCCTAATCCGGGCTTGATACGTGCTCTCGCAAGATCCTCGCCTAAAGGCTTCACGTTCTCCCTTAAAGTTCCTAAAACAGTAACCCATGTGAAACTAATGGATCTGGAAAAAGGTGCTGTGAGAGATTTAAAACTCTTCTTAAGCTTACTTACTCCTCTCAAGGAAAGTGGGAAGCTTGGACCTCTGCTTCTCCAGCTTCCACCAAAGCCTGCCCAAGCATTCAAAGGCTTCAACGAATTCTTAAGAAGTCTTCCTGAAGATTATGATTTTGCTGTTGAATTCAGGCATCCGACTTGGATGAATGACGAGGCTTTCAAAACCCTTGCTGAGAATAACGTGGGGTACTGTGTTGTCGACGAGCCTCTTCTACCTGCATTATTGAAAGTTACCAGCGAATTCTCCTACGTAAGGTTTCACGGTAGGGGGAAAGAACCATGGTACTATTACGATTACAGGGTTGAGGAGCTTGAGGAGTGGAAGGGGAGGCTGACGGAGCTTTCCTCCAGGGCTAAGAAGGTTTACGTGTACTTTAACAACCATTTCAGAGGCTATGCGGTAAAGAACGCGCTTCAAATGATGAAGATCATTGGGGTTGCTGAGAAGCCTCAGGAAGAGGCTTTGAACAAGATTCTCAGCTACTTCAGAGAAGAGGGCTTAAGGAGGACGGTTAGCAGGGTTGAAGCAGCTCTTTCTTCCGGTGGGAAGGATGTTGAGAAACTGGTCTCGGCCTTCTTGGAGGGCGGTAGGCTGGAGAGGGCTAGGGAACTGATTGGGAGAGTGATTATCGAGGAGGCTGGAGAAGAGAATGTTAAAGCCAGGATCAAGGAGTATACTGTTGCGATAAGTCTTTCTGAAAGGAGGCTGAAGCATTACTGTGAGGACTGGGTTAAAAGAATTGGTCAAAAACAGTTTTGCAAGCACGTTGCCGCGCTTTTTCTCGCCATGAAACCGGAGGAGTCTATGCGAATACTTACGCTGATTTGTAGAAACCTTGATGGCTGGGTCTTCGAGGCCGAAGCGGGTGGGTCTTAAAAACTTTCTGGTTTACAAATCTAGTTTACTGTTTTCCCCTCATTACTGTGATTCTGACGTTATAATGATTCCTATCGATTACAGTAAAACATATTAAGATGTTTCGTGAAATCTTCCTAGGTGTTTAAAGATGGACGTGATGGAAGCGATTAAAACAAGGCGGAGCATTAGAAAGTATAAGTCGACGCCGGTGGAGGATGAGAAGATAATCGAGTGTCTTGAAGCAGCCAGATGGGCTCCATCGGCTAACAACTCCCAGCCATGGGAGTTCCTAGTGGTGAAGAATCCAGAAACCAGGAGGAAGCTTGCAGAAATACATAGGTACGGGAGATTCATGGCTGACAGTCCTGTCGTAGTGGTTTTCATAGCTGACCCCGGGAGGAGCAGCAACTGGTACCATGGGGATGTTGCGGTTTCCGTGCAAAACTTCCTTCTTGCAGCCCATTCTATGGGGCTTGGGACATGCTGGATGGGTGTGCTGAATACTCCCTTTGAAGAACCTATAAAGAAGCTACTTGGAATACCTGAGGGGCTTAGAGTCCTATGCACTGTTTCAGTCGGCTATCCTGATGAGAAGCCCAGTAGAAACAGAAGACCGCTTGAAGAAGTGACGCATTGGGAAAAATATGGGTTTAAATCAAAAAACTAGTGCGCGATAATCCTTGTAAAATGCTTTCTACCAGTGAAGCCAAAAATGTACGTCGCGGTTAGGGATTTCACGGTAATATGGGTCGGTTATGAGGATCTGGTTAAGGGTCTGAAGGATTTAGGTTTAGACAGATATGAAATGTATGTCAACAAAACATTGACTCAAAATACGTATGAAGATATGGATCATGTAATTAAGCTAGGTTTTAACCTGAGAGACGCTGATGAGAGAAGACAATTTCTAGATTTTTCTAAAAAAACAGGTTTAAAACCATGCACAATATTGCTGGAGAACGATTTTTCAAACGAAAATCTTGAAGAGGAGTTGGATTACATTAGAAAGGCGACGCAGCTTGCGGATGAAATCGGGGTTGAAATCATAAGAATAAACTCGCATATGCAAATAAGAGAAGAGAAACCTGTTGAAGAGTATGCTAAGCATTTTGTTGAAATAATGAAACGCCTCTTAAAGGAAACAGAGGGTAGTAGGGTAGCTTATGCTGTTGAAAACCATGGCTATGTTAGCAACGATGAGCGGTTTTTAGACTACGCGTTTAAAGAGATAGATGATGAAAGAGTAGGCATAACGCTGGATACTGGAAACTTCTATTGGTATGGTTATCCGTTGAGCAAGGTTCATGAGCTCATAGAAAAATATGCGAAGCTAGTTAAACATACTCACCTTAAAAATCTGAAGTATCCTGAAGCTAAAAGGGAGAAGCAGAGGCGTCCCGGGGAAGATTATCCTCAGGTCGGAGTACCTCTTTACGAGGGAGATGTCGACTTGAAAAGAGTAGTTCAGGTTTTAAGAAAAGCAGGGTATGCTGGTGATTTAACGATTGAAGACGAGTCTCTGGGGAAATATGTTGGGGAAGAAAGAAAAGCGGTTTTGAAAAAAGACGTGGAATTCGTCAGGAAGATAATATCTGAAACCTGAATTCCAAACTGATTTCCACATCTTGCATAAAAGCGTTTCGCTAGTAATGTTCGCTTCAGATAATAATCATGTTAGATACATCTTGTGGCTTGTAATCTTCACAATACCGCCGCATTCCTTCAGCGTGGCTTTCCTCAATGCCCAGCAGCTTGCAACGACTCCAACAACCATGGATGAAGGATGAATGGACGCATACTCCAAATGAACATCCATCGCCGTTAAGCCTCCGAAGCCGTGGACACCTATATCAAGACGGTTAACCATTCTTAAGAGTTCTTCCTCTATTCTTGCGATAACACTGTCCTCATGCCTTTCTCCCAGAGGCCGCAGATAAACAGCTTTCTTAGCCAGTTCAAGAGCTATTTCCGAAGAAGGCCCGATTCCGACTCCGAGAATAATCGGAGGACATGGTCTTGCCCCGGCTTGAGCAACGCTTTCAAGCACCGCTCGGAAAATCTCTTTTTCCTCAACAGTAGCCGGTAAAACTCTTAGGCTTGAAACAGCCTCAGAGCCACCGCCCTTAGCTATTATGGTTATTTCCAAATGTTCTCCACCTGGCTCCCAGACAATCCATGGAATGAATCTTCCGGTATTGTTTCCAGAGTTCTTCTTAGACGGGAAGTCTATGGCGTTCGGCCTTAACGGTATTTTACTACTGGCTTCTTTAACTGCTTCAACGATGATTCTATGTAGCTCATTCTCCTTCCATTCGCCTCTCTTAACGTAGAAGGTTAATATGCCCGTATCTTGACATATCGGTCTACCCTCCTTTTCAGCAATTTCAACATTTTTCAACAGAGCACCCAGTATTTTCTTCGGAACCTCTCTATCCTCATTCTCGTATGTTTTTTTCAAACGGTTCTTCACGTCGATTGGAAGAGATGTTTCGCAGAGTCTTATTGCTTCAACAATATGGTCTTTAAGGTCTCCGCCTTCCATAGCTCTATTCCCCCAAGCTTTTCAAAGTTCTTGAAAGGTTTTCGTCAATCCTTTTTCTTAGGTCTTCGTATAAGTCATTTCCGAAAGAATCAATAACAACTGTTATCGGCCCAAGGTTCTCGACTTCGAGATGCCACATGGCCTCGGGAACACTAAGCTCTTCAAGCCAGTAAACTCCAATTATGCGTTTAACGCTTTTGGCTATCAGAGCTGCAGCTCCACCTGGAAGAACTCCGTAAAAGGCTTTAAACTCCCTGCATGCTTCTCTGGTTTTACTTCCCATGCCGCCTTTTCCAATGACGCCTGCAATCCCCGTCTCTTTAATGAAACCATATTCACTGTTCTCCATCCTGAAGCTTGTAGTGGGACCGATTGAAACAACCTTCCATTCTGAACCTTCTCTCCTAACTATCGGGCCAGCGTGGAACTCTAACAGGCCTTTAGGGGAAAAAGGCAACTTATCCCGGTTCTCCAGTATCAACTTCTGAGTCCTATCCCTGCTAGTAAACACTTCTCCGCTTACGTATATGATGTCCCCAGCCTTAAGCCGAGCAACCTCCTCTTTTTCGAGAGGAGTCCTGAGCCTTTGTCCTCTAGCCAACGGTAGTATGTAAACTACCCTAAAATTTAACCTTTAGTGCACTGCTGAAGTAAAAGTATCTACGAAAGGACAGATGGTTTTCCCTAAAGGCATATAGAAGAATGGTCTTAAGCCGGGTGATAAAGATTGAGATGTTAAAAGGTAAGAAGATGGTCATACAACCGGTTGTAAATCCTCCAAAGGATGTTTTTCCTGAAGGCTAGCGTGATACATTAACCTATCTGGTTCCATCCATAGCGCGCTTCCGTAAAGCCTTCCAGAGCCAAGGCAGTTTTCAAGTCAAAAGAGAAAGAGATGGCGGAGAAACTTAGAAATAACTAATGATGCGATGTAGTTTTCCTTAAATCGTAAGCCTTTTAAAACTGTTTCAGGAATCATGCCCGATGGTAATAAAAGTTGCAGTAGGCTCAACAAATCCTGTTAAAATAAAAGCAACAGAAAACATTATGAGAAGAATATACGGCGACGTCGAGATCATTCCAGTGGATGTCGCGTCAAAGGTTTCGCACACGCCTTTAACGGACGAGGAGTGTGCCGAGGGAGCGATATACCGAGCCAAGGAGGCCATCGTAAAAGCTGAAGCCGATCTTGGCGTTGGTCTCGAGGGCGGAGTTGCCAGAAGGGCTGGCAGATATTTTCTAACCGGCTGGTGTGCTGTTGCCGGTGTGGAAGGCGAAGTGGCACTTGGGTGTGGCGGTGGTATTGAGCTGCCAGACGTCGTCGTGAAAAAGGTTCTGAGTGGAAAGGAGCTGGGGGATGTGATTGATGAAATTACTGGCATAAGTGGAACCAAAAGAAAGATGGGGGCCGTAGGAGTATTGACGAATGAGCTTACAAATAGGCAAGAATCATGGGAACACACTCTTCTATACGCTATGGCAAGAAAGCTCCACCCGGATTTATACACTGGATAAGGCGAAACCTACCGGTAGCTGAGAAAAATATGGAAAATTAGGTTATTTTCTTCTTCTGCACAACGAAGTCCAGCTTCCAGGGGCGCGGCAAATATCGGCCGAGCTGACTTATACTAGGGCTTTTTCGTGAGAGAGCTGGTGGAATTTAGAAGCTGGAGAGAGACGAAGGTTGCAGGATCGCTCGGTGCACTAAATACAATAACAATAAAAGAGCTTCAACATGATTTAAGTGATTTCAGCTAGTGTACGGATCTCAAATTTAGGATTTATCATTTCTAACAATTCGTGAAACGCTCTGTTTCCTTCTAGGCTTTGAATATCGGTATCCTCACTTATCAAGGCATCGCATTGATTTAGGGCTGATGAGATTATAAGACAGTCTATAAAGTCACTGAGCCAATCCCTAATCCTTAAGGCCGTGAGCAGAATCCTGCTTTCATGAATGGGTATCTTAACTATGTTTTCATCGAAGACTATGGCTCTTATGCCCTCAATCACCCTTTCAGCAGAGAGTTTCTTTGCACTAACGTATTTAGCACCTTTGGCTGAAAGCTCAAAGATACTTATGTCACTTATAAAGACCTGATTTCCTTTACGCCTTAACATAATTAAAACGTCTCTTGGAAAATCCTTAAGAGAGATGCCTATCGCTGGTAGAAGATACGTCGTATCTAACAGTATCTTCAAGACTCTGCCCTCCTAGACAGCTCCCTTCTGAATTCATGGAATTCTTCAAGGGTGATCTCAACAGATGGCTGTTTCTTCAGCACTTCCTCAAGGCTTGGAATTGGTTCAACCACAAGCCTGTTTCCCTCAACCCTATAGATTACTTTTGTATGAGGGTGAAGGCCTAGCTCTTCCCTAATCTTCTTAGGTAGAAATAGCTCTCCTTTCGAACCTACTCGACTTTCTGCCATCTTTCAGATTTACCGGATAAATACCATTCTTCGAATTAATAAATCTTATGTTCTTAAAACATGGGAAAAAGAGGGGAATACATATTTATGTAAAAGATGTGGAATGCGACGGAGGAGTTGGCGGAGGCGGCGAAGGTGGCAGGGAAGGAATCTTTTTCCTTCTTCTACATAAGAATACGACGATGGCTGCGATTATCACTAGGGACATAACAGCCACCGTGATCATCATGCTCATGTAGTCCTCAGAGTACATGGCTCGTCTCCAGCCTCGGCTCGCGCGCGCCGAGCTTTCCGTAGAATTGAAGAAACCGACCCACTGTTTAAACACGTACTTCGCATCCAGTAAGCTGAGCAACCCAGACACGTTCACCGAGCGCGCGCGGAACAGCCTTTATTCAGATTAGGAATATGTTCAGAAAACCATAAACGTTACTCGGACTTTAGCAATACTTGGTGTAGGTTCGGATGGGGGTTAATTTAACACCCATAATCAGCAGGAAACCGACGAGTCTTGAAAGCCTTAGAGGGAAAAGCTTCGCTGTTGACGCTAGCCAGATGCTCTACCAGTTTCTCGCTTTGATACGTAAGCCTGACGGAACGTTCTTCACGGATGCTGAGGGCAACGTTACTTCTCACCTGATAGGCTTCGCCTTCAGGGTTACAAGGCTACTGTGTGACTACAGCATGAGGTTCATATTCGTCTTCGACGGAAGGCCTGCTCAGCTTAAGCTGAGGGAGCTGGAGGAGAGGAAGCTCAGGAGGGAGAAGGCTTTGGCGGAGTGGAGGCTAGCGTTGAAAGAAGGTAGGCTTGCAGAAGCCTTTTCCAAGGCTGTTTCTTCCACTAGGCTGACGACGGCGATGGTCGAGGACGCTAAGATCCTGCTTTCTGCAATGGGCCTTCCGTTTGTCGAGGCTCCTTCTGATGCTGAGGCTCAGGCGGCCTTTATCGTTCAAAGGGGGGAGGCGTATGCTGTGGCAGGTAGGGACTATGATACCTTGCTCTACGGTTCTCCCAGGCTTGTTAGAAACCTGGCTATACGTAGCACCGAGTTCTACCCGAGCAAGGGCTATTTAAAAGTCTTGAAGCCTGAGCTTATAGAGGCTGGAGAGGCCTTAGGTAGGCTGGGCATCACTAGGGAGCAGCTGGTGGATGTGGCTATTCTCGTGGGTACTGATTTCAACGAGGGTGTTAAGGGGATTGGTCCTAAAAAGGCTCTGCAGCTTATTAAGAAGTATGGGCGGATAGATGAAATCCCTAGAAGCATTCTTCCAAAGGCTCCGGAGAATTACGCTGAGGTCAGAAAAGTATTCATGCAGCCTGATGTTAAAAAAGAGTATTCCGTCAAGTACTCGGGGCTTGACGAAGCATGGTTGATGGAGTTCCTTCACTCTGAGAAAGGTTTTTCCAGGGATAGGGTTACTAGGCTGATTGAAAGGATGAGGCGCTTCTACAGGTCTGTTGCAGAGGATACTACCCTCAGGAAATGGGTTTAGGAAGTTTAGAAAAGATTAAAAACTCTTAACCATGATCTGTCTTGATGAAAGTCCTCGCCTCAGGGTTCATCGTTGCCGACATGATTCTGGCTGAACTGCCTAAAATCGCGGATCCTGGTCACATAGTTTTTGCTAAGAAAAGCGTTAAGCTGACTGTTGGAGGCCACCCCTGCAACGTTTCCATAGATTTGATCCAGCTGGGCCTTGAAAAGGGTTCTGTCGGCATAGTGGGGGCAATCGGCAGGGATGTTTTCGGATGGTTCATAAAAAGCGTTTTAGAGGAGAAGGGGGTTATCACACACTTGATGGAGCTGGCTGAAACGGGGACGACTAAAAACATTGCGCTTGTGGTTAAAGGTGAGGACAGGAGGTTCCACCTGGACCTGGGTGCAAGCCTGCATCTCGACCCGGATTTCGTCTCCAAGAAGGTGCTTGAGGTTAAACCACGGATTTTCTACGCCGCGTCCGGATTATGCGGTGAATTCGACGAAAGGCTTGGAGAGGTTCTTAAAACCGCGAAGAAGACCGGTAGCTTAACGTTCGTCGACATGGTGGAGCCATATGGGAGGCAATGGGATTATATTGTTGAGCATTTGGATTACGCAGATTTTTTCCACTGTAACGACATAGAGCTGAAAAACATATTCAAGACAGATAGTTTGGCCTATGGGATGAGGGAGGCGAGTAAAAGGGTTAACGGCATTACTTTCATAACCCTCGGCGAAAAGGGTGCGCTGGCTGTTTTGAAGAATGGGAAATACGTAAGGCAGAAAGGTTTTAAAGTTGAAGTGGTTGACCCGACTGGCGCCGGGGACGCGTTCAGCGCAGGAATAATATTCACACTGCTTAAGAATAGGATGTTTGGAGGCCTGTCGGAAATCCCTCTTGAGGATTTAAAGAGGATCTTAATGGCGGGGCAGGCTGCTGGCGCAGCGTGCGTAACCGGAGTCGGGACAACTACGAACGTTACCCGGGAGAACTTTGACTCAATCATTAATCTTCATGGAGAAGAGGTTTTAAGATCCACAGAAGTATTAAGCCTGGTTCCTTAAGATTTTAAAAAGCCTGTGCTGCCAGTGGTTGTATCCAACGATCTCCTGTAGGGATTTCCAGTTTGACACGGGCTCCTTTTTCTCACCAGAATAGCCTACAGCTATCATGGAGACTACTCTCGCTTCCTTCGGAAGGCGCGCGCGTGGATGGTTAGCTTCACTAAATGTTAGAATTTTTACTCTGCGTATCCCAAGCGGCATTTGCTTTCAGTTTTAACAGCCATTCGCCTCAGTTTCCAGATTTAAGGTATTTTTTGAAGAAGCTGAAGGCCATTCTCCCAGAGAAGCTGTGTTCCCCCGGGAAGATTTCTATCCAGAGGTTCTCCGGCTCCCCGGCGACCTCGTAGGCCCTTTTTATCACGTTGTGTGCTTTAAGGGTGGAATGAATCCAGAAACAAGTATCGGAGGCTCCGCTCTCTATTAGGAGAGGCTTAGGAGCTATTGCGGCTATGACATCGGGCACGTCAGCATACTTGTAAAGGTTGGGAACCAGCTGAGACCCGCAGAAGTTTGGCCTAGATATCGCGTAGTGCTCAGTAGTGGTTGCGTAGCATATTATATCTGCTGCTTTTATCCTTTCGTCGAGCAGCGTCAGGTAGGTTGTCATTGTCCCTCCAAAGGATAGACCCATGCATCCTATCCGGTTGGGATCAACATATTCTAATGTGGTTAGGAAGTCTATTACCCGCATGCCGTCGAATATGTTGCTTCCTAAAAGCGTTCTCCCAAGTATCAAGTGCTGGAGGAAATGAATGTTGCATATATCCCTCCCGGGATATGGATTATAATAGGCTATTCTTTCACCAAAACTTCTCCAATCAGGAGCTATTGTAACGAAACCAGCATTAGCCATCTGCTCCGCATAATTATAGTTTAACCTTTCAATCTCAGCCTTCCTATTCGGATCGTTAAAATGAACACCTGCTACTGAATCCTTACCGTATGCGCCATGGCCGTGTGCACATAAAATTGCTGGAAGCTTTCCTTTGAAGCCCTTCGGGATTAAAAGGTATAATGGTACCCAGCAGTCCTCTTCAGATTGAATGATCCATTTCTCCCTAACATACTTCTCAGCCTCCTCTCTAGAAAGCAGACGGGGATTTAAGTCAGCGGGCTCAGGGAATTCCCCTAAAAGCTCTCTAATCTTACTCTTTAGTTTCTCCCTCCATTCTAAAAACTCTTCTCTAGTGGAGGCTTTGAAGGATAGAGAGGGCCTAGTTCTCTCATACAGTTTCCTTATGAAATTGTCAGTGATTTGAGGAGCGTCAACTATATCGACCAATATGCATCATTCGAATGGAATGCTGTACTACCTTATAAGAATTATGGTTTTAGGTAAGGCTGTTCATAATTAGCGCATGCTGCAATCCGTTTAGCTTGGAGGATATGGAGCAGGGCCATCCTCTTGCAATGAAGCGTGTTTCCTAAACTTACCCATAAAGTGGGAGAGTATTACGAGGGTTCCAACAAGCATAGGAATTGTTCCCACCGCGCCCAAGACTAGTGGCAAGATGCTCGGGGGCTTCTTCATCCCGATGGTCAGCTTACACCCGTCCAGCTGCTCTCCACCTCCAAAGATCCTTACCACTACCTCTTCTCCCTCGGGGACGTGCACTGGAAACCTTACTGAAGCGTTTTCGCTGGGCTTGAGGTCTACCTTCCTAGCCTGTTCAAAGCTTTTCTCAAAAAGAATAACTATGAACACTCCTTCATCGTCCCCTGTGTTCATAACAGTAACTAGGAGGGTTGATGTTGAATTGAGAAACTTCGATTCATAAATCTTCGCCCTAAGCCTAGAAGAGGCTTTGGGAAGGGCAACTCCTAGGGTTCTGAGTGTGAAAGCACTGCTGTCTGAAGCATCTGCCTCGTTCACGGCGTAGGGAGGCTTGACGCAAGGGGGATTAACCGGGCAGTTCAGCAGCCTAATGTCCTCTCTGGACAAGAGTTTCATCGCTTCTATCCAGCCTGATGGGTACCGTAGTTTGTAATAGTCCGCAACAACTGGCCAGTAGGCATTCTCATCAAGCGGAACTGAGCTACTTATAGTTTTTAAGAATATGTCAAATTTTAGCATCACCATCCTTTCAAACCCTGTCTTCATGTTGATCTCAACATGGTAATCCGGCTGAAGCTTGATGAGGAATGCTGCTGGTACTGCTGTCAAGGCTAAGATTATGATTAAGAGAGTTTTCCTCAAAATCCTCAAGGCTGAACCCACCTAAAAACGAAGTACAGGAGGTCTGCCTCCAGATTTCTCGTCAAACAGTAAGGCACGTTTGAACCCAGGTTGCCTTTTTCCTCAAAGCTGTACCTAACGTAATATGGAGTGAGGTCTCCTATTCTAACGTCATATGCACCCAGTTCAAAATCAACCCATCCTGCTTGCGGAAGATACATTTGCGACCAGGCATGTCCACCCCAATTTTCAGAGTACTCGTAACCTCTTTCTGTCCTCTTAATCCACATTGTCACAGAGCCTTCCCTGTATCCGAGAAGACGGAGGCCATGTACTACTCTTGAACGTATTCCAAGTATTCTCGTGAGCGTTACGAATACATCGGCAATCTCTTCACAGTCGCCCCTGACAAACAGCTCGCCACCCATCTCAATTAACGCATGGTTAGCACCCTTTCTCGGCCCCTCGTCGTATTGAAGCCTCCTGCGTATCCATTCTCCAACAATACGGCATGCTTCAACAGGATCCCTAGCATCTAAGCCTATGTTTTTCGCTACTAAAATGTATGTCCGGTTTTCAACGGCCCAATACCCTTTTCCTCCGGTGCTCTCCTCAACCTGAGAACGGTTCAGCCAGGGGATGTTCTCCATAAGAAGTCTATATCCTTCAACGGTTACTAGGAGCGTAACATTAAGCCACATCGTTTCCCCTTCCGTCAAGCTAACATTATAAACTAATATGGCAACCTCCTCATCGCTTTTCATGAATAATGGTTTTAGAGTTGAACTTAGGAACCGCGTGAACTGGTGGCTCTCGTTAACCGGAATCCACACATAGACCAGATCAACCACGGTCTCGCTAGACGGGTTTCTAAGGAGGATGCTCTGGTCTAGGAAGTAGGTACAGCTCTGCCTTTCCGCATAATCTACCCTAACCTTTCTTAACGCGGCATATTGATCTTCCTCGGGATGCTCTGGTTTCACGAGTAGGGAGCTTAATATAAGAGTGATTCCAGCTGTGATTAGGACCAGCCCTACTGTAAGCCTCCTAGATGGCAACTTTCTGTAGAATCATATCATCCTGAACTTAAATTTTTTGTAATAGTGGGTGGCTCGTTAGAGTGAACACTTATTCTGAACCTTCTTATCTTCTGCCCTTGGAATTCACTATCTCGCTAACCATTTTCACCCTGTCTATCTCTCCATCCGGTGGCACCTGGTCAGCAACTCCTATTATAAACTTATAATCATTTATATATGTTTCTATTATGTCTTCAAGAATCCGTCTCAACATTTCAACGGGATATTTTTCACTGAATAGAACACCTGGTAATCCTCCCCATAGTACTATGCTATTGCCAGCGAGCCTCCTAAAATCCTTAACGTCGACGTCGCCTGCCGGCGCTGGTGTAAGCGATTGTGCACAGTCTATGCCGGTTTGAGCAAGCAACGGCAACAACCCTCTAAGGCTACCATCTATATGTAGGTAAATCTTCTTCCCTTTAGAGTGAAGCTCAAGAGAACGCTTCCTGTAGTAGGGTTCCAAGTAGGTTTTGAAAAGACGTGGACTAACCATGTCGCTAGAAAGGTTTTCCCCGAAATAAACATACTTGGCGGGTGCTTCTGAGACTGCTTCATAAACTGGGTCATCCGCCTCGCACATGACTTGAATTGTCTCGTCAAACTCTTCTCTAGACCTCCACTGGAGTTTTACAGTGTTTGAGAAGCCGGCCCATTCCACTATCATCCTCATCAACGGTGTTCTCGGTGGTAGAGAGCTTACAATTCCCCATCCATTCCATTTCTGCATCGCTCGCGACTGCCATTCGTAAATCTCAGGATCCTTCTCTACAATCTGGTCTCTCAATATGAATCTCAGGACCTTTAAGTCTCTCTCTGTTTTAACGGGGTGCTCTATAGTCGCAGTACTGTGGGATTTGAATGAGTGTTTACTTACTCGTCTCAACTCTCCTACCGGTGTTTGAAAAACTTCGTGCCTGACAATGCTTCCGTCATGATCCTTGGTCTCGTAAACATTGATTTCCACCTGTCTACGCTTTATCCTGAAAACTGGTCGGTAGAGCTCTTCATGCGCACCACAACCCATGTCCATGTAAAGGTTTATTCTTCCCTCGCCCCTATACCTAGTAGGCAAGGTTCCCATTTCCTCGTGCGAGTGATACCAGTAAGTAAGGTCAGCAAACCACGGTATTGCATCTGAATACTTGCCTTCAAACGCGGCGTCAAGCCTTTCAGCAGGCAGCATCTCTCCCCATAACGCCAGCTGTTGAAATATAAGTTTTTGCAGCCGATTGTTCTGGAAAAGGTTTAATATTTCAAAAGCTTAGCACGAGAGTATGTCTGATGAACAATGGTGGCGCAAGTCTCTTACTATCGCGGACTTCGCTTTACCTGATGCCGAGGAGATTCTGAAAATAAATCCGGCTGAGCTTGCTGAAGCCAAGAGTAGGCTTGGCTTTAACGCTGAGCATCTTGGTTGCAGCGATTTTTGGGGAGGGGAGAAGGGTGTCTTCTACTTTAAGACTAGGATAGCAAGAAGCATGCCGAGGGATTTTTTGGGGGAATACTTGCCGGAAGCTCGTGAAAGAGGAATCAGGGTCCTGGTCTATTACAATGTGCACTGGATAAACGTTGAGTTTGGCAAGCAGCATCCGGACTGGCTTCAGGTGAATAAAGAAGGCAAGATAATAGATTTTCTTTACGGCTCCGGAAACTCTCCATGCGTAAACTCCCCTTCCTGGAGAGAGTGGTCCCTTCAAGGTATCGAGGATCTGGCTTCCTACGATATCGATGGAATATTTTTAGATGGCCCGGCCTACTATCCGGGAACTTGCTATTGCAAGAACTGCCAAGAGAAGTTCAAGCGGAAGTATGGATTTGATATTCCCCGCGAGGAGGATTGGAAAGACCCTTCCTGGAGGAAGTTCGTAGAGTTTAGGTATGACAGTATAGCTGAGTACCTTAGAGATGCTGAAAAGACGCTGAAAAAGGTTAAGCAGAACGCGATAATCTACATGAATTCTGCAGGCCTGTGGCCGACTTGGATTGAGGCAAGGGATAACCGGAGGCTTATATCTTACCAGGATATGCTGGGGGCTGAGGGTGGCTTCCTATACTATGACCTGAGGGCTGAACCGCTTTGGAAAGCAGGCATGACGGCTAAGCTCCTGGAAACACAATCCGGCGGTAAGCCGACGGTTGTCTTCATAGCCGGTGCTAATAAGGGGTGGGATGAGTATCTCTTAACTCCAGCTGAGACGAAGCTTCTTTATGCAGAGACGATTGCTAACGGTGCTAATCCGTGGTATGGTGTATCGTTGAGATCAGCTGAAGGGCCGGGAGCGTTGGCTGCCGGGGAGATGAACCGCTTTATAATTGGAAACGCCGAGTATCTGGAGCACACTACGTCGATCGCTAGGGTTGGGCTCTTCTGGTCCAAGAGGACGGCTGATTTCTACAGGGCGAGCATTCCTTTCGCGGACTTCCATCCGAAGGAGGTGAAAATCGAGGAGAGGAAGGCTGCAGACTACTTCGCTGGCTTTCAAGGATGTTACGAGCTACTGGTGAGGTCCCACGTTCTCTTCGACGTTATTGATGAGGAGTCGGTAAAGCTGGAGAATCTTCGCAAGTATGACTTAATAATTGCTCCAAACTCTGCATGCATTTCTAATGATTGTGCCGACACTATCAGGGAGTACGTAAGGGATGGAGGTAACCTTATTGCAAGCTTTGAATGTTCAAGATATGATGAATACGGAGTGATGCTTAAAGAGTTCAGGTTGGCCGAGGTATTCGGCGTTAAGGCTGGAAGAGGTGTCTTCGGCCCAATGATGATGGACTACATGTCAATCGTCGGCGACCATCCTTTTGTAGAGGGGGTGAGCACAAAGCTTCTTCCATGCCCGGCTTTCGGGGTTGAGGTGATCCCCGTAACGTCAAGGGCGATAGCCATGTATAATGAGAAAATGCCCGCTAGATACGTGAGGCTTCCTCCCTTATCTAAGAATCCCGCGATCCTGATTAACAAGTATGGAAGAGGAAGCTGCCTCTACCTCGCTGGAAACTTCTTTGAGCACTATTATTCTTATCATAACCCTGACTACAGGAGGATAATTGCTAACGCTGTCCGCCTCATGTCTAGAAAACTGGTAACGCTTGATGATTGTCCTCAGACTGTTGAAGTTACTCTTAGACACCAGCCAGATAAACGTAGAATACTAATACATCTGGTGAACTTCACTGGCGAGATGACTAGGCCTATAGAATCAACCCTACTAATCAGGAATTTAAAAATAGTTCTTCACGGGTTTGATAAGCCACGTTACGCTAAGGCGTTGAGGTTAAACATGGAGCTGGATTGGGAAGAGGTTGATCAGAACGTGGTGTTAAAGTTGCCAGTTCTCCAAGAGTATGAGGTCATTGTCCTAGAATCTTGCCAAAAACCTTTTGATTAGGTTATCGCTGTTTAACGAGGCGCGTTCGCATAGATCTTCTCCACAAGCTCCATTGTTTTAACGGCGTCCCTGAAGCATGTTTCAGGCTCTCTGTCCTCTATCACGCATCTGATGAAGTGCATGTTTTCACTTAGAAACCCGTAGTATACGTGAAACTCAGTGCTTTCAGCCGCTTCGAACGTGGATATTACTTCAGGCTCGGATGAACCGTCTCTGTATATCAGGGCTCTGTCATTCGGGTTCACAAAGGCAGATATGCCTTTGCTATGCATTTCGAAGACGTGTACTCTTGAACCGGCTGCCCAATTACTCATCAAGAAGCCGACTGCACCGTTTTGGAACGTAATCATTGCGTTGAAACTGTTATCGTAAGGTACGAAAAGCCTTCGGACGGAGCTGAATACATTACTAACTTCGCCCCCCATCCATCTCAAAGTGTCTACAGCATGAATTACGTCGGAGGTTAAAACATCCACCGCTCCAGAATAGTAGGGAGGTTCTTGGGAAAGAATATTCTTGTAGAAAGTGGATACGCACTGGTTTATGAATCCTCTCTCCTCAACAATCTCCCTGGCTCTTCTCATGAGTGGTATGAACCTTCTGTTAAAGCCAACCATGGTTCTACACCCGTGTTTCTCAGCATACCAAGCAAGGCTTTCAGTTTGACTGCGAGTTATGCCAGGCGGCTTCTCGATGAAAAGGTTAAGACCCTGCTTAAGGCAGTCGACCGCTATATCGTATAGTTGGTGAGGAGGCATTATCAGGTACACGGCGTCCAACTCCTCTTTCTCCAACATACTTTTATAATCTGTATACTGGCTCGGTATCGAGTATTTTTCAGCTGTCATCCTAAGCCTATTCGGGTTAAGGTCGCATACTGCCTTAACCTCAGCCTCCTTTATCATGGAGAGTGAAGGATAATGCACGTTATTCGCGTGGGAACCTGCTCCGATTACTCCTATTTTAACGGTCCTCATAGTTATCTAACGGTTTTCCTGCCTATTTAAAGGGTTTGGAGAATAAGCGTAGACCCGGTTTAAAAAGCTCCTCAGCGCCCAACAGTATAAGCTTAAACCCATTTCTACTTCGCACTAAAGAATTAAGTTAATATATGGCTTTAAGGAAGGCTTTAAACGCAGATGCTGGATTTCAGCAGAATTAAGACCTACCCGATATCTGAGAGAAAGAACCTTGTGAAGCTGAAGGATTTGGTCGACCCGGAGTCGCCTCCGCCGCCTTTTGAAAGCCCGGAGCTGGTTGAGGTTGCAAGAATGATCGTTGATGCGAGGAGAAAAGGGCGGCCGGTTCTCTGGATGATGGGGGCGCACGTTATAAAATGTGGATTAGGGCCGGTGCTCATAGATCTTATGGAGCGGGGTGTGGTGAGCCATGTAGCGTCTAACGGTGCAGCATCGATACACGATTTTGAAATTGCTTTAATCGGCGAGACCAGCGAGGATGTTGCTACAAGCATAGAAGATGGGACATTCGGAATGGCTGAGGAGACAGGGCTGTTAATGAACTTGGCGATTCAACGTGGTGTTCGCGACGGCTTAGGCTACGGTGAATCACTAGGGAGGATGATTGCTGAAGACGAGCGTTTCAAGTTTAAGAAGTACAGCGTTCTCTATCATGCTTACAGACTGGGAATACCATTTACCGTGCACGTGGCTCTTGGAACGGACATAATCCATCAGCATCCTGCTTGCGATTTCTCCGCCATAGGTGAGGCAAGTGGTATTGATTTCAAGAAATACGTTTACACTGTCAGCCGTCTGGATGAAGGAGTTTTTTTGAACTTCGGGTCAGCCGTCATCGGTCCTGAAGTTTTTCTTAAAGCATTATCCATTGCAAGAAACCTTGGTTTTAAAGTGGAGAGGTTTACAGCCGCAAATTTTGATCTGAAACCCATAAGGGAGTATACCCGTCCCAGAAAGAAGGATGAGGAGGAGTATTATTACAGGCCTCTGAAAAACATTGTTATAAGACCAACCTCGCTGGGGGGTAAAGGCTTTCACATAACGGGCGACCATGTTGTTACAATACCTAATCTTCGTCATCTCTTGGTTAGGATGATAACGGAGGAAAATGTTGTTTTTCAGCCTAGTGGGATAGGATCCACGCTGAGAAGCCAAGCCGAGGGTCTTGAGCCGTCAGTGGGGAAAATTGTCGAAGAATTCGCCAGGTCTCATCCGGATTTGAATGTCATCGTAGAAGACTTGGTTAGGTCTTTTAGAGTTATTGACATGCGTCTCAAAGTCGGAGGAACCCTGTTCCTATGCGGTAATGGTGGCAGTTTCGCGGATGCGTTCCATATTTCAGCAGAGCTTTCGAAATCCTTTGAGCTTAAGAGACCCATGCCGGTTCATCGTAGGAGGCTGTTTGAAGGGCTTCCTTACAGTAGTCTCTTGGTGGAAAGCCTGGAGGAGGGCCTACGCGTGCTAGTTCTAGGTTCAAACCATTCTCTCTCGAGTGCTGTTGAAAACGATAATCCAACTAGAAACATGGCATTCGCACAGGAACTATACTCCTTGGCGAGAAAAGGGGATGTTCTGATGGGCATAAGCACGAGCGGTAATTCTCAGAATGTTATCTATGCTGCGATAACTGCTAAAGCATTAGGCTTAGTTGTGATTGCTTTAACAGGGAGGGACGGAGGAATGCTGGCGAAAATCTCTGACATCGCTATCAGGGCGCCTGCATCCGATACGAGTCGAGTGCAGGAGACGCACTCCGTAATATACCATGTTTTATGCAGAATGCTAGAGGCTTCTCTAGTTCGGAGGCTGGAGTTGAATGGAAGGGCTGAAACGCTCTAGGCTGGTTGAAATACTGGATTCCTTTAAAAAATTGAAGGGCATGGTGATTGGAGACTATGCTCTAGACGTTTATTGGTATGCTGACATGACGCGTTCAGAACTCTCTAGGGAAACACCACGTTATACACGTCCAGTCGTCAGGGAAACGTATTCCCCAGGTGCCTCAGGAAACATATGTTGCAACGTTAAGGCTTTAGGTTTAGAAGATGTTTTTGCGGTGACCGTTATTGGAGACGACTGGCGTGGAAGACTCTTGAACGAGAAGTTGAGGGAAAACGGGGTTAGGCTGGACTTCTTAATAATGTCTCCCGAAAGAGTTACGCCGACCTATGTTAAGCCGATACTGTGCGGATGGGATTCTCAACAGGAGGATTCCCGGCTTGACTTTATAAACTACAGTCCGTTAAGCAGTAGCTTGGAGGAAAAAATTATTGAAAATGTTAAGGAGGCGGTTGAAAAAGTGGATTTAGTGATAATAGAGGATCAGATGTCTCTGAACGGTGTGGTTACGGAAAATGTTAGGAGCGGCCTGATTCAGCTTGCTGAGAAAAATCCTGACAGGGTTTTCATAGCTGACTCGAGGGAGCGTATAGGTTTTTTCAGAAACATGGTTTTAAAGCCAAATCGGATGGAGGCTGTGAGGGCAATACGACCATCTAGAAACCCTCTTGAAGTAGATATGGATGAGCTTCTACATATAGGAAGAGAGCTGCAGGAGAAGGCGAAGCGACCAGTATACATAACGTTAAGTGAGAAGGGGTGCTTAATTGTTACAGGCTCCGGCTCCCATCATGTTCCAGCTGCGCCAACAGAGCCGCCAATAGACCCTGTGGGAGCTGGCGACACTTTCATCTCTGCAGTGGGTGCAGGCTTAGCGGGGGGAGCTGACCCTGTTGAAGCAGGCATAGTTGCAAGCCTAGCTGCCGGAGTTATTCTTAAAAAGCTAAACACTACTGGAACAGCTTCCCCTGGAGAAATATTGGCTAAATTCGATGAGGTTTCAAAAGGAGGGGAATGGCCGTGAGCCAATGGTTTGAGATTCTCAATCAGGATTTCAATTCTATGGTGGGACGCATAAAGTATGCGTTAATAGATTTCGACGGAACAATATCGGTGATAAGGCAGGGGTGGGAGGATGTGATGATTCCACTCATGATAGAAATGATTTGCAACGGTAATCCTCCAACCCCGGAGATAGAGAGAGAGGTTAGAGAATACGTCGACTATTCAACCGGGATGTTAACCATAAGGCAGATGGAGTGGCTTGCTGAGGCTGTTCGTAGGTACGGGATCTCGAAAAACCCTAAGGATGCTTACGAGTATAAGAGAATATATAATCAGCGGATGTTGCTGCTCGTGGAGGAGAGGCTTAGAAAACTGTTTAATGGGGAATTAAACCCAGACGACCTGATGATATGTGGATCCAGGAGCTTCTTGCAGGAGCTCTATGAAAAGGGCGTGGTAATGTATTTGGCAAGCGGTACTGATCATGAGTATGTTTTAAGAGAGGCCACTGCTCTCAAAATCACGGAATACTTTAGGGGCGGGATATACGGTGCGCTTGACTACACTGAGGCAAACTCTAAGGAGAGGATTATTGAGAGGATTTTAAGCGAAAACAATCTGCATGGTAGGGAGCTGCTGGTGGTTGGAGACGGTCCTGTTGAAATTAGAAGCGCTAAAGCCAGGGGCTCAATAGCCATTGGTGTCGCCTCGGATGAAGTTAGAAGAATAGGGTTAAACCCGAGAAAGAGGAAACGGCTTATGGATGCTGGGGCCGACGCGATAATACCTGATTTCACAAGAGCCGAGGAATTAATGAGGCTTCTCGGCCTCAACACGTGAAAACTTTTAAAGCGCCACCTTAACAGTTTGAGGTGAAAAATGTGCTTTAAAGACGAGGAAAAACTTCTCAGAGAGGAGCTTAGTGCAACAGGCGGGGTTTTGAGACTAGCTCCCTCCTTCGTGGCTAGAACCCTGTATCCGGGAATGGGAAGACTCGGGCTGAGAGACTATTATGCTGGCGCCTCAAGAGGCTGGATTTGTGAAAGATGGCTAGCGTCATCGGTTGAAGCCGTTAACCCAGTTAAGGTTGAAAACGAAGGTTTAAGCTTCATATCCTTCACTCAGAAGCATGCAAAGCTTTCTCTTAGGGATGCGTTTAAAATTCTCCCCGGCGAGCTTCTCGGCGACAAGTATGCGGTGGAACACGGCAACCGGTTCGGGGTTTTAACTAAGGTTCTTGACATCGGATCCCCCATACCGTGGCATGTGCATGCAAGAGAGGAGGATGCGAAAAAATACTGGAACATGAATGGGAAAGACGAGGCTTATTACTTCCTAGAAACAGTGGAAAAGGGGCCATTCCCCTATTCTCACATAGCTGTTCACCCACACGTTGGAGAGGAAGACTTGATCCCGCTGTTGAAAAAGTGGGACGACGATAGGGTTCTGGATCTTTCCCCAGCCTACAGGTTGAATACTGGGGAGGGTTTCTACGTTTTCGCCGGGGTTCCTCATGCTCCCGGGACAGCTTTAACACTAGAGATTCAAGAGGAGTCTGATGTTTACAATATTCTTCAAGCAGTATGTGGGGGAAGGAGGATTCCAAGGGAAGACATGTTGCGAGGCCTTCCTGATGAAGAGGCTGTTGCTAAGCTGATCGACTGGAAGAGGTCGCGAGACCCGTTTTTCTACAGGAAGTATCATGTTGTTCCGACGAAGGTTGAGGCTTCCGAGTTTGAGGGCAAGGGTGTTGAACGCTGGGTGTTTCCTCCTGACAGAACGAGAAAATTCTGCGGAAAGGAGACCAAAATCTTCCCTGGAGAAACTGTTGAAAGTGTTGAAAAAAATGCTTACCTCGCCTTTGTTTGGAGGGGGGAGGGCAGGATTGGAAACATCTCGGTTCAAGGTCAAAACCCAGGCTTGGACGAGGTCTTCGTATCTGCTGATGCTGCAACGCAGCCCCATAAAATAGTTAACACTGGGAAAGAGGACCTCGTGGTCTACAAGATCTTCGGTCCAGATGTCTATAAGACCAGCGTGATTTACGATTCTTAGCTGAACTGTCCGCTATTTAATATAGTTAAATTTTTATATTACGGCCTAATCTTACACAATATGACGGAAGAATGGAAAGCAAAATGGATCTGGGTGAATAACAATAAGGATGCATCGCGAAACCTTTACGTCTATGCGCGTAAGAGCTTTGAAGTGCCGTTAGATGTTGAGGCGGCGGAACTCAAAATAACTGCTGACGCACGCTACGTTCTTTTCATAAACGGCAAAAGAATTGGTAATGGTCCTATAAGAGGATGGCAGCATTCATGGTTTTACGACGTGTATGATGTTAAGCCGTATTTAAATGCTGGTCTAGTAAATACTGTTTCCATAATCGTATGGCAACCTGGTGAAACCAATTTCCAGTATCCACTGGGACGCGGCGGCTTACTTGCACAGTTAAGCATGAAGACTAAGAGTGGAAGGGAGATTATTCTCGCGACAGATCGAAACTGGAAAGTTTGCATTAGCGCAGCATACGACCAGCATACCCCACGCATATCGTGCCAACAGGGTTTCGTTGAACATTATGACTCGTCAGCAGATCCGGAGTGGAAGCATCCTGACTTCGACGACAGCAATTGGCAGAATGCAGTCGAGCTTACCGAGGTTTCGGTGAAGCCGTGGGTTAACCTGTTTAAAAGACCAATACCTTTTCTCACTAATGAACCAGTATATCCCGTGCGGGTATTGCGCACACGCGTGGTTTCTCCTCCCAGCATAGTGTATAGTTTTGACTTGCGTCCAAGCCTCGTTCCTGGAGACCGGTTGTCAAATCCTCAGGAAATAATTGGATTAGCCATCGTAGTTGTGAAAACTTCTGAAGCTAAAGAAGTAAAGGTTACTGGTGTGAATGGGATTGGTCTGGGTGCGCGGCGTGTCAGGGTTAACGGTATGGACATGTCGGTAGACGGTAACACGGTGCTGCTCAAGCTTAGGAAAGGTGAGAACCTGGTTGTGTTCGATGTTACTGGGCGTTATCACGACTGGTGGTTTACAACAGTATGGGAAGGTGAAAACCTGGAGTTTGAAAACCCGTTGGGTAATGCTGGTACCTCGTGGGCAATAGCAGGACCGTTTCAGTCGCGTGATGAGGACTGTTTCAGGATTATTTGGGATGCGAGAACGGTTGAAGACGTTCTTAAAACAGCTTTAGTTCAACCCGTCGCGCCAGAGTATTTCGCATCAGACCATGTTTTTGCAAGAATCGTTTTCGCAAAGGAAGTTAAGGAGAATCTTTTCTCTGAAGGCATTGGAAATCTTTGTTCCGCGAACGATGAGGCTGCAATCATATGGCCTCCTGAGAATGGCGATGCTGAGCTTTTAATAGATTTCGGCCGTGAGCTAGCCGGCTTCATAGATTTTGAAATCGAGGCTCCAAGGGGCGTTAAGCTTGATTTCTACGGGTTTGAAGCGATACATCCTAGAGAGGATTATTGTTTCGACATACAGCATACTTTCGGCCTTAACAATGTGCTGCGTTACACTACTAAAGAAGGGTGGCAAAGCTACACGAGCGTTGTTCGCCGAGGGTTCCGATACTTGATTCTAACAATCAGGTTCCCTGAGGGTGGGAAGATGCCTGTGTGCATCAAGTTTGTAAGATGTCTTTTAAACACTTATCCTTTCGAAGAGGTTGGAGAATTCCTTTGCAACGATTGGAGGCTTAACAATATTTGGAGAATGTGCAAGTATACTTTGCGTCTCTGCAGCGAGGACACGTATGTAGACTGCCCAGCCTACGAACAAACCTTCTGGGTGGGTGATGCTCGACACGAGGCTCTAATTACTTACGCTACTTATGGTTGTTATGCCCTGGCGAGAAGATGCTGGCTTCTAGCCGGGGAATCTCTTTTCCGTTCCCCGTTGGTTGAGAGCCAGGTACCCAGTGGATGGCAGAATGTTTTGACTGCATGGGCTTTGCTCTGGGTTTGGACATGTGAAGAATACTATCGATACACTGGGGATGAGGCTTTTTTGAAAGAAGTTTATCCTTTTGTTTTAAAACAGATGCGCAATATTGCTGAGAAGTTTATCCGTTACGATGGTCTGATGGAGATCGAGGCTTGGAACATGCTTGACTGGGCTCCGATGGATACTCCCAGTAGAGGTGTAGTGACACATCAAAACGCGATGCTTGTAGAAGCATATAGGCGTTCAGCAACTATCGCGAGAAAAATAGGCAAGGAGGATGACGCTAAAGAGTTTGAAATGCTCGCTGAAAGGGTTAAACAGGCAATCAACAAGTATCTCTGGGATGAGCAGAGGAAAGCTTACGTTGACGCGGTTCATCATGACGGTACGAGGAGCAGGGTTTTCAGCCTGCAGACCCACACGATGATTTATCTTTGCGACGTGGCTGAGGATGACAGGAAAAACATTGTGCGCAAGTATATCTACGATTGGCCAGACGACTTTGTCAAGTTTGGAAGCCCGTTTGCACTAGCCTTTCTTATTGAAGCATGTGTTAGGGACGGCGAGGCTGGAAAAGCATTGGATTTAATAAGGCGGGAATGGGGTGCTATGCTGGATTATGGTGCAACAACCACTTGGGAGATTTTATCGCCAAAAACCAGGAGCCACTGTCACGCTTGGAGCGCCATGCCGGCGTTTTTCCTAACCAGCTTTGTGCTCGGCGTTAGACCAAAAGACGTTATTACGAGTGGCGTGATTATAGCGCCTGAGCCCGTTGACCTGGTTTGGGCGCATGGATGTTTTCCGACACCCAAGGGTACGGTAAATGTCAGATGGAGGCGAGCTGAAAAAAGTTTCACGCTTTGGGTGGACTTACCCAGTGGCCTCAATGGAGAAGCAGTAATGCCCTCATTCGTGCCTCCGACAGCAGAAGTAAGCATTAAGGCTAGCCAAGGATCCTTAGAGGCCTCGTTTGAAAAGGGACGCTGGAGGGTTGAAATACCGGCTGGCTTAAAAGCGTGCATTAAAGCCACCTGGTGAAGTGCTTTTTAATGTGCTATTAACATATTGAAATAAAATTCTAGCAGTAAATCTTAAATAATGAGTGAAGGCAAATATTCTGTGGGCGAGAGCATAATAGTTGTTGAAGCGTCTGAGAATAATCTTGATGATCTTTGCAAGTTATGCGTGCCACTCGAGAGGAAGAGTGACCCTGTCTTCGTGAGGGGGGTTGAGCTGAAGAAAATTTGGGCGGGAGACATGCTTAAGCGTTGGGGTTCGGTTGCCAAGATCGCGTATGTGGGAGAATCTCCCGCAGGGCTGATCCAATATACTCCTGTTCCTGACGAGATGGTTGTTCGCATCATTTGCATATTTGTCCCATGCAGGGAGCATTGGAGGAAGGGTATTGGAAGACGGCTCTTGACCAGTCTCATTGAAGATATGAGGAGTCCTAAAAGCTGGTTCGGCGGTAAACCTCCGTCAGCACTCGTGACTAAGCCTTTTCCAGGGGAGAAGCCCGGCCAGTATCCAGCTAGAAACTTCTTTGTAGACATGGGTTTCAAGCAAGTGGAGGAGGACCCCAGCCTGTTATACTATCCTCTTAAGCATGGCTTCGTCTACAGGCCCGTTGAGCGAAGAAGACCAAACTACGTGCCACAGGAGGATGACAAGGGCAAGGTGGTGATAATCTATAGCCCTTCCTTCTGCCCATGGTCCTATTTATTCTTAAAGAAGTCCGAGCAAGAGGTAGGGAAGGCTGTACAGGGCGTGCACATCAGGTGGATAAACAGTTCGGAGGAGCCTACCGAGGCTGAGAAACGTGGCATCTCTGAAGGTGTAATTGTAAACGGTAGGCTCATAAGTTCCTTCATACTCGATGATAGAGAGGCATTTATTAATGAGGTTCTTACCGCATTGAGGAAGAGTAGGCTATAGCACATCCTTGCCGCATGGAAAGACATATAGGTATTGTCAGGTAAACTTAATTTTATGGCTGTATCTAAAAGTCTGGAAGAGCTCTGCGAAATAGCGATAAGGCTCGGGGCGGCTGAGGCAAAGGTAATTAAAGCTGGCGACGTGGTGGTAAGGGACTGGGTTAGGCTTAAATGCCAGTATGGTTGTGACGGGTATGGTAAACGCCTTACGTGTCCTCCTTACTCGCCAACTCCGGAGCAGATGAGGCGTGTCCTAAGCGGTTACAACTCTGCCATATTGCTGCGCTTCGAGCCGGGATGGGAAAAAGTGCATAGAGTGGTTGCAAGTCTTGAGCGGGAGGCATTTCTCTCAGGGTATTACTCTGCGTTCGGGCTTACATCGGGACCCTGCCCCCTTTGCAAGGAGTGCAACTTGAAGAATTGTGTTCATCCGGAGCTTGCAAGGCCATCGATGGAGGCTTGCGGAATAGACGTCTATGCGACAGCGAGGGGAGCAGGTTTCAAAATAGATGTGGTGAAAACCCGTAGAGAAAAGCCCAGATACTTTGGGCTGCTGCTGGTTACTTGATTCAAAGGCTCAGGTTCAAGAAAGGAACTAGCAGGCTTGACTAGGCGCTAATCTACTTGGCAACATGTTTTTCTATGTTGAAACATCCCGGCTAGCATGAATTCTTTTCCAACACTCGGATAGTTGCGAAACTAGAATCATTTTTTCCTAATGAATTCGATTACCTCCGCATCCCCGGGGCCTATCGGCTGACGTAGCTCTACTTCTCCTCCTTCTATAGTCCCCTCTTTTCCTGATTTTAACTCCCTAAAATTATAGTTTCCGGCAGGCAAGTTCAGGCTTATTGAAACGATTTGTCTATATGGCGCAGCATTTATTGCGAAAGCTACGTATCTTGACTCTGTTTCAACATCCTTATGCAGCGAAGCATAACACATGTATGAGGTTGTTCTCGCCGGTAGCTTGATGTTGAAGGCCTCTATGAGGAATTCCAGCAAGCAAGGGCTTGGGTCCAGTCCGATTATCGTCATCCTGCCTTCTCCAAGTTTTCTCGTTAATCCTACTACGTGTTCCTTTAACGTCGGCGCGATGTCAACGTAGGGTGATTTCACTTGGACACCGGATACTGTTATGGCTTCATCCCATTGCTGGTTAAAGAACTCGAAGCCTGATGTACTTATCTCCTTCCTAAGGTTTCTGAAAGAGATTTCTAGAGTCATTGGTGAACCCCTTGGCTCCGACCTGCTTCCAATCGGCCTGGGTATCTTTGAGAATTCTTTAACTTCTTCGCCGGCGAAATCCATAAGTGGTGTTTTTCGGAAAAACATGACGTGGCATCCTTCGTAGCATGATTTGACGAGGTTTTCCGCATCTTTTGCCCACATCAACCCGTCTCCAGCATAAATCATAAATGGCCTCCTTTCACGGTCGGCTTCAGGATTGTAGAAGGTGAAATCCAGCCCAGCCTTATGAAGGCTGGAGAAGCACCGTCCCCAGTTCCATTTATCAGAGAGCACATCAGAAGGATGTCTCAACAGCATCTCCGGCCTATAGTGGACAAGTGAAACAGAAGTTAGTCTTTCGAGGACGTAGGGCTTAACAAGTTTATACGTTTTCGAGAGTCCCTGAATAGCTTCATAAACATCAGGATTTATTAATCCCCACTCGTTTACCGGTGCACAAGTCCAATTGTCTCTCCCAACAGCCATGTACCAGTTCCATCCTTTCAGACCCCACGCCATTGCAAAAAATCCTAGAAGCTTCTCATGCGTGCCGTCAATCGGTCCAGTCGTGTAAAGAGCATCAGTCCAGATTCCGGATTGAAATTCCGTAGCTATTGGGAAAACCGTGTAGGCAGCGTAAGCCTTAACCCAATATGAAAGCTTCAACATTTCGCTTTCAGGTAAATGCTTCTTCAGGTATATGTCCATACTGGGTAGGTCTACGACTCTACCTAGCTTTATCAAGTCGTGAAAAACCGGGTCGTCGTAAGTGTTCACCAACATCGGGATGTTTACGCCATTCTTCCTATACTCGTCTCTAGCCCAAGATATTATTTTTTCAACACACCAGTCAAGAAAGGCCCTGTAATCAAGATACCTAATCATGCTGTGAGGCTGCATGCTCCCCTTTGCTAAAGGGTGTTCTTCAAAAGCCTCTATTTCTTCAAAGCTATCATAGTTAGAGGCCCAAGCATTATTCAGCTTACTAATATCTCCATACTTTTCAATAAGAAAGTCCTTAAACGGGCCCCTCCCCCTGCATAATCCCAACTGCTCCCTATAATATCTCACCCAAGGGTCAACCTCATTATCCACTTGAAGAACGAATATTGGTCCCCCCTTTGTGACTTGGTTTGGAACTATGGATTCCTGACATACTGCCCTTATATAGTTTGATGCGAGCCTCTTGAATTCTTCGCTGAACCTATGGTGCCTGAAGGCTTCCTCGGGAACCCCGCCGTACTTCCATTCCGCGTATATGTAAGGCCCAGGTCTAATAATCATTAGGAAGTCCTTTCTCTCAACGAGATCTATAAAGTGGTTTAACGCTCTTTGAGGATCAGTGTTTCCTTCAAAATCATACTCGTCACCGATTTTATGAAAATCCCACGGAATATAGGTTGAGATGATCTCTAAACCAGCCTCTTTCAGTCTATTCATTATTTTATCCCAATTCTCTCTTTTAACCCGCCAATAATGGAACTCTCCAGATAGAAATTCAATCTTCTTGTTGTTCAGCGTGAAACCGTAACGGTTTATACTGATCCTCATGTAGCGACTACTACTGCCCAATCTTTATATGTTTTATCCATTTCAGCTAAACGATTGGCAAACCCTTGTATCATGTTACTTGGAGAGTATGCTTGCGTTTCTCAGTAATCTATCAAAGGTAGCTTAATCAGTTTCCCTTCCTTACTGCTTTTCTCAGCAGCCACTGCTGCCTCCATTGCCTTCAATCCTTCTAGGGGCGTGGCGAAAACCGGCTTATCCTCCAGTATGCTTTTCACGAAATCCTCCATCTCCTTCTCATACATAACTATGGGGTCTTCCTCTATTTTTACTTCCTCCAGGCCTCTACTCCTACTACTGACCTCCATAGTCCCTAATACATATCCTTTCACGCTTACAGTACCCTGTTTACCAACTATCCCCCACGATTCATGGGTGTGAGTAGCAGTCCAGCTCTGCAATATGCTGGAAAAAGCATTGTTTCGATGAGTGAACACTATGTAAGCATTATCCTCTATGTTTATTCCAATCCTTTCCGTTTTATACTGTGCTAAGGCTGAAGCGATGTCGCCAGCGAACCATCTGAACGCATCTATCATATGAATAGAGTTTTCAACCACCATTCCACCACTCCTTTCCCTGTCTGTAAGCCATCCCATCGGAGGTAGAACGCCGATAGCAGTCCCTATTGCTATTCTCCACAGTGCAACTGGTTCTCCAACAGTATTGTTTTCAACGAGTTCCTTAGCATACTTGAACATCCCGTGGTGCCTTAAGCAGAAGCCGACTGCAAATTTTACATTGCTTCTCTTCCACTGGCTGTAAATTTCATATGCATCCTCCAGGTTTGCCGCTAAAGGCTTCTCCAGAAATACGTGCTTGTTGGTTCTCACCGCGTCTACAGCTATTTCCTTATGAGTATCGGGTGGAGTAGCTATTATGACTGCATCAAGATCCTTTAATTCTAGGACCTTTCTATAGTCCGTGTAAAACCTGTCGGCTTTAAACTTCTCAGCAGCCTGCTTCGCCTTTTCCTCCACTATATCACATGTGGCGACCAATTTTTGTCCTGTTTTCAGCAGGTTTGGTAGGTGCGCGTAGTTAGCGATGTTGCCGCAACCAATAACCGCCATATTCAGACTCTTCATACCTGTTTTCAAAATATTGAGGTAAGTATTTAAAATTTCCTCCTTAAAGACCGGGTATTAGCATATGTAAACTACGCTATTACTATTTCAAGGAGTTCTCCACTATCGATGGTAACTGGTTCTTCAAGTACAACAATCCCATGCTTTTCTTCAACATTCAAGAAGGCTTTTAGTCTCCCCTTTCTCGAATGGTTCACTATCAGCTTTGCGTTTGAAGGCTTGTCGACAATCAGTTTAACCTTGTGAAGTTCAAGCCTTCCATATCGAACCTCTATCGAATCCCTCTGGAAACCTTGCTCGACTTTCCTGCTGTAGCTTCCCCAGCATCCCCCTGTGGAAAAGAAGCATTTAAAATTGTTTTCACACACTCTTGGCCCAAATCCTATGATCTTCTCGGGAGCACTATACTCGAACCCGCTTAAAGCTAGAAGCAGAGACCAGCTTGACATGGCTCTAGCATAATGGTGCCCACATTCAACTTCATCCCACGGGTTTCTCTTAGTGCCGTCATACCTATCCCTAACTCCCTTGACTATTCTAAGCCCTTCTTCAACGAAGCCCTCGTAAATCAAATGGGCTGCAACCTGGTACTCTACACCTGTCCAAACCTCGTCGCAGTATGGAAATGGATAGTTTGGCCTGCCGCCTTTTGGCCAAGAGCAGAGAACTAGGCCGCTCTCATCATTCAAAGCATAAGTTCTTTGACAGTTATTGTGTTCCAGAAGGCTTTCCCTCCAGTTGTAATGGAAAACCGACATCACAGCGGTTTTCACCTGCTCCTCTGGCAGGATGTATCCCAGTCCTACAACATGGCTGAACCATTGGCCTATTAACTGGTCTGAAAGACAGCCTTCTCCAAATTGATACCTTGTGTTTGAGTCGCCTCGAGACCTCTGTGCAAAATACTCACCGTTCCACAAGAGCTTTATGAAATTGTCTCTTCCTTTCTCAAAGACTTCCCGGTATCTTTTAGCAGATTCAAAGTCTCCAAGATATTTTGCAATTTCCTCAGCTGCCCTCAAGGCTCCTAGGTATAGCGAGCTAACCATTGGGTTGGGCCCGTAGAACTCTATGTCATACGTGTTATGCTGGTCTGTTTCCATCAGCCCGTCGCAGTCCTTATCCCAGGTTTTCCATGCGTATTCAAGCGATTTCTTAGCGCTTGGCCAAAGCATTTTCAGGAACTCGTCGTCACCGCTCAGCTTCCACTCCCTGTAGAGCTTCATTATGCAGCCCATCTGCCCGTCGGCTGCAGGCTTAAACCTCCATCGAGCACCCACAAGCGGCACCAATGTTCTGAAGGCCATGTTTCCAGTGTCATCAGTGTTATTCAAGAAATCTGTTAAACGCATAGTTCTCTCCAAGCTTGGGAAAAGGTGTGCTAGTGTTTGCTCATAGTTCCAGACATGTGTACAGTTCATCCAGCAACACCCGCTGTTATCGTTGCATCCCTCAAACGCGTAGAACCTGCCGTCTTCCGCCCATAGGCATGTGGGGGTCCTTATGGTTGAAACTTGGCTGGAGACTGCGTCCAGCACGTAGCTTGGAAGAGTGCTTTCGAAAAGCGTCTTGTGGAAAAGCCTCGTCTCCTCTTCAAGCCTCTCAAATTCCTTAGCAACATACTTAGCCACGTCCAAAGCGTCGTGGAAGAGCTTAGCATAGAAGTTTCCAATCCTCTTCCCCCGCACCTCATCCTCTTTATTCCAATAGTTCACCAGGTTCGGAAAATACCATGAAAGTATGAACGGGAGTACCACCTCTTCACCGGGGTTCAACTTGGCTAGAAGCCCTAGACTGCCTACATCCGTCTCCCCATCCATTGAGAGGTCTGGCGAGGGTTCCTCAGCTAGCCGCCCGTCTTCAGAGAAATCTCTCCAGAAGCTCTGGACATCGTCCCACCATATTGATCTCTCCCATCTAAGCGTGTAGGTTACATCTTTCCAGCTTGTTGCAAGAACCATTGATCCATACTTCGGATCATCCTCAGAATACTTTTTACTGCTCATTCTAATACCGGTGAGACCTGTTTCTCTGACTAGTTCGTTCAAATTTTGTCCAAACAGGTCGCTAAACCTGTTTGTGAGGTTTGAAACTCCGTCGTATCCAACCGCGTTCAAGAGACTCATGGCCAGGGTCAGGTCAACCCTTCTCTTAGACGTGTTTCTTACTCTCCATTTGAAAATCGCTACAGGTAGGCCTGAATCCTTCACATTAAGTGGAATCAAAGGGTTAAAGGCTTCTAGAGAGATTTCCAACGGAATACTGTCTTCAAAGTATATCCATGCGAAAGGGTATTCTCCTCTGAACCTTGTTTTCGCAAGCCTAGGTAGCCCAGGCACGTAGGACCATGGGATTCCATAGCTGCCCCGGTAAGGCGGGGGGATTCTTGACTCCAGAACCTTGGAAACCGGTTTCGAACCTTCTTCGCGGAACCAGATGGAGAAAAAGGTGTACGGCAGGTCCTTACCCTTACCAGGCCTGTTGAAAATCTCCCAGTCTCTAAGGTTTCCTCTACCGCCTAGGGAAATCGTTCCGGTGCCTATTCCCCCTAAAGGGAAAGCGATCTCGGAAAGCGCGTTGCCTTCGAAGACACGTATCCTTTTGTCAAGCAAGCCTGGACGAAACCCGTTTAAAGCCATTTATAAAACCTTCTGCTCAGAGCCCAGCTTCTTAGCCCTCTCAGCCAGTTCTCTTCTTTTCCACTCAATGTCCCTCGGGATGAAGACAGCTGCCATGCTTAACAGGATTATGCATATTGACCAAGTGATGTTTACTATCGTAACTATTCCCCATTCTAGGCCGATTCTGTCTGCTACATAACCCGTGATGAGTGGTGCAAAGGCTGACCCGACGTTGTAGAAAAATAGTAGCATAGCCATGGCTGATCCCCTCACCTCCGGGAGGGCGACGTCTTGGACAGATGATGAGACGCATGGCCCAGCCATCGGCATGAATAAGGCGGTTAGAGCGCCAAGCAGCAGGAAGAGCTCCACGCCTCCTTTAGTTAGGAAGGCCATGTCGAAAAATATTAGTCCTATGATAACGGTTATTGTTGCAAAAACGACTCTGCCCCTCCGGTTTCTTCTAAACGCCCAGTCTCCAGTCATGCCTGCCAAAATGTTTCCAGCAACCATGGAAAGTAGGGCGGCCAGCATTACGAGCAGCTGGGAACCAGGTTCGAAGCCTCTAACATCAGTCATGTATGTGAATAGCCAGTAGGAAAGTATGTTCCATGGGAAGACGCCGAAAAATCCTTGAAGGTAGAGGAAAAAGACGGATCTTCTTTCGAAAAGCTTTTTCAGGGATTTTATTGAGAAAGTATCCTTAAGCCTATCTCTGACGTTTACCAGCTCCGGTTCGGTTCCTCCTCGCGGAACATCCTTCACGGTAAAAAGTACGACTAGTGCTAACAGCACTCCTGGAGCTGCCGTAATCAGAAAGGCGTTGCGCCATCCGAAGCTAACTCCGATTAAGAGACCTATTATGACGCCTATTAGAGCTCCAAAAGTCTCAGCGGCCTGAAGAACACCTAGTGCTGTGGCTCGTTTCTCCGGTGGGAAATAGTCTCCCAGGAAAGACATTAATCCACTAGTAGCTTGATTATCAATCCCTGTCATGGATCTTGTAACAATAAGCTGCAGGTAGTTCTGCGAAAAGGTGGAGAGGATAGTCGTGCCTCCCCAGACCGCGCTTGCAAGGGCAACCAAAGGGGGTCTAGCATACTTGTCAAAAAGATATCCCCATAGAGGCATGAATGCGACAGCAACCAGGATGGTGCCTGTTTCAATTGCGCCTAACTCGGTGTAGCCTAGTCTAAACTCGTCCCTTACCAGGGGCAGGAGTGGCGATATAAGGAATTTGTCAGCATAATGAAGTACGACAAAGATGAAGAAAACAAGCGTTACGTACCATGCCCCGCTTAATGATCCGTTTCCACGCTTTCTATTCATGAAAATATGACAATATTAAACCTATATATAACGTTAAAGGCTGTTCTAGGCTAGGTTGCAAAATGTTTTTAAAAGTCTTTTATTCGAAAAATCTACACTGCTCATTGACGGCCCACAAGAAAACTTTATATTGATGTAAAGGCTTATTCTAATCGAAATGATTCCCGCATTCATGTTGAGACAGCTGTACGAAAAGGGGTCTTTGAAAAATGTTGTCGACGAAAAAGGAAACGTGCTTGGCTTCAGTTTCTCCCTTTTAAACAGGCTTGGGTCGGGTACTATTGAAGGAGGTTTCAGGCTTACAGTAGACGGTGAGGAGATTCCTCTGGAGAAAATAACTATAGAGAAAGGCGACGTGGTGGTGAAGGCAGAGGAGTTCGCCAAGACTCCAACCCTCTTTACTGTCGGAGATAGAATTAAATTCACTGTTGAAAAGCCCGGGGGCCTGCAGCCAGGGCTTCACAAGATAGTCGTCAGCACGACGACAATGGAGTATGGAAAAATAGAGTTCGACTTCTCAGACAATATTTCCTAAACTTTTATTTTTCAAACCAATAGCATCATGTCTTTTAATCAAAGCACTCCGGATCCTATTGGCCGCTTCCTCAATTATTTCCAATGGTGAGCAAAAGTTTATTCTCACATGTCCAGCGCCGCCCTCCCCAAAGCCGCTTCCTCCGTGAACCAGTACCCGTGCCTCTTTCAAAAGATATTCCACCGCATCCTTATCGTTTTCAAATAGGGGAATCAGATTTGGAAAGGCGAAGAAAGCACCCTCAGGCGGCGAAATAGTTACTCCCGGGGTTTCGCTCAGCATAGCTACTAATCTGTTTCGAACCTTCTCTAAGTAGTTCTTTAAAAAATCAATATAGTAGTCGCACTTCTTGAGGGCTGCAGCAGCCCCTATCTGTTCAACTGTGCCTGGATGAATAACTATTCCTGTATTCTCGTCCTTCATCTTTCTAATTATTTCCCTCTCGGCCACAACGTAGCCTATTCGCAGTCCAGACATGCCGTATGTTTTCGTGAATCCGAATAAAGTGATCGCGCGTTCCCGCATACCTGGCAGCGAAGCAATACTAACATGTTTTCTACCATCGTAAGTAAGGTTCTCATAGAGTTCATCGGATAAAACGTAAAGATCATGCCTTATAGCTATCTCTGCTAATTGCTCCAACTCGTCTTTAGTGTAAACAGTACCCGTAGGGTTATTAGGGTTACAAATAGTGATCATCCTGGTTCTGCTGGATACTGCTTTCTCGATGACAGCAAGATCCAGGTGTCCATCCTTCCTGACCTTGGCTTCCGTTACCTCTGCCTGAAGGCTCTTAGGCCTCCCTATCAGGGCAGGGTAGCTTGGAGTTACTACAATAACGTGGTCTCCAGGCTTGAGAAGAATCCTGTAGGCTAGCCATATTCCATTCATAGCTCCGACTGTTGGAAGTATTTCCTCTTTGCCGGCGGAAATGCCGTTAAACCTTGAAAGCTTATCCATGGCTGCTTCTAAGAATTCCACAACCCCATCCATCTCGTAATGGTATCTTCCCTCAAGGATCGCGCTGATCATCGCCTCCTTGACTTCCTTAGGCATTTCGAAATCAGATTCCGCTAAACCTAGGCTTATCACGCCTTCCTCGAGCCCAGCATACTTGCTCGGTCTTTTCCTCCTTATTTCTTCAAGGGTGAGTTTCTCGGTTAAACTCATGTTTATCGTGGGATGTATCAAGCCTATTTAAGAGTATGCTGAGCCCTTTGGAGTCGTGAAACATATTGAATACTTTCAGCGGGAGAATTCAAGCATATCGAGCTCCTTCACTCTTCCGGTTGCCCTAGGTATTAGGAGTGTCTTTATCTCGAAAGGCTTAAACCTAATCTTTAACCTTCTGCCGATAGCGGGCAGGCTGATTCTAGCCTCCGTCTCTTCCCCATTCGTTTCACAGCAACGTGCCACAAGGTTCTCCGAATCCTCATGCTTTTTAAGCACGCTGACGATTACATTATCCCGGTTAACACTCATCAAAGACCAGCATTTGGGCAAGGTACCCTTGTGAGAGTATTCGACAAAAACTATCGGTTTAGAGTTCAATTCCTCCGAAAGCCTTATGGTGTGTGCTTCTTTCCATGAGCCGTTATGCGGTATAAGCATTAGGCTGAATTCTTGCCATCCTTGATCAATATAGTTATAGGCTATTTTCGGATCCAGCTTATACGGCTGATGATGCGCGTAGGGTGGGCTCCGCAGGATTGTTATCCGTATTTCTGAACCATTAGCATCATAGCTATATTTACAATCGTTACATATGCTGAGCCCATAGGTTCTGCTTTCGCCACTGGTGCCTACTGCCTTCCCAGTCATGTCCACCCATTTATACATCGGTTCTTCTTCACCGTTACGGGAGCGCGTAACCCATCCATATGGAATCGAGGAGGTTAACACTGGCTGGTCAATATTTACTGAAAAACTTAGTTTAAGCATTTTATGTTGCTCATTCCAGTTCAACGAAAACTTCAGTTCTACATAGGGCAGGCCCCTGTATATTGAGACGTACATGCGAATAAAAGACTTGTTATAGCTGCTTTCAACCATTATAGTGGCGCGCACCGGCCCGTTTTCAACAAGCTTTACCTTAGCGTTTCCAAAGGCTCCAATATCGTTTCTAAACCTATCAACCCCGTGGCCCCAGGTATCGCTATGGTCGTCGACAACAACCGGAATGCAGGAGTCTCTGCTGAATACTTCAACTCCGTTCTTCTTATCGTAGAGCCGCTTAATATAGCCGTTGGTCGAGTCGATTTCTAAACGAATGTACTCGTTTTCAAGAGTGTTATCTGAAGCTATGAGTTCTCCAGAAGCAGGGGTCACGCTGCTCCTACTGCTAACGTTACGATATACCCTGTAACCTAGGGCAGGGACGTCTGCGATAAAGACTATTCTCTGTCTCCAGTCTCCAACGTTCGCCGAAGATTTTACACGTTGCAAGGGTATGGCTTGGCCTTTTTCATCCATCAGGCCACCCTCTCCGTCGGCATCTTCAACCTCAACCGGGAAAGCTACGTCCCACGAATGCGGGTTGAAAACTATTATAGGAATACCCTCTCCCTCCGTGTCTATTTTTGAGGCTAGGGCTTGAATAGCACTGTTTAGGATCCTACTCCCTTTGTTTAACACCTCGCCATGAATGTTTCGAACGTCTTCGTATGCCTCAGGTATTGATGTGCCGCCTAATGCGTCGTGGAACTGTGTGAACAACAGGCTTTTCCAAGCTTCAGTCAGCTCTTTTTGCGGGTATTCTATCCCCGCGAGCAAATACGCTATGGAAGCAATCTTCTCAGCCGTACAAAGTAATTCTTCTGCCTTACGATTGTTTCTCTTAACCTCAGAGTGAACCGAGTAGCAACCTCTTGCATGATGCTGCATTTCGCCGCGAAAAACTGGCAACCGTAGCTTCCTCCTCCTTAATGCACTGAAAAACTCGTCTGGAGAACTGAATAGGATCTCTACATCATTTCTCATCTTTCTTGCCAGAATACTCAATATGTTTTCTCTAGTTGGTCCGCCCCCATGGTCTCCCCTGCCGTAGAAGCACATCGCCTCCCTTAAGGGAGGCTTGACTGTTCTGATCGTCTCATCTATTCGGTCAGTTATGTCTCCGCCATCCGTACAATATGGTAGAGGAAGCCTGTAGCAAAGTACTCTTGACCCGTCGTAGCCCTCCCACCAGAAGGCATTCTCCGGAATATTTTTGTTCTCAAACAACCCTGGACGCATAAAAACATAGTTCTTCAATCCGCATTTGCTCAGGATTTGGGGAAGCATGCCGTTGTGCCCGAAGGAATCTACGTTGTAGCCTGTGACAGCAGCGACTCCGAACTTCTTTTTAAAATATCTCTGTCCATATAGGGCATGGCGGACAAAGCTCTCTCCACCAGGTATGTTGCAATCCGGCTCAACTATCCATCCCCCAACGATTGCCCAACGCTTCTCCCTAATTCTCTTCGCTATCTCGCTGAACATTTCTGGTTCACATGTCTCAATCCATTCGTAGAAAGCTGCGGAGGAGGCTGTGAATACGAAGAACTTAAACTCGTTCATTAAATCTAAAACATTTTTGAAAGTGGATCTTACAACTCTATAACCTTCCTGCCAGCTCCATAACCAGATTGGGTCTATATGCGAGTTTCCAATCACGTATATTCTTGTTTTTTCCTTAACCATTTTTTCAGACATTCCCCTACTGGTCGGTAGAAAAAGTTTTAGGATTTAAAGAATCGTTGGGTCAAACAAGATGCAAAGGGTATTTCTCCTGTAAACGAATCGATGGAAAGTCGTTTTTAGATTTCCAGAATTATTCGCGATTAAATCCCTAAAGAGAACGCTGATTAGTTTTTACGTGATTGCTGATTCTTGAAGCGCTGGCGAATGGTTTTACGCGATAATACTCGTTTGTTTAAGGATTTTGATGAAGTATGTAAAGTTCTCCCAAGGTACATCCGGCAGTATAATCCCATCTGGAGCAGGGATGTAACCGCCTTGTTTGAAGAACGATGCTTTCCTAAGGACCTCATCCATTATATCTCTCTTGCTCCACGCCAGCACTCTGCGGTCGATGTTCCCTATGACGGCAACCCTGTTGTTCAGGGTTTTCCTGATCCATTCAAGGTCTCCTCCACCGCTGCTTTCGATCGACATGAAGTTGATACCGATCTTGGTCCAAGCATCAGTTAATTCATGCACATGTCCTTGCGAATCGATTCCTACAAGGTCGATATCTGTATTCTTGATCCAGCTCACGATAGGGCCATATGCTTTTTCACAAATATCAATAATGAAATCGATATCTGCTATACACGTGAGCCTGTACATCCTAGGCTCGATGAAGATTGCGAAATCGAGTGATAAGTCGTGCACCGCCCTTTTGACTGTAGATATGATGAAGTTTGTCAAGTAGTCTATGATGCTTATGATCCAGGATGGGTCTGTTTTTAAACTGGAGGCAATACCCTTCAAACCTATCCATTCGACCAGCCAACTGAGCGGGCTTCCCAAGCAAACACCCAGCGGATAATCCCTTTCTTTAACCCTACGTACATAATCATCCCAAAACCTCGGATACCTAGCAGGGGAGTTTGGATTCAGGATTCTTTTAAAACTCTCATAATCCCTCGGGTTTCTTATGGGAAACTCTTCTTCAACTCTTTTCGCCTCGATTGTTAAGGAGGCTGATAATGATCTGTCTACTCCTAGCCTCCACTCCTCTATCTGTTCAAGACCGACAGCCTCGTAATTCGGTAATGGCCCCATGTCTACCGGAATAAGCTCGCATCTCTCTAGGTCGAGATGCTCAATCAGATGCACGTCTTTAGACAATCCTTCCCTCTGCCATCTTTTCAAAGTTTCAGGGTGGAACTTGTAGAACATGCATGGAAAAGGTATTTCAGATGTTTCTTTGAACCTTAACGCTTGAACAAATTTTTCCCTGGCATTCATGCTTCTAAGCCTCCTCACACTTATCCAAGTATCTAAAAGGATCTTCTGCGACATTCTTCACAATGCTCCAGTAATGCATGAAGTTTCTTAGGCTCACGTCCGGTGGTACAGAATGATCTATCATCGGCGTGTATCCTCCCTGTGTCAACATCCATGGTAGTTTCACTTCTTGGAATAGGTGTCTCTCTATCTCGTCGCAGCCTCTGGCCAAGACTCTCTTATCAACTCCTCCAAACATGGCAAGCTTTTTCCCATACTTTTTCCTAAGTGCGACCACGTTTTCTCCTGCGGCAACCTCCAGCGGGTAGACGCCAGTTACTCCCGCGTCAAGCCAGATGGGTATAAGCTGGTCTATGAACCCGTCTGAGTCAAGCAGTATTATTTGAACACCGTTTGAATGCAGATAGTCACAGACTTTTTTGCAAGCAGGAACCATGAGTTCTTTAAACTTCCTAGGAGAAACGAGAGGACCGGTTTTCATAGCCATGTCTTCCCAAATTATCGCGAAATCCAGTTCTATTTCTTCAACAGCTCTTCTAATTGTTTCTATCACGAAACCAGCTATGTAATCTGCAATCTCCTTGATAAACTCCGGGTCCTCGTATATAAGCCTGGAGAGCCTTTCAACCCCCATCCAGTTCCTTATCCATCCATAGTAGCTTCCCGCGGAGATTCCAAGTGGGTAATCTCTCTCTTTAACCCATCGCACGTAATCGTCCCACCATAATGGGTATCTTGCTGGAGACTTAGAGTTGAGCCTCGGCATAACTTCCCTTTCCCAGTCGATCCTGGTTTTAATCGGATATTCAAGCCAATGGGGCATGCTTGCCTCCGCGTATCTTTTAAACTCTTTTACCTTACATCCGTCCTGCCTCCTGTAAACCTTGTATTCCTCATTCTCGTAATAAACTTCGTATTCAAATGGCGGTATGAAGCCAAGATTCACGGGAACAAGCTCGTAACGGTCGAATCCGAAGAACTCGTCGACATACACGTCCTGCGGCAAACCTTCTGAATGCCAGCGTTTTATGGTGGAGCTCCAAAACCAGTGCGGCATGAAAAAGACTCTGTCAGGCTTGCCGAAGGTAAATGTTTCTTTAAATCTTTCACGTGCGCTTGTTTCTTCCATTTACGCTCTGATAGTAGTTACCCTGTTAAAAAGTTTTCAAAACCGTGTTTTTCATGGAACGCTCGAGGAAAGCCTGAGTACTTCTGAATGCACAGTTCTGTTTAACGTTTTTACTCCGTGTTTTTCAATGTGGAAAAACAATGCGTGTTAATCAGCCTGAAAAGCTCGCCTGGCTGTGAACTATAAAGCCTAACCCGTTGCGGCTTCTTCTCGTCTTTACTGACTAGTTCTACGAATTTCCTCTTCGAGTCAAGCTTGACCTCATAGTTATCCATAGGGGTCTTTATGACTATTCCTTGAGCAACCAGCCCTCGTTCGAAAAGAGCATAGCTTCGAGGGATCTGGGCGAACTTTTTCAACGCCCTGTTCTGTCTGAAGCTTATTACTGCCATTAACGCGTAGGGCACCTCGTAGCCGGCCAGAAAGATCGGGAATTTAAAAGTGTTTAAGGATGAGTCGCCTGTCAGGCTGCTTGCGAAACTGAAATACACTTGATACCAGATCAGTATAGCTGCTATTGCGAAAATAGATAGTAGGGAGGAGACTGCTAGGGGCTTCATTTCTTGAGTAAGTTGCGCATCTAAGGCTATAAGTCTCGAAACTTCGCTGCTTTCCTCCTCATAGATTTTTTTGCTTTCCCTTATCTCCTTAAGCTGTTCGGGTGACGAGCCTTTCAGCTGAGACCTCATTCTAGAAAACGTGAAGATCATTGAGACTACTAGAAACGCTATGAAAGTATAAGTTAGGTATTGAGGATAGTAGGTGTTTAAAGCTGCGAGTACCAATATCATTATTTGCCCGTATACTTGGTATAGCGCGAAGCTCTTCTTATCCTGATAAGCCATGCGGACAATATGTGTGGTTATTGATATGGTTTTTATGCTTTTCCATATGGGCTTAAGGGTTGCAATAACATGCTACTTTCAAGTGTTTAACTAGCCATGTTAGGGTTTTAAGCAGAAAGAATCAATTTTTGAGTGTGCGCTACGCTCATGCTCTAATTACTTTTATCCCTAGGAATCTACATGCACTCTCCATCTCTCGAGAAATATCTCCGTGAATCATGCTTGCATGATGTATGAAACCCTCGTTTACAAGCGTCCTATATACTTCGTCAAGGTTTTTAATCCTAACCCAGCTGTACGAGCCCCTCGTGTACGGCCCTTCCTCAACAATTTCTCCACTAACATTCAGCATTTTGAATTCTCCATCATACTCCACAAGCCTGTTGATCGTAACTGGGCCCGGTTTAAGCTTGAACTCGCCAGTCCCCTGAGACCTGTCTTCGCCAACTGCCCTGTAAAGTATGCTGTGATACCTTACAGCTATTTTGCAGCCGGCGCATGCTAGGGAGGGCGGTGCGTTCCCACAGTGCCACATTAGAACGAGGTCTTCTTTCTCCGGATGCTTGATGGTCCAGTCTACGAAATGGGGTGCTGATTTTCCTAGTGTCGCCCAGTACTGCATAAGCATGGTTAGCGCTCCGTAAACATCGGATTCGCATGCGGACACCAGACCCTGCTGCGTCAACCTGCCTAGCACGTGGCAAACCGATATTCCGTAAAGGTCCTGTATCTCAGTCCAGCATCTGAAGCCGAGTGCCGACAAACCGTCTTTCTCCGCCATGTTTTTAAGCAGAACTTCAAGCTTCGCCATTTTCAGAAGGTTTTCAACAGGTATTCCTGTAACCTCGGCATATGATTTTATCTGTTCAACGATCCTCGTCACATCCGGATTGTCCTCAGGAATCTTGTTCAAGCCGAGCATGACTTCCGTAAGATCGTAGGGTATGGCTCTCTGTCCAAACTTGTTTATCATCGCCACCTCGTTGTAAGTGCAGGTTTCGAAGCGTTCTGGTCTCGGTCCAAACACGCCAACCCTTGCTCCTAGGAAAGCTCTAACGAGGGAGCATGCTCTTGCAAAGACCCTGACTTTCTCGAGGAAATGATTCTCCTCTGGCAGGACTATTCCGGCGAATTCGAAGGGTATTTTTCTCCTGTAGAGCCCTGAGGTTAGGGAAAGGGTTCCGCAGAACGAATCGGAGCTTCTAAAGCCTTCGCTCGATATCGGAGGCTCCTTTGTTCCGAAAACCAAAGTGGGGACGCGTAGAGCTTGCGCTATTGAGGAGCCTGCGACCTCGTCTCCAAAAGTCATCGTGCCAAGTATTAACCCTTGTATTCTCTGGTCTTTAAAAAGCCCTATGGTTTTTGAAGCATCCTCATCGTTCCTAACCAGCCCGTTTTTAGTGAGTTTTTCATCTGGGTATACTAGTGCTATCTCGTCTAGACTGGAGAGCATACTTATCGTTCTGCTCCGTAGCTTCTTAGCCCATTCCTCGTCGAAAGGTTCCCTGTGGAGGGGAACAAACCCCAGCTTAACTTTACCGGTTTCCCTAATCATTTTTCTTCAATATTTACTCTGCAAAATCCTGAGATAAATCTTTAGCGGTGGTATGCCGCCTAGAGCACGTCCCTGACGGATTGAGAAAAGGGTTAAAGGCTTTTCAACGGATTTAAGAAAGAAGATATTGCACTTACTCAACCATCTTGCGAAGCTGGAGCCGCTTGTCGAATCGACTCTAAGAATAAGTTACTCCTAGCTTCACGCATTCCCACGGCTGCTCATCCATCTTCCTGTAAGCTTCAACCACTTGGCTAAACTTCACAACCGGGTCAATTATTCCTTCAACACTAATCTTCTTTCTTATGAAAAGCTCTGTCACAGTCGCGTAAACCCTCTCCCTGTTCCAAAGGGGATGCTCTCTGTAAGGCTCGCTTTCGACACGAGCTCCAGATAACAGCGTTATCCGGTTAAAGTGGAATTCTTCGCCAAGATAAAGGCTTTTAGCCTCACCGTGGTACCATGAAACAGGAATCACTTTCCCACCGTATCTTGTTGCCCTAATAGCTTGGTGTAACGCTTGACAACTTCCACTGATCTCAAGCGAAACATCTACTCCTTTCCAATTTGTTAACTCCCTAATCCTCGTCCCTGCGTCTTCAGAAGTAGGGTCAATCACGTAGTCTGCTCCAAACTTCTCGGCAAGGCTCCGCTTCTTTTCAACGGGTTCCACAGCGATGACGCATAGGCTACCGGATATTTTACACATCTGCAGCGTTAAAAGCCCTATTGCTCCCATCCCGAAGATTGCAACTTTATCTCCAAGTCTTACATGTCCCTCCCTAACCGCCATGAGCGCGACCACTGCGGGGTCGACGCATACAAGCTCTTCATCACTAACGCCTTCTGGAGCAGGCATGACGTTTTGCTCGTAGACAGTATGTGTTTCTCTTATTGGGAGATAGCCGTAAACCCTGTCGCCAACTTTAAACCTTCTAGCCTCTGGAGAAACCTCCTCAACAATTCCGACAGTCATGTTTCCAAGAGGGAAAGGGAAATAGGATTTTTCATCCGCCCTATTAAGGAAAAGCATGCGTTCCTGATCATAATACTTGTTCAGGAAGGGTGCTTCCCCTCTGTAAAGAAGCAGAGTCGTACCGTGCTTCTCAGCTGAGAAGATGCTCCTTATACGGATCTCGCCTTTTTTGAGCGGCCTTTCCTCATACTCCAGGAGTGCAGGTTCTCTAGGACCTACGGCAAGTAACTCTTTAGGCATAGTTTTAAAACTGCACCTGGATTTTAAGCCTTTCCAGAAAGCTGTTTCAGAGGATCGAAAAAACTGGTAAAACTTTAATTTAAGTCTTTTGAATACTTCGGTATGGAGAACAACTATTTCAGCGAAAGATATTACTTGGAGTATCTTCATAAGGCTGGTAGAGAACCTATTTTCGACAGGCTCCGCTGGAAATACCATTATGCTTCACACGTAGACTCCTGGGCTGTTCAGGATGGTAAGATTAAGCTAATTGTTGAAACAGAGCCTAAGGCTATCCCTCTGCACGTGGAGGTTTCCTTCCTTGGGGAACAGGCTGTGATGTTAAGAGCAGGCATAGGTGGGGTTCCGGCTTTCGATCCTGAACCCATTATGGTGAAAAAGCTCTTAGAATCTGTGGAAACCAGTATCACCGAGTCTGATGAGGCTCTACATTTTTCATCAGGCAGGGTGTCTTGCCAGGTACGGAAGAAACCATGGTGCCTTAAGCTGAAGGATGAAAAAGGCAAGGTGTTTTTCGAAGAATATGTTTCAGGTGTTCTACGCAGCTGGTTTCCAGTTTATCCTCTCGGCTATAAAATTGTAGATGGTGAGACGCATTTCTTTGAAAGTATCTGCCTGAGGCCGAATGAATCGGTTTACGGCTTCGGCGAAAGGTTCGGGCCTCTAGACAAAAGAGGCCAGTCTCTCCTCCTCTGGAATTCAGACACCACTTTAACATCTTCCGATAGAAGCTATAAGAGTATACCTTTCTACGTTACGAGCGAGGGCTATGGTTTACTTTTGAAGACAGGGTGTAAAACAGTGTTTGAAGTCGGCTCTGAGTACTGTTACAATTCCATATCGTTTGAGACTTGGAAAGACTGTTTAGAGTATATTGTTTTCTACGGTCCTGACTTGAAGCATGTTTTGAAAATGTATACGGAGCTCACGGGACGCCCCAGCCTTCCGCCTTTATGGTCTTTCGGACTATGGATGTCTCGGGCAACGTATCGAAACAGGAGGGAACTTGAGGAGGTTGCTCAAAGATTAAGGGCCCAGCAGGTACCTTGCGACGTGCTACATATAGACCCGTCTTGGATGAAGCCTAAGCATTACTGTGACTTTGAATGGAATGAGGATGCTTTTCCAGATCCAGACGATATGTTTAAAAAACTAAGGGAAATGGGTTTCAAAATATGCTTATGGGAGCAACCGTATATCCCAAAGGGTACAGCCATGTATAAGGAGGGTGTTGAAAAAGGCTTTTTCCTGAAAGATAGGGATGGTGGAGTAATCCATATTCCTGATTTTGAGCTCTGCGAGGTCGCGATAGTTGATTTCACCAACCCGGAGGCTAGGGAATGGTATAAGAATAAGCATTCGGATCTACTCGGAAAGGGTGTTTCAGTCTTCAAATGCGACATGGGTGAGGCTGTGCCTGAGAAAGCAGTCTTCCACAACGGTAAGACCGGGGTGGAGATGCATAATCTCTACCCTCTCTACTATCAAGGGACTGTTTTTGAAGCGGTGGAAAAGGTTTATGGGAGAGGTAGCGGCCTTGTCTGGGGTCGTTCAGGATGCGCTGGAATACAGAGATACCCGGTTCAATGGAGTGGTGACAGCCACGCTACTTTCGAAGACATGGCGTGCGTGTTGCGCGGCGGGCTTAGCTACTCGTTGTCTGGAGTGCCTTTCTGGAGTCACGACATCGGTGGTTTTCAAGGGCCTAAGCCGAGTCCAACGCTCTACGTCAGATGGGCCCAATGGGGTCTTTTAAGCCCGCTTTCCAGGTGTCACGGGACAACGCCCCGAGAACCATGGGAATACGGGGAGGAGGCTCTGAGAATATTTAGAGAGTTCACCCGTCTCAGGTATAGTCTATTACCCTACATTTACTCATGTGCGTATGAAGCGTGTGAAACAGGTATTCCAGTAGCCAGACCACTCGTGTTAGAGTATCAGGATGATCCGAATACGAGGAAGATTGACTTGGAGTATCTGTTTGGCTCATCCCTGCTTGTTGTACCGGTTCTGAACGAGGAGGGGTATGTGGAGTACTACCTGCCAAAAGGTGAATGGTTAAACTGGTGGAGTAGGAAGCCGATTAAAGGAGGCTGCTGGGTTAAGGAGAGAGTCCCGTTACAAGTAATACCGTTGCTAGTAAGAGAGAACTCAGTAATACCTAGAGTGACTCTTGTGCAGCATGTTGGTGAAAAGTTTGAAGAAATGATTCTAGAAATATTTGTGAAAGACAAGGCGTTCTTAAACTACTTTTTCGACGAGAGTTTTCCGATAGAGGTTTCGAGAGAAAACAATGTTTTAAGGCTGAAAATGGGTCCTTCGAGAAAAACGTGGAGGATAGTTTTCTACAATGAGAATAAGCCGCTGAGAGTCAACTGCACAGGAGGCGACCTTGCCTCCTGCGAGTATAACCGTGAGTTGAAAACCATAGATTTAAAGATTCTTCTAAAAGGTGAATCATGCGTCATCGAGGTGGTGGAATAGGTTTTAACAGTGTAGAACCGTGATATGGTGCATCCGGGGTTGAAGCATTTGAAAACCTCAGTAAGATGGTGCAGCATCTGCAACGTGCCGCTCCTCGGGGAGAAGTGTGACGTGTGTGGAGACAAGGGTTTTTATTTGAAAACAAGGGGGAGGACTGACTTAAGACCTGTTTTCGAGGAAGAGAGAAAACTGATCTTGGAGGTTCTTGATAAACAGTATGGTTCGGGAGCAGGAGGGAAAGTACTGTATGATGGTCATCTTATGCTTGCAAACAAGCTTTTCTACGTTGATCAGGCTTACGAGATAATCTCCGACGGAAGGCTGATCGGCCACTTCTTCTTCGACGTCTATATTTACGACTGGGTTTTCAAGCCTGTTGAATACGGTTGTTTAAGGATTTTTAAAAACCTTGGCATAGGGTTTTTCAAAGAGGGTGTTAAAAAAGGAGGTGGTTTGAAAATCACCGGGTTAAATCTTCCACTTGAAGCAAGGTATCTGCCAGTATTTGGTGAAAAAGGTGTTTACGGGGTTGCTCAACTAACGGGTAATGGAGAAGCAAGAGTAGTAAAGACTTTCCAGCCAATTCTGAATGAGGAGGAGACTAAACCATCTGGTTTAGAGGACGTGTTGAAATCTAACTTGGAATATTTGAGAAGAAGGGAGTCTAGAGCTATCGTGTTCATCCTCAGGCTTTTAAACAGGATTAGAAAGCCCACTTGTGTCTCATACTCCGGCGGGAAAGACAGTTTAGCAACGCTGCTTCTGGTTCTGAAAGCCGGAGTAAAACCCAAGGTCTCGTTTACAAACACTGGAATAGAGCTTCCTGAAACCGTGGAAAACGTGAAAAAGGTGGCTGACAGCCTTGGCCTAGAGCTTTTAACGGTTGATGCTTACGATGGTTTCTGGAAGGGTTTGAATGTTTTCAGATTACCTTCGAGAGACTACAGATGGTGCTGTAAAGTTATAAAGCTTATTCCGACTGCACGGCTCTACAGGAGAGCATTCCCCGGAGGCAGCTTGACCTTCGTGGGGCAGAGGGCGCTGGAGTCTAGAAAAAGAGCTAGAGCTGGAAGCGTGTGGCGGAACCAATGGATTCCAGAATCAATCTCTGCCTCTCCCATAAACGATTGGGATATGTTGACCGTATGGCTGTACTTGCTGTATCGAGGAGTTCTCAACCTAGTGAACAAGGCTTATTTCTACGGGTTTGACAGGATAGGGTGTTACCCATGTCCCTCCTGCAGCATAGGGGACTACCTGCTTTTAGAGAAAATCCATCCTGATCTCTGGAGTGAATTCAGACGAGAAATTCTTAAGCATATCTCGGATAAAGACTTGCTGTCACTAAAATATCACTTGTGGAGATGGAAACGGGTCCCGGTAAAGATGAAGAAGGTTGTTGGAGAGGTCCATAGCCGCCGCCTTGAAAAATACGTGGTGAAAGACGATGGAGTTGCCACATGCCTGGTTTTAGACAGGGAAATAGATGAGGACAGTTTAAGGGAACTCGTGAAAACCCTGGGGCATCCTGCAGCATCATATGTATTAAACGGAAACAAGGTGGTGTTCAAGTTGGAAAACAAGAATAGAAAAATGATTAGCATTGTTCTCAGAGCAGCATACTGCTTAGGATGCGGTTCCTGCGAGGCTTGGTGCCCGCACGAAGCATTGTTCCTTAACCGGGATGGGAAGGTTCACGTGGATGAAACCAGGTGTAAAGGGTGTGAAACATGTATGGAGAAATGTCCAGTAGTCGAGTTCCTCCTCCCATTCTGAAAATCGTGCAAGTCCACGCATGGTGTTGCGTGCCAAGAATTACTTAAAATGGGTTAGCGGTTCTGCGCCGTCATTTAAAAACAACAGCTCTTTTCTCTCTAGTCGTCACAAATCAGGCTCAGAAGGCAACTCATAGCTGTTGCATCAAGCAGGGTTAAAACCCAAGCTCCTTATAACTCTGCTCCCTCAAGAGCCCTCTTCCATCAACAGTATCTTACTATTTCTAGAAGCCGGTGACGCACGCGCGGCTTAAGCAAAACAGTAAGTTGCAGTCATAGATCCCTCTAATGTTCCTCACTAATTTTATTCAGTTGGTTATCCTGCATTTTTATTTTTAACTAGTTTTGCTGTAATCAGGCATGCAAGCCCTAAAATAATAGTTCCAATACCTATGCAGACTATATCCTGTTGAACTCCGCTGGATATTCGTGTAATATACGCTGATATGCCTTCTTCAGACCTATTCACTATGAACAGGAAATAGAGACCCCTCTTGTGTTCGAGCTTGAAATCAGCATTATCTACATTTTTAAGCTCAACAAGTGGTTTTAAATCAGCCACTTGGATGGCTGACTTAAGTTGTTCAGCATCCAGGAGCAGTATATCTGCCTTAGCCCTTGATGGGATTATTTCAATCACAAATTCAACATCGTTATCATGCAGATAGTATGATAAAGCTGCTGTTTTATTTACACCTATCAATATGTTCTCCTTCCTAACTTGTTCTCCACTCGTAGAGATACAAGCAATTATTATGGTTAACCCGGCTATGATAAGAGTAACGCCTAGCCTTTTAGCTAAGTAGTTCAAACCTCAAGCTCCCTAGTGAAGTAAAGGTAACAAACTGCTATGAGGGCAATCGAGATCGCCATAGGCGTTAATAGAGAGGACCATGGCGGACTTTCTTCAAGCAAGGGGGAGCCTAGTGCAAACCAGAAATCAGTTAGGGCAGTATTAGGTATTAAGATTCTAACCCATTTTTCTTGAAATATCCTTGCAGCGTAATCAATACCGTATAGAAACATTAGGGAAGATATGAAGCTTGGGATCGTCTCTTTAACTATTAATGTCAAGGAGAGGCATACTGAGAATACATAGAGAAAAGATGTGGTAGCAAGGCTGTAGCAGATTTGAGTGTATCCCGGGTTTGCAAGGAAGCAGCTTAAGCCTCCTACAATCAAGATTATTGCTGAATTGGCCAGTAGATACACTACTAAGGGAACCAGAAAGGTTAGGCCGGCCCTGACCATAAATATCTCGCTTCTCTTGAAAGGTTGAGAAAATATCAGCGCCATATGTCCCGACGAAAGGTCTCCAGCAATCATGGCTGTTAAAGCGGCATAGATGAAAGCCACATAGTTATAGGAGCCGAAATATGGGGCCAGATGCCGCCACACAAGATTTTTCATGAACCTGTTAAGCTGGTCTTGCCATAATGTACTTGGACTTAATTCGTCTGAAAAGCGAGTAACACTAGGGTAATCGAAGTTTAAGGCGCTGCTTAATGCAAAAAATATCGCTGCTATAGTTATCAGCTCTAACACTGGGAACTTTAATAGCCTTACGATCTCCATTCTAATCAAAGATCCCAACCGACTCATTTTTTTCAACACCCAACGATCTTCCTATACACTTGCTCGAGAAGCCCATACCTGGGTTCAATGGAAATAATATGCAGCGCGCGCCTAGAATCGCTCTCGGGCACGGAATAACTTTTTATTCCTCCTCGTCAGGACGCTTTTGCATGAATCCTCCTAGGAGATGGATAGCGGACGAGCATCTTGAAAGGCTGAGGGAAATGGGTAGAATAGCGCGAGGCGATATTTTGAAGATGACTACTTTAGCTGCCTCGGGACACCCCGGGGGATCCATGTCCAGTATAGACATCTATCTTGCTCTCTTCTCTTTCGCAAGAGTCAGGCCTAAAGATCCATGCTGGCCGGCTAGGGATAGGATAGTCATCAGCCACGGTCATACTTCCCCAGGTGTTTACGCTGCCTTAGGCAGGCTCGGTTTCTTCGACATTGACGAGGCGATAGCCACTTTCAGGCTTGCCGGCAGCCGTTTCGAGGGTCATGTGGAGAGATGTGTCCCAGGGGTGGAGTGGTCCACTGGGAACCTTGGCCAAGGTCTCTCTGCTGGATGCGGCTTCGCTGTCGCAGGAAGGGTGAGAGGCATGGACTACCATGTTTTCGTCGCTATGAGTGACGCGGAGCAGGCTAAGGGGCAGGTTGCTGAGGCTAGGAGGTTCGCCCATAAGTATGGTTTTTCAAACATTACCGTGATAGTCGACTATAATGAGAGGCAGATAAGTGGTAAGACGTATGAGGTGATGCCGGTCAACATTAAGGAGGGATATGCGTCAGACAGCTGGAGGGTTGTTGAGACTGATGGTCACGATTTTAAAGCTCTGCGAAGCGCGTTGAACGAGGCTGTGACCGACGGTTCTCCAACAGTCGTAATCGCTCGGACAGTAATGGGGAAGGGAGTTTCCTTCATGGAGGGTAACGAGGAGTATCACGGCAGACCGTTGAAAATAGATGAGTATAAGAAGGCGATTCAGGAACTGGGCGTTGAGGATGATCTAGACAAGTATAGGGAGTTGAGAAACAGATTCGCCTCAGAGCTTAAAGATTCTTCACGCCGCAAAACTTACGAATCATGCTCGGAAACAGTGGTGCTCAAGCCTGGGTTGCCGAGGACATACGGGGCTGGAAGCCATGTGGAAACCAGGCAGGCTTTCGGCAATGCTTTAATCGACATCGCTGAAGCCCAAGGGGTGGAGAAACCTTTAATCGCCGTTTTTGACTGCGACTTGGCTGAGTCCGTCAGGACAATGGAGTTCGCGAAGAAATTCCCGCACAATTTCTTCCAAGCCGGTGTTCAGGAGCACACCACGGCGACTATTGCAGGAGCAGCTTCAATCCAGGGGGTTGTATCCTTCTTCGTGGACTTCGGGGTTTTCGGTGTTGACGAGACCTATAATCAGCATAGGCTTAACGATATTAACCATACGAACCTTAAGGTTGTCGTTACGCACTGTGGTTTAAACGTCGGTGAAGACGGGAAGACTCATCACTGCATTGATTACGTGGGTGTTTTCAGGAATCTTTACGGTTTCAGGATTATAGTGCCTGCTGACGCTAATCAGACTGACAGGGCTACGAGGTTCATCGCGTCAACACCCGGCAACTTTCTGCTCGCCGTGGGAAGGTCGAGGCTACCGATAATTACTGATGAGGCCGGTAGGGAAGTATTTGCTGGAAACTACGTTTTCAAGTATGGTACGGCGGATGTCTTGAGGACCGGCGGTGATGCTGCAATATTCACCATGGGCTCAATAGCTCATAAAGCTGTCTCAGCTTGGGAGAGGCTTAGAGATATGGGTGTCAACGTTATGGTGGTTAATGTTTCCAGTCCTCTGGAGGTTGACGAGAAAGTTTTGGAGGAAGCTGCTAAAACAGGCAGGATTATAACTTACGAGGATCATAATGTTAAAACTGGGTTAGGAGCCTCCGTTTCACAGGCTGTTGCTGAGCGAGGCTACAGTGTTAGAATAAAACGGTTGGGAATTACTGAATACGGTTCCTCTGGGGCGTTTGAAGACCTTTATAGAATGGCGGGCTTGGATGAGGATTCGCTTGTTGAAGCCGTTATGAAACTTGTCCGCAGCTAGGCGAATATTGCGGGATAGAAGTATCCTGGATCCGCAGGGCTCTGAAAAAGCGGTTTAGCAACGGGCTTTCGAGTCTTTCTATCGCCGTTAAGAATAAATGTTTCTTCATCCAGTATACGGATGTATGAGGGTTCAGGACTTAGTTTGTTTCATACCCGTGGGTGGTCAAGCTAAAAGGCTGAGGCCATTGTCTCACGATGTTTCTAAGCCCTGTGTAAGATTTCTTAACAGACCCCTGATAGAGTTTTCGATGATTGCTTTGGCTGAGCAGGGTGTTAGGAATTTCATATTCGGGGAAATGGGCTATACGAATTATTCTAATCTCTTCGACCAGTATGGGGAGGGAATAGGATTCTCGGCCAAGTATAGGATTGAACCAAGAATCCACATTAAACATCAGCCTAATCTTGATGATGTCGGAAGCGCTGATTCATACAGGATAAACATGGAGTATTACGATATTCGTAAGCCTGTGATCGTGGTTCAGGGTGACAACCTCTTTAGCTTCGATCTGAATGATTTTGTTAGGAAACACGAGGAGAGAAACGCTTTGATGAGCATCGCGTTGATAAGGGTGGGGAACGTGGAAGAATACGGTGTTGCTGATGTTGACCATGACATGAGGATCAAGCGGTTCGTTGAAAAGCCTCAGCCTAATCAGGCACCCAGCAACCTTGTGAATGCCGGAATATACTTGTTGTCACCAGAACTGAGAAGCATAGTGGATGGGGAAGAAGTGATGAGGATTAGGAATGGGAAGGGGAGGCTTGACTTCGGATACGACTTGATTCCGTATCTCGTGGATAGGGGTTTCCCGGTTTACGGCTACGAAATCCCGATTTGGTTTGACGTTGGTTCTCCAGAGAAATACCTGGAGGCGATGCTTAACGTTCTCAAGGGCGCATTGGATATCAGGATAACTGAGGAAAGGATTGTGCCTGGGAAGAATATCTGGGTCCAGGGCTATAGTGAGGAGTCTATAAGAAGGAGGGAGGAGATCGTGAGAAAATTTAATGAAAACAAGCTCGGTTTAGAGGGGGCTGTATTAATAGGTAGGCATACTAGGATAGGCGACTATTCCAAGATAATGGATTCTTCAATAGACAATTTCTGCATTATAGGTGAGCACGTTGTCATCGAGAGGTCGGCGATTATGGATGCTGCAAAGATAGGTGATTACGCTGGCATATTTGATAGCATTATAGGTAGGAAAGTAATAGTTGAATCCTCTAAAGAAAAGCCTACCCTAATAGAGTCCTTCTCAACAGTTGGAAACTCAGTCCGGATCCGGGAGGGCTGTAGGCTTATAAACACAAGGGTAAACCCGGGTCTAACTCTTCCTCCGGGAATGACCTATAAGAATAAGTTTCTCCAGACCTATGAGGATGTTGTTAGAATGGCGGAGTAATAATCTGTTTTAATCTCTAAGCATATTTTGATAGTTGTTCATTTTAAGAGTGATTCATATATCTTGATCGTTTGTTGAGCCACCTTGTCCCAAGTAAAGTAGTTTAGAACTCTTTTCCTACCGTTTTCACCCATCTTTACGGCTTTTTCTTTATCCGATAATATGAGCTTAACCCCCCAAGCTATGTCCGCCGGATCATTACCATTTATGTGTACACCATTCTGTTCAGGTCCGCTGCTGATAACCTGCTCCCTGAATCCGCATACTCCACTAGCCCCAACGACAATCGGCTTCTTCATCGCCATCGCCTCGAGCGAAACTATTCCAAAAGGTTCGTAGATGCTTGGAAAAACACACAGGTCTGCCGCCGCATAATGCAGGATGCGTTCGTTCTCCGGTATGAACTCATACCTGTAGTAAACGTTGTTTGAAAGCCCTAGCCGGCTCGTCAACTCTTCAATATCCTTCTGCTCTTCTCCTCTTCCAAGTATAACCAGCTTCGTATTCGGATGCTCCTTGAGGATTAGGGGCATTGCTTGAATAAGGTTTCTAACACCCTTAACCCATGTTAACCTGCCTATGAAAAGCAGCATGTTTTCCTCCCTGCCTATGTTATACCTCCTTCTAACTGCCTCTACGTCTTCAGGCCTGCATTTATCAGGATTGTAAACGTTAGCATCCACACCATTCCAGACTACGCTTATCTTATCCTCAGGCCAACCGTGTTTAACCAGGTCTTCTTTCATCGCGTAGCTTACTGTAATTATCCTTTCCGCTGTTAAAGCCGCCTTCTCCTCCAAGTATTTTATTACTTGGGAGCCGTCTCCAGTCCTACCCCATTCTGTCGAATGCACGTGGAAAACCATCGGTATGGTTGTGTGTTTTCTAGATATTAACGCCCCTATGGAGCTCAACCAGTCGTGAAACGAGATTATGTCGATTTTGGTCTTCATAGTCTCTGCAACAAGGTCTGACGCAGCCATCACGTTGTAGATGAAAATGTCGCTGAAGAACCTTATGTAGGTTCCCCAGCGCTTCAAATCCTCAGTCACTATAGGAGCGAAAACATCGCTCGCATCCACTGTCGGGTATCTCCTGATTTCAACACCTCCAGTTATTTCTCTCAACTGAGTTGTCCCCCTGTGCATGGTGAAAACAGTAACATCGTGCCCAAGCTTAATGAACTCCTTTGTAATATACTGTGCATATGTTCCAAGCCCCCCCACGAGATAGGGTGGGTATTCATACACCATGAATGCTATCTTCATAGAGGTATTCTTCACTGAGCATGTAATTATCCTTTATATGTTTTTAACTTCTCAAGATTTATGTAGTCGTCCAGCAGCGGATTCATTATGAGTAACCCGTCTTCAAGCGAAGTGGAGAGTGAGGTAAGGTTCGATGATTTCACCGGAAGGATTGTTATAGTTGCGAGAGGAAGACGAAAAAGGCCCCACTTCTACCGTGAGGAATTCAAAGAAGATGATAAGGAATGTCCGTTCTGCCCCGGTTGCGAGGACAAGACTCCTAGGGCAGTTCTCCTATACGTTTCAGAGGGTGGGCAAAGAATTCTGAAGACGTTTGACGAGAATGGGCATAGGAGAAGCGACTGGTCTGTTAGGGTTTTTTCAAACATGTTTCCCGCGCTCAGCACTAAGGTGGAACCCTCCAGACCAGGATGCTTTAACCCGTATGGTTACCATGAGGTTGTTGTCGAGAACCCGAATCACTTATGGAGCTATGAGTTGTCTGAGCCTAGAAGCATTGAGCTGCCTCTACTAGCATTACTCGACAGGGGAAGATATATGGAGTCTGACGAGAATGTTAAGCATGTTGCTATTTTCAAGAATCACGGTAGGGAGGCTGGAGCCTCCATCAAGCATCCTCATTTCCAGATTATAGGCAGTTCGTTTATTCCTCCTTTAATCTCAAAAGAGTTAGAGTCTTTCTCAAGGGTTACACGGGTTCATGGTGAATGCTATTTTTGCGCGTTGATCAAAGAGGTTCATGAAGAAAGTCGGCTTGTGTTAGCTGGAGAACACTTCAAGGTTGTAACTCCTTTTGCAAGCATCTTTCCGTATGAGTGCTGGATTGTGCCGAAGCGTCATGCCGGCTCTTTTCTCGATTCCCGCTTGGAGGAGATCAGTGATCTCGCGCTAATCTTTAAAGAGCTTTTTTCCGCCTACAAAACGGTGTTGGGCAATTTTTCATTCAACATTGTTTTTCATTCGAAGCCTGTGGATTATAGGGATTTTCACTGGCACATCGAGATTTATCCGCGTATCGCTGTACACGCCGGCTTCGAACTCGGGTCAGGCGCGTTTATAAACATCACAGCTCCAGAGGAGGCTGCTTTTCAACTGCGTCAAGCTCTCCACATGTCTAAAAATGTTTAAGACACGGTTTTCCTATCCTGCCTCTTCCTGTTGTACGCTCTTCGGACTCGTAGTTCAAAGTCAAGCAGCGCCTCCATCATGCTGTTGTACGCGTTCAACGGATTAGGATATGGGTTAAAATAGCTGTGGACTTCTCCAGCTCCCCCTGTTTTAGTGCTTAAATAATAGTAATAGTCGCTAGTTGTAAACCTTCTCCACAGCTCAAGAGCATAAGTGTCTCCAACAGTCTTCACTATGGGCTCCAAAGCCTTGATTCTTTCGAAAAGAAAAATTTGCATCGGGTTCTGCAGCCATGCTGTCAAATCCTTTTCCTCGTCAGCCCAAGACACGGTTCCGCCAAGCTCGAAAACATCTATCTCGTCCCTCGCATCGAAGCGTTCCACTACCTCGCTTGGAAGCATGAATGAAAGGTTTTCGTATTCGAGTACTTTCTCAGGCAGGGCTCTTAGAAAATCGAATATGCCGGTTTCCTTCCAATGGTGTTCCCCGAAGGTCTCATAATCCATGAATATGTTGATGCAGTCTCCAGGTGTGGCGGCAAGCCATGACGCGTATTTTTCAGCGGTCAAAGGATACTGTTCCCACCTGGTTGATGAAAACCTGAAGCCTATGTCGTCGGTGAGCCTATAGTTTCTAAGAAGCAGCTTCAAGCGGGATAATCCTTTCGGGGAATAAACGTAGTTCGGAGACCTCCAGCCAAGAATTCTTTCAACGCCTTCGGTGAAAATAGCCTTAAAACCCATTTTTTCAACTGTTCTAGCTATGGAATTGTTATAGATGAGCTCAGTGTTTTCGAAAACAGTGGGTTTCTTATTAAACTCCTCACCTACAGCATTCACATGCTTCATAACCTGCTCTATAAACTCAGGCCTCTCCTCCGAGTAGAGGCTTACGAGAGAATGGTAATAGGTCTGTGCTAAAAATTCAACTCTACCTGTGTCCGAGAGGTCCCTGAAGGCTTGAAGCACTCTTTCATCATATTTTCTAGCCTGCTCTATGAAGAGCCCGCTCAGACTGAAAGCAACTCTAAGCCCCCTATCGTCAGACTTCTGCCTCTCAATAATGTTGGTCAAGACTTCGCCAGCCGGCAGATAACATCTTTCCGAAACCCTCTTGAATATCTGTTTGTTAAGCTCCTCGTCAAAATATATTTTCTCGAGGTCTCTGAACCTTACTGTTTGCTTTGAAGCTATCTGCTCTACTATCCTTTGCCTTATCCTGTAAGGCTGATGAACTTCGAAGCACAATACCACTCCTTTCATCCTCAATACGGGATGAGAGGATTTTATTTAAGCTTAAATAGGGCGCTTGAAGTAACATATTTTAGATGGCTGAACCCAATGCTTACGAGGATGCTGATGTAAAGATACTTCTGCAGCTTCATAACTTGGCGGCTGTAGAACCTGGGAAAGCGGTGGAAGCTGAGGATGTTGCTAAAATCCTTATGATAAATCCAGAGGAATTGATTCATAGGCTTTTCGACCTTGCTAGTAGGGGCTACGTAGCGTCTCTTCAGGACCGGGTTGGTAGGAAGAAGTTTCATTTGACGGGTCTAGGCCTGATAAAGATAGAATCCCTATTCTCGTGATGCGTAACGTTGAGGATTGTTCTACTAACCACTGAATTTCCTCCTCGCATAGTGGGGGAGCTCTCGAACATCGTCAGTTTTATAGCAAGGTCTCTTTCGAATGAGGGGTTTGACGTTAATGTTATGGCTTTCGACGACTGGAGAAGCGGGTTTGAAGTAAAGGGTGGCGTAAAGGTATACTATGTTTCCAACAAGGTCTCGTCCCACGTTAACCCTTTTACCTGGGCGTCAAGCCTAAGCTGCGAGTACACTAGAATACTGGCTGACTTACTGTGGGAGCAGCCTAGTATTGATATAATTCATGCTTTCGAATGGAGTTCCGCGCTAGCGTTGATTTCATTAAAAGAGGCTGTTCCAACACCTTACGTGCAAAGTTTCCTGTCTCTAGAGGAGCTCAGGTCCCATTCTAATCTCTCCCTCCTAGGTCAGACTATTAAGTGGGTTGAATCGTTCTCTGCGAGTCTCGCAGACCGCATTGTGGCACACTCGGCAGCAACCTACAGTATGATTAGAGCATTATATCCCTGGTGTGTTAAAAAGCTGCACCTAGTGGAGTTTAACAGTATGAATGCTGTTGAAGAATTAATTAGGGTTTACGAGGAGGTTTCTGAGAGCCATGGATAGACTCAGGGTTCTTATGTTGTCCTGGGAGTATCCTCCCCGTGTAATCGGGGGATTAGCTACGCACGTCAAGCATCTTACCGAGGAGCTGCGGAACATTGGTGTAGAAATAATCTTGCTCACGTGTAATTATCCGGGGGCTCCTGAGACGGAGAAGCTTGGAAACATGACTGTGAAAAGAGTTGAATCCTATACTGCGCCGACGCCGGATTTCGCATCTTGGGTTCTCCTCATGAACATCAATATGGAGCGCGAGGCTGTGAAAACGGTTAAAGAGTGGGGCCGTGTCGACATTGTTCACGCGCACGACTGGCTTGTCGCTAAACCAGCGATATCGATAAAACACCTGTGTAGGGTCCCACTCATATCCACTATACATTCAACCGAGCAGGGTAGGCGGCGCGGGTTACACACTGATTACCAAAGAATGATACACCAGATAGAATGGTGGTTAACCTACGAGTCTTGGAAAGTGGTTTGCTGCAGTAATTACATGAAGGAGGAAGTAGTAAGGTTCTTCAACACGCCTTCCGACAAGATAATAGTGATACCGAATGGTGTGGATAGAAATCAGTTTAACGGCTATTCCTGTCTGAAGGACTTCAGGTCGCGATACGCTGCAGAAAACGAGAAGATCATTCTTTATGTTGGGAGGCTTGTCCCGGAGAAAGGGGTTGACGTGCTCTTAAGAGCGATGCCGAGTGTGCTGAACTCTCATCCTGAAGCCAAACTGGTAGTGGTTGGAGAAGGGTATTATAAAGAGGAGCTGATGCGAGTCGCGGGACAATTAAACATTTTTCCCAAAGCGCATTTCACCGGCTATGTGGATGACGAGACTCTCAGACGACTCTACAAGTGTGCTACAGTAGCAGTGTTTCCAAGTCTATACGAGCCTTTTGGCATAGTGGCTTTAGAGGCGATGGCTTCCGGGGTTCCAGTGATAGTTTCCGATGTAGGGGGTCTCTCGGAGATAGTTGAGAATAATGTGAACGGCCTAAAGGTGGAGGCTAACGATTCAGACTCGTTGTCCCGCGCGATCTCCTACTTGCTGGATAATCCTGAAACGGCGGAGCGTTTAAAGCAGAATGCTTTCAAAAAGGTTGCTGAGACGTATGATTGGAGGTCTATTGCTGAGAGAACTAGGGCTCTCTACATGAAGACGCTTGAGGAAGCGAGTGGAAACCCATGGATTAGGGGAAACCTTCCGGCTGCGCCAAGAGTGCTTCAGTGAAACATGAGGCTTCCGATTCAAATAGGCCTGACTCAGAAGCTTTCTAAGTGTATGCTCCGTGCTTCTTAACCAGCTCTATGACTCTCCTGTAGTTTGCGAAGCTCACGTTTTTCGGTATCGAGTGGTCTGAGTGGTAAATGTATCCCCCACCCTGCTTCGCGAAAGATATTTTCCGTTTTATCTCCTCCTCGAGTGGAGCAGGGTCGTCTAAAGCCATCAGCCTCACGTCTATTCCTCCCATGAAGCAAAGCTTATCACCGTATCGCTCCTTAAGCTCGACGAGGTCCATGCCAGCCTTTACTTCAAGCGGCTGCAAGCAGTCAATGCCTTCCTCTATAAAGAAGGGTATTAGGTCCTTAACCCTTCCGCAACTGTGAAGCAGGACCGGCATGTCTCTACTGTGGAAAAACCTGCAGAGCTCTTTAAAAACAGGGTGAAGCTGCTGCTCATAGTGTTTCGGGGAGAACAATAAGCCGTTCTTATAACCCAGGTCGCAGAAGAGGAATGCTCCGTCAAACTTTAACCCTGCCCTCATCATTCTTTCACACATTTCCATTGCAAGCTTAGCGTCTGTCCAATACATGTCAACCACCCACTCTGGCTCCATTACGACTGCTTTCAAAAGCCTTGTCGTGGCGACATAGTTCTGAATCTTGTCAAACCCTACAGCTGCGTTGTAAGTTATGAACCTGCCTAGGCTCCTCTGGTAATGGTAATTGTTGAAAGTTGAAACCCAGTCAACCCTCCAGTCGCTCGGCTGAAGCCGGGGCTTAAGCTTCTCCCAGTCAGCCCTGCTCTTACAGGGATAATCTATTATCTCTGGCGTGGTTGACCTGTCTCTATGGTTTCTCCTAATCCCCCCGTAAGAATCTTTTTCAACTATGTACTCTTCATCCTCCCTGATTACCTCAACGGGAAGCTGTGGAGTAGTGTCGGCTGAGAACCCGGCTAGCTCATACCCAAAATAGTCGGCGGGTGAAACGCCTGAGGGTAGGCCTTCACTCCTCCACCTGTCGACAGTAGCACCCCAGGGGCTATCATGTATCGGAATCCTGTCAGCTTCCTTATGCTTAAGAGCCATCAACACTCTTTCCCGTGATGTTAGAGCCATTTTAAAACACTGCACAAGAGACCTGCATATATGTTTTTAGGAGTCAAGTATAGGGGGCTTCTAAAAAGCCGTATGACTTTTTACCTGTTGTTGAAGAGTTAGTACGCTGGGTTCAGCTATGGTTAATGTTTTCACGCGTTTCAAACACTAGTCTCGTCTTCCCAGGAATCCCACTTCGTTTTAAGCTCGAACTCCCAGTATTCCTTCTCAGTCTTAAAAGTTCCTTTACGGTCAATGTCTGGCCGGTGAGTAAGGTCGATAATGCTCGGCTCTTCGGAGGAGAAGACCATTATGTTTCTGAACCTAAGCTTCATCCCGTCTATGAAAGCGTATTTTAGCAGGTTACTGTTAAGCCTCGCGTAAAGGTAGGCTGCGTCAGTTGCAAACTCGTCGTATCGAATCTCCCCGGCTTCATACGTGTAGACTGGTCTAACCTCTGGCCTGACTAGCCCGATGGAGAGATCGTGTTTAACGCACACGTATGTTGCTCCGTCGGGCTGCTCTATTCTTATAGCGGTAGCATTCGGATACTTGTCTACTTTAACCTGTTTAAGCTTGCTAAGCATAGCTTCAATAGCCTCGTCCTCCCTGTGGGGCCATAGGAAGGTTGTGAAGGAAACGTACTCTCCTTTTTTAAAACTATTCGAATAAGTCTGGTATACGCATTTTTCAGGAAGGTAACACCGCATCTCGTCATCGACTCCTAGTTTCTTGCTTCCATCCGGCTGGAAATAAATTAAGAGTCTTTCACCCTTCTTATTGGGCCATGCGAAACGTTTTCTTTCTTCAAGAGTTATCTTCATATTGCTCATTGCTCCAACTAGTCCTATTAGGTCGATCGAAGTGTCAAAATATTCTTCACCACCAGCATGAATGTTTTGTGTCCATAATAGATTGCTGATTGTGAACTCGCCGTCTTTTAGAAGCCTTACTCCGTCATGGATTACAAAAGCCTTCAAATTCTTCAAGTATGTTATAACCCTGTCCCAATGATACCCGTTCTTATCATCTGTTACTTCGGTTCTGCTAACGTCGACTTCTCGGAATGTTTTGAAATGAACTCTTCTCGTCCTAACAGGCTGGTAAACCCCTTTATCGTGGAGAAACTCGAAAAGCCTTTGACCCTTTGGTCTTCCCTGTCGAACTACTATACGGTTATGATAAACGTCAGCCCTGTAGGCCCCGTTTGGCAGAGCCTCGCGATAACCCCCGTCGTGAAGCAGGAAAGCGCTGTTTTTCACAAGAGCAACAATAGAGTTTTCATCAGCATGCCCGTGATGCATTTTCTCCGCGGTTACTACGAGGGTATTACGCAAATGCTCCTTGTAATACCAGCCGATATCTCCCTCATCCATGTAGTTGAGAAGCATGTATGTTGCATTCTCGTTCCAGCCTTCTCTGAAAACAATCTTCTTACCGATAACTTCGTCCAGAACTTCCTGGCTGTTGGACTCCGGAACCCTAGCTTCAACATTGTCGTCTGACCAGAGGTATGCGAATATAGCGTAGACGCCTAGCCTTTTCTCCTTTACGGCGAACCTGAAGATTCTGTCTGCAGCATACTTCATGTAGGGGTCTCTATAAACGCTGGCTCCCTTCTCCAGGATCGCTAAATACAGCTCTGAGTTTGCACCCCATGTCGCATCCCCAAAATCCGGGATCATTCCGAGCGGGCAGAGCAAGTATGTAAAATAATGGAAATAATACTTCATGACGGGTGAGTCGAATACTTCACGGTCTCCAGTAACATCCAGATAAAGAAGTAGGTCTGAAAACCAGATTGGAACGTAGAGCTCACTGTCTTCAAGCGACCAGTGTTTCAGGCTCGGTTCCACCATTAGTTTTCCAAGCTTGCTCCATTTCGAAGCATCAGGATGGTCTGGAAATATTTTTGCAGCATAAGTTAATGCTAATCCTCTTTTAATCGCACGGTTATGCGGCCCCCACTCTGGGAAGGAGAAGAATGGTTCAAGACTGTTTCCAACTATCTCCTTAAAAACCTCTCTATCCTCCCTTCCTATAACCCCGCTGTCCAGTATGAATTCATAGGCTCGTAGGAAAAGGGTAACTCCTCCAAACCAGTTCAGCATTGGGCGGACACCTCCAGCGTATTTAGGCATTCTTCTCAAATTATCCGGAACTATGTCGGGTAGCTTCTGATAAGTAAGCATTGCTTCCCTAGCTTTTTCAGCATACTCCTTGTTTCCTGTAACACGGTAGAGGAAGCCTTCGATGAGGGCACGTGTAACCGGAACCATAGGCGGGTCGAAGGAATCAGCGGTTTCCATTCTTTTCAACCATTCTTTCAAAGAATGTTCGTAACTCCTTAATAGTTCCTCATAATACTTTTTAATAAAGTCGAAGTATTCTTTCTTAGTCGCCATGCTTCGGGCTCCGGAGCATGTGGATTAATAAAGATTTCGAGCCTAGAAACCTTTAATAGAATCAGGGAGAGGAAAGTAGTTTAGGTTGGAAGAGTTAGCTATTAACGGTGGTCCGAGAACTAGGTTGAAAGAGCTTCCGAGCAGGAGGGATATTGGAAGCGAGGAGATGAAGGAGCTTGTTGACGTAATCTGGTCCGGTAATTTAAACAGGGTTGGGGGGGTAAAGGTTTCAGCTTTTGAAAAGGAGTTTGCAAAGCTATACGGGGTTAAGCATGGTGTTGCCTCGACTTCTGGAACAGCCTCGATCCATGTTGCTCTGGGGGCGATCAACCCTGAACCCTGCTCCGAGGTAATCACTGGCCCCATAAGCGACATTGGGAGCATAGTTCCAATTCTCTGGCAGAACTGCATACCTGTTTTCGCAGATATTAACCCTAAAACCTACGGGTTGGATCCTGTGGACGTGGAGAGAAAAATAACTGACAGGACTGTTGCAGTCATCGCTATACACCTGTTCGGCCAGTGTTGCGACATGGACCCGCTTGTTAAAATCTGTAGGGACCATGGGCTTTATTTGATTGAAGATGCTTCTCAAGCCCACCTGGCAGAGTACAAGGGTAGGCTGGCTGGGACAATGGGTGATCTGGGCTGCTTCAGCCTCCAGCAGTCGAAGCAGATGACGTGTGGAGACGGTGGAATAACTATTACGAATAATGATGAGCTTGCTGAGAGGGCACGTTTATTCGCGGATAAGGCCTGGCCTAGGGGTCAGGCTGAAGACAGGGGGTATCTTTTCCTCGCCATGAATTACAGGATGACTGAACTCCAGGGTGCTGTGGCACTAGCCCAGCTGCGCAAGGTGCAGGATATTGTCGCTAGGAGAAGAAGGGTTGGGGATGCTTTAACGAAGCTTTTAAGCGAGGTTGAAGGAGTGAACCCTCCAAAAATCATACCTGGGTCGAAACACTCATACTGGCTTTACCCTTTAACAATCGATACTAAAACCATTAGGGTTTCTCCTGGGGAGTTTGCTAGAGCTGTTTCGGCTGAGGGGATACCTGCTTCCGCAGGATACATTAAGAAGCCTCTTTACATGTTTAGCATTCTTAAGGATCAGGCTACGTATGGTTCTTCTCATTGTCCTTTCGATTGCCCGCGCTACAACCGGAGGATCCAGTATAAGGAGGGAGATTGCCCGAATGCGGAGAAGGTTCTTAAAGAACTGATAACAATACCTGTGAACGAGTTTTACACTGACGAGGATGTTAACGACATATTCAGGGCTATACGCAAGGTGGCCAGCTATTATAGGGTAAACCCTAAAGCCTGAAAACCCTTTTAGCGTTTAAATAGAATATTTTTTCTCTATCGTTTCTCGAGATCTCTGCGCTTAGGATCATTCCGATCGTGTGGGCAGGGTTTAACAATGTTAGGTCGCTGCCAAACATGATCTTGTCGGCACCTGCTTTGTCAACAGCCTCCTCAAGCTTACCCTTTTCAAAAAGCGTCATACATATCTCTAGGTAAAGGTTGGAGTACTCTTTAGCGGCATCAATAGCCTTCTTCCAGCTTAACCCTGTTCCAGACGCAACCGTTCCACCCATATGTCCCGCTATGAACACGTTGTCTGGAAACTTTTTAACGAGTTCAACAAGTGCTCTCACGTTTTCCAAACTGTAAGTATGTATTAGAAACGGTTTCCGGTATTCAGCTGCCTCTATTAGAATTGAAATGCTTTCCTCCGAATCCACCGGGAGACCGGAATAATCCGGATGTATTTCGCCAACACCTTTGAAAAGCGGGTTTGCAAGATACTTCTCGATTTCAGCCTTAGAGAGCTCCGGATAGTTTGGGTTAACATACACGTAGCCGTATAAACCCTTGTTTGAATCAAGGATCATGTCTAAATCCATGTTTCCCTCCACCATGTCGTAAGTTATTGCCTTGCTGGAGGATAGGATTACCGCCTCAATATCGTGATGATTCATCATCTCCACTATGCTCTTTTTCGACGACCTGTAGATCGGAAAGAACCATTCACCGTAGTGAGCATGTATGTCTATAATGCGCATTTCAACAAGCCTCCTTAATAATCCTAAGGATGTTTCCAGAAAGAATCAAGTCCTTGTCTTCATCACGGATTCTGGCTGATTCAACCATCCTGTAGGATGCCTGAAAATACTCAAGAAGGATTCCGGAGCCGAATATTAGCCTATCTGCTCCAACTTTTTCAGCAAGAACCTCAATAGCGTCGGAAGAAGTTAGAAGACGAGTTTCAACATACAGGTTTCTATTCCTCCTGGCTGAAACTATGAACTCGCTTAGGAGAGAATACGTGCATCCGAGAACTATAACCGGATACTCCTTTCCTGCAGTGAGTCTTGAAAGGAGTGTTATACACCCGTATTCGTTGCAGGGGACAAGAAGTGGTACTCCCAACCCATTCATGCTTTCAATAATTTCGATTAATGGAGAATAGTCAAGCGGATAGCCTTGAATATCCTTGAAAAGCCTGATTCCTTTAAAACCGCTTCCAACAAGGTTCTCAATTTCCCCCCGGTCACCGGCGAATCTTCTAGGGTCGACTGTAGCTAGGGGAATAAGCCTATTGTTGGCTCTACATGCTTTAAGGGTTTCCTCGTTTCCTTCTTCATAGCTGTAGAAAGCTCCTTTCAGGGAGGTTGTTAAAGCTTTTTCAACCCTGTTAACATCCATTATCTTGAGAAGATTTTTAAGCGAAACGTCTGTTTTTCTTTTGGGATATGCTCCGAAGACGGTGTTTGCATCCACTATCCGCCTTTTACCCGTCTGCATCACCATTCGAAGCACTGTTTTCCTGATTTAAAGATTAGTGTCATGCTTTTAAGAGCTCCCTCACTTCTCTGAACATTCTCGACTTCGAATCCCTTAACAATTCATACATCGCCATTTCTGTGGAAGAAATTATGATTCCGGAATCCCTCATCCTTTGCAAAGCTAGATGGATGTTTCCGATTGCACGGGAAGAGACTGCGTCAGCCACGACGCAGACTCTTATTTTCCTCGGGGCTTCAAGCGCCGTCTGCATTACGCAGACATGCGCCTCTATGCCGACAATTATTAAAGTTTTTACTCTCAACATTCTCAAAGTATTCTTGAATTCTTGAGAACCGAAACAGCTGAAACTCGTCTTCTCAATAGGTTTAACATCTCCAAGTTCACTCATTATTTCCCGCACCGTTCTTCCAAGCCCCTTAGGATACTGCTCCGTCACTATGATGGGTATTTCACATTTTCTGCAAAACCTTATTAGTTTCACAATGTTCCTCAAAACCTCTTCCCTCCTGTTCATCAAGGGGAAAAGCTTCTCCTGCACATCGATAATCAGCAATGCGGAGCCATCTATACCGATCAGTTTTGAATTCTTCTTCATCATTGTAAAGGGTGTTTCGCGTTTTCTTAAGTTTTCCCATCCCTATGCTAAACGGTTTGAAGGATACATGCTTCAACAGAGCGGAAAGGAATTTAAACAGGTTGTTTAAACACGTACTTATGCAAAAAACCGTGTTGAAAGTCCCCGCTAGATACTACCGCCTTTACCTTGAGGAGAAACCCTACGGATGTTTGGAGGAAGACTTTCACTACGTTGAGAGGCTTCTTGAAATGCCTGTTGCTGAAAGCGCTTTAATCCTAGTGGATTGCTGGAGTATTCATTATTGTGAAAGCTACTCGGCAAGGTCGAGAAGAATAGTGGAGGAGAAGATTGCTCCGGTGGTGAATGCTGCTAGGAGAACCGGTGTAACAGTTATACATGCCCCCTCGTCGAACGTGGCTGAAAAATACCCTCAATCATCCTGCTGCTTCGAAAAAGGGGATGAGGAACGCTTCCCAGTATATGCTTCAGTAGACCCAGAATGGCCTCCCAAAGAGTTCGTCGATAGAATAGGGGTTTTTTCCGTTTTCAACAGGGGTTTTTCACCTCCTCGAGAAGCTTGGGAGCACATATACAGGGAGAAACTGATGATTGCAGAGCCTCTTGCACCCCAGTCGGGTGACTATGTAGTAAGGTCGGGGAGACAGTTACACAGAATCCTTAAAAAACTAGGGAAACTCCATCTTTTCTACGCTGGTTTCGCCACCAACATGTGTCTACAACATAGGGATTACGGGGTTAGGGCTATGAGTGAAAGGGGGTACAACATTATACTTTTAAGGGATTGTACTGCAGCTATCGAGGCTCACGATACTGTATACCAGTTGCTTGCAACAAGAATATTTGTTCAAGAGATAGAGACCAAGTATGCTTGGTCAACAACCTCTAAAGACTTCATAGAGGCCTGTCTAAAAAGTTCAAAGAATCCTGAGCCTCAATGCATACCGTGAATCTGCATTATTCAAAACGTTTGATAAGCATGTTTCTCTAATTATTGTAGGCTCATCCTCTTTCCTTTTTAATAAAGGTATCTAGTTCTTCCACGAGTCTTTCCATCTCATCCATTGAGTGAGCAGTCGAGACTGCGAAGTGCGGGGTCTCGGGCCTCTGATATACTATTCCCTTCTGCAGCATGTGGTTGAATAATTTTCTACTTAACTCTCTATTCTTAGTTCTCTCCGCCGTCAACCCGTTAAACGGCTTTTCCCTTGTGAAATGCAAGCCTATCATAGACAGTAATCCAGTGACGTAGGCCTCGAAACGGTTTTCCTCAAGAACCTCCATGATCCGTCTTCTACCGTATTCTCCGAGAGAATTAATGTAGGAATATACTTCTCCACTCTTCTTTTCAAGCTCGTTTATCGTAACATATCCGGCGCGCATTGTCAAAGCATTACCCACATACGTTCCTCCGTGGAATGAACGGTTCCAAAATTCTGGTCTCTCGACTTGGTCGAGTAGACTCATTATCTCGGCTGTTCCACATATTCCTCCCGCTCCAGCGAAATACTGTCCTCCGGCTGTTTTACCTATGGTCGTTATATCCGGCTTGACTTTGAAATAATTCTGCATACCGCCGGGATGCCTAAACCCAGTGATAACCTCGTCGAATATCAACACTATGTTCCTCCTACTGCAGAATTCCCTAAGGCCTTTCAAGTACTCTTCGCTCGCCGGAATAACTCCCGCCGATCCGAGAACCGGTTCCAAAATTATGCCTGCCAGATCTTCTTTCCCAGCTATTCTTATCGTTGCCTCAAGATCGTTAAACGGGAGTGGAACAATGTTTTCAACACAGGCTAAGCCTAAAGACGACGGCTTATCATAGGGATAGTTAACCGCCTTATGCAGACCGTCGTATCCTCCATGCCATCCCCCCTCCATCTTCCCGATCTTTCTTCTTCCAGTGTAGGCTCTCGCAAGCCTGACAGCATACATGTTCGCCTCCGTCCCGCTATTGGCTGGCTTAGCCATATCCACGTCGAACCATCTGCACACTGCTTCCGCCCATTTCACCTCCCACTCGTTGCACCAGCCGAAGTGTGCACCATGCTCAAGCTGTTCCTTCGCAGCTTCAATCACAGGCCTATAGCCGTGTCCCAGTACGGCTGCGAAATGAACCATCCAGAAGTCAACGTATTCGTTGCCGTCGACATCCCAGATCCTGCTGCCTTTAGCCCTGCTAACGTAGAAAGGATACGGTTCGAAATACCTTATTGAGTAAGCCGATCCGCCGGGAATATGTTTCCTAGCTTTTTCAAAGAGTTCCATGGATTTTTTAGTCCTCTCCAGGTAGCTCATCTCCATGGTTTTCAAGAATTACTGGCTTTTAAATTTGAGAAGGCTGAGGGCAGGGAAATATCCGTTATCCTAAGTAAGCCTGACCTTGCTTCTAAAACCTTCGGAATAAGGTTGATCACCACTGCAGCAGTAGCAGTATCACCTGGGATACCTGTACTTCTCCATTTCACCGGCGGTTCCCCTTGGATGATTACTTCTTCAAACTCTTCCCTACCGGCTTCAGCTATCAGCTCAACCCTGATGAATTCTTTCTCTCCAACATATCCTATTCCGTAGCCATGTATTCCCGAGACTTTTCCAGGCATTATTTCAAAGTATTGAGTTTTCAACAGTTTCGCTGAGACTATTGGTTCCTGTCCCTCAACAATCCTAGTTAGGTTTACTCCCAGCGCAGATGCTATAAGGTCAACGGATTCTCCATACCCTATGTGTCCCGTTATCTCGCCGCTATCCATTTTATGCCTAAACTCCTCGACGCTTAAGGCAAGCCCGTATTTCTTTTGGAAAGAAAGTCTTCTCTTCCCAGCGTCTAAAGACCTTATGACTTTCAAACAGTCTACTCTTATGCAAACAAGCGTCATAAGTATTGGTAGAGCGTCGAACACGAACCCCGGGTTTACACCGGCACCCATTATTGAAACATTGTTTTCCCTAGCCATTCTATCTATTTCTGAGGCAAGCTTAGGGTATCGATACCAAGGGTTTACCAGCGTCTCTGAAGTCGAGATTAAATCAGCACCTGCTTCAACGCATTTAACGATCTGCGGGTATATCTTATCCAGGTGGGAGGAGGTTGCGTGAAGCACGACATCTGCTCCACTTATCTTCAGGATCTCGGCTGCATCAGACTCTCTTGAAACAATTACGCCAATCCTCTCACCTATACTAATCGCTTCACCGACATCCATGCCTATTTTAGAAGGGTCTATCTCGAAAGCTGCTACCAATTCAAGGTTTTCCCGTTCTAAAACTTTTCTGGCTATGAGTGTCCCTATAGGCCCCAATCCATAAACCGCCACTTTGACAGGCATGCTTTCCCTAACTCTTGATAGATATATAAGAATTCGCAAACCGTTAATCAACGCTTAAATATGAATTCTCAAGACGATTTTCAGCAGAATGTTGAGAACTGTTTCCTCATGGATCGATTTCCTCAACACGGGTCCCGGGGCTAGTAGGCTGGCTGAGATGTATGGGCCGGATTTCATGGAAGAAAGGAGGAGGGTGATTCTGAGGGTGTTGAAGATGTTTGGCGAAACATATGGTTTTGAGAGAAGGGTGATTATAGTTAGGGCTCCGGGTAGGGTGAACCTGATGGGGAGGCATGTTGATCACAGAGGAGGCTTCGTAAACCCGATAGTTATTCCGAGAGAAGTCATAATGGTTGCTGAGGGAAGAGAGGACTCCTTCATCGAGATTCATAATGCGGAGGAAAATTTTGAATCAGGAAGGTTTGAAATCGGGGAGGAACTGCCCGCAGAAAAAATATCTACAGTGGATGAATGGAGAAAGTGGACTCAGGAAAACATTGAGAAGAAAACGGAGAGTGAGAGAAAATCCTGGATAAACTATGTTAAATCCGTATGCTATCTGCAGAATGTTTACATGAACGGTGGCTCCTACAAGAAAAAGCTTCTAGGCGCAAACATAGTCTGCTATGGGGATATACCTAGGTCCGCAGGGCTTTCCTCATCATCAGCATTAGTCGTTGCAACATATTTGACGGTTTCAAGCCTGAATGGCCTTGAAATCCCGAGGGAGAAGATGGTTGAATACACTGGCATAGGGGAATGGTACGTGGGGACTAGGGGTGGATGGGGAGATCAGGCGGCTATGCTTTTTTCGAAAAAAGGCTTCGTGAGTCATATAGGCTTCTTTCCGTTCAAAATATCTTACATACCTTTTCCAACCGGTGTCAACATTATTCTGTGTAACTCGTTTGTTGCGGCAAGCAAGATGACGGGGGCTCGGAGTATTTTTAACGAAAAGGTTTCTACGTATGAGTTTGGATTTGAGCTTATGAAGAAATTTAACCCTGAATTGAGGAAGTTTGAGTATTTGAGAGATATTAATCCTGAGAACTTCGAGACTTCCGAAATATATAGGATGATTAAATCGCTGCCTGAGAGAATAAGTAGGAGTGAGCTTAGAAGTCTACTGCCTGAGAAAGAAGAATGGTTAAGCAAACTGTTTAAAGAGCATGAGGAGCCGAGGGAAGGATACGACTTGAGAGGAGTATGCTTATTCGGGATTTCAGAGTGTGAGCGGAGCAGGAAAACAGAATGGGTTCTACCAGGTGACGTGGAGCTTTTCGGAAGGCTGATGAATGTTTCGCACGACGCTGACAGAGTGGTTAAGTCAGGAGTGAAATGGCGTGTGAGAGTGACTGATGAATACTTAGAAGAGCTTACCCGTTTAGGAGGCGACGCTAGACTGGAGTTTCAGTCGGGCTATTATGGTTGTGGAACTGAGGAGACTGATTTCCTTGTCGATACTGCGTTAAAGGTTCCGGGAACTCTAGGGGCATCCATAGTAGGTGCCGGTCTAGGAGGCTGTGTCGAAATCCTTGTGGATAAGAAGGCTGTTAATAAGGTTATGGATGTGTTGGGGAGAGAGTATTATCGTGACGAGAGTAGGCGGAGAAACGGCATTATTCTCGTCAGCCCTGTTGAGGGTGCTTGTCTTATTTGAAAAACTCTCCTCAAACTTTAAAAAAGCTCTTACTCCACGGTTTTCAGCATGAGAAGCAAGTCTGAAGAAAAGATTAGGGAAAGCACTGTTGCAATTGTACCTGCCGGCGGCTCAGGCTTCAGGTCTACACCGCTCTGGACCAGGTTAGACCCGTATACTGACACCATCTCGAAACCGGCGATGAGAGACCTTTTCTGGAGGAAAACCTACTTGGACACTATATTCAGCACCATAATGCAGTGCGGCCTAGTGAAATCGATTCTTCTTTCAGCAGGCAGAAGAGTTGGGGAGAGTATTGAGGAGTGTAGGGATGAGCGGGACCTTATAGACCTCAAGGCGTTGATGGATCTGAAAGCCATAGTTGCGAAATGGAGTAACGTCAGGATTTTCTTCGACAATCCTGGTGACAAGGGTACGGGTGCTGCAGCAACCAGCTTTGAGGGTAAGAAGCTTGTTGAGGAAAGTGGAGCGAAATACGTCTTCATCTACTACGGGGATGTGCCAACCGTGCCTCCGGAAGAGATAAGGAACATTATAAAGAGTCACGTGTCTTCCGGTGCTAAGATCACTATAGTAACGTCAGACAAGGGAGACCCATTCATGTATGGGAGGATAGTCAGGTATCCAAAGAAGGTTCTAGGACTGGTGGATGAGAAGGATGTTAAGGATGAGAAATCGCTGAAGATAAACAGGATGATTAGAAGCGGGGAACTGATTGCGCTCAGGCTTCCAGAAGTGGATACTGGTAAATACGGTGAATGGGCATCATACGTCTTCCTAAGTAGGCGTGACGTCGATAGGGCTGGAGACAAAGTATGCATATACCACCCTATAAGAGAAGCGCTTCCAGGGGGGAAAATAGTTCTTTCAAGAGAGCAGCTTGAGGAAAGAAGGGTTAGGCTAGACGGGAAGGCTCTGCTTTTCGACCCAATGTCAGACGAGTTTCTAGACATAAAGGAGCAGGATGAAATCGGTGTTACTGAGGAGCAGAGGAGAAACATCGGTTCGCTGGAGGTGAACCTTCTCGACTTCAAGGTTTCAACAGACTATCTTAACGCTATAAGGGAGAGGAACACGGGGTTGATGGCGATGAACGTTGAGGTTTATCTTAACGTGATTAGGGATGTTGACGCTCCTAACTACGGGCGGGTTTTAAAAGATGGTTCAGAGATCGTGGTGCCGAACTCTGAAATTTTCTCCTTAAAACCAGGTGAAAAGAGGCATGGGTTATCCAGGGAGGAGCTGCTCTCGATAAATTTGTGCAGAAGGATTGGGCCAAGCCCTCCTGGAGTATATGTTTTAGAGAGGCATGCTGGCGGAGAATACTTCCTGCCAGAGGTCTCTAAAGAGGCTGTTTCAAAAGGGGAGAGGATTAACATATATCTGCTTAAAGGTGAAGAGGGTGTTGGAGAAGGATATGACTACAGGAGTGAGGCTAGGGTTGGAGCGATGCTGCAATCTAAGAGGCTGGCTAGAATGCTTACGGAGAAAGGTTGCGTGGTGAGAGAGGATGCTATAATAACTGTGGGCGAGGATTTTAACGCTGACAGGATAGGGAAAGGTGTTGTTTTCTCAGGCAGAGTTGACATAAGGGGGGATGTGACTATAGGTGATGGTTCCAGCATAAGTAATTCTTTCATCATAGCTATGCCCCCGCGTGTTGTCAGGATTGGGGAGAACGCTAGGATAGTTGACTCAGTTATAGTGGACTCAACAGTTGGAGAGAAGGCGGTTCTTGAGAAATGCGATGTCTTTCAGGCTGAAGTCGAGGCCTTCAAGCCTATGAGGAATATGGTGTTTTACCTTGAAGACGGTAAGGCCTGTGCTCGAATAAGGGGAACTCCAGAGCTGGATCATTCCGGCTTGGAAGCGTTAGAAGGGTTTTCTTTGGAGGCTCTTGAAAAGGTTTTCGGTGTTACTGTTGACCTGGGTGCGCGAATATATGTGGAACCCAGGGTGAAACGTTTTCTACAGACTATGATGATGGTTGCTGAGAAAGAGGGTGGCTTAAAGAAGTTTGATAAAAAGTTCACAAGGCAGTTAAGGTCTTTAGCATTCACCGAGATACCTGGCTTGGAGGAGTATGGTGATGTACATTTCTATGTGGGTGTGAATTCTTTTCTGAGTGGGGAAATCGTTTTCAGGGGCGAGGTTCACGTTAAGCCTTGGTGCGTCCTGCATAACTCGATGATTGAGGAAAGCAGGATCGAGAGGGGTGCTATAGTGTGGAACAGCATTCTGAAAAAATGCTTTGTTAAGAGTTCGCTTGCGAAAAGGACGATAATCGACAGGGAGAACCTTAACGGGATGGTTGTTGACGAAGGATGGAGATCGCCGGGAAGCGCGTGGAAAAGCTTAATAATCTTTAAACATGGAGAGTAGCATCCGGAGGGTTGGAAATGCCAGAGTATTCTGTTTCACCGGACGGCGTTACATATAGTATTCCGTCTAAAGATGAGTTGAAGGCTGAGTTTGCGAGAATAGTGGGGATAGTTGAGGATCAGCGTGCCCACGGTAGAGAGATAGTTACTGTCATGGGGCTTGGTTTCGTCGGAGCGGTTATGGCTGCCGTCGTCGCGGATGCGAAGGATTCTCCGTACTTCGTACTTGGCTATCAGAGGCCTTCTAAAAGATCCTACTGGAAAATCCCGTACATAAACTCGGGGAAACCCCCTGTGAGTGCAGAGGATCCGGAGATACCTGAAATATTCCGGAGGACGGTTCTTGAAAAGAAGACCCTGATGGCTACTGGCTGCGAGGAGTCGCTGGGTCTTGCCGACATAATTGTTGTCGACATACAGCTTGACGCTGTGAAACCTGTTTTCGGAAAGGCTGAGGCGGGATATGTTGAGCTGGATGCTTTCAAAGCCGGCTGCAGAACGATAGGGAAGTATATGAAGGAGGATGCTCTCGTTCTGGTTGAAACCACCGTGCCCCCTGGAACCTGCGAGAGAATCGTGCTTCCGATTCTCAAGGAGGAGAGGGAGAAAAGGGGTATAACTAAGCCGCCGCATCTAGCTCATTCCTATGAAAGGGTTATGCCGGGCAGACAATACGTCAGCTCGATAAGGGACTTCTGGAGAACATGGGCTGGGATAGATGCGGAGAGTGCGGAGCTTGCGCGAAGATTCTTGTCGCGAGTGATAACTTACCCTCTCTACGAGGCTGAAAATACTACTGCCTCCGAAGTTGCGAAGGTACTTGAAAACTCCTACAGGGCTGTTAACATAGCCTTCATATATGATTGGACGCTTAGGGCTGAGGAAATAGGTATAGATCTTTGGAAGGTTCTACCCGGAATAAGGGTTCGCCCAACCCACAGTAACATTATGAACCCTGGATTAGGCGTAGGCGGGTATTGTTTAACGAAGGATAGCGTGCTGGCTAACTGGGCTTTCAAGGAAATATTCGGATGTTGCGAAGGCGTGCCGTACACTATTGAAGCGATAAACATTAATGATAAAATGCCGCTTCACACCGCCGATCTGGTTGCGGATGCTCTTAGAGAGGCGGGTAGGGATATTAAAGGCTCGACTGTAGCGGTTCTCGGAGCCTCTTACCTTGCTGATATAGGTGATACTCGTCATTCTCCTTCAGAGATCCTGATAAGAAGGCTTAGGGAAATGGGTTTTGAAATAAGGGTTCACGACCCTTACGTGAAGGTTTGGCCGGAGTTCGCCCAGCAGGATGAAGACGAGTTCTCACTGGCAAAGCAATTCAGGAATCAGGAGGATTTGAAGAACCTGAGGGTTGAGCAGGATTTAGAGAAGGTTGTTAAAGGGGTTGACGCAATAGTCTTCGCCGTCAGGCATAAGGTTTACCTTCAACTAGAGCCTGAGGAAGTCCTAAGAATGAACGGGGGTACGCCTGCAATCGTGGATGCTTTTAACATAGTCGACGACCGGAAGATAATCGAGTATTTGAAAAACGGGTGTGCTGTTCGAGGTGTTGGAAAAGGTCATATAAGAAGGCTTAAACAGTTAGTATAGGCTTATCTTCAACACGCAGGGTCTTGAGAGCATGGTAATCGCGTTCGACAAATAGCGTGCTAGCTTATCGTTTCAAACGATAGATTTCTAACGCGTTCTCGTAAAGCAAACTTCTTGCTGTTTCAAGTGCAAGCTGCAAATCTAAATATTCTTTCTCAACTAAATCGCTTAGGGTAATGGCCAGCTGATGTTTAACCAGCTGCGCCTTACCGAAAACCCATTCTGGAACCTGGGCATCGCTGAAGAACGCACACCACTTGTTCACAGGCAGCATTTGGAGCTTCTCAACCGTTCTCTCCATCATTATGGAGGGATAGTATGAGTACCACCAGAAGCCTGATACGTAAACATTCCTGTAGTTTTTAGCAATCACGTCAAGCTCATGAGTCTGCGTTCTGCTTGCAGATATAAGGTCGAAACTAACCTCTTTATACTTGTGGAACAATGGGCAGAGCGAGAGCAGTTGGCTGGGTTCGTTCACAACTATCGCGTAATCCGGTGGAGAGGCTCCAACAACAGGTCTTTCAACACCCAGCATCAGCTGAAACACAATCCCTTCATCCTTAATTAGTTTGAGAAATTCTTCTACTACGAATGATAGAAGCGCGTTTTTCTCCTCTAGGCTAAGCCTTCCCCCCGTCTCGGTCTTCCGTATCGCCTCGTCAACAAGCTCCTCTCTATGGTCTGTAACAATGGTTTCACTAGGATTCAAGCTAATGGTGATTGTCGAAATACGTTCTTTAAACTTGTCAAATACTTCTCCTACAGCCTCCCTCATACCTCTAACACTGTTTACTTTTAAAGAGAAAAGGTTCTCAAGCATTCCGAGTGATTCCTTCGAAAACTCCTTCGAAAGTCTTTCAAGCCTCAGGGAGCCTGTGAAGAAGGAAGTGTCGAAAGTTAAACCAGTATCCGTGAATTGTAGTGTTAGAAATGCTTTCTCAACCTTGACCCTTTTCCTCAGAAAACTGACTCCGTCAAAGTTTTTCTCAAAATCCATAAATTTGTCTTTAAGCAGAGCAAAGCTTTTCTCAGTCAGCTCCTCGTTAAAATCAAAGAGGCTGAAAACCCTTCTTAAAGCCCAGAAGGTCGACGTGTTTCTCACGTTTTTAAGAAATGGGATGACCCTTCTAACTCTTTCATCAGGATCCTCTATGTCAAGTATTTCTCTAGGCATTCCTGAGGAAGCAAGCTCCGTAGCAATGTAATGGTATAGGATTATTTCAGATAAATCCTTAGCTTTCAGCCTCACAGGGTTCAGATGCGTGTGAATATCTATCACTGGAGTGTTGGGGATTTCTTCAAAAATCTTTATGAATCTTTTCTCCCTCTCCATAATTTTGCGTGGAAACGGTAGGCTTATAAACGTTGTGATGCTCCTCTAATCACATCATTTATATACTGCTCCTGATTCATCCGTGACGATACGAAAATGGGCGGAGAGAAAGTGAGAGTCGGGGTAATCGGGTGCGGCGGGATTGCGGCTTCCCACGTCTCCGGCTATTTGAAATCAGGTATGGCTGAGATAACTGCTCTCGCCGACAGCAGGGTTGAAAGAGCGAAGGCTCTGGCTGAGAGGTTCAGCCTTAAGCATGCCAGTGTTTACGAGAACTATGAAGACCTGTTGAAAGACAGGAGTGTTGATGCGGTAAGCATCTGTACGCCCCACCACCTGCATGCTGAAATAACGATAAAAGCTGCAGAACACTTTAAGCATGTTCTCTGCGAGAAGCCAATAGCAATATCTCTAAAGCAGGCGGACGAAATGATTAGTGCCTGTAGAAAAAACGGCGTGAAACTTGCAATAGTTTTTCAAAACCGTTTCTCGCAGGATGTTCAAAGGGTGAAGAGAGAGTTTGAAAACGGTGACTTCGGAATACCGATATACGGTGAAGCCGTCGTAAAATGGTATCGTGAAGACAAGACCTACTACCATGCGGATGAAGTCGCAAAGTCTTGGCGTGGAAAATGGGCTACTGAGGGCGGAGGAGCCTTAATAAATCAAACAATCCACCTTGTGGATCTTTTGCAATGGATAATGGGGCCGGTGGAATATCTCTATGGGATATACGATACTAGGATGCACAGTATTGAAACCGAGGACATCGCTGTTTCAATACTCCGTTTTAAGAGCGGTGCAATAGGCTACATACTAGGGAGCGTTGACCTTCGACCCCAGGAGGATTGGGTCGCGATCTACGGTAGCAGAAAATCCGTCATCATAGGGAGTGATAAGAGGGTTGCAAGGGAGTGGAGTGAGGAAAGCGGGACGGTTGTGAGTAAAGAAAGCGTGGGGGAAAGAATGGAGACAGTAACCCCGTTCCTTGGACACGATGAGACTGTTAGGGACTTTATTGAGTCGATTCTGAAGGATAGGCCTCCTGCAGTCCCCGGTGAGGAGGCGAGGAAATCGCTGGAGATTGTCCTCGCCATATACAGGGCTCATAGAACTGGGAGTAAAGTGGCTCTACCACTGGTGGAGTAGGGAGGTTATTTGAAGTTGAACATTAAATTTAAACTATCGTTCATAACGGATGAGGTTTCGCAAGACCTGGGTGAGGTGAGGGAATTCGCTGGGAGTTTCAACATAGATGCTATAGAGATTAGAACAATACTTGACAAGGGTTTTCCAGAAATCCTTGGGGAGAAAAATGTTTTGAAAAAGTTTCTCCAAGATAACGGTTTAAAAGTGTGTGCAATAGCGTCTCCAACTTTCAAATGCGACATTGATTCGGCAGAGGAATACGAGAAACACATAGAGATATTTAGAAGCGCGTTGGAGCTTGCTGGCCACCTGGACACTCAACTGGTCAGGGCTTTCACATTCTGGAAGAAAGGAAGATATGAGGATTACAAGAGAACCATAATTGAGAAATTCAGAAGGATTGTTGAAATGGCTGAGAAGCAGGGTGTTACGATAATTGTTGAGAATGAGCCTTCAACCTTCGTCGGGAACGGGAGGATGCTGGCGGACTTCATAAACTCCCTGGGTGCGAGCTCTGTCAAGGCGCTGTGGGATCCAGGTAATGAGCTGATGGATGAGGAGGGTGAAGACCCTTTTCCGACGGGGTTTAACTACGTGAAGAAGTTTATAAAGCATGTGCATGTTAAGGACGGTGTTAGAGAAGGTTCTGAAACCAGGTTTTTGAAAGTCGGGGAGGGCCAGGCTAAAATAGGGGAAAACCTAAAGGCTTTAAAGGAGATTGGGTATGAAGGCTATGTTTCACTCGAGACCCACTGGAGAGTAACGAGGAGTCTTAAGGAGCCCATGTTGAGAACCCCTGGTGGAAAAGAGTTCAGCTCAGGTGCGTACGCTGCCTCATACATCTCGATGCAGGGTTTGCTGGAGGTAATCTCCAGAATAGGTTAGCCTGAGGCTTTTGAAACCCTCGTCTCCATTTCAACAATGCTTTTAAACTGCTCAGTGCTCCAGGAGCGTGTCTCCCACCCTGACTCCTTGGAGCGTTTAACTAGGCTTTCCGCCTTTTCGAAATCAGCTTCATATATGTGGTATGAGTTTGAGAAATCCACGTATTCGCCTGGAACAATGGTTCTTCCAGTCTTCCTCGACAACTCTTCCGCCACGTTTTTCTGAAGAATTGTGAGAGCATAGATGTTCATGAAGGCTGCTTTCAAAGCGTCCCTCGACCTCCAGCAGGTCTCCATGATAAGTCTGTCTCCGTAAACTCTGAACCAGATTCTTTGGAGGCAGGGCGGGTCTTCAATCTTCGGGTCAACCCAAGGCTTCCAAGTTATCGCCTGCGCCCTCCTGGAGTAAGGTGCTTCCGCCAGCTTTCTAACTATGTAGTCTACCTGATCGATCGTCTCGCTGCAATACTTGTAGGAGCGTAAGCGTTCATGGTAAGTATAGGGCCAAATTCCTCTCTCCACGTAAGAGTCATGTATCCCGTTGCAAACCTCCTGAACGTATTCTTCAAGCTGTGAAAGCTTGCCAACCATCAGCCCAGCCTTATGGATTCTCGGCTCCGCTAAAGGGGTTCTTATTATCATTAGCATCGTGCAGTCCTTGCTGTCGTTCCCGTATTCAGTCCTAATGTTCACACCCTTGCTCCAGAGCTCGGTTATCGACTTCTCCCAAACCTCTGGCAGACAGCCTCCTTCAACAACCACCACAGGATGCATAATGCTAAGGTTCCCCTATAAAATATAAGCGTTTAGGGGCTTATTCTTGAGAAAACCTCTTAAGGGTCAACAGGTTTTTTCAAGCATGTTATCTGGTTTTTCCTCTATTGTTCGACACGCTGTTCTTAAGACTTATTAACTGAAAACTAAAGCGTTACTCCTTGGACTCTAGAACTAGGGTTCTGACGGCGCTGAGGCGTGAGGAGCCTGACAGGGTTCCAATAGACTTAGGCTCAATGCCTTCAACCGGTATAATGGCAATAGCTTACGCTAGACTGAAGAAACACCTCGGCTTGGAGAAGGGTGTTGTAAGGGTTTACGATGTTGGCCAACAGTTAGCTGAGCCTGAGAAAGAGATACTTGAATTGTTTAAAGTAGACGTGATTCCCCTCACCAGGACGCTTGAACCATGCGGACCCGGAGACGAAACGTGGAGAGAATAGTTTCTGCCGGATGGAACTAGGTGCGAGGTCCCGGCCTGGTTTAACCCTGAGCCGGATGGTGCCGGCGGATGGGTTATTAGAAACGGAAGAGGAATAGTGGTTTCAAAAATGCCTAAGGGCAGCCTATACTTCGACAGTGTCTATCATCCTCTTGAGAAAGCAGAGAGTCCTGAAGCGTTGAAGAATTATGATTGGGAGAGCCATAAAGTAGGGGATGAGTATGTTTCAAGCCTAAGGGGGAGAGCGGAGCATCCACGGGTTTCGCTTTACACTTCTTCGGCGCGGGAAGTGTTCACGAGTGGGGTCAGGGCCTGAGAGGGTGGTCAAACTGGCTCATAGATCTTTCCTCCAGAAGGAGCTTGGCCTCAGCGATTCTTGACAGGATGATGAGTGTTTTAATGCATAATGTGAAGAAATATGTTGAAGCCTTGAAAGACCACGTGCAGGTCATAGGTTTCGGGGATGATCTCGGAATTCAGACGGGACCCCAGGTTTCACCGAAAACATACAGGGAACTCTTAAAGCCGTGTCACACAGAGCTTTTTCAATACGTGAAGAAGCATTCGAGAATATTCGTCTTCCTCCACTCCTGCGGCTCAATACATGATCTTATCCCGGACCTGATAGATGCTGGCGTCGACATACTGAACCCTGTTCAAATCTCTGCGAGAAACATGGAGCCGGAGAGGTTGAAGAAAGAGTTCGGCGACCAGGTTGCTTTCTGGGGTGGAGGCGTGGACACTCAGAAGGTGTTTCACGCCGGTAGTCCGGAGGAGGTTTACAAGCATGTGAAAAAGAATATTCTGGTTTTCGCTAGGAATGGTGGATACGTTTTCAACCAGGTTCACAATATTCAGGCTAACGTGCCTCCTGAAAAACATTCTCGCCGCCTACAGGTCGGCTTATGAAAACGGCTTCTACCCGTTAAAACCGTAGGCTCCCTATCTACGTGAAACACTTCTTACAAAGGGTTGAAAACTATCTTAGCCTGATGCAGAAATCCTCCATGGCTTGACACAGAGCCTCGACGTTTTCCAATGGAACATCCGGCCCGATCTCTCCTTTCATCATTAAACCGCCCTCTGGCAAATACAGTTTTCCAATGCTCTCCTCAACCATTCTACGAATATCCTGGGGACTGCAGAATGGGAGTGTCTGCCTGTCTAAGTCAAGGTCGACGCACAGCTTGCCCTTGTAAGCTCTAGCAATCCCGTCCAGCGTGTTCGCTCGGAGCTGCGGATCATGGACGGAGACTCCACATTCAACCAGGTCGTCAACAATATCCAGCAGCCGCCCGTCGGAGGAGAGATAAACATGTACACCCGCATTCCTGCAGAGGGTGAAAAGCTTTTTAAACATTGGTTTAAAGTATTTCCGGAATTTCAATGGGCTTATCATCAAACCGTTCTGCGTCCCTATGTCTGTGTGGAAGCTCATGATATCCACTCCGATTTCAAGCCACTTCTCAACGAGCCTAGTCTCGTAATTTAGAAGCATGTTTATAAGCCTTGGAAGGTTAGGGTCATCCGTAACAATGTCCCTCATCAGGTTTTCAAAGCCCCTTAAGAAGTATAATCGGTCGAAAAGGCGTTCCCCGTCGCCGACCCTTAGAAGACCCTTCTCCCTACGCTCTGCGAAAGCCTTCTTAGTTTTCTCCCAATATTCTACTCCTCTTTCTCCTCTCTCCGTCTTCAACAACGGGTCTGGAGGCTGATAGTTTTCAAACGCTTTCCAGTCGGCTAACGGGTGTCCAACAACCTGTCCCTCTAAACCCTCTTTAACAGTATACCAAACACATCCCCAGTTATCCGTGAAATATCCTGGGCGATAAACAGGAGGCATCTCGTCAAAATTCCTACCGTCCTTCTCATAATGGCCGAAGATAAGCGGGTGTCTAGCCACGATGTCCTCCAGTTTCCCGCGGTGCTTCTTCCATACGCCTGGTAAAAAGTTAACCCCACACGGAATCCATTCTGGGTAACGATATTCTAAAGCCTTCAAATAGTTCTCCCTAATATCCTTGTTCGGGTAGCTTGATTCTACAGTCCTCAACATTAACAATTCCTGTTAGAGTTATTAATAAAACTTGGCTTGATACATGCCTTGTCTACAGGGAAAATCTTTATAAGGTTATTTACATGCATGCTATGTGGATTGGAAATGAGGAAAAAAATATTGTTTAGCATCATGTTTTCAGCAGTTTTGACGCTTATGGTTTTAAACATTCCTGCTCTAACTGTTCACGGCGAGCAGGATAAGGTCGCAGCTGTTTTCCAGGCTTCAGCTGATTCATATGCCGACCAGGAGAATCCTAATAGTTCTCATGGTGGAGTAGAGCTTCTGAAAGTAAGGTCGTCAGAAGCAGGAAACGCGAGGACCTACGTCTTCTTCAATATTTCCACGATCCCTCCTGGCGCATCCGTGCTGCGTGCAAAACTCTTTCTTTATCTTTCAAAACCACCTGCTTCTAACAGGACCTATCTCTGCTATCACTTAACCTCAGCCTGGGACGAGGGTTCACTTGCATGGAGTAAGAGGCCGGAATCAACGTCAACGTTCGCTGCTTCATCAATCGTTCCAACAACCCCCGGATGGGTGGTTTGGGATGTTACTGATCAGGTTCAGAAGTTTCTTAACGGAATAGAGGAGTATGCGTGGCGTAACTTAGGCTGGGAGATTCTTGATGGCTCTGAAAATTCACCTGTCAGCCAAGAAGCATGGTTCCTCTCTAGGGAATCTTTAGAGCAGGATAAGAGGCCATTTCTAACCGTTGAGTTTATCCCTCCCAAGCTCAACATTACGGTGAGCAATCCTCTCCTAGTATCTGGCGAATGGGCTGGCATAACTATTAAGAGGCTTTCCCAAGACGGTATACTCGTTATCAGGGGTGACAGAATATTTAAACAAGACTGGATTAGCTTCGGCTCAACAATAGTAAAGCTTTCAACCTCGTCTAGAACAGGAATTTTCTCTCTAAGTCCAGGTGGTGAGCCGGTTGACAGGGTTGAGATAAGAAACGGAGAAACGCAGATCGTTGTCTATTATTATGATACTAGCGTGGGTGATTATATGATTAGTGCTGTGGCTGAAGGATATTCCCCTGACTATTACGTGGAGGGATCGGCATGGATCACAGTTATTGTAGACACGTATCCTCCTCAGATAGTGAATGTGTCGAGAAGCCCTGATAGCCCTGTCATGGGAGAGGTTATAAAAGTGTCCGCATGGATTACTGACGTCGGAACAGGCGTTAAAGAGGTTATTCTGTATTATTCTACTGACGGCGGGGCAAGCTGGTCTAGGATTACTATGAGTCGTTTAGCTGACAGGTATGATGCCTACATACCTGGGCAAAACGCTTTCACAGAAGTGTTGTTCTACGTTGAGGCAAGTGATAAAAATGGTAATACTGCGAAAAGCGAGGTAGCGAAAGTGTCTGTTAGAGCCCCAGAATGGGTTTTCTTAACTGTGGCTGCTCTAATCCTCATAATGGTGGTGGGTCTCCTCCTGGTTAGGAGGAGCAGAAAGAAGTAACGTTGTAAAAAAGCTTTTTATTTAGCTGTTAGCCGGGTCTATAGACGCTGCTTTCACCTCTCTCCTTATCTCTATGGAAACCAGGGTGATGAACAAGACTAGAACGATTATTCCAACCAGCGCTATGAAGAACTCTCCTGAATTCACATCCACAAAGGGCAGGGCTATTAAATCAAGCACGAGCAGCACCATGGCCAGGTTTAGGGCAAGCCTCCCCGTATTCGGATCCATTAAAGCCGGCTTCCCTGGTTGAAATATAAATGTTGCTTTCGAAGGCTACGGCCTTATTTAAAAAATTTATTAATGCCCCTGTTTTCCACGCATCTGAACTCTGTTGTCGTCTGCAGCAGGAGGCAAAGAAGTACTGCTAAGCATAAGGGGCCTTACAGTTGAATTCAGGGTTCCAAGGGGAATTCTGAGGGCTGTGGACAATCTCGACCTGGATGTTTACAGCGACGAGGTGCTCGGCCTGGTTGGTGAAAGCGGCTGTGGAAAATCAGTATTGGCGCATACAATACTGAGGATAGTTGACCCGAACGGGCGTATCGCGAGCGGGAAAATAATTTTCGGCGGAAGGGATATTTTAAGCATGAGTAAGGAGGAGCTTAGAAGGTTCAGATGGAAGGAGATAGCGATTGTTTTTCAAGGGGCATTTAACTCTTTCAACCCGGTCATGAGGATTTTCGAGCACATGGTTGACACTACTCTTGCTCATGATGAAAACGCTAAGAAGGATGAGATATTGAAACGCTCGAAAGAGTTGATGCGGATGGTTAGGTTAGACCCTGAAGCTGTTTTGGAAAGGTATCCGCATGAGCTTAGCGGCGGGATGAAGCAACGCGCCGTAGCGGCTATGGCGATGCTTCTAGACCCGAAGCTACTCATCCTGGACGAGCCGTTCTCAGCCCTAGACGTGCTAACTCAAAAGTTCTTCCTGAAAACTCTCGTCGACATAAGAAGGGAAACCAAGAAATCAATGATATTCATAACCCATGACTTAGCACAGGTTGCTGAGATTGCTGACAGAGTTGCCGTTATGTATGGCGGTGTAATAGTTGAGGCGGCCAGCGTTGAAGACATCTTCTACAGGCCTAGGCACCCATATACCAGGGCTCTCCTAAAGGCTGTTCCAAGCATAGTGGGGAGCGTCGATGAGCTTAAGCCCCTTCCAGGGCCGCTCCCCGACCCGGTTAACCCTCCACCGGGCTGCGAGTTCCACCCGCGGTGCCCGCATAGGGTTGAAATCTGCTCAAGAGTTAGGCCGAATCTGGAGCGGGTGGACGATGTTTCGCTGGTGGCGTGTCACAGGTGGCGTGAGCTGAATTGAGCGAGGAGCCTCTTCTCAGAGTTGTAAAGGTTACGAAGGAGTTTGCGAAAGGAGGCATATTCACTCCTAAAAAGACTGTTAGGGCTGTAGACGAAGTATCTCTTGAAATAGGCAGGATGGAGAATGTGGCGCTCGTCGGTGAAAGCGGCTGTGGGAAAAGCACTCTCGGCAAGCTTACGCTAGGATTGTTGAAACCCGATTCTGGAAGCGTCATTTTCGAAGGCAGGGACATCTGGTCAATGGGGAAGAAAGAGTTTACTTATTTCAGGAGGAACGCTCAGATAATCCATCAGGACCCGTATACTAGTCTAAACCCTGTTAGAACAATCTTCCAGTCCTTGGCTCCGCCTCTAATCCGGAACAAGGAGGTTCCTGACAGCAAAGCTGCCTACGAAAGGTTGAAAGAGCTTCTCACCATGGTGGGGCTGGCGCCGCCGGAAGACTTTCTGAACAGGTATCCGGCTAGGATGAGCGGGGGACAGATGCAGAGGATAATACTTGCAAGGGCAGTATCCTTGAGACCAAAGTATATCGTTGCCGACGAGGCTGTCTCAATGCTGGACGCCTCTTTAAGACTGGGTGCTGTGGACCTTATGCTGGAGCTCCAGAAAAGATTCGGAATGTCCTATCTCTTCATCACCCACGACTTGGGAATAGCCAGGTATTTCATACTTAAGGGCCGTGGCAAGATTGCTATGATGTATCTTGGAAGCATAGTTGAGGCTGGAGAGGGGGACTCAGTAATACAAAAACCTATACATCCTTATACTCAGATCATGATGACAGCCATATCAGTGCCTGACCCGAGGCTTACTAGGAGCAGGCCTATACCGAAGCTTAGGAGCCTCGAGGTCCCTAGGCTGGAGCAAGTGCCAAGCGGGTGTAAGTTCCACCCGAGGTGCCCGTATGCTGAGAAAATATGTGAGGAGCATGTCCCTGAGCTTAGGGAGTTCGACTCGAGGCTGGTCGCATGCCATTTCGCAGAGAGATTCACCTAGTTATCGATTTTTTTTAACAAGGTAAAAAACTTATATAGTGCTGTGAAACATTTTCTAACGGTGAAAACGGTATGAAGGCATGGCGAATATTAGCGTCAGGATTGATCTGTATGATGCTTCTAATAACCATGGCTCCACAATCCTTCACTCCCTACAAGACTGTCGTAGCCCAGGAGGAGAAGACTGTTTGGAAGAGGCCTTTCGGCTACAACCCGCCCCCCGTTGGGCACTGGAACTTTTTCATCTCCGGCAACATTGGGGTTTTCGACTGGGTTCTCGAGCTTATGACCCACTACTTCGCTGCAAACGGCACTTACGTGCCGTGTGTGGCGGAGAGCTGGCAGCTGGACCCGAACTACATGTGGTTCCAGGTTAAGCTGAGAAAAGGAGTCAAGTTCCATGATGGCCATGAGCTAACCTATAAGGATGTTCTGGCCACGCTATACTGCGTCTACCTTCTTAAAGACAGGCTGTGGTACTACATAAAGGATGTTCAGGTTATTGACGACTACACTATCAAGTTCACCTTTAAGGAGAAGACGGATTACCCAGTGTTCTACATTCTGTGGCACTGGATGATAGTCTCCTACACTCAGTATGGCAGTATTGCGGACAAGGTTCAGGCAAGGATAAGGGAGGGCAAGGATATTTTCGCGAATACTGCCGACTTTCAGGACCTTATAGACGAGCTTAAGAACTATAGGCCTGAAACAGTAATAGGGTGCGGCCCCTACAAGATTAAGAGCGTTGATGAGACGAAGATAGTGCTTGAAGCCTTCGCCGACTACTGGAACGGCAAGCCGCCTATAGACGAAATACACCTTATAAGGTATGCGACCTCAGACCTTGTGTGGCAGGCAGTGATAAGCGGCGAGGTTGACTACGTCTGGGCCATTTCGCCTGCTCCAGAGCTGGTGAAGCAGCTTGAGGCGAACCCGTGGGCCTGGACAATCAGGATACCTAGGCCTGTTGGAGTAACCCTTTACATTAACAAGGCTAAGTACCCGTTGAACATGGTTGAAGTCAGGCGAGCTTTAGCATACGCTATAAACAGGACTGAGGTAGGATGGGTCCAGTATACTGGAGGATGCGTACCATCGCCCTACGTGATTGGGTTCAACGTGCCGGACTTAACAAGATACTTGAACCAGAGCTTCATAGACAAGTATCTTAAAGACTTCAAGTACGAGTATAATCCTGCTAAGGCTGAGCAGATCCTTCAAGGCCTGGGCTTCAGGAAGGGTGCTGACGGGGTTTACGTGACTCCGAACGGTACAAGGCTTGAGTTCACACTCGTAACCGGAGGATCATGGATCAACGCTCCTGCGGCTGAAAACCTTAAAGCCCAGCTGGAGAAGGTTGGGATAAAGATTAACGTTCAAGTGGTTGACAGCGCCGTCTGGACAGACATGTTCTACAAGGGTGCTTACGACCTGAGTGGAGGAGTCTACGGTTCACCGGGCTTCTCGTTCGACGAGTACTACCATAAGTACATGGCTCTATACCCCGGTCATGATCCCGCTAAGACATGGGGCCAGATGCACTCTGTCCCATGGAAGACTCAGCCAGTGAACGTTACTAAGCTAGCATTAGACATAAACCTGTTCCCGGCTCAGATAAGCCAGGCTCAGCTTACAGAGATATACTCCACGCTCTCCTACATAACTGGGAACGAGGTTCCAGTCATAAACCTGTATGCTCCTGCCGTCGTGATCTACATGAACAAGAGGTTCGTCTTCCCAACCGATCCGCGTTACTGGAGTGGACTAGGATCATACGAGCTGCACGGTCTTAGGCCATTGTTCGCGTTCGGCTGGTTGAAGCCAAAGATCGCCTTGACAGTTCTGGCTTCTGAAGGAGGGACAACGAGCCTCGCTCCAGGCTCATACGAGTACGCTAAGGGCGATAAGGTAACTGTCACGGCAACTCCTTCCAGCGGCTATAATTTCGAGAGGTGGGAGGTCGACGGCTCGCCTGCAGGAACAAGTACCTCGATAACCATAACTATGGATAGGGCTCACACGGTTAAAGCGGTCTTCACCAGGATACCTTACGAGATGTACATAGGCATAGTGGTGGTCATAGTAATAGTGATAGTTGCAGCATACTTCATCCTAGTAAAGAGGAAACGCAAATAACTCTCCCCGTATACGAAAGTTTTTTTAACACCCTTTTTAAGACCCTATTGTGAACGAGGTGCATTGTGAATGAGGTGGATATTCAGGAAGGCTGCTCTCTCATTGTTCACCCTATTCTGCGCGATAACGATAAACTTCTTCCTCTACAGGATGATGCCCGGGAACCCTGTTGACATGATGATTCAACAGTTTCTCGCACTGGGCTACTCCTACGAGGAGGCTTTGACGAGGGTTTCCATGGCTCTCTCCTTCGTCCCTACGGCTCCGCTTCACGAACAATACGTAAGTTTCCTAAAGGGGGTTTTAACCGGTAACCTGGGCTACTCCATCTGGCTTGCCACTCCCGTGGCAACGATACTGGGCTATGGCATACCGTGGACAGTGTTCTCAGTATCTATTTCCCTAGTTATAAGCTTCCTGCTCGGCATCGTATTAGGAATGCACATGGCCTACAGGAGGGGTTCAATCATCGACAAGGTATTGTCATTCTACTCCTCTATCACAACAGCTATGCCGCAGAACATACTTGGTTTCTTCATGATATGGGTTTTCGCAATACAGTTGAAATGGCTTCCCGCCTCAGGCCCGTACAGCGGGGTTGACCCACGGGTTTTCAACCTGGATTTCGTGATCAGCGTGCTACGGCATGCAGTCCTGCCGATCCTAACTTATGTTTTGACAACAGTCGGAGGATGGATTCTCACGATGAAGAGTAGCACGATCTCTGTGCTTGGAGAATACTATGTTACTGCTGCGGAGGCAAGGGGTTTGAAGGATAGGAGGATAGTGACCGCCTACGTCGGTAGGAATGCTATGCTACCGTTGTTCACCAGGTTCGCCATCGCCCTAGGCTTCATGTTTGGAGGAGTACTCTTAATCGAGAATCTTTTCCTCTACCCGGGTATAGGCAGGTTTCTCAACCAGGCTGTCTATGCTAGGGACTACCCGCTGATATCTGGACTGTTCTTGATAACTGCTGTCGCCGTCGTGGCTGCTAACTTCATGGCGGACCTGCTCTACAGTAGGCTTGACCCGAGAATAAGGTTTGAGTAATAGGTGAGGGAAATGAGTGAGAGGGGGCGAAGAATGTCTAAAAGGCTGATGCTCGCCTTCAACGTGATTAGGAAGAAGCCTTCAACCATGGCTGGCTTCATAATCGTCACGTTCTTCCTACTGATGGCGCTCATCGGCCCTTTCTTCTTCCCGCTCGACATAAGGGCCTATCCGGCGAAAAGGTATCTTCCACCCTCCCTTGAGCATCCTTTGGGCACAGATGCCTACGGGAGGGATGTGCTTATGCAGATAATCAACGGCTCTAGGGAGGCTCTGCTAATCGCCGCGATGACTGGTTTAGTAACTATTTCCATCGCGACGCTCATAGGTGTTTCCTCAGGGATACTTGGAGGGATTTTCGACGAGGTGATGATGAGGATTACTGAAATATTCCTGATGCTTCCGCAGTACCCGCTTCTCATACTTATAGCCGCCAGCCTCCCGAGGGAGCTCAACCTGTTCGAAGTCTCGCTGATAATAGGTATAGTGCAGTGGCCGGCTACTGCTAGGGCGATCAGGTCTCAGGTTCTGGCGATTAGGGAGAGGCCTTTCATAGAGGCTGCTAGATGTCTAAACCTGGGGCGTATGCACATAATCTTCAGAGAAATAATACCTAACCTGATGCCCTACTTGGTTATGAGTTTCGTCTTAGCACTTACCGGCGGTATATATTCACAGGTCGTATTGTTCTCCCTCGGCATCCTCAGGTTCACATCCGTAAACTGGGGAGTGATGATAAACATCGCGCTGGGTGAAGCAGCTTTGATCAATCCGAAGGCATGGATTTATCTTTTCTCCCCAATAGTATGCATAGTTCTGCTTCAGACAGGCTTCGTACTAATATCCTCGGCATTAGAAGAGATATTCAACCCGAGGCTTAGGACAGAAGAGTAACCAAGTAAAACCGCGCTTTTTCTTAAACATTTCTTCAGCTTTATAACCGTTTAAAAAGCGGCTTAACTGCTCTACGATGCTTGAGCCCCAGCAGGGACCTTATTTACAACACCTTCAACCCTCGTTAAAGATTCTTGAGCAAGATGGTTTCCAAGGCTACGGTTGAAAGATTCAGACTCGCGTTGGTTGAACAGTCGGCTTCATGCTCATGTCCACCTGATGCACACTATGAGTTGCCTATATCCAGCTGATCTAAGCGTGCTACAGGAAACTTCGTTATGGATGGCAATAACAAGTTACTTCTGAATGTTCTCCAGCCTGGGTATTGACCTGACCCAGGTGATCATGGGGCTTGGATCACGGTTAGCCCAGGCGTAGTAGGGTATTGCTAAAAACTCTGTTCTCCGTGTCCCAGCCGGGTTGAAAACTCTATACAGGGAGTCCTGAATCCAGTCCGAATCAGCCACGTAACCCTCTCCCCTTATCACCATTACGCCGTCAAGCAGGGATGGGATCCACTCCACGCTGAGCACCGCATCCTCGGGAATCAACAGGTCCCACACGTCAAACCCGGGGTTGTCAACACCCTCGATGCAATACACTAGGGGACCCCTGCCTAAAGATATTCTTCCAGTGTTCTCGTAGACAAGCGGGTTGCAGGATATTTTTCTAACCTCCATCTGAAAATTCACCCTTATTCTATCGCCGTTGCTCCAGGTTCTGTCCAGCCTAAAGTATGACCCTGGCTTAACGTCACCATTAACTCTACTACCGTTCAGGCTCACTTCTGTTCTGTTACTCCAAGCCGGTATTCGAAGATTTATTGAGAAGGCTAGTTCACGCTTTAAGCCGAGAAGTATTTCAACCTTCCCGTCCCATGGATAATCAGTGGTCTGAGCAATCTCTACAACATCGTCTTTAAACCTGATGCGGGCTTCATTCTGATCATACAGGTTCACCCATACGCCTTCTTCAGAAATACTGTAGAAGTAGCCGGGTAAGCCCGCTAGAAGCCTAGCCACGTTCGGTGGGCAACAGGCGCATTCAAACCATTTCCTCCGCCTATGGTTCCCACGGCTCGCAAGCGGGTTCACATAGAAATACTCCTCACCGTCGAGCGATATGCCTGCCAACACGCCGTTATATAGAGTAAGCTCCATCACGTCTACGTATTTAGCTTCCCCGCTTGCGAGAAACATTCTCCAGTTCCACATGAAGTTCGCTACCGAGGCGCATGTTTCAGCATAGGCCTGAGCGCTGGGAAGCTCATAGTTGAGGCCGAAGGCTTCCCCATCGTAACGGGAGCCTACGCCTCCAGTAACGTACATTTTGCACTTCACCATGTTGTTCCAGAGCCGTTCTAAAACGCTCCAGACCTCTTTGTCCCCAGTCTCCATGTAAAGGTCCGTAGCTCCACTGTTCAGATACAGCGATCTAACGGCATGTCCAACGATCTCTTCGAGCTCCTTGAACGGCTTATGGTCTATCCTGTTGACATCTCCACCCGCTATTCCCCTTCCACGGTTATCTATGAATTTTCTAGCCATGCTTAAGTATGCAGGGTCACCCGTCTCCCTGTAGAGTTCAACCATCGCCATCTCTATCTCAGGATGTCCCGGTGCCCCCGGCTTCCCGTCTGGGCCGAAGACTCTCAATATGTGGTTTGCGAAACGCACGGCAGCGTTGAAAAGCTTCTGGTCTCCCGTGGCTCTGTGAAGAGCAATAGCGGCCTGAATCAAGTGTCCAGCGCAATACAGTTCATGGTCGCGCGCAAGGTTCGACCAGCGTTTAGCCTTGTTCCCAAACGTGAAGAAAGTATTCAGATAGCCGTCCTCATCCTGGGCTGCACATATATCGTCAACAACTTTCTCAACCAGACTGTGAAGCTTCTCGTCAAACCGGGATGCGAGAAGGAACCCGGCGGCCTCAACCCACTTGTAAACATCTGAATCGTTGAAAACTAGCCCTTGGAAACCGCCTTTCTCCCTTCCAGCTGCCCTTCTGAAATTGTAAATCCTGCCGGTTTTTTCAAGAAGCTCATACTGGGATGGAACAGTCACTTCCCTAATCCTCTTCAAGCGTTTCGCCCAGAAGCCGTGTTTCAACTCGACTTCTTCAATTGGCACAGGACGTAGCTTCGCGTAGGGACTGTTTGAAGTATCCACTATGCGAGTCGGCAAGACTGTTTCCAAAAGGCTTTAAAGCCTTAAAAAACCTTTGCCCGTCTCACGATTTCGACGCGTATCGTTTATATTACACGTCGAGACACTGTTTAACTATCAATGGCTTGCAGCAGCTTTAAACCAGCCTGTCTTCCAGACCTTGTTGGAAGCGAGCCTGAGCTCGAAGAAATTTTGTCGAGGCCTATGCCTGAAACTGTGAAGGCTGTTTCCAGGCTTGGGGGCGACATTCTCATCCTGGGTGTTTCAGGTAAAATCGGCCCTACTCTTGCGAGGCTTGTTAAGAGGGCTGTGGACGAAGGCGGCTTGAATAAAAGGGTTATAGGAGTATCCAGGTTTTCAACACCAGGATTAAGAGAAGAACTGGAAAAAATAGGTGTGGAAACTTTTTCATGCGACCTGCTGGAGGAGGAAGAGGTGGAGAGGCTTCCAGAGGCCTCAAACGTGATCTACATGGTTGGTAGGAAGTTCGGCACGCAGGAGGACTCCTCGCTAACCTGGGCTGTAAACACGTATATCCCGGCTATTGTTTCAAGGAGGTTTAAGAAGTCGAGGATAGTAGTGTTCTCAACGGGGAATGTTTATCCATTGGTCCCGGTGTCTTCTGGGGGCGCGGACGAGTCTACTCCTCCAGACCCGGTGGGTGAGTATGCTCAATCCTGTTTAGGACGTGAAAGAATATTTGAATACTTCTCTAGAAAATACGGTTTGAAAACCTTGCTCTTAAGGCTTAACTACGCGATAGACCTTAGATACGGTGTTCTACTGGATGTGGCTAGGAAAGTTTTCGAAGGCTTGCCTATAGACTTGAGAATGGGGTACGTCAACGTTATATGGCAAGGGGACGTTAACAACATAGCTGTTCGCTCCCTTGAGCTCTGCAGCTCCCCTCCTGAGGTGATAAACGTGACTGGTTCTGAAACAGTTTCCGTCAGATGGTTGGCGGAGAAATTCGGAGCTATCTTCGGTAAGAAGCCGGTTTTCAAAAACAGCGAGACGGGGAATGCTTTGTTAAGCAATGCTTCAAAATGCTTCAGGATATTCGGCCCTCCAACAGTCACGCTGGATCGGATGATTAAATGGGTTGCACACTGGGTTCTAATAGGGGGTCGTACTTTTAATAAGCCGACTCACTTCGAGGTTGTTAACGGAAGGTTCTGAGCCGCTTTATATCCACGGGGCTGAAACGCTTAAAAGAAAGCTTGGCGAATTCCCTACTAATGCGTTTAACCACGACCGTTATCGGAAGCCTCCCAAGGCTCCACCAGGACCTTGAAACATCGATCAGGCTTGCCGTGGACCTTCAGGTTAAGACAGGCATAGATATAGTGTCCGACGGAGAGCAGAGGACAGACATGCTCTCCTATCTTTCGAACTCTATGCATGGTGTGACGGTGGCTGGTGAGAGGATTTGCTTAACTGGAAGAATAAAGCCAGTGGCGAATATCGGAGAGTCTTTCAAGGTTGTGGATTTCCTTGAGGCGAGGAGGCATATTGCTGAAAAAGGTTATTCAAATAGTTTAAAAGTTGGTATAACAGGGCCTATAACCTTCGCTTTTTCAGCGGCGATGAAGAACGCTGGACCATACGGTAATGTGAGGAATATCGAACTCTATAATGATGTTGCGCATGTTGTGAACAAGGTGGCTAAGCTTATTCAATCGTACGACGGTTTGACGCAGATAGATGAGCCCGGGATCAGCGCGGGTTTTCTTGACCCCGATAGAATATTGGAGCCCCTTAGCATTGCGACCGAAGGCCTGGATCCTAAGCTGACGAGTATACATGTCTGCGGAAGGCTAAGTGCGAAAACAATAAAATCTCTAAGCGCGACGAAAAACGTGAGTATTCTCAGTTTAGAGTTTGCAGGCTCCTCTGGAAACATTGATCTCCTGTCTAGAAGCGTTATGGAGGAGGTTGGGAAGAAAATTGGAGTAGGATGCATGAAGGTAAACGTCTTATCGAAGGATGATCTGACAGTTCCTGAAATGGCTGCGGAGATCGTGAGCAAGGTGTCTTCGAAAATCGGTATCGATAACGTGGCTTATATTCATCCTGATTGCGGGTTGAGGAGGACTAAACACGACTTGGCTTTCCTCATTCTAGAAAACCTTGTGAACGCCTCGAAATCCTTTAAAGTTAAACGGGAAAAAGCTTAAAAAATAACTATGTTTTTAAGACTCATGGGGCATCCTGCCTTTCTAGCCTTCGACCTTGGGGCCGAGAGCGGTAGAGCCTTAATCGGAATACTGGCTGAGAGAAAGATAACGGTGGAGGAGGTTTACAGGTTTCCAAACATACCGGTGAAGGTGGGGGAAAGTATTTTCTGGGATGTTTTAAGGATATGGGGTGAAATTAAGAATGCTGCTTCACTGGCGTATTCAAAGCTTAACGGAAGCCTTGAGTCCATCGGTGTCGACACGTGGGGAGTTGATTTTGCTTTTCTCGACAGCAATGGCGAGCTCCTCGGAAACCCTCACCATTATAGGGATCCTAGGACGGAGCGAGCTTTTGAAGAGATCTTTAAAAAGGTTTCGAGGGAGGAAATCTACTTCAGAACAGGTATACAGTTTCTCCGGCTGAACACCCTCTACCAGTTGTACTCGCTGGTTTTAAGCAGGTCTTCGATTCTCAACGCTGCAAGCAGGTTCCTGATGATGCCGGACTTGTTCAACTACTGGCTATCCGGCGTCAAGGTCTCTGAGTTTACAGATGCTACGACAACCCAGTTCCTCAACCCTTCTAAGAACAACTGGGATTATGAACTCTTAGAGAACCTCGGGATTCCAACCCATTTTCTGCCCGAGATTGTTAAACCGGGAACCGTGCTTGAAGGGATTTCTACGAGTCTTGCTGGCGAGCTTGGCATTAGCAGCAGGGTTTCAATCGTAGCCCCTGCCTGCCATGACACGGCTTCAGCTGTCGCGGCGGCGCTTCTGGAGGATGAAGGCTCAGCCTACATTAGTTCCGGAACATGGTCCCTAGTAGGCGTTGAGGTGGATAAGCCAATAATAAGCAGAAAATCACTCGAGTATAACTTCACTAATGAGGGGGGTGTTTTCGGAAAATTCAGGTTTCTGCGTAACGTTCAGGGGATGTGGCTGGTTCAACAATGCAGGAGGATCTGGGCGGGCCAAGGACGGGAGTATTCTTACGATGAGCTAACAAGGATTGCAAGCAAGTCGAGAAGATTCATAGCCTTCATCGATCCTGACGACGAGAGGTTCATGGCTCCGGCAAACATGGTTGAGGAGATAGTGAGCTACTTAGAGGAAACTAGCCAAGAGAAACCTAGGGATGAGGGTGAGCTTGTTAGAGTAATACTTGAAAGCCTGGCCTTCAAATACAGGCTTGTTCTGGAAAGGATAATGGAACTGACTGGGAGAAAAATAAACCGGATTAACATTATCGGAGGCGGTTCTAGAAACTGGTTGCTGAACCAGCTTACTGCTGATTTCACCGGGGTTAAAGTGGTTGCTGGACCGGTGGAGGCAACATCTATCGGCAACATCCTTATGCAAGCATACGCTATGGGTTTTGTTAAATCACATAAGGATATTAGGCGGATAGTTGGAGACTCGTTTGAATTGAGAGAATTCGAGCCGGAGCATGATGACGCTGTCGAAGAAGCCTATGTCCGTTTCTGCTCTATGATTGAAAAATCCGCGGCTGAGAAAAGCTAAGCCTCGGAATATCTGTGAGAAACCGTTTTCCTCACCGTAAGCTGTTGACACGTATCGATGATACGGATGTGGGTAGCGTTAACCTTCAAATGGTTTATCGCAGCCTACTGGTCTACAGGCAGGCTTAGCTCTTCAACAATTCTAACAGCTTTTTCTTCACCGACGGCACGCTTCAAATCCTCCATGGATTTGCTTCCTTTCCAGGAGTTCACTATGTTTAAAACAAGCTCTCTAACCCCGGGGTTAAGGTCTCTTAAAGCAACCTCTACACGTCTTCTCCTGTTAAGAATATCATCCGGCCTGTGAACTATCCCCATCACCTCCTAATACTCCTGCTCTGAATATAAAGCTTTAGGGCGATATAACGGGTGTCCACCCGAAGAAATTAAGTTTAACTGTTTCACCCGGTTCTGCTGATGCGAAAATCATTCTCAACCCGGTGGCTCTGCCTTTCAACATGCTTATTTCAAAAAGGTCTTTAAAAACTCCCTCTATAATCCTGCTAGGAGCATTGTCTGAGACCACAACCATATCGACTCCGGAGACGCATGCTGAAGCCAAGTATACAAGGTCCCTGAGCTTAACGTCTCCCGCCGCAACCCTCTCCTTCAAAACATTATCTTCAGCAACCGGCAGCATGACCTCATTGTAGCCTGTCGCCCTTATCCCAGCCGTTTTAACAGCACTCCTTATAAGGCTGTTTATCTCTCTAATCGTGCTGAGGGTTCCTGGAAGCGGTATTCTAACCCCTGAGGCGAACTCAATGATCTCTGCGACGCTCTCCTCCATCCAGGGTGACAGTGAGGCGTCAACCCCGTAGTAATTGATCCCAAGCCTTTCGGAAAGCTTTAGACCAACTTTTTCGGTTGAAGCGTAAACTTCGGCGAGAATGTCTTGAAACTGGTTTAAATGCTTGTGTCTGAGGAGACTGGGATACAGTAGAGATATTGCTAATCCTTCTTCACCATGCAGGTTGCATGCTGAAGGAAAATATGGTGTAAATATGTCTCCACCCATGTTGACACATATCCGGCTTCCGTTAGAAGGGTTTTTCTCACATGCTTTTCTCAAAACCTTTTCAATACTCTTAATCCTATCTGTGCTCCTCATGTTTATAGAAACGTAGAGCCCGTTTTCAACAACCTCCACAACCTCCTCTAAAGCCGGATGCGCATCCTCAACCTGACCTATTGAAGCATAGTTTACAACGTTTAGATCAAGAAGCTGAGAGGCTCTCTTCATAGGGGTTTCCTGCTCGCTTAAGGGTGGAAGCGCAACCCTCGTGCTCCAAACGCTTTCCGACAGAAACATTGATTCTATGTTGAATGAAAGCATTGAGCCCAGGTTTGAGACGCGTTCTCTAACGCTCTGCATTTCCCCGGATGCTGCGAAAAGCGTTATGGACCTTATTTTCATCCCGAAAATACTACTGGTTCCTCCTTTTAAAAGGCTTTCTAACCAGTTATTTCTGAGTTAATGTTGATGCATGCAGCTGAAGATTAGAAAGATGAACCATGTTCCGCCTAAGATAGTGTTACGCCCAGCAATGCTGCACACCAGGTGATGAGACGCTTAACGCAAAAAGTTTATTAAATTCTCCGGGTTTCCAGCCGCAGATTGTCAGTAATCCAGCTGATAAAGAACAGGGCTAGGGAGAAGCCTATGAGGATTATTCTACCTGAGCCTGAGGATGAAAGGATACTGAGGGCAGCCGCCGCCTCCGTGGAGCAGGGTATTGCAAAACCAATACTGTTAGGCTCGAGAGAAACCGTGGAGAAGAACGCTGCTTCGCTGGGCTTATCCTTAACCGGTGTTGAAGTCGTAGACTTAGCGGCCTCCGGCTATTTAGACGGTTTTGTCAAGGAGTATTGCAGGGCCCGGGAGGAGAAGAGTGTCAGCGAGGCTGTTGCGAGAAGAATACTCAGCAAGCCGCTTTATTTTGCCTGCATGATGGTTAAGACGGGTTTGGCTGACGCGATGGTTGCCGGTGCCTCCACCACTACTGCAAACGTTATTAAAGCCAGCCATCTTGTAATTGGGTATGAGAAGGGGGTTGAAACACCTTCAAGCTTCTTCATAATGGAGACCGGGAACAAGAATATTGGTGAAAACGGTGTCCTGGTTTACGCTGACGCTGCGGTAAATCCGGATCCAACTCCTGAGCAGCTTGCGGACATAGCTGTATCCACAGCTAGAAGCGTCAGTAGGCTCCTAGGCTGGGAGCCGAGGGTAGCGATGCTCTCATTCTCAACCAAGGGTAGTGCAGTACATCCTCTTGTGGATAAGGTGGTTCGAGCAACCGAGATCGTTAAGAAGCGGGCGCCCGAGATCAAGGTTGACGGGGAGCTTCAGGCTGACGCGGCGCTCGTGATGGATGTTGCCAGGAAGAAGATGAAAGATCTCGGCCCGGTAGCCGGCAGGGCTAACATCCTTATATTTCCCGATCTGAATGCTGGAAACATAGCGTACAAGCTTACTCAACACGTGGCTGGAGCAGGAGCCTACGGTCCTATTCTCCAGGGTTTCAAGAAGCCCGTCAGCGATCTTTCAAGGGGTGCTAAGGTTGAAGACATCGTTGGAGCTATGGCTGTTGTCTCCGTTCTAGCGCAGTCAGCCGGGTGAAAGGGTTGCCGGGGAAAATACTTGTCGTGAACTGCGGTAGCTCATCAATAAAGTACAAGCTTTTCGACGCTGATTTATTGACGGGTGTTGCCAGCGGCCTGCTGGAGAGAATCGGAAGCAGGCCGGCGGTTTTAAAACATGAGGTTCGTGGAATCGTGTCTAGAAGCGAGGTTGATGTTTCCAACCACAGGCAGGGCCTTGAGCTTATTCTCAGGGTTCTCCTCGATGCTGAGCCGAAGGCTATTGCTTCACTCGAGGAAATAGTTGCAGTTGGACACAGGGTTGTTCACGGCGGGGATTCTTTCTTCGAAGCCACGGTTGTCGACGAAAAGGTTCTGGAGGCCCTTAGGAAATGGGCTTACCTGGCTCCGCTCCATAATCCTCCGAACATAGCTGGTATAGAGGCTGCGCGAAGCCTTCTTCCAAAAGTCCCCCAGGTAGCGGTGTTCGACACCGCTTTCCACCAGACTATGCCGGAGACAGCTTATCTCTACGCCATACCTTACGAGCTTTACGAGAAGTTCGGAATAAGGAGATACGGGTTTCACGGGACAAGCCACAGGTATGTTGCTCACAGGGCTGCCGAGATACTTGGCAAGCCTCTTGAGAAGCTCAGGATGGTGACTTGTCATCTCGGAAACGGCTGCAGCATAACCGCTATTAAAAACGGACGGTCAATAGATACTAGCATGGGTTTCACCCCGTTGGAAGGCCTGGTCATGGGTACTAGAAGCGGGGACATAGACCCGTCGATAGTTTTCTACCTGATCGGCGAGGGCTTCTCCCCCAGGGAGGTTGAAGACATTCTTAACAAGAAGAGTGGGCTCCTTGGTGTCTCGGGTGTTAGCAACGATATTAGGGATGTGGAGAGGGAGGCTGAGGCTGGCAGCAAAAGGGCTAGGCTTGCCCTAGATATCTTTGCCTACAGGGCTAAAAAGTATATAGGTGCTTACACCGTAGTGTTGGGTGGGCTCGACATACTTGTTTTCACAGGCGGGATAGGTGAGAACGATCCTCTCATAAGGAGAATGATATGTGACAACATGAGTTTCCTAGGTTTAATGATTGACGAGGATGCGAATAGGGTGACAGTGGGCAGAACTGGGGTGATAAGCAGTAGGCAGTCTAGGGTTAAGGTTCTAGTTATACCGACTGATGAGGAGCTTGCTATAGCTGAGGAGACTAGGAAACACTTATTAAACCATTAAAAAAGAATCCCATGTTGTGGCAGTGGTGAGGCGAATTGAAGGTCTGCGTGTTCGAGGATGAGAAGTATGACCTTCTCTACCCGTTGACGCTTACAAGAGCTACTTTCGAGCTGAGATGCGGGTCGATGACGCTTGTTGAAAGAATCAGGAGGACTCATCCCGGTGTCGAGACCTCTTTCTTCCTAAGGGACTATTTGGCTCCTGTTCTGAGAGAAAGGCTTGGAGACGTTGTTGTGAACAGCCTTCAGGATCTGAGTAGGGATGATGCTATTCTGGTTAACGGTAGGTGGCTTCCTGAGCACGGCCATCTCCCGTTTGAGAAAGACGAGGTCATCGCGATGTGCAAGGATGATATAGTATATATTCACGTCAAGAGGGAAACAGTTAGAAGAAAACTTTCAGATACTTTTCAGAAGACTGTTGAGAATCTTAGGTCTGAGCTGAGCGTTAAGCAGGTTGACGCCCGGATGGTAGAATACCCGTGGCACCTTATCCAGTATAATCACGAAATGCTGAAGGAGGATTTTGAAGCATACTGGTCTAAGCAGGAGGGGGCTGGATCCTTAGACGAGAAGGTTGCTGTCGTCGGAGAAAAGAGTATGCTTCACGTTAGTAAAAATGCAGTTATACATCCTTTCGTTGTTCTAGACACTAGCTCCGGCCCAATAATAGTTGACGAGGATGCACGCATATATCCGTTCAGCCGTGTCGAAGGACCCTGCTACATTGGGAGGAATACTTGGATTGTCCGTGGAAACATAAGGGAGGAGACAACGATAGGGCCTGTCTGCAGGGTTGGGGGAGAGGTTGAGGCAAGCATCATCCACGGTTATTCTAACAAGTATCACACTGGTTTCCTGGGCCATGCTTACGTTGGTGAATGGGTTAACATCGGCGCCCTGACTACTAATAGTGATCTTAAGAATGATTACAGTAATGTCGACGTCTACGTGAAAGGTAGGTTAATGGATACTGGTGACCTGAAGGTTGGCAGCTTCATAGGAGACCATACGAAGTTCGGCATAGGTTGCCTGCTGAACACTGGAACCGTTGTCGGAGTAGCATGCGTCCTCCTAGGCGGGGAGGTTCTTCCCAAGTATATTCCAAGCTTCTCTTGGTATGCTGAAGGAAGGTTGAGAAGGGGTGCTGGCTTCAGAAGGACTGTTGAAGCGGAGAAGAGAGTCATGTCGAGAAGGTCTGTCGTAATGTCGGAGAGCTACGTCAGGATGCTTGAGAAAATATATCAGGACACTAGAGAGGAGAGGGAAACTTTAATAAGGAAGGCGGAGATGAGAATGGAGCGAGGAGGTATGTAGAATGTCGGTTGAGGAGAAGGTTAAGAAGATTATAGCTGAACACTTCCGTGTTAGTGTTGAAAGCTTGAAGGACGACACTTCTCTCGTGGACGACCTTATGGCTGAGTCAATAGATACTGTTGAGCTGATCGCAGCCTTCGAAGAGGCTTTCAACCTGGAGATTCCTGAGGAGGAGGCTGAGAAAAACCAGACAGTGGGTCAGGTTGTTGAATACATAAAGAGGAAGCTGGCTCAAGCAGGCTGCTGAACTTTCAGATAGGCTTGATAACCGGGGTTGGCGTTGATGCTGTTTCGATAAACAGGGTTAAGAAGGCTATAGAGAAGGGCGGTGAACGTTTTCTAAAAAGGGTTTTCACAGATAGGGAGATTGAATACTGTTTTCAATCGGGCTGTCCCTACGAGAAGCTAGCCGCAAGGTTTGCAGCCAAAGAGGCGGTTTTCAAAGCCATAGGTCATGCTAGCAGAAGCCGGCTAGGGTGGAGGGGTGTTGAGACTGAAACGGTCAACTCGGAGGTCAGAATAGTTATGAGTGAACCGCTTCTCAATCTTCTCCGCGAGAAGGGTGCTAGAAGAGTTTTAATCAGCTTAAGCCATGATAGGACGAGTGACGTTGCGATAGCTATCGCTTTGCTTCTAGCATGCTGAAGCTTCTAAATTTTCTCCTCAAGAGCCTTCGCAAACCCAACTACTCTTCTCGCCAGTGTCCTTGCTTCCTCCATGCTACTCCTGGTTCTCTCCCAGTTCCTCCAGGTTTCGAAAACTGTTTCAACAATCTGGGCGCCTGGAAGCTCGCTATACTCCTTCAGAAAGTCCTTAACGCTCTTCTCAACATTATTCACGTAAACACCCTTCATGTTTAACGCTGCCTGAACAAGCCGTAGTGCTATCTCAACCGCATCGTAAGCCAGAAGATCCGGCAACTCCTCTACGGTGAAACCGTATCCGTCCGAGTTGTACTCCGCCAGCATTCTTTGCTCATCCATTTCGACAAGCCTCTCCAAGCGTTCAACTCTTCGGTGGTATGTTTCCCAAATTGTTTTACCGTTTTCCCTAAGAGATTCCCTGGCTGATTCTGAAAAGCCCTGTTTAAACAGGCCTTTTTCATAAGCCTTTTTCAAGGTAAGCATGAACTCATCCATTTTCACAACCCTATATGTTTCACTGTCAAGCTTCTCTATCACGCTGCGTAAGACTGGCATTTTAACCTCTTCTCTAACGTGGATTGAGACGAATAATGGTCGTGTTTCGCAGTCTTCCACAAGCCGCTTCAGCTCTTTCAAAATATCTGTTGAAGCGGAGGCGTAGAGCGTTGTGTGAAAATACGGCTTACTGTTAAAGAAGAACGCTGGCTCGAAAGCCGATCCTGAGTAGCCATGCAGAAACCCGTAACAGTTTTCAAGCTTTTTAGCAAAAGCCTCAGAAACCTTAGGGTCTTCAAGCTCCTGGTAGGCCACCCGGGGGTTACGGTTCATGATTAATATTGACCTTAAATCACATGCCTCCATATACCTCTTAGTGTGCTCAAGGAACTCGTCAAGACGCTTGTTAACACTGGGTGCAGTATAGCCTGCTCCCGAAGGTCCAGCTATAAAATAATCGTTTAAAGTCGCAGTCCTGTAATAGTGTTCCAGAATCCCGGGTGCTAGGTCCAGCAGCAAGGGTTGAATCTCCCATGTGTAGGGGAATCTTCCCCTCTGGCTGTCAAGCCAGTTAAGGTTTTGAAAATTGTTCATTGCCCAAACAGCGTCTCCATCAGACTGTATGAAGGCCACGTAAACCTTTTCCTCCAGCATTACTTTCTTAACATGCCTCTGTTTAAACTTGAAACTGGTCTTCACGCCTGAGTGGACAGTCAGGTTTGGAGAATGCAGGTTGCAAAGCACGAAGAAGCCGTTTGCAGATGCTCTTGCAACAGCCTCCGACTCAAGGTCCCTGATGCAGTGCCATCCTAAAACCACTCCTAGCGAGTCGAAAGAGCTAAGTATCCTGTCGAACAATTCTACTTCACGGCGGTCCCTAATCTTAGTGGAGAGGTCGAAGGAGAATGCTTTCACTGCAACGAGATAGTCTCTAACATGATGCTTATTCGTGAATGATGTTAAAGGAGGGTCTACACACATGCTTCCAACAATCCTTTTATTGCACTGCTGCATCAGGTTTTGAAAAGCCCATTCGTAGGCTTCAATCCTATTTCCCCATTTGCCTCTGAAATCAGCTATCTTCCTGAAGCCTGCTTCCGAAAGCTTTTCCGCAACCCCTGGGGACGCTGGAACCGCATTATGGATGCTTCCATACGTCATTGCTACGTTTGCAGAATGCAGCATGTTCTCATCGTAAACCACGAACCCTGCTATTTCCCTTCTAAAGGATGACAGTAGCTCGTAAATATTGTTAACCTCCTCATGCTTCACTCCGTATCTTTTCCCGTAGATTGACAGCCATAGTCTGTCAACATAATCGTCGAACACTAGGTAAACCCTTGGCTTCACACGGTTTATCAATCCTTGCGCGCAGGTTATTGTCATCTGTTCATGCCAAGAATACGGCCGGACGTCAAGTACCCTGAGCTTCCCGGGTTTCTTGAAAACTGGGAAGACCCTATCCTTCATCAGCCTGTCACGGTTCCCACTCGCCTCCAGACGTATTTAAGAGCATCGCCGCGACTGAGAAACAAGCCTACCGCATTCCCAGTATGTTTTCCTTCAACAGCTAAATTTTAAAAAGACGCTTTATTCAACATCATTGATGGAGCCTTTCAACAAAGCCAAGTATTCGAGTCTCCTGGAGGAGAATAGGAAGCGCGTTGAGAAAGCTGCTCAGTTTAAGGAGCCTGATAGGGTTCCGGTTATCATAGGGCTGGGAGGACCATATTACGCGATGCTTTTTGGCTATACTTTCGCCGAATACTATAACGATACGAGTATAATGCTGGATGCTCAAGTGAAAGGATTGAAATGGAGGCTGAAATGGCTTGAAGATGATTTAACAAGTATAGGGGTGCATCTAGACCTTGGAGCCGTATCTGAAGGCATTGTTTTCGACTGCAAGATTGAAATGCCTGATGAGAGAAACCCTTGGCTCAGCCCATGGATAATTCCCCGCATTAAGACTCTTGAGGATATTGATAAGCTGGAGGTTCCGGACCCGCATCGCCACAAAGGGGTTCAAGCCTACTATGAGAAGCTTGAAAAGTTCAGGGAGCTTGTTCGTAAAAACTATGATGGTCTTCCTGTCGAAGGCCGGCTCCAGATACATCCGCCGGTTTCAGCAGCCGGCTCTCTACTGGGCCCGGGAAAACTATATCGGTGGCTCTATGAGAATCCTAGTGAAATGCATAGGCTTTTCCGAAAACTGGAGGAGGCTTTCAACGTTCTCCAAGAATACTATTATGAGCTTTCCGGGTCGGGGCCAGGAAGCCTAGGCTTGGCTGACGATCATTCAGGCTACTTGAATAGGAGGATGTACGAGGAGTTCGCGATGCCTTATAACCTTCGGCTTTACGAGCGGCACGGCGCCAACCACCGGTATTTACACATGGATTCACACATGGATCACATAACAGACATACTTGTAAACGTTTACAGGATAAAGGAGGCTGATGTAGGTGTTGAGAACAATATTAAAACAATTAGTGAAGCGTTTAAGGGGAAAGTGTTCTTCAACGGCAACGCTGACTGGAGGGTTCTAGTAGACGGATCTTTTGAAAGCATTGAGCTTGAGGTTGAGAAATGCATTTTTCATGCTGCACCCGGCGGCGGCTATGTTTTCGACAATGGCGGTGAGACATATGCCAAAGTGCCTCCTGAACGCTTGAAGTATGAGGTTGAATACGCTAAAAAGGTTGGAAGGTATCCGATAAGGAGAGAGCGCTTCAAACATTTAGACAGGATTAAGCCTGACGCGTGTTGAAAACCTGTTTCTCAACTAATCCTTATCGGATATACTCCGCTTCTAAAACCTTCGTCGAGCATCGCGAGATAGTTTTCTAAGGGCACATAGTTGGCTATCGTGTTTCCAGAGCCTAAAGCATATGCGCCTCCTGGTGCGCACTTCTTAATTATTAGCCTGACGTACTCCCTCAGGCTTTTCTCAGGAAGTTGAACAAGCTTATTCATGTCTACACCGCCCAGCACCGCTACCTTATTCCCATACTTCTCCTTAACCTCGTATACTGGCATTATATTGTCTTCAAAAGAATGTTTAGCATCTATCCTAACACTGTTCACAAGATCATCCATCACTGTTCTCCCTGTTTCGTCAGGAGTATACAGGTTTCCGCAGGAATGAATTATAAATGGAAGTCCTTTCGAATGCGCCAAGTCGGCGAGCCTCCTGTAGTTTGGGAAAACGTATTCCCGTAGGATTCTGGGCGGCAGAAACGTGCCCGTCTTATACCCTAAGTCGTCACCCATCCTCAAGGCATCAACATACCCTTCCTTAACTATCCTCTCGTCTAGGGAAATTATTAGCATGGCGATTTTGCTGAACATTTTTTCAACAAGCCTCTTGTCCAAGTACACGGCCCTGCAGAGTTTTCCAATGCCCATCAGCCAGCTCACATGCTCGAAGAATCCTCCGGCGACTCCCCCAACAACCCCCATGCCTTCAGGCAGTTTTCTCCTCAGTCTTTCAAACACTGAAAAATCCAGTGCTTCATCTGGACTGGGCCAGGGGTATTTTTCAAAATCCTCAATTGTTTCAATCGTCCCCTTGTTCTCATCCTGCCAGGTTCTTTTCCCACGGGAAAGATAAGCGACATCGTTCGTCTGAAGAACATTAGTCCTGGGGAGTTTAGGAGAAACCTCCATCGGAACATAGTCGTACCCGAGCCTAGAATAGAACTCAATCAAGGTGTTAAGGTATTTCTCTGAGCTCAAGCCTTCTTCAGCTAAAGCCTTAGATACAGGCTTACCTGTCAAGGCTTCAATAACCTCGTTATCGACGAAATGCTCGTAGAAAGGTACTCTATCCGGCTCTCCCTCTCTCAGAAGGACTTTAAGCAGTCTACCTATATTCGGGTTCCTTGACACTTTCCCTCGCTTTCCTCAATAATACTTAAATCTTTTAAATCTTATGATTTAGGCTCCAGCTTTAAACGAGAAATGTTTAAAGCTTAGCGGGGGAAGCATACCCTTCGATTTGAGCATCAGAGTGAAAAAGCTTAGAGTCATAGACATGAATGGTTGCGGGTGGATCCCTTGTAGAGTGGGAATTTTCCCAACGACTTGGAGCAAGTATAGGGATAAGCTTGAGGACCTGCTCGCTAGGCATCCTAGGCTTTTCCCAACGTTCAAGAAGGGAAGTGTCGACTTTAACAACTTCGGAAGCAGGTTGAAGGGTAGAGAGGTTTTGGATGACTTCGGATGCTTATGGAGGTTTAACATAAGCGGGTTGCAGGGTCAGGTTGTGAAGCACCCTTTGAAGGATTGGTCTGACTTTGCGCACTATAGTCTACCCGATCCGGAGAAAGGCATTGTTCAGGAGGGTGGTGGGTTAGACCCGTGGGATGCGATTGAGGAGAGAATAGAAAATGCTAGGAAAATGGATGATGTTATTGTCGGAAGTATGCCTCACGGCTTCTTCTTCCAAAGGCTCTATTATCTGAGAGGATTTGAAAACCTGATGATGGACTTCGTGAGAAACACTAGTCAGCTTGAAAAACTAATAGAGATGTTGACCGAGTATAATCTTGCTCTTGTTGAAAGATTCATCAGGCTCAGGGTTGACATGGTTTCCTTCGGGGACGATCTTGGTCTTCAAGACAGGATGCCAATAAGCCCTAAGACGTTCAGAAGGTTTATCTATCCTTCATACAGGAAAATATTCGGGAGAGTCAGGGATTCAGGGATAAGGGTTTACCTGCATACTGACGGCCACATAATGGAGGTGGCTGATGCCCTTATGGAAGCGGGTGTTTCAGTCTTAAATATTCAGGACCGGGTTAACGGGCTAGACAATATTAGAGAGGAGATCAAGGGGAGGGTTTGCATCGACCTGGATATAGACCGTCAACTCCTTGTCCCCTTCGGCAATCCTGAGGAAATCAGGAGCCACATTCATGAGGCTGTTGTCAAGCTCGGTTCTGAGAAAGGAGGATTAATGATGTATTCAGAGATTCATGCAGATGTTCCGCTTGAAAACATAGACGCGGTTTGCACGGCTTTCGAAAGCCTCATGAATTATTATGGTGAATGCGATGCTTAAAACAATTGTTAGCGCTAGTTTTCGACTCATTCAAACCATAACGCGACCATCCTGAGACCAATGATCAGAATAAGTATGCTTAGAACCCTTCTCAACGCTAAGGGCCTCAGCCTCTTGGAAATCCTTGGGCCGAGTAATCCTCCTACCGTTGTCCCAATTGCTAGGGGGACACCGTATTCTATTAAAACGTTTCCTAATGCAAGATGCGAGATTACTCCAGCAATCTTAGTTACTGTCATTCCGAAGACTGCTGTGGCAACGGCGATGTGAGGCGGTACTCCGATCAGCATCATCACGGTAGTATCTACTGCTCCCCCTCCTATTCCAAACAGACCTGTTGCAATGCCGCTTAAAACGCTTGCAAGCTGGGATAGGACGAGCTCAGGTACGCCAAGCTCATACTCATAAATGTTTCCATCCCTATCTGTGAGACGCCGCTTAATGCATGGTCTCCGGCTTTTCTTCTCGACTTTTCTAGGTTGATTAACACTGCCCGCCCAGAGCCTCCATGCTGAAGTCAGTAGGAAAAACCCCATGAGTAGGGCTGTGACCAGGGATGGTAGAACAACGACTAAGTATGCTCCGGCCACAACCCCAACCACATCCAGCGTGTCGAAGAGCAGAGCCAGCTTAACATCGACTCTTCTCTGCCTGAAATACGTGAATGCTGCTGAAAATATTCCGAAGATTATTGCGAAAATACCTGTGCCTGAAGCATACCTTGATTCCAGACCGAAAAGCAGAACCAATGTTGGAACTATTACCACGCCACCCGCCAACCCGACGGCTGAAAGCAGCGTTGTAGATGCGAATGCGACAAGGATGAGGCTTATGGCTTCAGCCAGGTTCATGGAAGGCGGAAGACTCTGTAGCAATATAAGTTTTAAACTCCGCGTAAGCCACAACCCGGTTCATTAACCTGAGGCTTCATCACGTCAAGAAATGTATTAAACTTGAGCATGGATCATTGCGGAAGAGGAGCGTACGCATCTGCTATGGGCTGGAGGCTGGGATTTTACAGCGCTGCTTTTTCGACGTTAAGCTTATTAAACTTAGATGATCTACGGGTGTCTTAATAAGGTTATTCCCATAGTCTTCCCATATGAATTAAGTGGGATTCTTTTCACAAAAACGTATTAATAACCCGTTTCCAAACAATCCGAGTAATCTTTCAATAATTCTCAGGTGGGATCATGAGTCCGATTCCAAGCCCCCCAGATTACGTGACATGGCTGCTTACGGCAAGGTGCAACTTTAGATGCGAACATTGCTATGTTTCCTCCCGCTCTTGGAGTGGTGAACTAAGCAAGAACCGGGTTTTAAAACTGGTTGAGGAGGCTTGTGAAATGGGTGTTAAAAACCTTCATTTAACGGGTGGCGAGCCTCTTTTAAGGGAGGGTATTTTCGAAATACTTGCGGCCGCGGAAGAAGGTGTAAACGTTTCTCTTTTCACAAATCTTTCCGCAATAAGCCGGGAGAAGGCAAGGAGGCTAGGTTCGCAGGGTATCCGCGTTTTCACAAGCATTGACGGCGCAGTTAAGAATACGCATGAGGCTGTGCGCGGCCCAGGAACGTGGGATGTTTTGATGCGGAACATAAGGGTTCTCAAGGAGGAGGGGGTTAGTTTCACACCTATCTTTTCGATTTCCCGCCTGAATGCCAGTGAAGCCGGAGGGTTTGTGCAACTGGCGGAGAAACTTGGAGCCTCCTCTGCAGTACTGCTTCCCGTAATGCCTTTCGGAAGGGCGGCGGACAAGGATTGGAATGCTGACGCCTACTCTTGCGTTAAAGCTCTACGCTTGGCTGATGAGGCTGCGGATAGGCTTGGTTTCAACATCATACTGTGGTGTATGCCGTTCGCCAGCCTCATAGTGAGATCCCACTATGTTTCATGGGACTCGTGCAGGATTGAGAAAAACATGGATATAGGTCCAGGAGGGGAGGTTCTTCTCTGCGATACTCTTGACATTGTTGTCTCAAGCGTTAGGAGTAAGAGTCTTTCAGAAGCATGGCGGGAGCTGCGTTCAAGCAGAATCCTTAGGAAAATCGTCGAGAATAACCCTTGCCCAGATTGTTCTCTGAGAGAGACTTGTAGAGGGGGATGTTACGCTAGATCATACAGGCTTTACGGAACATTCAGCAATCCGGATCCGTTATGCCCGAAAATTCTAGGGGCTTCAATAACTCGCTGATAGTGTTAATAACTCTCTTTAAAATTTTTAAAACGTTTCCACTTGAACCAGCATAAAGGTTTATTTTCTTTAAATGACTCTACTAAGGCATGTGCGACACTCTAGTAGCGCTTAAGAATTCAACTAAAGAGAGGGTTACGATTTTCGCTAAGAATAGTGACAGGGAGCCTAACGAGCCTCAGGCTTTAGAGTTTTATCCTAGGATGGAGCACGACGAAGAATTTGTAAACTGCACGTATGTAAAGGTTCCGCAAGTAAAGAGGACGAATGCCATAATTGTTTCAAGGCCGGTTTGGATGTGGGGTGCTGAAATGGGTGTTAACGAATTCGGCTTGGCTATAGGAAACGAAGCTGTATTCACAAGGGAAAAGAAGCTGGAGAAGGGTCTCACTGGAATGGATTTGCTGAGGCTAGCCTTGGAGAGATGTAGGGACTCCTATGAGGCCCTGCTTTTCATAGTTAGATATTTGGAGGAATTTGGGCAGGGTGGTAACTGCGGGTTTAAAAGCAAGACGTATTACCATAATTCGTTCATAATCTCCGACCCTAACGAGGCGTGGGTTTTAGAGACCGCTGGGAAATACTGGGTTGCTGAGAAAGTGAAGAATGTGAGAAGTATTTCCAACGCTTTAACTATTAAAAACAAATGGGACTTAGCCTCGAAAAACGTTGTTGAACATGCTGTTGAAAAAGGGTGGTGTAAGGATGATAGGGACTTCGACTTTTCGAACTGCTATTCAGACAAGTTTTACACGCATTTTGCAAGAGGTAGGGAGAGACAAGCCTATACCCAGGGCCTTCTGGAGCAGAAAACAGGTGAGATCGATGTGCATATCGTCAAGAACATTATGAGAAGCCACAGGCTAGGAGAGAACTTTACCCCAGCTAAAGGATCTATGAGAGATGTCTGTATGCATGCCGGAGTGCTTACAAGACCTTCCCAGACTGCAGCCTCCTACGTGGGGCAGCTTTTTGAAAAGGTGCAGATACACTGGTTTACAGCTACCTCGACGCCGTGTATAAGCGTCTACAAGCCGGTTTTCATGGAGGCTGGTCTACCGGATTTAAAACTTGTCCCAGACAGGCTTTACGATTCCGACTCGGTCTGGTGGATTCATGAAAGGTTGAGCAGGAGGATGCTGGGCTCCTTTAAAGAATACTTCTTAAAGATACGTAGCCAAGTAGAGTCTTTAGAGGCTTATCTCCATTCGAAGGCCGAGGAATTAAGGTCTAGATTTCTAGAAGGGGAAGCATCCGTCGAGGAATTGAAGAGACTTACTGAGGAAGCCTTTGCAAAATCATTAGAGCTTGAAAAAGGCTTCATCAATGAAGTGAAGCCTAAGCCTTCAGGCTTATTGTTTGAACTCTATTGGCGGAAAGTGAACTCTGAAGCCAAGATGTTTCTATAGACTCTTAATGCGTTTAATCGGCTTACATGTATCGCGCGCTGGCGGAGAAAGGGTATTGGGAATAGGCTTAATGAACCATTATGAGAACGTCAGGAGTCTTTCATCGTGCTCACAATTATTCAAGCAGACGGCCAAAACCCTCCTGCGTAGCACTGTTATCATAAACCTCTTCAACATTCAAAATATAGCATGGTTTGAAGACCCTCTTCTCAACGGGTGTGTAATGGAATGCATCATGGGCTAAATTGACGAATTCAAAATAGTTTCCCTCGGTCAATACGTCGAGCATGCCCCTGACCTCGAAGCTGGTGTTGGGAGGCATGTAGTAAAGCATGACTGCTCGCCTGTAACTCTGAACGTTCTCCCATGTGTGTCTGGAGGATCCCGCTATTCCTGCACCTATTTCTAGGGTTGCTATTTTCGTAAAGTCGACTCTACGATTCGCCTCATCCTCGCTTTCGAAGTACACGTGTCTAAGCAGAATTTGCAGTCCTTTTTCAGCATAGTCCTCCCTCGTCATTGAGCTGCCTGCCTCCACATGTGACCTCAGTTCTCTAACTGCGTCTTCAAGAAAGCTTTGCTTAGGCACGAAGCCGGCGCCAACTATCTTAGCGTTCAACTCTATCCCAGAGCTCTTAATCCGGGCTGTGCAGAGCGCTGGGTTGTGTCTTGTCGACTCTATGAGAAGCATCGCTTTATCCGGATTACCGGTGTCCAGAATGGATTTGATGAAGCGGACTCTGTCGAAGTAAGCCCATTTAAGAAACCTGTCCGGCAGCCTCCTGACCATTTCTAAACAAAAACCTGCTAATGAACAGGATATATGGATTTAGTCAAGAATATTATTTCTAAAAGTTTACGCTGTTAGAAGCTTTCTAATGGTCTACGCCGGCTTAACTGTTCGGTTTAAACTGCTCCTAGGATGATCAGTCCCACCACTTCTTCTTCAGCGGCATGCAGATTACTTCCCTTACTTCAAGCCTCTTCGACTTATCGCTGCTGAAAACCTCCTTCGTCGGGGTTGCTCTCGCCACTACTGCTGTGTCAGCACCCTCTCCACTTCCACCGACGCCTACGACGTCCCTATAGGGTTTAACAAGCCCCCTATCTGCAGCTATCAGAACGACTTCTAAAGCTACTTTGAATCCTTGTCCCAGCGTGTAGAAGGCATCCCTAACCTTATCCATGCCCCTTCCGTGGAGCGGCAGGTGCGTACCGTCCTCAGCTATTCCGCCCAGGCTAATTATCTTCTCCTTCAGCTTAGGCTCCATCTTCTCATGGGATACGGCTACAACCTGTGCTCTACCCTTTAAAGCCTTGGCAAACCTGACTCCCGTCCTTCCGGAAGTGCTTGCGACAACAACCTGCGTAACACCGCCTTTCTCTATTCTTTCCGCAACCGCCTTAATCACTTTACCAGTATTTCCTGGGCCTGGTTGAGCAAAATATTTCGCACCCGTACTGTACTTGGCCATGTTATTATTGCTTAAAAGCCTTTTAAAAACTTTGTTGTCAATGCTTATAAGCCTCTTGCTGAACGGCCCGTAGCACATGTCAGGCAGAAAAAAAGGACTGACTGCGCTGACCGCATCCACATGGCTCTTCGGCTTCTCCTTCGGGCTTTACGAAATCCTGTTTCCCCTTTACATGGACTATGTTTCCATTCCGCTTATGGAAATCGGGTATGTTTTCACAGCCTCAGCAATATTCATCGCCTTCCTCAGCATCCTTCTAGGGGCTGCGTCAGATAAGTACGGTAGGAAAATTTTCATTGCGTTAGCTCTACTGCTCGGAGGGCTCTCCCACCTTCTAACACCCTACTTTAAATCGGTGATTATAATGGGTGTTGTCAAGATTCTCTTCGACTCCGCGGTTGCGATCAGGAACGCTGTTTTCACAACCATGGTCTACGAGCAGGATCGTCGGGGATTCATTGCCTCCTACTCTAAAGTATCGGGGCTCGAGTTCATCTCTCAAGCATTGGGCCTCGCATCCTCCGGGCTATTAATAAGCATCTATGGTTACTGGCTTCCCTTCGTTTTTTCTGGGCTTCTTCAAGTAATAGGCTTCCTAGTGATCGCTTTATTCTTCAGCGAACAGGATTCTGCAGGAGTACGGCATGTTGAGAAGCCCCTTGTGGAAAAGGCTGGAGGCAAGGGTTTAAACAGGGGGCTTATTATTCTGGCTGCCTCAGGGCTTGTTGTAACGATTGGAGGCTCAGCTACGCACTGCTTCATCACACCAATGTTCTTTTCAAAGAAATTCTCACTATCTCCAGAGACGCTTTCAATCCTGATGACTGTTCACAGGCTTAGTCTGGGAATACCCATGTTGTTCAGCAGCAGGATTGTCACAGGCTTGAAAAAGTTTTCTTACAAATCATCCCTGATCCTTTTCACATGCGTACAGGGGGTTTTCACAGCATTAGCCACTGCGCCGAGTGATTTCACAACGTCTGCAGCACTATGGCTTATGCATGATCCTCTCGGGGCTTCAGTATGGCTCCCGCTTAGAAGCTACTTGATTCAAAAACATTGTAGTGATGAAGCCAGGGCGAGGGACTTCAATGTAGTCAACTTTGTAGGCTCCTTGGGGAACATTATCGGACCCCTCTTAGCTGGATACTCCGGCTCCATTAGTATAAATCTGCCTTTTTTAATCGGCGGGCTGGTTATAATCTTGTCAAGCCTTCTGCTAATACCATTGTAAGCACGCGTTTTAATTCAGCGCCGTTTAAAACTTAAATCCCCCCGTTGAAAAAATCCTGCTGTGAGCCTGTTTAAGAAACTCAGGGATAAGGTTACACCGCCCAGGGTAAACATCTCTCTGTTTCTGAGTAAACAGGTCTTCTATCTTGGCGACACTGTGGAGGGCGCAGTACAGGTTGAGTCTCAGGAAGAGTTCGACTGCACGGAGATAAGGTGCGAGCTTGAATGTATTGAGCGGGTACGTAGAACCAGGAGGGTTTACAATGCTTCTCTTAAAAGGGAGGTTGAGCAACAGGTCTGGGATTCTGCAGTCATATTTTCAGCTAGACCACAGTTGGCTGGGCCTCTTCACGTTCCCGAGGGTTTTGTCCAAAGCTACCAGTTTAAAATCCTAATACCTCCAGGAGCCCAGCCTTCTTTCAAGAGCCTAGATAGGGTCGTAGCCTGGAGTCTGAAGGGGGTTGCTGCTGTAGAAGGGCGGCCTGATGCGACAAGTAAAACAATCGAAATACATGTTTCCCCGCCTCTCCAGATTCAGCACGTGCTATCCACTGTTTCATGCAAGTATTGTGGAACTGTTTTCCCGCAGAGTGAGACCAGGTGCCCTAACTGCGGCGCGCCTCGAACAGCCCAGTAGGCTTTTTTAAACGCTTCTCAGCCAGCTCGACAAGCCTTTCGAAATATTCTTCGTCAAGATAAGTGCCTTCCCCAAGTCCTGGACAGAAAGGGTCAGCGTGAAACACGTATGTCTCTCCAATCTTATGCATTACGAAAGGGTAGAACCTGCACACCAGAGGTCTAACCGGGTAAATACTGCACTTGTTGTCCTGATTAAGGAAGAAGCATCTTCCGTTGACAAGCCTAATAGCGTACGGATAGGCTTCACTACTGTTTTTCTCCGCGAACTCGTTCAAACCTATTCCGGTAGCGCTAGATATTTCTAAGGCGTCAATCTCGGTTAGAACTATCCGTCTACCACGCTTAACATCCTCAACGCAGCATTTCCCGCACACTTTGCATTCAAACATGGTTCTGGGAAAAACCATTTTACGCTTCCTTTTCACCCTCATCTCTAACCGTTTGCCTTCCTGTGTAGAAACGTCTCGCCTATTAGGATTTAACTTTATCTAAACCTCTGAACACCCTGGAGATGGGGCTTACTGTGGCCGACAGGCAAGCTTTAAAAACTACTTTAGCCCATTTTAATAAGGTGATACCGGCTGAACGAGTTTCAATTGCTTGCACTTGTATTCGCCGACACTCCTAAAGGGGTCACGGAGAAAATGGTTAAGAAGGCTGGCAGGCTTACTGAAAAAGAGTTTAAAGAACTAGTTAAAAAAGGGTATCTTGAACCGGTTGAGGGGAGGACTAGGACCGTTAAAAAGTATAGGACTTCTGAGGCTGGCAGGGCCTATTGCATGAAGAGCATTTGGAACCTTCCTTTCTTAAAATACGCTAGGCTTAAAGAGGCTGAGCAACTGTCGCCTCAAAGTTTCCTCGAAACCTTAAGGCTGAAGTATAACGACTTGGTAAGGTCTAGTCCAATAGCACCTTATGTGAGAATAACTGATCTCCGGCTTAAAGTATCTGAAGAATTAAATATAAGTGGTGATGAATTCGACAGGAGGATAATAGAGTTGAACAGTAGTGATCCGTATGTCGTTCAACTTCATGCAGGTAGTGGCGAATCGAATAGTGGTTTGAAGACGGCTAGAGGTGTCTACCATTATGCAATCGTCAAATAAGTATTCCCGTCTTATGCTTGAAGCCAACCCTTTTCCACTGACTCCTGTTCCAAGTAGAATCTGGATACTTGGCGGCGAGTCCAGGATAAGGGCGTTGAAAAGAATCAGGGAGGAGATCGACTATTCTTTCAAGCTTGAAGAGCCAAAGATCGATATGCTTATAGGGGATGCTGGAAGCGGGAAGACGCACCTCGCCCTCCACCTGCAATATCTTCTGAGCCAGGAGAAACCGGGTCAGCCTTTCTCCTACATGCCGACTATTCAAGACTCTGTTTACAAACCGTCCTTAATCTTCTTCGCATCAAAAGTCGTGGAGACACTCGGCAGCGAAGAATTTCTAATGGAGCTTTCCCTGAGGCTCCATCAAGTGTTGATTTCCAGAATGGGTTACGAGCTTTTTCAGAGAACTGTTAGCGTCGGTCTGATTCCAACGGTGCTGGGTAAAAAGGCTGAGAAGGCTAGGGAGGCTTTCAACATGGTTTCAAACGATTTCAGGGCTGTAAGGAAACTTGTCGAGGAAGGAATGCTTGAAATAACTGGGCTCGTAAGGCTTGAGCTTGAAGAACTTGGGAAAATTTTTGAAACGAGATTTGAGCCTTCGAAAACAAGGAGGTTCATCGATCCTAACCTTGCGAAATGGATACTGTGGCTTCCGAGTCCATACTATGGGAGCTGGGGTGCTAAGCATTCGAGCGATTACTTGAAGGAGTCAGACGAGAATGCTTTAAAATTCTTGACGACGCTGGTGAATCTGTCGAAGCTTGTCAGCAACGCTCCTTTCGTAATCGTTGTGGACGAGGTTGAGACGCTTGTGCATGATAATATTGACGTTTTCTTCCATACTTTGAAGAGGATTGTGGATAATGGTCCTGGTGGATTATTCATACTCCTGCTTCTAACGCCAGTTATGTTTGAAGAGCTGAAGGGACAGAGGTTCAGAGTGGCTCCGGCCATTGTAAGCAGGGTCTCCTCAACCCCGATAAGCCTTGAGAAGATAAGTGTGGAAGAAGCCAAGGATATAATCGACAGGTATGTGAAGGCCCTCTACCTTGGTAAGGATGAGGGAGCATATTCAAACCTGTTTCCAATGAATAGTGTTAAACTCCTCTGGGCGAACTCGGGTGGGGAGATCAGGAGGCTGCTGTCGGAGTGTTTCGCATGCATCGAGATACTTGCTGAAAGACTTGAAAGGGGCATTACTCAGCCAGACTACGTTGACACCGTGATAGCTATGGAGGCCGTTATGAAAATGGGTCTGCCCGCCGCCAGGGCCGTGACTCCAGTTACACCTGACAGCGATGTTAAAAGTCAGATAATCACAAGGTTCTACAATATTGAAAAATCCTCTGAGAGGGCGATCCTGCTGGAAAAAGCTGTTTCAAGCCTTATTGAAACAGCTCTCGGTAAACAGAGCCTCATAGGCAGGAAGAGGATAAGCGTATCCTTAACCAGGAAGAGGGAGATAGACCTTCTTTTCACAGATACGTCAAGCGGAGGTGTCCAGGTTGGAGTGATGATTAAAGCGCCAAAGCCTTCTGAAGGGCTTAAAAGAAGCAGTATTGAGCCGCTTATAGATTTCGCGAGAAGCAGGAAGCTCGACAGGATTGTGATGCTGACTACAAGCCCAGTCAGCCCGGAGCTCCAGAAAGCCCTGGAGTCACTTGGAAACGTTAAGATACGTGTTTTAAACGATGAAGACGTTTCAACGCTACTCTATGTTTCACAAGCCTTCAGAAGCCTCTCCAGGCCGGAAAGCCTAACGCGAGAAGTCTCCCTGGAGCTTCTGAAGAAGATAAATCTTATAGGCTAGCATGCTTACAGCTTTGCCGTGAGATTTCTACTAGTCTTCCCATGCGGTCTCGAGGATATTGTAGAGGCTGAGCTGGAGGAGAAAATCAGTGTTAAAAGCATCATCGAAGAGAATCCTCAGGGTGTTCCGGGAAGGATCGTCATAGATATTCCTGAATCCGATTCTCCGAGGCTGTTGTCGCTCAGAAGCGTAGACTGGTTCATAGAATATGTTGGGGCTTTCAACTTGGATACTGGTTTAAGGGGCTTAGATGATGTTTACAGCGGGATCATAGGGATGGAGTTCAACAACTGGTTTCGTGAAGCCTCCTCCTTCAGGGTGACCTGCAAGAGACGTGGGGAACACGAGTTTACAAGCATGGATGTTCAAAGGAAGGCGGGTCAAGCACTGGTGGACAAGTATGGTTTAAAAGTGGACTTGGAGAATTTTCAGGCTAACGTTTTCCTCGATATTGTTGGAGACACGTGTTTCGTCGGGCTTTCTAGAAGAGAGTATGCTTCTGGCAGATACTTGGTTTTCACTCATCCGGCTGCCCTCAGGCCTTCAATTGCTTATGGAATGATTAGGATCGCCAACCTTAAGCCTGGGATGACTCTTCTCGACCCGATGTGCGGGGGCGGAATCATACCTATTGAGGCTGCCCTCTCGACGGATGGTGTTAAGATCTACGGGTTCGACGTTTCAGAATACTTTCTGGAGGGTGCTGCTATTAACGCTGAAGCCATGGGTGCTTCAGAAAAAATAGTGTTTCAGAGGGTTGATTGCAGAAGGCTTTCTAAAGCTTTAAGGTTTAAAGTAGATAGGATAGTTACGGATCCTCCATATGGCACTAAGCCGATAGCAAGAATCAATCCGTATGTTTTCTACAGCAGGTGCCTGCCTGAGATGAGGAAGGTTCTAAACGAGAACGGCCGGATCGTGCTCATAACCATTAAGCCAAGCTACGTGAGGGAAATCTCTTCAAAAATAGGGTTGAGCCTTGAGCACGAGAGAACTGTTCAACATGGCGATGCTAGTCCTAGCATAATGGTTTTAAAACATTCATAAGCTCAGGCTTGTACACCAATACTTATAAAACCCCGAGGTTAATCCGTGGCATGGTTAGGCCTAGAGTCTATGTTTCGAGAAGGATACAGGAGTCTGCTCTAAGGCTTCTCAGGAGACACTGCGACGTCGAGCTTCACGATTCCGACTACCCGCCTCCTAAAAGCGTTCTGGTTAAGAGCCTCGAGGACAAGGATGCTGCGCTCATACTTCTAAGCGACACGATAGATAGGGAGGTTCTTGAGAAGGCTGAGAAACTCAGGGTTATAAGCACAATGAGCGCCGGCTACGACCATATAGATTTGAAAGAGGCTACTGTGCGAGGAGTCTACGTTACTAATGTGCCGAGTGTTTTAACGGATGCTGTTGCAGAGTTTGCACTAGCACTCCTCTTCTCAGTCGCCAGGAGGATTGTGGAGGCGGACAGGTTTCTCAGGAAGGGCTCTTGGAGGATAGCCTGGTCCCCAATGTTCATGCTTGGCCCCGATATTAACGGTAGGACGCTCGGCATTGTTGGGCTTGGAGCCATTGGGAAAGCTGTGGCGAGCAGAGCCAGGTGTCTAGGCATGAGGGTTATATACTTCAGCAGGACAAGGAAGCCGGATGTTGAAGCTAAGCTAGACGTATCCTACAGGCCCCTTAAAGATCTTCTCAGAGAGTCTGACTTCATCGTACTCTCAACATCTTTAACTCCTGAAACCGTTAAGATGATTGGTGAGCAGGAGCTTAGAAGCATGAAGCCCACCTCCTACTTGATAAACGTCTCCAGAGGGGCTGTGATAGATGAGAAGGCTCTGGTGAGGGCTTTAAAAGAAGGATGGATAGCTGGAGCAGCGCTCGACGTTTTCGAGAAGGAGCCTATTGACCCTGATAATCCTTTGATAAACATGGATAACGTTGTCCTCACCCCGCACATAGCGAGCGCAACTTTCGAAGCCAGGAGACGGCTTGCTGAGAAAGCTGCTGAAAACATTATAAGCATTCTCCGCGGGGAGGCTCCTCCAAGCCTTCTCAATCCTGAGGTTTTGAGAGTAAAGCCTTTAGAGACGGTTAAGATGCTTTAAATTGAAGAGAGATGAGTCTGATTAGGGTGGGAGTAATAGGCTGCGGCGTTATGGGGAAGTGCCATGCTCGCGTCTACTCGGAGCTCCCGGGGGTTAAGCTTGTTGCAACCGCGGACGTTCTTGAGGAAAAAGCTAGGGAGGCTGCGAGAGAATATGGGGCGGAGAAATGGTATACGGATTACAACGATCTTTTAGCGAGGCCGGATATTGATGCTGTTAGCATCGTTGTCCCGGATCATCTCCACCGGGAGCCTACGATTGCTGCGGCGGAGGCTGGGAAAGCAGTGCTTCTGGAGAAGCCCATCGCGACAACTCTGAGAGATGCGGACGCTATTGTGAAGGCTGTTAAAAAAGCAGGGATAACTTTCCTCGTCGGCCACATAGTGAGGTTCGACTACAATTATGCGAAGGCTAAGGAATACATGGATAGGGGGCTGCTAGGCGAACCTGTCTCAATATGGGCTAGGAGAAACAACTCGATAAACTCCCCCATGCGGTTGAAAGCCTGGCTTAAGGAAACCTCTCTGCTCTTATTCCTCGGAGTACACGATATTGATGTGATGAGGTGGATTATCGGGAGAAATATCACCCGGGTTTACGCTGAGGCTGGAAGCAGGGTTCTCAAGCCATATGGTGTGAAGGATGCAGTCTGGTCCGTCTTCAGATTTAAAGGCGGCACGATAGGGGCTCTTGAAAACATTTGGATACTGCCTTCCACAATGTCTTTCGACTTCAAGCTTGAACTCGTTGGGACAAGGGGCAGCATCTGGATAAGCCAGCCTAGTGACAGCTTCCTGTTCTGGGGGGAGAAGGGGCAGGAAACCCTGTCCTACTATAATCCAGTTGTTCAAGGGCAGGTCAAAGGGTATCTCAGGGACGAGATTAGCCATTTCATAAACTGCGTGAAGGGGGTGGAGAAGCCACTGGTTTCAGCTGAGGATGCGAGGGCTGCTGTAGAGGTTGCGCTGGCGATACACAGGTCAATCAGACAGGGGAGGCCTGTTACACTCCCCCTTTAAGAAAACGTGTTTTTAAATTCTTCTATAAGTAATGTTTTTAAGCTAGTTATGAATCATGTCTTTTCATGAGCGAATTCATAAAGGAGTATGAGGAGAAAAGAGGGCTGGCTGAGAAGATAGCTTCCTACATCCCGGGCTACAGGGGATACAAGCAGAAGGAGGTTAGGAGGGAAGCAGATAAGCTTCTAAGAGATTTCATGGTTAAAAAGCTTGAGGCAGCCAGGTTCCGTTTGAAAACAGTTTCAAGAGAGGCTGCCGACTCAAACGCGGTCGAATTGTTTAAGAATCTGAACAGGGTTTCCGCGGTCCTAGACAGGGTTATAAACAAGATTGAGCATGCTGACTACGGTTACGCGGGCTTCTTCGACCTTGTTAAAGTTCGTGAGGCTGAGCTCGACAGGCTGATGGAGCACGACTATAGGCTTCTAGGAGCTTGTGAAGAGGTCTCTAGAACAGCTGAGGAGGCTGAAAATGCTGCAAGCGCCGGAAGCCTGGATGTTCTCCCCGGTCTCTTGAAGCAGCTTGAAGCCAAGGCTAGAGAGCTTGAATCAGCCTTAGCCTCCAGGGAGGAGGAGATAGTCTCCATTAAGGGAGGTGTTTGAAGATGCCTCAGATAATAGAGTGGGTAGGGGCCTCGGCTGAAGACATCGTCTGGAGATACCCTAAGGAGGAGATAACCTGGGGTGCTCAGCTGATCGTCCACGAGTATGAGGCTGCAATATTCTTCAGGGACGGCAAAGCCTACGATGTCTTCGGGCCTGGCAGACATACTTTAACAACGATGAACCTTCCGCTGCTCACAGGCGTCTTAACAAGGGTGGCTGGCTTCGAAACCACGCCTTTCAAAGCCACAGTCATATTCGTCTCCACGAAGCAGTTTAAAGGATTGTTCGGAGCCAGCGGGCAGACGGTTGAGCTCGCACCCCTGAAGTTCTACGGGGCATTCTGGTTTAAAGTTGGAGACCCAAAGACGTTCGTAATGGAGGTCGTGGGAGGGCAGAGCGCCTACACCACCGAATCCGTAAACAGCTTTCTACGGGGCTTCATGAACGAGAGGCTGATAACGCAGCTCTCGAAATACGACCTTGTGACGGTCTTCACAAAGCTTGAGGAGGTTTCGTTCAAGGTTAAGGCAACGATAGACGAGGAGTTTAAGCGCGTCGGCGTAGACGTCATAGACCTAAAGTTTGAGGGCGTCGACACCACGCCGGAGTACAGGGATAGGCTGTTCTGGATAAAGCAGACCGGCGGCGCTGCGACACAAGTCATGGCGATGGACACGACTAAGAGCGTCGCCGAGTCCCTAAGCAAGTCGCCCGGGGCGGCGGCTGGAACAGGAATAGTTCTGGTGCCCCAGCTAATGCAGCAGGCTGCCGCAGCACCAATGGTCATATGTCCAAGCTGCAAAGCTCAAGTACCCTCTACAAGCAAGTTCTGCCCGTCCTGCGGCGCAGCCATCCAAGCACCTCCGCCGCCGGCGCAGCCACCTGCCGCGCCTCCAGCAGGAACAGTAGCGTGCCCTAAATGCGGGGCGCAGAACCCGAGCACAGCTAAATTCTGTATGAGCTGCGGTGCACCCATGCAGGCCACGGTGAATTGTCCGAAATGCGGAACGCAGAACCCTGCTGGCGCAAAGTTCTGCATGAACTGTGGGGCTCAGTTGCAGCCTCAGAGTGTTAACTGTCCGAAATGCGGGTCCACGGTGCCTGAGGGTTCAAAGTTCTGCCTCAATTGTGGTGCAAAGCTCCAATAGTTTGAATAAACAAGTAGACTCGATAGTTAAGAAGCAAATCTGAACTGGTGTGTAGGATAAGCTAAAAGTTTATAAGAATATTCTAATGGGAATATTCTATGGAGAATATTCCTCATATCGTAGTAAGCAGGAGAGAGGAAGACGAATTAAGAGGTCTAAGAGGATGGATACTGGTTTACGGGAGGCGGAAAACCGGGAAGACCTTCCTGCTAAAAAGGGTTTTCACCCAGTCTAACTACTTTATGGTGACCAGGTCTGGCAGCGTTGCCGCTTGGGATGAAAACGGTTTTTCACATGTTAATCCTGAGGAGGCGGTTAGACGTATCGGAAACCTCTTGAGGGATGGAAGGGTTGTCCTATTGGATGAGTTTCAAAGGTTGCCAGATAAGTATTGGGACTCGATTGCCGCGAACCATCCGAACGGAAGGCTGGTTGCAAGCGGTTCGAGCCTCAGCATCGTGAGAAGGGTTTTCGAGAGAAAGAGTCCTCTCCTAGGCTTGTTCTCGCCATTCAAGGTGGACTTGATAAGCTACTCTGACGCTGTTCTCTCTCTCAGTAAGATATGTTCTTCCCTCAGGAACGCCTTACTATGGGGGCTGATTGTCCGAGACCCATGGGTGATCCCTATGGTCTCATTCGAAAAGGATGTTTTTTCAGAAATCCGCAATAAGATTCAATACTTCGTTGCGTCAGCACCTGGGCTTGTCGGAGAGGTTTTTGAGGAGGAGGAGAGGATGTTAACAAGGGTTTACGACGCGGTCATCAGGATAGTGGGAGGAGGCATATGGATGCCAGCGGAGATCTCAGGGGTTTTAACCGCGAACAACCTGATATCTGGCGGCCTTCCAACAGTAACCGGTTTGCTTGAAAGGCTTACCTGCATGGGGATTCTAGAGAAAATCCCGCTATGGAAAACCAGGGGTTCGAGGAACTATTTCAAGCACAGGTCTCCCCTGCTCTCGCTAGTCTATTATCTTGACCAGAAGCTGAACATCAGCGAATCGCCGCGCGTAAAAATAGATGAAGGCATTATTCTAAGCGTGTTGGGTAGGGAGCTACAGTTTAGCCTGGGGGAGATGCTTGCCGAGTATCTAGGAGGGGTGAGGAGCTACATGATTCTGCCTGGGGGGAAGGGGGATGTGGATATAGTCATCTTGGATTCGAAGGGCAGGGCCCCGATGATAGGGTATGAAGTTAAGATAGGGGAGATCAGCGAGAGTGAAGCTAGGAGATCTATAGAACTAATTCATTCCCAAGGAATACCGAGGGCAGGGCTCATAAGTCTCAGCGAGAAGCCTCCCAGAGTGTCGGGTTCTCACGAGGAGCTTGGCCCAGAAGAATTGGCAAGCATAACGAGGAAATTGAGGCGAGGTGCGTAATGTCCCTTCAATCCTTGACGAAGATGAGGGAAAAGTTATATATTCAAAGCTCGCCTTGTGGTTGTGAGGCTAATGAGATGAGTAGAAAAGCCGGGTATGGGAGCTACGCGCTGGCTGTCCTGCTAGTCTCAATAGGCGTAGACGGCATACTGTTTTCAACAGGCTACGGTGAACCGCTTACTCTAGTTTCACTGCCGCTCATCATGCTTGGGTTCTACACTATTTTCTTCTCGATTTACGCTGCCGACTTTAAGTATTACCTTATTTGGGGACTAGTGATGTGCTGCCTCGGTTTCTCACTCTTACTAACACTTCTCACCGGAAACCTGCCGCTGAACCTGAGCATATCCCTCATAATAATCGTCGTGGTCGGGGTAATGGTTTCAAGGATTGGTAGGCGTTGACAGAGTCAACCATATCTGAAAAGGTCTTCAAATGCTCAAACTGCGGTGCTCCCTTGAATTACACTCCTGAGACAATAGCATGCGTGTGCGAATACTGTGGGACGGTTAACTGGTTCTCAACAGGGAGGTTTGAAATATTCATACTGCCGACTCGGACAAGGGATGAGGTGGTGAACGCCTTCTGGAGCAGGATGAGGAGCGACCCGGATATGAGCAGGGTCTACGGCGACATTGAGCTTGTCGAGGCTCAGGGCTTCTACGTGCCGATTCTCATGGGGGATGTTTCCGCTTTCGTCGAGTGGTCCGGTTTCCGGAGGGTTACTGAGAAAAGGGGTAAATCGTTCGTCACCAGGACCGTGACGAAGAAAGGGTCTTTCAACACTTCGATGAGGCTCGCCTTCACGGCTAGGAGGGAGGCTGCTGAGTACGGCTTGGAGGAGCTTGTGAGCCAGGCGAAGTCCGCTAAAGACCCTCAACCCCTAGCTGCGGTAGACTGGAGGAACGTTGGGCTACAGGTTTTAAACGCTGAGCTTCTCCCTGAGGAGGCTGAGGACGAGCTTAAGGACATGGTTGAGGACGAGCTGAGGGAAAGCACACGCTCATCCAACGGCTTAGACGGCTTCTACTATTATTCCTGCGAGGCCAGGGTGAACTCGCTCTGGATACTGCTGGCTCCGATGTGGAGCCTCGTATACAAGTATAAGGGTGGAATGTATAGGGCAAGCGTCTCAGGCTACAACCTTCAATTCCTAAGGGTTTCGGAACCAGTCTTCCTAGGCCAGAGAATACTGTACATACTCGGAAGCATCCTGTCAGTTGCGGCAGGCGCCTTCATACTGGCCCTCCTGCCGTCTTTCAGAGAATGGTTTCCAGTACTCGGCTTCATACTTGTTTCAGCAGCCGGAGCCCTCCTGGCGAGTAAGGCTGTTAGCGACGTTAGGGAGGAGAAGTGGAAGTGAGCATGAAGACAGTCACGTGCCTAAACTGCAACGCTTCTATAAACGCGCCGCAATCAGCCTCAATAATCGTCTGCCCCTACTGCGGCCACACCTTCGAGCTTTCAACCGGGAAGACCTGGACATACTACATGTTTCCAGCCTACGTGGAGAGCCCGTCAGCCTGGCGTAAAGCAATGCAGTTCATAACCAGGAGGTACGGCGTACCTGACGATTTCAACGCTGAGGCTAATCTTCGCAAAGCTGAGCTCTACAACGTTCCCTATCATGTTTTCAGCTGCAAGGCATACTCCTCCTGCTCCTACGGCGACAGGCAGGCCAGCTACCTTGAGACGCGGAACACGCCTATTCTGGCAGCGTACACAGGCACCTGGCTCGACAACCATGCCAAGGAACTCTCGTTCTCGGTGAGGGGGAGAAGCTTCTTCAACCCGAGTCAAGCCCAGAGAAGCAGGTTCTACATGCCTACCTTGAGCTACGAGGAAGCCTATAATATCGCGTACCGGTTAATATCTGGGCAGGCTATGGATGAAGCTAGCAGGAGCTGCGGAGGCTCAAAGAGGCTTGAGAGGGTTGAAGTTAACTATCTTGGGCTAGTCCACTACCCGTTCTGGCTAATGGAGTACGCTTACAAGGGTAAGCCGTACAGGATTCTCCTGGACGCGGCCGGGGGCAGGGTCCTCTTTGTCGAGTACCCGTTAAGCACTAGGTCACGGGCAACAATGCTAACCGCCTCAGCAGCCCTCGCCGCAGTAGGCTTGCTAACTGGGCTTTTAGCAACATTCTTTCTGAATAATCCGCTGGGCCTCTTAGGCGGAATAGTCTCATCAATCATAGCATCATCACCAATGCTCGCGAAAGCCTTCTCAATAAAAGATAAGGGTTCGGAAACCCCTGCGCATCGTAAGTGGAGCATAGAAGCCTGGAGGATGGCGAGCAGCCTAACTAGAATACCGGTCCTACCCGGGCTCCCAGTAGTGCTTGATTACACGGATCTCTGAGGAGGCTCAGAGCTGTGGGTTGCTCTAAACACCGTGCACGTGCTCTTCTAACTGGGTTGTTATCGGCAGAGTCGCCACATTCTAAAGTTAATTAATAATTTACGTCTAAGAATTCGCTGCGCACACTTTAAAATTTTATATCTCTGTTCCAAATTTAAATGCATTACTGCCACCTGGTAGGGAAAAAAATGGTTGGGGAAATACCTTGGAGAAGAGTGGGGTCCTGGGCCTGTCTCAGGTGTGGAGAGTGTTGCACGAAGTTTAAAGTGACCCTCAGCCCCTACGAGTATGCGAAAATTTTTGAGCTAATGCCGGAGGCCGTGGTTGTTGATGTGAAGCCATACTTGAGAAAAATTGGTGGGAGATGTGTCTTTCTGGACGAATACGGGTTGTGCAGTCTGCATGAGCTGGGCCTAAAACCGTTTTCTTGTAAGGTATGGCCCTTCCTGGTTTACAGGAAGCCAAAATCCGTAAGCTGCGGTGAGGCTGAGTTTTACTATAAGGGTGAGACATACTATGTTTACTTTAATCAATATGCTTTCATATGCCCCGGGGTCGGCGTCGGTAGGCCAGAGGAGTTGCCAAACGTAATATCGGAGGTCATAGAGATTTATAAGAACCCGTGGAGAAAGCAAAAGTATTCGACTTCCAGCTTAGCTCACCCACCAGAGGTTGCCAGCATTAGTTAAGCGCATTTGCTCATTCTTAATGAAATTATCGACTTCCTTTCAAAGACGCGCTTCAAATAACTGGTTAAGGCCTAGTTTCCCATGGATCAATAATAACCAGGCTAAGTTAATAAGGCCAGCCTAAGGATGCATCACGGCTTGAAAGCGTCTGAATATTCGTAAACCATAAGGCGATTTTTTCGCTGACGCTAGTATCATTCTACGCCGCACCCTATGTGGTGCTTATCCTCCACATCCCTTATTCGAAGTTCACTTACCCTGATATATGGCTTTGGGGCCTCCTCTTCTTCAGCATGGTTTCCTACCTTATCGGCTCAACATTCTGCAGCAGGACAACCATTATTGTTCAGATTTTTAAAAACCGTGGGAAGCTTCAGGCAGACGCCTTATGCTTACTGTTTCTCCTCGCATGGCTGTATCTGAATCTTCTAGGCCTGTTCCCCATACAGTCTGCTGCAGGTTCAGCACTTTACGTTGTTTTCTGGGTTTTCCTGCTCCGGAAGGGTTTCGGCGGGAAAGTCTCCCTGTTGCTTATAACGGCTCTCTGACGGTGATGGTGTTCTCCTTCATGATTATGGGCGCGCGCTAGTTCATATTGCCGAAGGATTTTTTCTGGCGATATTAACTTTACTATGGTTACCATCTGTTTAGTACGCTAATGTTGACCTGACCATCTCGTATTAATGCTTACGTTTTTCTACTCAGATGCTAAAAGTATATAAAGTGTAATGAGTCAAGATATTTCAAAATGCAAGGATCGATGAAGCCAAGATATGGATTAACCAGTATAATAGATCCGGATAGAAGAGAATTCATTAAAGAAATTATTAATCTTCTTAATGATTTTTTTAAAGAAAAACTGGTGAGCCTAGTTGTCTTTGGTTCCGTAGCCAGGGGAGACGCTAAGCCGACTAGCGACACAGATATCCTCCTTGTGGCAGAGAATCTTCCTAAAAGGATTAGTGAAAAAATGGAGATTATGGCTAGGATCCTGATTAAGCTTAGAGAAACCCCGGTGTATAAAGAGCTTGGAAAGAAGGGTGTTAACACATGGGTGCAATTTTACCCTCTTACTCCGGAGGAGGCAAAGTTCCATAGGCCAATATACTTGGATATGGTTGAGGATGCCGTTATCTTGGTTGACAAAGATGGCTTTATGGAATCGATTTTCACCAACCTTAGGAAAAGGCTGGATGAACTCAAAGCTAGACGCATTTACCTTAAGAATGGAACGTGGCTCTGGGATCTGAAACCCGATATAAAACCTGGCGAGGTCGTTGAGATTTGAACACCGAGGCTATGGCTAGAGGCTATCTTGACGATGCTGAGTATTCCCTCTACGAGGCTGAAGAAGCCTTAGCCAAAAAGATGTATCACAGAACTGTTAGGAGGGCGCAGGAAAGCGTTGAACTAAGCCTGAAGGCTGTTCTCAGACTACTTGGCGTAGAGTATCCACGCGAGCACGATGTCAGCGATGCATTGGCTGAAATCGCTCGCATAAGAGTTCTTCCAGACTGGTTTAGATTTGAACTGGAAACAATCAGTATTGCGAGTAAAAGGCTTGCCGGAGAAAGGGGTCCGGCTTTCTACGGGGATGAGAATGCCTTCATCCCGCCTAGGGAGCTATATTCCAGGGAGGATGCTGAGAAAGCAATAGATAGCGCTAGGAAGATACATGAGCTTAGTAAAAAGCTGTTCCAGTGGTGGAAGGGGAAAAGTTGAGTCGTCAAGCATCGTGAGATGCGGTTATTGTTTAAAAATATAGTTAGAACGGTTTCTTTCGACTGCGGTGGAACCCTCTATTATGAGGCTGAAGAGGACCACATGGTTTTCCACAGGATTCTGCTCAAGCTAGGGTATCAGTTTAAACCGGTTGAGGTTGAGGAGGCTTTGAAGGATGCTCGCTTATGGTGGAGCCAGGAGAAAGCAATGACTAGAGAAGTCTGGAATGAAAATGCTTGGATTAGGCTGCTTCGAAAAATGGTTTCAAACCTTTCCATCCCTAACCAGGGTCTTGCTGAGCATTTGCGCGACTACTGGTTGACTGAAGCAGTCTTTCGGGCCTATGAAGATGCTGAACACACTTTGAAGGAGCTTAAAAACAGTGGTTTCCAGCTGATAACTATTTCAAACGTTTCTTCCAGCAGGAACCTAGCAACATACTTGAGAAAAGCAGGTCTCTTAGAGTATTTCGACATGCTCATTGCTTCAGGCGACATCGGGTTTGAGAAACCTAGTCCTGAAATATTTCGCGTCGCATCCAGGCTTTCCAAGACTCCGCTGGAAAAAATTCTACACGTTGGAGACAAGTATGAGGAGGATTATCTGGGTCCGCGTTCAGCCGGTATGAACGCCATTCTTATTGACAGGACGGGAAGGTATGGGGACGAGCAGTGCCTTAAAATATCTAGCCTAAAGGAGCTAGTTGACTTATTGTAGGGATTTCAAGCTCTCAGCAAAGTTTTTATGCGTATAGTTCATGAAAACCCGCGCGCCGGTGTGCTTCATTGTTCCACGGATGTCTTCAAACCCTTAGCATTGCTACTTTTTCCATATTTCACTCCTTGGTTAGCGAGGCTTCGGCAGCCGCTAAAGGCGGCGTTACAGGCAGTCCACCACTCTCTCGCGTGATGAAGCCTTCTCCGGAGAGGTTTCCTCAAGCAGTGCCATAATGTAGCGTTCAACCTCCTCCTGGAAATTTATCGTTCAAGCCTCCTTGGCGTGGGCTCCAAAATGTTGATCAGGCCCCATGTCATTAATAGGTATGAACGCTATTTTAACCCGCAGGAAAGACGTATGCGTGACAAGCCATGTGCCGGAAATATTGCGCCTAACTAGCTTTAAATGAAAACATTTATTTTAAAGCAGTGTGCCTAAGGTTAACGGAGTGATGAAGATTCGCGTGGAGCTCGTAGGCCAGTTTAGGGATATCGTTGGGTCTACTGAGACGCTTATCGATATGAAAGAAGGAAGTACTGTTTACGATCTGGTTAAGAAAATGGCGGATAAATATGGGAAGAGGTTTAAGGAAAGGGTTTTCTCCGGGGAAACAGAAAGACTCTCAGAGGACTTTACGATAGTGTTGGACGGAAGGGTGGTCCCGGTGGATGAGGCTCAGTCAACCGTTTTAAACGAGACTAGTAGAGTGGTTTTGATGCCTGAGGCCATAATATAATCTTATAACCGTCATATATAGTTGGTTGAGGTAGCATGGGTAACCAGGCTGGCTTAAGGCTTGGGGCTACAGCTCTCTCGCTGGAGGGAGTATTAGAAGGTTTAGAGCTTGAAGATGGCTCAGTGTTCCTTGACTATTCAAAGCTGGTTAGGAAGACTGTTGAAAACGGTTTTAAGCATGTTGAGCTCAGCGCCGATCTTTACTATGTTCTTCCAGCTTCATTCTCGAGTAAGAACCTGGATGAATGGGTTTCCATGAGAGAGGAGGGTATTACTTTCTCCGCACACCTGCCCATCTGGTCTATCGAGCTTGACTCCCCGGTTGAGGATATTCGGGCAGCCTCGGTCAGCGCGGTCATTAAGCCCGTTACAGTGCTGGAGGATCTTAAACCGCTCGCTTATGTTCTTCACGTAGCAGGTCCTTTGGCTGCGGAGGTTAACAGGATGAGGATTAACCCAGGTTATAAGCAGCTCTTTTTCGAGACGCTTGCTCTAAATGCTTCTAAAAGCATTGGGCAGATAGTTTCATACTTGGCTGATGCTGGCGTGAAGCCGCGTAGAATAGCATTAGAGTCGATAGAGTTCCCGTTTTCAAAAACGCTTGAAATCGCTGAAAGATTTGACACGTCAATCTGCATAGATACTGGCCATATTCTCGCCGGATACTCTGGAGAGATAAGCGTCGAAAACGCTCTCAGAAAATGCTCAAGCAGGCTTGGAGAAATACATCTGCACGATGCTTACAGGCGGGTCGAGAATGGTAGGCTGGTTGTCAGGGATCATTTACCCTTGGGGGCTGGAGACCTTAATGTTGAAGGCTTTTTCAAAGCCTTAAGGGAGACTGGGTTCACCGGGCCAATAGTTTTTGAACTAGGCTTGAGGGATGCTAGAGCCTCTTTAAGCAAGATAGCGTCACACCTATAGCATGGAACATGCTTCCTTCCGGTCCTAAGTAAAAGTTATAAAAGTTAAAACCCTAGCTCGCTCGGAGGAGCAGTATAGCAATGTCCGGTCAACAGTCTGATTCAGGAATGCTGTGGGACAGGTTTGAGTGTGAGCTACAGCAAGCGTCGGCGAAGCCAGGTTCAACCGGCTTACGGATTAGAAATGTCCTCTCGTAGGCGTGTAAAAGAGAGGTATTCTAACTTAAACTATTTAATTCATCCTAGAAGCGTTGCTTTAATCGGGGCTTCTTCAAACAGGCTTAAAATAGGCGGGATAATGTGGAGCTACCTGCAGAGTTTTCCCGGTAGGAAATATCCTGTCAACATTAAGCAGGAGACTATTGACGGTGTGAAAGCATATGGGAGAGTTAGCGATATTCCTGAGGATGTTGATCTCGCGGTCATTGCTGTGCCTGCTAGAAGTGTTCCAAGCGTGATTGATGATTGCATTAGAAAGAGCGTTAAGGCGGTTATAGTTATCTCCGCAGGCTTCGGCGAAACGGGGGAGGAGGGGCGTAAACTGGAGGAAGAGATTAAAAATAGGATCGCTAATACAAACATGGTGTTGCTTGGGCCAAACACGCTGGGTGTTTATGTTCCTAGCGAAAGCCTGGACACGATGTTTGTACTAAGGGAGAAGTCTAGGAGGCCGCCTGACGGTCCAATAGCCTACATCTCTCAAAGCGGGGCTTCTGCAAGTGGCTTCATGGATATGGCTGAGTACCATCAATATGGTATTTCCGCCTTCGTCGGCCTGGGCAACAAGCTGGACGTTAACGAGAACGATATGCTCGAATTCTTTTCCAAGGATGATAAAACTAAGGTGTTATGCATGCATATTGAAAGCTTCGCAGACGGGAGACGCTTACTCGAGCTTTGCAGGAAAATTACTCCCTACAAACCTGTAGTGATACTTAAAGCCGGAAGAACCGAGACGGGTGCGAGGGCAGCTATGTTGCACACCGGCTCTATGGCTAAGCCGAGTCAAGCTATGGATGGAGCCTTAAAGCAAGTCGGGGTGATCAGGGCGAATGATCTTCTGGAACTCTTCGACTATTCACGTATTCTTGCCTACCAGAAGCCGATTTTTGGTCCAAACATCGTCGTGGTGACGTCAGGTGGAGGCTATGGGGTAATCGCGGCTGATTACATTGAGGATAGAAACGTCGGGGGAGAGTTGAGAATGGCTGAACTCTCTCATGACTCGAAGAAGAGGCTTAGGGAAAAACTGCCGAGCTTCGCTTCAGTGAATAATCCCGTCGACCTTACTGGGAACGTTACTGACGAGATGTTTGACCATGTTTTCAGGATTGTGAACGAGGATGAGAATACTGACGGCATACTTGCTTTTCTACTGCTTCAAACTCCTTACACTACGGACAGGCTGGTTGAGATTGCATGGTGGTGGTTTAAAAACGGTAAGAAACCGATGGTTCCATGCATCATCGGAGGGCTGCATTCAGAGGAGGTGATAAGGATGCTTGAGTCCAGAGGCATGCCTGTTTTCCCAGACATAAGGCGTGCAGTTCTCTCTCTCCGTGTTCTTTACGAGAGGGGAAAGTATTTATTAAAAATAGGGAAGAACAGAAGTGGAGCAGGATGAGCGAGAAATTTTTTAAAAGGATTTTGAACTATGCTTCCGAGACCGGAAGCAAGAATATACCGGAGCATCTGGTTAAGCCGTTTCTGAAAAGCCAAGGAATAACTGTTCCCCGTTTTGTGGTGGTCGAGAAAATTTCGGATTTAAGTAAAGCAGGAGTTTTACGATTCCCCGTTGTCCTTAAGGTTTCTTCCAACAGGTTTATCCATAAGACGGATGTGGGTGGAGTTTTACTGAACATAAGGAGTATGTCTGAGCTCAAGCGTTCCGTCAAGGTTTTCAGAGAGAAGTTTGGAGGGGAAACTCTGCTGGTTGAGGAGATGGTGAGTGGAAACGTAGATATGATCTGCGGCCTGATTCACGACGATTACTTCGGAATGTGTATAATGATTGGAATCGGAGGAATATATACTGAAATCTATAAGGATATTTCGACCAGAGTGGTTCCCGTTTCAAGGGTGGACGTGCTTGAAATGATAAGCGAGTTGAAAGGCAGGGGACTGCTGGAGGGCTTCAGGAATATACGGGTTAACAAGGCCGCATTCGTGAATCTGGTTTTAAGGTTTTCAGCAATAGGGGAGGAATATGGGAAGCATATTCTTGGCTTAGATGCAAACCCGGTTGTTTTGAATCAGACTAGCGCGACTGTTGTAGATGCTAAAATGGTTTTAAAATAGCTTGAAAATAAGGCAGATAGGTTAAGGCTGTTCGCGGTGCTGGCTTGCTAAACCCTATGGGAAAAGAGGCTTCACTCCCTTAGCCTTGAAATAGTTTACAACTGCTTCCTGCTCTTCTCCAGAGAGTCTTCTAAACCTTTTGCCCGCGCTTATTATCTTCGGCCAAAGCCTTACGTCGCATGCCATGGAGTAGGTTGAAACCGGCTCTTGGGAAAGCGTGAACCAAACAGCCTTGTCAATATCCTCCTGCTCATCCATGGGTTCGTACCATGTCTGGTATTTCCTCTCGCCGGTCCACCTTCCTTTTGAAACCGCCTTTATAGCGATAACCCCTATATCCCTATCCCTCGCGATTTTTAAAACCGGGTTGAAACCGTTCTCCGGAGCAGGGGCAATCATGCTTCCAACGTTTACGGGTATCAGCACGGTGTCGAAGTCGAATTTTTCAAGGGCTTTAACGACAATCCTCATGTCGGAATGGGCTGTTATCCCTATGTACCTTATTAATCCCTGTTCACGGGCCTCTAGGAAAGCTTTCATAGCACCGTCTTCGCTGAAAATCTTTTCAAGCTCCTCCAGCGTGCTGACTGCGTGAAACTGGTATACATCTAGGTTTTCAACGTTGAAACGAGACAGGGTTTGCCGCAGTTCCCTCCATGCACCCTCCCTGGTTCTCTCAAGCGTTTTCTCTGTTATGACCAGCCTGCTACGGTTCCTCCTTATTACTTGCCCAAGCCTGGTCTCCGCGTCTCCGTAGCTTGGTGCTACGTCAACCATGTTAAGACCGTTCTCAACAGCGTTTTCAAACGCCTTAACACCCTCCTCCGTGTTCGGAGCCATCCCAGGGCCGCAGCCCCCTATTGCGAGAATGCTTACCTTGAAGCCTGTTCTGCCTAGAACTCTATACTCCATGATGAACCCTTCCTCATCCTGCTTTTTTAAAGATTTTCATCAGATGCTTCTTCACCGGCACATGCCGGTTGCTCACCGCGAAATAGTGAACGGTTTACTCTTTTAGAATTGTTCAAAGCTCATCCTGGCTTAAGCCGTGCTTCCATCCAGCGGGGAATGATGAAACCAGCATATTTTCAATGTTCAACACATCTCAGTAAGACATTTAAACAAGGCGATTTCCAACGATACGAAATGATGGTGAGGATGCGTTTCCCTCGGTGCGCTGAAGGGGGTGTTCCAATAATTGAGCGCTTGGACCGATGACCTTGAGTACCTGCGGGTTCTAAAGGAGCTCTATGAGCTGAGGGGGATAAAACTAGGCTTGGACGTCGTTAAGGGGCTTTTAAACGAGCTTGGAAACCCGGAGCAGGATTATCCTGTAATCCTAGTAGGAGGTACTAATGGGAAGGGCTCTACCGTCAGCATGATCAGCTCAATCCTACGCGAGGAAGGTCTTAAGGTTGGAACGTTCACGAAGCCGCACCTCTGCCGGTTCACAGAGAGAATAGTTGTAGATGGCCGGGAAATAACTAGGAGAGAAGTCGTGGAGACCTATGAGGAGGTTAAAAAGGCTGGTGAAAAAGTTTCGCAAAGGTTAGGACGTTTCCCAACTTTTTTCGAGTGCAACGTCTCCATGGCGTATAAATATTTCTCGATGAAGCATGTTGATGTAGCTGTCGTCGAGGTTGGTATGGGAGGCAGGCTTGATGCGACAAACGCGTGTGACCCAGTGCTCTCAGTCATAACCAATGTTTCTTTAGAGCATATGAAGCACCTGGGTGATACTGTTGAGAAAATAGCTTTTGAGAAAGCAGGCATAATAAGGCGTGGACGCCCAACTGTATCGGCTTGTTCAGGCCCAGCGCTTAAGGTCGTGGAGGAACGCTGCAGGGAATTGGGCTCAGAGCTCACCTTAGTACCTAGGGATGTTAAGCACAGGGTTTTAAAGTCTGACTTGACCGGGATAACTTTGAATGTTGAACTTGCGGGAACACTGTTAGAGAACCTTAAGGTTTCGCTCAGGGGGAGTTTTCAGGCAGTAAACGTGTCGACGGCCATAGCTAGCTATCTGAAGTTCTCAGAGCTAAGGGGTGAATCAAACTTCAATGAGGAAGCCGTGAGAAGGGGTCTTGCTAACGTTGTTTGGCCAGGGAGGCTGGAGCCCATTAGCAAACACCCTTTAGTCATATTGGATTGTGCAAAGGATCCGGCGGCTGCTGAAGCATTAGCTTCGAGCATAGAGGAGATGTTGCCGGGAGCCAGGTTTAAAACAGTTGTTAGTATTTCTTCAGATAAAGAGTATGATAAGATTCTCAGGTCTGTCGCAAGGATCACGGACGAGTTCATCCTGACTCAGCATGGCGTCATGGGAAGAGCTCTTCCGATTGAGAGCATGGCAGATGTTTTGAAGAGTATGAATGCTAAATACTGTTCTGAGCCGACTGTTAGAGAGGCAGTGGCTCTAGCATTATCGCGTGCTGGGGAAGAAGGTAGAATACTGGTTACGGGCTCGGTTTTCACCGTTGGGGAAGCAAGACCAATATGGTCAGGTGAGCCTTACGATGGATTCTGAGACCTCCATATTATCTTGGTCAATACTCGTGTAGCAGGTACTCCAACCAGCGTGCTGGCTAGGACTAGAAGCATCCTCTCTATGGGATATATCCAGAAGACCATATACCAGATTTTTTCAAACCCTTCTCTGTTTATCATTCCGGTTAAGCCGTACACGTATTCGAAAAGAGAACTACCCATAGAGTGTTGCGCCATGGTTCCGAGTAGGGCGCATCCTGAAAACTTCAATACAATTCGATCAACCTTAAGCTTAAAACTGCTAAGTCTGATGAGAATCAGAGATAGGGGTATTGCGGTTAGGTGCAGCCAGTGAAACGGCAGTTCCACCTCTAAGCCAAAAAGGTTGAGGCGTAGAAGGAGTAGGCTAAACGGGCTTGTCATGAAAGCGGTTAATACGGAAAAATAAATAAGGAGTGCTAACCATGTTTTCCCCCTCCAGAGTAAACTCACAGTCAAAGTGTTGACGAGCGGTGGTAGGAAGTCTAGATAGAGGAACCTAGGAGGCTTTATTGAGAAACCGAGAATTGTCCCAAGGAGGATTACGGTTGCACCGTGAACTGGGTCTAGCAAGACGCCGTAAAGCGGCTGAATGGCATCTGAAACCGGGAAGCTTCCTCCAGGTACACCTATGATAGGGAATGCTGGGATTGCCCTTAGCACGATGAAGAGCGCTGTGAACAGGGAGGTGGTAGCAAGCTTATGTACGTCGAACTTTTTTCTATTTATGCTTGTTCTCGTTTCTCCTGAGTCGCGCCGTATAATGCTGGATTCAGTAACCACGATGTCAACCTTCACATCGTTCTCGTCAACCGGTATTTTTTCGAAAACCTGTTCAGAAAAGGCTAAACCAATTACCTTCTTCCCTTTACCAAACCTCTTTAAAAACCTGTCGAAATAACCCTTTCCTCTGCCAAGCCTGTTGCAATTTCTGTCGAAAGCTCTTCCAGGAACCACCACAAGGTCTATTTCATCCATGCTAACGATTCTCATGTTCTTCTGATCCGGCTCCATCACGCCGAATGTTCCGGCAACCAGCTCTTCGAGAGCTGATATCTCGCATGGAACCAGCTCCCCGCTTCCTTCATCAACAAGGGGCACCACAACTCTTTTACCTGATTTCAACATATCAGTAATGAGCCTGATCGTGTCAACTTCATCCTCTTTAGAAACGTAAACCATGACGCACTTCGCTCTCGAAAACTCCTCTAGACTTTTAAGATTCGAGACCACCCTTGAGCTCTTCTCCCTCCTCTGCTGATCAGGCATTGCTAAGATCCTTTCCCTTGCTAGTTTCCTGAATTCATTCTTAGCGTTGCCGGATCCTTTATTCATTCTCAACTGCAAAAGAAGTTCCCTATAAAAACATTTCATGAATAATAGGAATCTATGCTTTAAAGGCGCATGCTCATTCTGGATTTGAACTTGAAAAACGGTTCATTAAAATTTCGGATGATGAGGGCAACGGGATCGAAGCATTTATAAGGATGCTTCTGTCTGAAGAAGGACACGATGCTTCGTTTGATCGGGGAACTGGTTAAGGTTGATGAGGCTGAAACTAGGGTTGGGCGTAACCCCCAGGGTTGGAGAGCAAGACTCAGCAGAGCACGTGGAGTGCGCGCTGTTTTAAGAGGTCTTGTGCCGGGATTTACGGTTTACAATGAGCCAAGGTGATTCCCAATGGCGGGTAAGATATTGAGCGGCAAGCCAGTGGCTGAAGCGATGCTGGCTGAGGCTAAGACAAGGATTGAGAAACTGGGTTTCACGCCGTCACTACACATTATAAAGGCCTCGGACTCAAAGGCCCAAGATTCTTTCGTTAAGATGAAGGCTAAAGCCTGCAACTCTGTAGGGGGGAAAGCAGTGGTGCATGAGCTTAACAATCCTTCCGAGGCCGAGCTCATTTCACTCATAAAGAAGTTGAACGAGGATACGGGTGTTCATGGAATAGTGGTCCAACTACCGCTTCCGAAAAACGTGTCAACCCTAAACGTATTAGAAGCCTTAGACGTTAAGAAGGATGTTGACGGTCTGCATCCGATAAATCTGGGAAGATTGTTATCTGGTCGGGAGGCCAGGCCCACGGCGACGGCGAACGCTGTGATCAGGATTTTGGAGTGGTATGGAATTAACGTAGAGGGTGCTGACGTTGTTATTGTGAACAACAGTATTCTCGTCGGAAGACCATTGTTCGCAATGCTAACTTCGCGAATGGCAACAGTCACTGTTTGCCATGTCAAGACTAAAAACTTGAGCGAGAAGACTTTGAAGGCAGATGTTTTAATCTCCGCAACCGGTGTCCCAAGGCTCATAACAGACGAGATGGTTGCTGAAGGCGCTGTAGTAATCGATGCTGGAACCAGCTTCGTTGAAGGCACTCTCGTTGGGGATGTTGATTTTCAAAGCGTCTCTCAAAAAGCGTCTGCGATAACCCCGGTTCCAGGTGGAGTGGGTCCGGTGACGGTTGCAACCATAATACGCAATCTGGTGGAATGTGCCTCAGAGGTCTCGTAGTCTGAAATGCTGAGAATAGGGGTGCTTGCATCAACCCGTGCCACCGTCATGGAACCCATTCTAGAGGCGATTAGAAACAAGAAGTTGAATGCTGAAATAGTCTGCCTCATAAGCAATAGGAAGGACGCGTATGCACTGGAGAGGGCGAGACGGAACGGTATAGAAGCAATATTCATAGACCCTAAGGGTAAGGATCCCGTGGATTACGATATGCAGGTCGCTTCAGAGCTTGAGCGTAGGAGGGTTGACCTAGTTCTGCTCATAGGTTACAACAGGATCCTGAGCTCCAAGTTTGTGGAAAAGTTTAGGAATAGGATTATGAACATTCATCCCTCGCTTCTCCCAGCCTTTCCAGGATGGGACCTGAACGTACACCGTGCGGTGCTTAAATCCGGTGTGAAGATTACAGGTTGTACTCTCCACTTTGTTGACGAGAAGATGGATGCTGGGCCAATAATAATACAGAAGGCTGTTGAAGTCAGGGAGGATGATGATGAGGAGACTTTGAAGAAGAGGGTTCAAGAGGCTGAGGGTGAAGCCTTAGTTGAGGGTATCCGTCTCTTCGAGGAAGGAAGAATCGTAGTCGAGCATGGGAAGGTTAGGATACTTCGTTAAACGGGGATGAAAATCAAATTAAAGAGTCTATACTGCTCGTACCTCTATGTTTTGAATATTTTGAACAATGGATGGTTACTGGTTAACGGTCTTGTTCCAAACTCCTGCCGCACGCTATAGGCTACGTAAGCGTCAGCCAGTGCACAGTGGAAATACGCGTTTGAGGCATTATCTATCGGCCCGTATATTACAAAGTTCGCCCCCATGAATATTGGAAGCACGTCGGCTACGCTGCTTGCGATTGAGAAAAGTGTTTTATCCATTCTACGCATCTTGTTCCACCTCTGGACTGCGTTATGCGTTCCCGCTCCAGCTGGCAACCCGTATTTCTCCTTCACCAAGTATACGGCTTTGCTGACTGGTCCTGGATCAGGGATGTCGAGGACAGTCGTATCCACCAGTGTTTTCTCAACTCCCGCTTTCGAGGCTAATGCTAAAAGCTCGTCAAGCACCTGCATCCTTCCTGTTATCGTAGGGTTTTTAGCGTTATATGTAAGTAAGACGGCGGATTTGATCCTCGCCTCCCTAATCGCGTTTATCTCCACCTCTTTAATATGCGGCATTATCGAGTTGTATACGACGCGTTCAGACAACCCGACTTCGCCGACATACTTGGCTCCAGCAATCCTCGCCTCCTCAGTGGTTCCATCTATAGCTAGGGGCCCATCGATCTTGTCAGCCACGAACTCGATGAGTTTTCCAAAAGCCTGGGGCCATGTGCAGCATACGTCTACAATCCTCGGATTACCGGTTTTGTCCGATATCTCCCTCTCCTTATTCAGTAAGTCTTCAGCCTTCTCTTTAGAGAATACTCCCGCCTTCTCATCCTCAAATATTTTCTGTTTACTGTAGAATATGCTTCCCATCATGACAGTAGGTAGTTGACCAGGCTGGCCGCCAATCTTCACGCCGGCAATATCAAAAATTTTCTGTTCCTGCTTAAACCTGAACATCCTCATCCATTTCACCTATCCCCTTTTTATACTTTTAGAAGGTTCGTAAAGCTTCACCCTATAATGGTTAGGGGAGACTGTTCTCGCAGCAGTTGTTTAAGCAGTCTCCCTGTCTAAGAGTGTTACTTTCTACACAGTTCTCTCCAGACGCTTCACCATAGCAGCTCAGAATATTTTGAAGAACAGTGAGCAGATACCGGTGCGCTTAGAAGAGGCCTCTTATCCTTCCAGTTTCCGTGTCCACGTCAATTCCTAGGAAAGCCGGTTTTCTCGGGAGGCCGGGCATAAGCTGTATTTCGCCGCATATCGGTATGAGGAAGCCGGCTCCAACGAAGACGAAAATATCGTTGACTGGAAACGTATAGTTCTTAGGCACGTTTTTCAAGAGAGGGTCGTGCGAAAGGGAGAGGGGTGTTTTAGCCATGTTTACCGGAAGCCCATCGTACCCTAGGCTGGTGTAAAACTCTATCTTTTCCTCTGCTTCAGGAGAATATTTCACGTCGCCGGCTCCATAGAGCTCAGTAGCTATTTTCTCTATCTTCTCCTTGATGGTGGCTTTATCGGGGTAAAGAAACTTCAGTTCACGAGGCTTCTTCATTACTTCGAGAACCTTGTCAACAAGTTCTTGGCAGCCCTCTCCTCCTTTAGACCAGGGGTCTACAACTGCAACCTCATCAGCACCAGCCTCGACGGCTTTTTCGCACACAAGCCTTATCTCCCTCTCGCTGTCTGTGATAAACCTGTTAATGGCTACTACGGCTGGAATACCGTATTTATGGACTATTTCTATGTGTTTAGCTAAATTCTCACAACCTTTTTCAACCGCCTGGAGGTTTTCTGTTTCCGCAGCCCTCTTAACTTTCTTATAGGGCATTCCTGGACGAAGCATGAAGGCGCCACCGTGTTCTTTAAGGGCTCTAACAGTGCAGACGATGACGGCGCAGTCAGGCCTTATCTCTGGGGACTGGCGGCATACAATGTCGCAGAACTTTGAAAAGCCGCATTCAGAGCCAAACCCGGTTTCGCAGATAACGTAATCCGCAAGCTTCAAAGCTACTAGATCGGCTATGATCGAGTTGGTTCCGTGTGCTATGTTGGCAAACGGGAATCCGTGGATTAAAACCGGGTGACCCTCTGTAGATTGAACTAGATTAGGTTTAATGGCTTCCACGAGCAGGGCGGCCATTGCTCCTGCTACTCCAAGCTCTTCACACGTTACCGGTTTCCTATCATAGGTGTAGGCGACGACGGCTCTTCCCAGCCTCTTCCTCAAGTCTTCCAACCCAGTTGCCAATGCGTGAATGGCCGCTGTTTCCGTCGCTACAGTTATGCTCCAGCGCGCTTCTCTAGGATAGCCGTTTGACCTTCCCCCCAATCCTATGACGGCTCGTCTTAAAGCCCTAGCTTCAACATCCATGCAATAGGGCCATTCGATTGATAAGGGGTCGATGCTTAAAGGATTTCCGTGAAGTATGCTGGCGTCTACAGCTGCTGCACAAAGGTTATGGGCAATTTCTACTGCTGGTATGTCTCCAGTGAAATTAAGATTAATCCTGTCCATAGGTAAGGCTTGAGAGTAGCCGCCGCCGGTTGCACCTCCTTTTATTCCGAAGGTGACGCCTTTCGATGGTTCGCGCAGAGTGTTAATAACTTTAAAACCCCTTTCGTAGAATGCTTGACCTAAACCTATTGAAACAGTTGTTTTCCCCTCGCCTAGGGGTGTAGGTGTGATTGCAGTTACTATGATCAATTTGCCGCGAGGCCTATTCTTCAGCCTATTTAGAATGCTCCTATAGTCTACCTTAGCTATATACTTGCCATAATTCTCAAGTTCTTCATCCAGAATCCCAATGTCCTCCGCAACCTTATTAATTGGATGAAGCTCGGCTTTATAAGCTATTTCAATGTCGCTCGGCACAGGCCAGCTTTTTTTCACAGGCATTGTTCAACGCCTCCTTTCTCATGCATGACAAATAGCCGACATTTAAGGCTTTCTGAGGCTATTAACGCCCTACGCCATCAGTCTTTTAATGACTTCTATATGTCTTCTTCAAGTTCCTTTCCATCCACACGTATGGAAATCCGGCATTAAGCGTTTTAACAGCCTTATCGACCATTGTTTTCACGTATCCATACTATATCAAATCATTAAATATTATAGCATTTTTTATTCGCTCGATTGTAATAGTATGGCTTCATCTTTCAAAGCGCCTTGTAAACGAAATAAGTTCTCCTTTTATTCCCTAAATTTCTGCAGTTTATCAAGCAGCTTTTTATCCGCCTCGATGTCTCCAAGGCAAGTTGAAATTATACCGTCTACAACGCCTTGAAGCTCTGCTAAAAATTCTTCTGCTTTTTCCAGGGTTGTTGTAGAAGGCCATCCGATTCTTTCCAGAATCTTTTTATTTCTAGGTGTCTCGACCACAAAATAGGGATATATGGGTTTTCCTAGATTTCTACACTCCAAAGCCAATTCCTTTAACTTTGGTAGAGAAGCCTTTTCTAAGCGTAAGAAGAGACAGAAATCCCAAGCATCTCTTATGCGTGCAACCGCCTCTTCAGTTGGTCTACGGCTAGTTAAAAGACAGCCTAATTTTAGCTTTTTTATCTTTACGATATTACGAAGGAAATCTCTAACTTCCTCTGCAGGACCAGTTGCACGTCTAAATCTTTCAATCTCCTCTTTATCGGAAAGCATTTCACAGGTTCCGTCTCTTCTTGTCCTTATCGGATATCCGTATTTAGGAGCATCTCCCGGATCAGGCACCATTCCATAAATATCTAAGGCTTCACAAGCACTTGCTGCAGCGGCAATTTCAACAGGTCCCTTATAATTAGTAATTAGCATGGGGATTATTATTTTTTGAGGATATTTTATCTTAATCGCACAGGCTACTGCAGTAGCACTGGGGGCAGGTATTCCTCCTGCACTATCCGTGATGTTAAAGCCATCTACTAAATCCTTTATTTCTTCAGCTAAATCTAAAAAGTTTGCTTTAGGAATAAATTCGTACATTATTTTCATCTGTTCACTCCTCCTTCCAATTTTCTAAGGTTTTAAGTTAATCGTGTCTTTTTAAATTTTAGCATTTTAATTGTTTCTTTTAATATACTAAGACGGTTGATTTAGTCTTTTAAAAATGATTTGAAAACTGGTATCTAAGACAGTCTTACACGAGCCTCATTCTTCTAAGGTTCTCCAGGCAGCGCTTCACGCATTCTAGAGGCGGATAGGCGTAGCTCTCCTGCTCAACAATATACCATTCGGTTCCACCCGTTGTTTTACACAGCTCGAAGAATTCACGCCACTTCATTTCTCCTTCTCCAACCACTGCCTTTGGATTTTTAGAGGAATACTCTTTAACGTGCACGGTTAATGCCCTGCCTGGGTATTTCCGAATTATCTCCAAAATGCCCTCTGCATCAACTCCTCCATGCATCGCGTTCCCCGTGTCGAGCTGCATCACTACCTCGGGGATGGTGGAGCCGAAGAACAAGTCCCATATTCTCTCACCGTTAACAGTTTTGAACTCCATCATATGGTTGTGATAGCCGACCCTCATCCCTTCCTTCCTGAGCTTTCTAGCGATTTCGTTGAAAAGATTGGCTGTCTCAAGACAACTTTTTTTCGAACTCAGCATTTCAGCAGGCAGGCCTGGAACTATTAGAAACTTGTTCTCCAAGACACGGTTAAACTCAACAGTCTTACCAAGCTTTTCGCCGAGCAGAGTATCTATACTTATATGTGTTCCAGCAACTTTTAAACCAAGATCGTCAAGGATTGCTCTAAGGCTTTCAGCGCTTCTCTCGTAATATCCTGCGAACTCAACCCCCTCGTAACCCATTTCTGCAACTGCCTTAAGAGTTCCCTCAAAATCCTTAGCGCAGTCTTCGCGTACTGAGTAGAGCTGCAACGCTATTCCCATTTCTCCTCATCCACACGAGAATACTGAAAATATTTTAACTTTTTGGTTACCGTAGTCCTGTTTCTGCCCATAGGGGTAAGCCGGGCTAGACACGTATGAGTCGGGTGTATTTTTCAAGCAAACTTCGCTTTAAAAACGGCTTTGACAAAAAGTTTTTCAAGTCTTAGGCTTCTAGTCACCTGGTTAGCGGTGGTTTTATCGGCAGGCCGCCGTGTTTGTAAAGTGTTTCAGTAACTGTTTCAATCCCTTTTCTATAGTGGTCTGGATGAGCATCTTCAGTAACACTTATTACAAAGCCTTTTCCAGGAGCAATTTCCTCCAGTAGTCTTAATGTGAAGCTCCTTATTTCTTCCGGTGTTCTCAGAAACACTTCCTCGGGAAAATTCATCCAAACCACTTTATTTCTCCAGGCTTCCCTAGCCTCCTTCGGGGAAAGGTCTCCTCCAGGCGGGGGTGTGAAAGCCTCTATAGCGTCCAGCCTTGTTTCTCCGATGAGGTTTTTAAGTGCTTTAAGCCTACCGTCCATATGTGAAATAACAATCTTGCCTTTCTCGTGAAGAATGTCAACATACTTATTGTAGTATGGTAAACAGTATTTCTCGAAGAGGCTTGGAGATATGAGCATCGAGTCAATGTTATCACCGATCCTAACTATCTCAGCAGGCGAGTCGGCTATTATCCTATACATTTTTAGAAAACTCTTATCCAGAGCTTCCACCAGCTCCTCAATTACCTCCCTGTTTCTCCGATACATGATTGAAAAGTTTTTGAAACCCATGTATCTGATGATTATCTTCATAAGAGGCGTGTAGTCAGCCCAAACAGTGACAATCCCGTCTCCCTCAAGTTCTTCCCTGATCCTGACATAGTTCTCGTAATCCGGCTCGTAGACCGTGTCCTCTATCATGAACATTAAAGCATTGATGTCGCTCGCGTTTTTCACAGGATGCTCAACAGTCCACGAGCCGCCTGGAAACTGAAACCTCATTCCGATTCGTGTAGTTGATTTCAGCTCACCAACCGGAGTACGGTAAATAGTGTAAACGTAGTCGCCCACTGTTCTGCTCTCTATCTTGACGTTCGGCATGGATACTCTGTATATGCTGCATCTTTCATCAAGTCCAAGCCCCATTTCTCTCATCCTACGTTCAAAGCTTCCTCTCGGAAGATGGTTTGAATATATTAGCCAAGGGATCTTGTCGGGCATTCTTCCTTTAAGAACACTGTAAACCCTTTCACGCGGCTCCATGAATAGTCGCCCCCATGTCTACATCCGGTCATTCCTAAGCTTCTCAATTATTGCTGAGGGACAGGCTAAAGTAGCCACGTAGTCCGGGCACTTCCTGTAATCCAGGTTGACACATTCCCACGCTTTCCCTTCTGCCTCGCAGAATTCAATCAGGTCTATCAACATTCGCTCAGCCAGTTGACGATTGGTAAGCGATATAGCGTGGGCAACCCATCCTGCTGCCGTCCCCCAATAGGCCCCGTTTTGATAGGTGCCGGGCTTGATTTCCGTGAGGGTTTTCTCCCAGACAAAGGGCTCAGGCAAATGCCTAACCTGCCCCCATTTAACTGTCTTTTCGAAGCTGTTTGAAAGCCACTTTGAAATCTCCAGGGCTCTCCTGCTGTCAACCGCCTCTACCCATACGGAATAGGCTGACCCCCATACGTCAGGTTGCCTACAGTCTACGGAGGCTGCGAAGAAATAGCCTTCCCCAGACCACAGTTTTCCCAGCGAGCTTTTTACTCTTACCGCTTTAGCCTCATGCATCCTCGCCTCCTCTATTCTTCCCGCAGCACCATAGAGCTCCGCCATTTTAACATGCGCCTCGTAAAGGAGTAGTGATGAAAAAAGTTCTTCACCGGTTTTAGCAACGCAGTCTGTAAAACCGTAGGATGAATGCGGGCTGCCGGGGCTGATCCAGATTAAATCAGCCTCCTTGCTCAACGGAAGTGAGCTTAAGGCTTTCTCAAGCCTGTCGGCAGTTAGGATGAAGGGGTGGACATCTCCATAAGCACGCCATATTTTCCACGCTATTTTGACAGCGAACTGGGGATTATCAGTTGGAGGGCTTGAGCCTAAAACATTGTAATATGGTTTCCCATCAGGGTCAACTCTATCTGGAATAGCCCCGTCCCTCCTCTGACGGTTAAGTATGTAGAGATAGGCTTTGACAGCATCGTCGTGCGGAATAAGGTTTGGAAGACCTTCAAGCATGTAGCAGAAGTCTCTTGTCCAGAGCGCGTTATAGTTTCCTCCACCGTCTGGCCTGAAAAGAGTTGTCCCGTCTGAAGCCTTCAACAAGCATTTGCGTATAAGCTTTCCAGCTTCTTCGAAAATCCTCTTTAAAGCTTCATCCAAATCCATAGGGGGCAACCTGTTCGTTTTCCTAATAAGCCTTATTGTTTAAACTGTTAAGCCTAGTATGTCAACCGGCTACAGGTTCTCGTCTTCCCACTCTTCTAGTAGCAACCACTTCGGCGCCATACGCGTCGCCAACTATAATCTCCCCTATCTCAACCGGGGCCTCAAGCTCTATTGACGCGAGCATCTTCATAAGGTTGAAAACCTTATTCTTAGGTATCGGTCTAGTTGTCTTCACGGAAACTGTAGGCAGCTCTCCGTTTCTCACTCTAACCACCGTAAAAACAATTCTCATTGGGTCTGAAAACTCCTGCTTAGCGTATTCAACGCCCCTTGGACAACCCGCGCCCTCTACCTTCACCACACGGTTTTCTTCTGCTTCAACTCTCAACAAGCATCCGGAAGGGCAGATTATGCAAGTATATTCTACGATTCTACTCATCGAACCACCTCGAAAGTGATCTTTCCCCTACGAGCTTTAGCCAGCTCTTCAGCCGGAATCATGATTCTAATCATCTCCGCTGGCTTAACCTTGAAAAACCTTTTTTCAAACCCTGTCTCCCGAATTGTGAGCCGCACATTGTCTTCAGGATACTGAACCCTACTGTAAAACACGACGTCCTTAGAGCCGCTTACTAGCTGAGGCACTATGAGCCTTATGTTCCTCCCCCTTTCGACCCGCCTCCATTCTAACCGTGGAGATAGGTAGTCTCCCAGGAGTTTTAAAGCATGGGTTGCTGCAGCCTCACCCTGCTCCACGTCGTAGTCTACAAGATCGTTTACGACAAGCGCGTTACCCGCTGTGAAGACAAGTGGCACACTGGTTTCGTAAAACTCGTTCACAACCGGTCCCCCGGTTGCAGGATCAGTTTCAACACCAATCTTCTCGAGAATATCAACATCTGGCTTTAACCCGGCTGAAACAATGACTGTGTCGCATTCAAGCTCGAATTCAAAGCTACCGTCCGGCTTCATGTCTTCACCAACCCTTGTTACAATTACTTTTTCAACCCTTTCACTCCCCTTAACCTCGCGAACCATGTGGCTCAGGTAAAGCGGAATGTTGAAATCGTTTAAACACTGAACGATGTTTCGCGTTAAGCCACCTGGATATGGTAAAACTTCTATCACAGCCTTAACCTCAGCCCTCTCCATTGCAAGCCTTCTCGCCATTATGAGTCCCACGTCTCCAGAGCCTATGATAACTATCTTCTTACCCGGTAGGACGCCGTAAACATCCATTAAGGCCTGGGCCTCGCCAGCCGTGTAAACACCGTCAGGCCTATCCCCAGCTAGGCCAATCTCATACTGGTGTCTCTCACGCGCACCGGCAGCGTAAATTATTGCTTTAGCCTGGATTTTTAAAAAGCCTTTTGGACTGGCTGCGTAAACAGTCTTCTCCAGCGCTGAGTAGACTTGAATCTTTAAAACATGTGTTTTAACCATGGTTTCCACGCCTTTTTCAACCGCCCTATCTATGAGTCTAGCAATAAACTCGCCGCCGGTTAAGTCTTCCTTAAAACAATGAATTCCGAAGCCTGTGTGAACGCATTGAAACGGGATGCCGCCCAGCATTTCCCTGTTTTCAAGCAGCAGGGTTTTCAAGCCGTTTTCAACAGCCTTGGCTGCAGCTGATAATCCGGCTGGGCCTCCACCTATGATGATAACGTCATACTTCTGCTCAATCATTCTTCATACTCTCCTTGTTCTGGGTCCAAAGTGTCTTGACTCCTCCAACCCCGATGCTCGACTTCTTCATGATGATGTTGCAGAGAGGTGTTCCTGTTGCCTCAGATATTAAAAGGGCCATCCGTATCTTGCATCTTGAAGCCTGGCATTTTCCGAATCCTGCGGTAGTCCTAAGCTTCACTCCGTCGAAAGTAATGGTCTTCACACCGATCCTCCGCATTCTTTCAATGGCTTCTGAAACCTCTGCCCTAGAAACATTGTTGCAGAAGCAGATTATCTCACCGTAATCCGGATTCTCTGAGATATGCTTTTCAAGGATGTCGTAATCCATCTCGCTGACACAGGCTATTTGCCTTCTGAATGGTCTCCATCCTTTTTTCTCAACTAGTCTAAGCCCATATGTCTCCGTAATAAGGCTTAAAACATGGTTTGCTATTGCAGGCGCAGCCGTTAAGCCTGGAGACCTTATGCCTGCGACGTTGATGAACCCGTATGGTTGAGAATAGGCTTTTATCAACCATTTCCCATCGGGTGGTTCAGGTCTCAACCCTGCGAAAAACTTTATGATTCTCGAGCGCGGCGGTACTTTGCAAAGTATTCTCCCAGCCTCCTTAACCAAGTGTTCCAAGCCTTCCAGGCTTGTAGACGTGTCTTTCTTCTTCTCGTAAGGAAGGTCCTCGGCGGTCGGCCCTATCATAAGGTTACCATGTACAGTCGTCGATGCGTAAACTCCTTTAGTGATGGGTGTGGGCATCGTGTGTAGCACAAGGCTTGGCTTAGGCTCGGCTTCTTTATCGAAAATAATGTATTCCCCCTTCCTAGGCTTTATTCTGAACCAGGGTTCAACTCCTGCTAAGCGAGACACCTCGTCAGCATTCAATCCTGCCGCGTTGATTACAATATCTGTTTCAATAAGCCCCTTACTGGTTTCAACGCCTACAACAACATTGTTCCTGACGACGATTCTCTTGACGCGCGTCTCCGTGAGAAGCCTAACCCCATTATCCACAGCGTTCTCCACTAGGGCCACGACGGCTTCAAAAGGAGAAATTAGGCCTGCCGTGGGAGCATAAACACCTCCTTTAACATTCCTGTTTATGGAGCTGTCCATTTCAAACAGTTCCTCCTCTCGCAGAATCCTTACGCCTGCCACGTTGTTTTTATGAGCCCATTCCACATATTTTTCAGCCTCCTTCTCATCCTCGTTTCTCTCGAAAAGCATGAGCTCTCCAACCCATTTCACAGGGATCTCAAGCTCCATGCACCATCTTCTCCAGAGAGCATTACCCTCGGTGCAGAGCTTCGCGCGCAAAGGCTGGTTGTCAGGATCCTCTTCGTGACCTGGGTGTATTACTGAAGAATTCGCCCTGCTCGCTTCCCCGCCGACATCATAGTTCTCGTCTAAAACGTAGACCTGCAGGTTTTCAAACCTGCTTAAAACCCTTGCTATAGAGGCCCCTATGACTCCGGCACCTATTATCGCGACACGGGTCTCGCCGACCATTGTGAGCCACCTGCTAACCTATCCCTGTCTACTCGTAGCCATAGGCCCAAGGTACTTCCATAGCCCATCCTAATGATCTTTTAACAGCCGCCTTCCAACCATCATACAGTCTCTCTCTAACTTCCCGGCTCATCCTAGGGGAAAACTCTTTCTCTATCCTCCAGTTTTTCCTAGCTTCGCTTATGCTTCTCCAGAAACCCACGGCGAGGCCAGCAAGATAAGCTACTCCCAGGCTGGTTGTCTCCTGCACAAAAGGCCTGACGACAGTTGCATTAAGTATGTCAGACTGGAATTGAAGCAGGAAGTCACTCCGTGATGCGCCGCCGTCTGCTTTAAGTTTTTCCACCCTTCTGCCAGTATCGTTGCTCATTGCTTCAACCACGTCGCAAGTCAAGTATGCGATGGATTCTAAAACCGCCCTAGCAATATGCCTCCTGCCTGTCCCCCTAGTTAAACCTATAATCATGCCCCTCGCATACGGATCCCAGTAGGGTGCTCCAAGCCCTGTGAAGGCCGGTACGAAATAAGTACCGCCTGTGTCTTCAGCAGCTTCAGCGAGAGGATTCACTTCCCCCGAGACCTCGATTATCTTCAAACCGTCGCGAAGCCATTGGATTGCTGCACCGGTGATGAAAACGCTTCCCTCGAGAGCATAGACTGCTTTACCCGGTTCAACACTGTAGAGTATTGTGGTCAGCAGCCCGGACTTGGAGTGCACCTTGTTCCCTGCGGTATTCATCAGTATGAAGTTACCTGTGCCATAGGTGCATTTCACATCGTAGGGTTCAAACCCTGCTTGGCCAAGTAAAGCAGCCTGCTGGTCTCCAGCGTCGCCGGTCACCGGCTTGCTTAAGCCTTCAAAAAGGCTTGAAACCTCTGGGCCAGTCCATCCGTAAACCTCTTTATCACTACTAGGCCTTGGTATTGCAAGCGCCTCGACAGGTATTTTACCCTGTATTTCAGCAAGGCCCTCATCCCACATGAGCCCGTGAATATTGAAGAGCATTGTTCTAGACGCGTTGCTGTAATCGGTTACGAATGCACCCTTGTACTCCGGGGTTTGAATATCTCGAGAACCATTCGTCAGGTTCCATATGATCCATGTGTCTACCGTTCCGAAAACGACTTCTCCTTTCAAAGCCTTTTCACGTAGACCCTTGATGTTTTCAAGCATCCACCATATCTTTGTGCTTGAGAAATAGCTATCTGGAATCAAACCGGTTTTCTCGACAATGTCTTTTAAAAAGTTCTCCCGGAGATAGTCAACCAGCTTAGCTGTCCGGCGATCCTGCCACACGATGGCGTTTGAAACAGGCCTTCCTGTCTTAGGGTTCCAAGCCACGACTGTTTCACGCTGATTCGTGACGCCTATCGCAACAATTTCTCCTGGTTTAACGCCAGTCTTATCCAGAACGTTCCTGATGCAGTGCTTAACGTTCAGCCATATTTTAACAGGATCATGTTCAACCCAGCCGGGTTTAGGGTAGGATTGCGAATGCTCAACGTAACACCAGCCGTTGGGATAAGGTGTTCCATCATGCTTATACAGTGAGACTCGGGAGCCCGTGGTCCCCTGGTCGATGCTCATCACAACTCTTTCGCTCATTAAACACTTGTTGCGAATTCTTGGAAGGAAATATAAATCTTTATATGTAGGGGATCTTTATCAACAGCTGGTCTAGGGATGAAGGTCCTAATAATCGGTGGAACCGGGCATATCGGAAGCTACCTTGTGCCACGCTTAGTGTTGCATGGATATGAGGTGCAGGTTCTGGCGCGAAACCCTAAGCCATATTATGGTTCTGCCGGCACCGAAGCCTTGTGGAGTCAGGTTGAATGGATCCTTGCTGACAGGATTAGGGAGGAGGAGAACGGCTCCTGGGGGAAGCGTATGGCTGAGGTTGAGGCTGATGTCGTGATAGACCTTATTTGTTTTACTCCTGAGCAGAACAGGATTATGGTTGAGAACCTTGAGGGTCATGTAAGCCATTTTATCCATTGTGGTACCATATGGGCATATGGGCCTAGCACTCGAGTACCCTACAGGGAGAACTATCCCAGAAGGCCTATCACAGAGTACGGTATAAACAAGGCAATGATTGAAGCCAACCTCCTTAAGAAATACGATAGGGAGGGTTTTCCGGCAACAGTGATTCATCCGGGCCACATTTGCGGTAGGAAATGGCTTCCCATAGATCCTCAGGGGACTAGAAACGGTGTTAATGTGTACAGAAGCCTGGCTCGCGGAGACGTTGTATACCTGCCTGATAATGGACTGGCAACTCTTCATCATGTTCATGCTGATGATGTGGCACAGGTTTTTGAACTGGCGATCCTAAACCGTAAAGCAGCCTTGGGAGAATCGTTCAGCGTTGCAGCGCCTTACGCTGTAACCCTCTCATACTGCTGCGAGTTTGTAGCGTCTCTTTTCGGGAGGAAGCCGAACCTCAGGTTTATCCCGCTGCAGAAAATGTCGGATGTCCTTGGTGAGGAGGCGTTTGCCATTACTAGGGATCACGTTATTCATTCTCCCTGCGTCAGCATAGAGAAGGCCCAACGTCTGCTCGGCTACCGGCCGCGCTACACTACGGAAGATATTTACCGGGAATGCATAGAACACCTCTTGGAGAGGGGGGAGCTTGTTGTTTAACCCCTCGGGAACAGCGGCTTCCACTTTACGAATAATCGTCTTCCCGCAGGGCTCGCTAAACGCTATTGCGATTATGGGTAAATCACCAGAATTGGTTCTGAAATCGAACGGTATGTGCTGGTTAGCGTTAGGGGTATTAGTAAAAAAGTTTAATAATAGAATGGGCTGCTGACAAACATAGAAGAATGAGAAAACTGAAGATTATTATACTGACAGTTTCAGCAATATTTTTATGTCTAGTTTCACTATTATCGATTAATCAAATGAAGGAGGAATATCAAATAGAGGGGGAATTCTTAGTTTGGGCTGCAGATCCGCTTGAAAAGATCTTTAAAGATACAAAGCCGAGTGGAAAAACTTCTTTGTATGTCGAGGCTGTAAGAAATGAGTATGCTGCAGCGCAATTCGCCATAACCGTAGGAAGAGAAGATCTAAAGGTTCATCTTAAAACTGGATTCCTTGAGGGTCCGGATGGATTTAAGATGAATTTTTCTGCGAACTTTGTTGGATTCGTTCCGGTTAGTAAGAATACGCCAGCTACTCCTCCTGAGGAATTGGTGCGAGTAGTACGTTCACCCCCATTGGATTTTCCGGACCCACTGTTGAATGTTGAGTATATTGATCTGAAATCCGGAGAAACTCAACCAGTTTGGGTTACTATTTTCGTCCCACCAGAAGCACCCCCAGGAAACTACACGGGAGAGATTTATGTGATCTCAGAAAAGTCAAATGCTTCGATTCAAATTACTTTAAAGGTTTATCCTGTTATACTCACTTCAAGAAGAACGTTGTGGATAACAAATTGGTTTGGAGATTACAAGCTCTTTGATTATTATAACATAAAGTCACGAGATGAGGAATATTGGAAGTTGATTAGAAACTATGCTAAGTTTCTTTCTAAGTATCGTCAAAACATAATTATAACTCCAATCCTCCAATTAATAAAATTCATAGAAGCCTCAAACGGAACTATTGAATGCGATTTTTCAAACTTTGATCGCTGGGTTGAGCTTTTCATCGAAGAAGGCGTGGTTGGAAGAATTGAAGGAGGGCATCTTGCCTACAGGAAAGAATGGGAAGCAAAGGAGTTCTACTCTTACGAAACAATGGTTTACAGAGCGGATGGATCCCTAGCCTATAAGGTGCCTTCCATGGACATAACTTCAAAAGAGTACTACTGCTTCCTCTCCAAATTCCTTCCTCAATTACAGAAGCATCTGGAGGAAAAAGGGTGGATCAATATCTACATGCAGCATTTAGCCGACGAACCGATTCCTGCAAGTTCAGAAAGCTATAGAATACTCGCCGGCTACGTTAGGAAGCTGGCGCCGAAAATAAGGATAATTGAAGCGAACCAGGCTACTGAAGAGCTTGTCGGAGCCTTAGACGTCTGGGTCCCATTGTTAAACCAGTTTGATGAGAATCAAGCTTTTTACAATCAGAGAAAAGCAGCTGGAGAAGAAGTATGGTTCTATACCTGTCTTGCTCCAACTGGAAAGTATCCGAACAGGTTCATCGACTATCCGTTAATAAAAGTCAGGATCCTGCACTGGATAAACTTCAAGTATAATCTTTCAGGCTATCTTCACTGGGGACTAAACTACTGGTCTGAAAACCCGTTTAAAAACGTGGAGCCTAACAACCTGCCTCCTGGCGACGCTTTCATAATATACCCTGGAAGAGAAGGCCCATTGAGCTCCATAAGGCTTGAAGTTTTAAGACTAGGGGTTCAGGACTACGAACTGCTCAAGATGCTGGAGGAACAAAACCCCGTTAAGGCCAGGGAGCTAGCAGACCAGCTCGTCAGAACCATAACCGACTACGAGAAAAACGTTTCGAAGTTTAACGAGATTAGGCAACAGCTGATGACTGCTCTTTCTCAAACAGAATGAATCGGTGTCATTATAAAGGCTATTCTCTAACAAAACATCCTTAAATAATTCGGATCCGTTTCTTTCAAGTGAATTACTGCGATAGCTATGTCCAATCGAACTCATTTCCTTTAAACCCTTTTTTCATATGTTAAATCCGAGAATTCGACTTCTTCAATAATAAGTCCCTTTTTCGACCATCATATTAAATGCATGGAACATGATTTTTGGCAATACCATATTTAACCACCTTAATAGCTAGCTCTATGAATTCTTTAACGAGCGTCAGTTGATATCTATAGATGGAACTGCTCACAATCGTAAATTCTCCATGAATGCTAAACGGTTTAAGGCATGATGCGGGTTGATGATTAAGCCTGTTAACAGTAAACATATAAGCCACCTGTTAAATTCTGCGTTGAGTAATATATGAAGGTTGTGTTCCTAGGAACAGGTGCAACCGAAGGATGGCCAGCAGTATTCTGCCAATGCGTAAATTGCAGGAGGGCGAAAAATGCGGGGGGCAAAAACATTAGAACCAGGTCCTCTGTCCTGATAAACACGGATTTAAAAATCGATTTTCCACCAGATACGTATCACCACGTCCTTAAGCATAGAGTTGAAGTAGACCCTGTATATTTTGCAAACACCCTCGTCCCTGATTAATTCCTCGGTAGCATTTAGAGGAATGGACTTATCGTAGTCGTAGAATCCTGAGAAGTCTTCGTTAGCGTAAAAGCCTGTTTCACTGGAGACGCATGGGGTAACAGTTGCTAAGGAGGCCAGAAGTATTAGCAACAGGAAATAAGATGAGGCTTTATTTGTTTCACTCGTCTTAGCGCATGTATAGTCTTGTCCCCGTTTTCTAAACTGGTTTACTGTTCTTCTTAACTTGGTTGTTTTCAAACTAAGAGCAAAGTTTTTCATTAACATTACTCTCCCCAGAAGCCCCCCATGCTGCGCGCGCGCTCATACGCCAGGTTTCTCCATCCTTAGGAGGCAGCGGCCGGTTGTCAGACATGGCGAGCACCTTCATCCCCTTCCAGGGCAAGGCTAGCTCAACCGTCCAACCCCTATCCCTATCCTGGTTATTATTGAGTTCCGTCGACGTGGACCGCTGCTCTTAATCCAGGAAAATCCCAGTTCCAGAATCCTATTCGCCGGCCACGAGGATGGTTTCTAAATCCTATTCCTGGAAACAGTCTTACACCGGGAACGTCTCTTCTAAGCTCTGGAAGACTACTGTAGCCGGATTTCTCGTAAGCATCTTCCCATATGAAGAGAACCTCATAGATGGTTCCAAGCGCGTTTATCTCAAACTCGTAGTAGGCGTCTCTGCCAGCGATGAAAAGCTCCACGTCATTATCCTCGTAAATCGGAGAGTCGCGCTCGGTCAGGGTGGCGACTACAAGAGGCTCCTCCACCCAGAAGCCTACATACAGGTTATCATCGTCCCATAGTACTGCTGCATACGTGTCGTAGAGGGCCGGCCGGCCGCTAACAAGATCTACGAAGCGGGGGGAGCGGGGTGCTATTCGCCAGCAAGCCTCGTCTAACAGTCCGTCAATCCGGATCCGCTCGTTAACGCGGTAGGCTATATAGCTGGGTATCTTCTCCTCTGAGCAGGGGAAGGGCGACGGCTTCTCCATACACATTGGGCTTCACCATTATTGTGTTAACCCAAGCAATACATAAGGGTTTAGCTGTGTCTGCCTTAATGCCTAAATATTCCTCTGTGCTTTAAGATTAGCAGTATTGCGAAAAACAGACGTTCTTGGAAGCGAATTCTTGACGACTGGTCTGCCGGACAGGATTCGACGCCTTGAGGAGGACGGGCTTTTCGAAGAAGCAGTTACCGCGATAAACCAGATCCTGCGTGAGGGGAGGCGGCTTCCAAGCTTCCTGAAATCCAGATTAGAGTGGGAATTGGAAAGAATTCGGAGGATCAGGTGGGATTATTCGCTTTCTGAAGAAGAGGCTTTCGCCTTACTTAAGGAGAGGGTTCAGGGTTTGACTAGGGACGAGTTTGACGAATGGGTTAGAAGGAGAATCATAGACTGTATTAGGATAGAGGGGGAGATAAGAATATTTAGAAACTTCCTGCCTAATCTTCTTAGGGAAAGGGTTGAGATTAAAAGTAGGCTGAAAGCGAGGGAAGATAATAATGGGATTCGGAGCATGCTGTTCAAACACTTAGACGCCGTGATTCTCAGAGGAAGAAGGTCTGAAGCCAGATATTTTGACCCGGTATGGAACAGGGTGTTGACGGTGTTGAGAGTTAAGCATGACGTTGTTCCGGATGGTGAAACTGTGAGAGTCTGGATGCCCTTTCCTCAAAGGAGCCTGTTGCAACCGGTTGTTAGACTCGTGTCTACAATTCCAGAGAATTATTTTATAGCTCCAGAGGATACTCCACAAAGAACAATATATTTCGAGAAAAAGTCCATTAAGGGCGAGGAGCTTGAATTCCGTGTTGAATACGAGTATGCGGTTAACGCAGCCTATGTTGAGATAAAGCCCGAGAAGATAGGTTCGTACTTTGAGGACGAATCCTACAGAAGATACACTTCTGAGACTCTACCCCACATAGTTTTCACCCCGTATCTGAGAAGGCTTGCAGACGAGCTTGTCTCCGGAGAGTCAAACCCGTATCTTAAGGCTTGGCACATATACGAGTGGATAACTGAAAACGTTAGTTACGCCCTAGTACCGGAATACTCGACGATAGAATGCATCAGCGATTATGCTGCGAGAAACCTTAGAGGAGACTGCGGGGTTCAAGCCCTGCTATTCATAACCCTCTGCAGGATAAGCGGGGTTCCTGCAAGGTGGCAATCAGGATGGTATCTGAATCCGGTTAAGCCGAGTCCGCATGATTGGGCCCAGTTCTACGTAGAACCATACGGGTGGCTTTACGCAGACCCGTCTTTTGGCGGCCATTTTAGAAACATCGAGAAATACCGCAGGTTCTACTTCGGAAATATCGACCACTACAGGCTTGTGGCTAACATGGATATCTCTTCAAACTTTATTCCTCCCAAGGCTCACTTCAGGTCGGATACTGTGGATAATCAGCGTGGAGAGGTTGAGTGGAAAGGAGGAAACCTTTACTATGATGCATGGACTTACGAGTTAAGGGTTCTCTCACATGAGAAGGCAAAACCTCATTTAAATCCTCGTGGTGAAATACGTTTACAAAACCATGCGCCTAACTATTCTTAATGCTGGCTAACGGCCGAGCTCGTTAACGGTAAGCCTATATAAACCTACTTGAAGCTTCGGGGTCAAAATATGAGGGTCATGTTTCTGGGGACAGGCGCGGCCGAGGAGTGGCCAGCGGTGTTTTGCCAGTGCGCGAATTGCAGGAGGGCAAGAAATGCTGGCGGTAGAAACGTGAGGACAAAGTCTTCAACACTGGTAAACAATGATTTAAAGATTAGCGCGCGCGCTGAAGAACTGGTCGAGAGGTTAAAGCCCAAAAATGTTGAAGTTGCTTACGACGGGCTAACGATAGAGCTATGATCAGGAGAATTTGGAGGCAAGCCTGTTTCTACTTATTCGAAATATTTAATCCTAAATTCAGGGGTTAGTCTCCGGCTGCTTTATTAACCCCTTGTTATATGGAGTATTCTGACTCCGTTTTTTCTCAAACATGATGCTATAAACCTTCTATGACAATATTTTGGATCCGTTTCCAGACACATTATGCATGTCCTTCCATGCCTCGCCAGTTCCAGAAGCCTCCTAACTCCTTCTTTGAAAACCTTAGTCTCCATGTGTTTCTCATAGCCTCCTCGACGGTAGCCTCCAAGCTCCTCTCCAAGCCACAAGTATTCAACACCTTCTTTGGGAAGCCATTTCTCCAGGCTTTCTCGGCGGAAATATTCAAGCCTGGAATTCGGAAACCTGCGGACATCCACCAGCAGATCGATCCGATGCTTCTTCAATAGGCTTAAGAAAGAGTCTTTTGAAAGGCCTCCATACCCTATTGTCCATACGCATAACCCGCGCTTGTCCTCACTCAGGCTGCTCATCTGTAGCCATGCATGAAGTGTTAGGCTGATATTCGCCAGTCAACCCGCTTTTAATCATGTTCCTCATTAGAACCCTTTGATACGCTATTATAGAATGTATCGCATCGTACAGCTCATTATCAGAATATTTCCTCCTTGCCAAGTTTAGTTCAATAGCTTTTCTCGCAACGTTTCGTGCGACTTCAACATAAGCCATATAATCGTCCATTGTCGGCAGTATACTGTTCTCGCTCAACCTCTTGCTTTCAGCATAACGGGCTAGTGACCTGGCGCCCTCTATGCAAAGCTCATTAGTTATTGCTCTAGACCTTACCGTTAAAACTCCTCTGAACATCGAGGGGAAGGCTAAACTGTTGTTAACCTGGTTTGGAAAATCACTCCTGCCTGTCGCAACGATTCTAGCGCCTCCGGCCTTAGCATCCTCAGGCCATATTTCAGGAAGAGGGTTTGCCAGGGCGAAGACTATGGGGTCTCCAGCCATCTTACTTATCCATTCTTTCTTAACTGTACCTGGCTTAGGCACTGACAGCGCGATTAAGACATCTGAACCCTTCAAAGCGTCCTCAATACTCCCCTCCTTATTCTCAGGGTTCGTCATTCTAGCTAACTCTGCCTTCCAAGGGTTTAATATTGATAGTTTTTCCATATCGTGTCTTGAAGAGCTTAAAATCCCTTTGCTGTCAACGATAAGCATGTTTCTCCCACTGACACCCGTCTCCATCAACAGCCTCGCAGTAGCCATTCCTGCGGCCCCGGATCCTATTATCGTTATCTTAGCCTCCTCCAGCTTTTTTCCAACAATTTTAAGCGCGTTAATTAACGCTGCCAAAACCACGAGCGAAGTGCCCTGCTGATCATCGTGCCAAACAGGTATCTCCAGAGATTTTTGAAGAGTTTCAAGTATCTGGAAGCATTTTGGGCTTTCAATGTCCTCCAGGTTTATTCCGCCGAAAGATGGTGAGATCAGCCTAACCATCTCTATTATCTTATCTGCATCTTGCGTCGCCAAGGCTATTGGAACAGCGTCAACACCCCCTAGAAACTTGAAGAGTAGGCATTTTCCCTCGATAACCGGATATCCGGCGTAGGGTCCAATATTCCCAAGGCCAAGAACCCTGCTGCCGTCGCTAACCACGGCAACCATGTTCCATCTAGACGTTAATTCGAATGAAAGGTCTTTATCTAAGGATATCAGTCTGCATGGAGAAGCAACTCCCGGCGTATACCAGATGGAGAAGTCTTCAAAGCTTTTAATAGGTACTTTTGGAATAACTTGGATCTTGCCGCCATACTTCCTGTGGAGCTCAACAGCCCTGTCTTCAATCATAATGGTTGAAACACTAGAGTAATATTAATGCCTTTACTGCTATTGATCCTTCAGTTGGAAAAACGTGTGCGTAAAGGTTATAAAAGCGTTTAAACAACTGGTACGCCAGATTGAATGGAATGAGAAAACTATTTGGATTACTACATCTGGGAAGTGAAGATTTTGCGGACCTCAGGATAACAGAGGTTGAGTCAACATCCATTTCAATTAGAAAAGGGGTTGTTGAAGAAGTATCTTATAACACGAGCATCGGCGGTGCTGCTAGAGTACTGTTCAACGGTGGCTGGGGGTTCTACTACACTACTGATCTCTCTATTCAAGGGATGAATACTGCTCTGGAGAAAGCCTATAAGGCGGCTAAAGCCGTTTCGGGGAAAGTTGCTGAAAAGTCAAGGATTAGAATAGAGAAAACTTATGAGGATGATGTTCGCCTGAACGTGAAAATTGATCCTAGAAGTGTTTCTCTCGAGGAAAAAGTGAAAACTGCTCTGGAGTTCGACAAGTGCATATGGAAGAATAATGAGGGAATAGTTACAACCACCGTCGGGCTCTCTGACAGTGTAAAAAAGGAATTTATTGTAAACAGTCAAGGTTCAGAAGTCCAGTACGAGGTTTGCAGCATAAGGCTCTCCGGCTCAGCAGTCGCCAAAGAGGGTGATCTTGTTCAAAACGTGAGCACCGCCGTAGGCGGGAGCAGGGGTTGGGAACTGGTGGAGGAGTTCGACTATGTGAAGGAGGGCTCTGAGCTGGGCAGAAGAGGAGTAGAGCTTCTGAAAGCCCTGCCTCCTCCAAGCGGGAGAATGAACATCCTGATGGATCAGAGCCTCGTGGGAGTGTTTATCCACGAGGCATTCGGGCATGCGGCTGAGGCTGACGCTGTTAAGGCTAACATGTCGGTTCTTTCAGGGCTAATCGGTAAAAGGGTTGGAGTAGAAACTGTAAACGTGGTTGACGACCCGACCCTCCCAGGTATGAGAGGATCATATCCTTACGACTCAGAAGGAACGAAGGCAGTGAGAAGGGAAATAGTTAAAAACGGTATTCTTGTCGGGTATCTCCACTCCCTGGAGACCGCTGCCCATCTAAATGCTGAGCCAAACGGGGCTGCTAGGGCAATGAATTTCTCAAGCAAACCCATAGTTAGGATGAGCAACACTTTTGTTGAAAACGGTGAATACAACTTTGACGAGCTTGCTGAACTAGTGAAGAATGGTATATACCTGGCGAAATCATACGGAGGATATGTCGACCCAGCGAGGGGGCAGTTCTACTTTACTGCTCAGGAAGGCTACTTGATCGAAAACGGGAAAATAGGAGAGAAAGTTCAAAACGTTTCAATGTCAGGGTTAACTCTGGAGGTATTGAAAAACGTGATTGGAGTCGGAAACGATTTGAAACACGCGTTCCCTGGCAGCTGTGGGAAGGATGGGCAGTGGGTCCCTGTCTCCGGCGGTGGTCCGCATCTCGCAGTTAAGGACGTAGTTGTTGGAGGTAGGAGATAAAAGAGAAGGATAACTCAACACTCTGCACTATTCTCCTTCCTTTCCCCCATGCTTAGGTATAGGGAGATTAAGTTCTTCCGCAATTCTGCGGGCGTCCTCTGCTTCGTCAATTACTAGTTCCCATGACACTTTATAACCTCCTTTTTCTGTATAATATACGTCTCTGGGATGCACATCTGGATGCGCGCCAAACAATTTTTCGAACATTTCCCTCTCCTCCTCAAAATTAGGTGGTTTAGATTCTTCTATTGCCTTCCATAAATTGGGGTCCTCACTCATTATTTCATCCCTTACTTCTTTAGTAAGACGAAGACGGTATACTGGGGCTCCTGTTGGCATTTCACATTCTTCAAATCCTAAGTTCCTGAGAAATTCCATGTCCTTAGTAGTGAGCTTATCCTCATCAAGATATGTTGATTGAGTATAAGCTATTTCCTCTACTCTACCCTTATACTCTCTCCAGCTCCCCTCATCCATTAAGGTCTGGCGTAAGTATGCCTTTTGCAACTCTTCATCGCCTTCTCGGACGAATAATGGCACATGAAATCGCTGTTTGGTCTTACTCCCTGTCGGTAAGCCTATTTTTTCCAAGGCGTCCACTATTGCACAAGACATGAAATCCACTCTCTTCACGCCACACTCGTATTTCTCTTCGAGTGGCTTTATATCCCCGAAAACTTTCTTAACGGCTTCCTTTACAGTTTCTACGTTCCTCTCATCTTTGTTTGCATATGAGAAAGTCGTCCCATCACTCCTAAGATAACCGTCATGTAGGGCTGCCGCTATTATCGTAGCTCCCTCAGGAGTATTGAAGTCAAAAGGTAGGTGTGGGTTCTCTAATGCATCTGGGTTTCGAGAACTACCGATCCCAATTATATGCTTATCCATTTCCCAACGCGGTATCTCTAAGTAATCGCACAGACCTTTTAGGTTCTTAACACTTATGATATCGCTCCCTTTTTCTATCGCATGCAGGGCTTTTCGCGATACACCTGCTTCTTCTTGTATCCTCAGCATACTATTAGTCTTTTCTATTGCTCCCTCTACAAGTTCCTGTAGTACTCCATGTCTAAGGTGTAAAATCTCATGCTCCCCAAGATCATCCCAATCCACATGAGCTTTGTGAAATTCTCCTTCTCCCTCAACTCCTTTTCCCGGTACTTCTTCACTGGCTTCTGCACAAAACCTTTCATACCTTCTCTCGACGTTTCTAAAGTGACTGAATTGGCCCAATTATGCTTTTTCCAGCCTCAAAGACCCGTCTTCCTTTATCAGCAGAATATTCATGACGTCGGGGACAAAACCGCTTTCCCTATCGCCTTGGGTGACTGTCTGCCAAGAACCTAATACAGCTATTCCCCCTTAGCGCGCGCGCTATATATAAGCATGAATGATAACATGCTAAAAGTCTAATAAGTGATTTTTATAACGCGAGGTTCAACAAGGTTTATGATTCAGAGCCCAAAGCATGCTCTCTCACCATCTTCTCATAAAACCATTTCTTTGAATTCAACTTCCTTAGCCTCCTAAGCTCCCCCATCCTAACCCGTTCATCTTTTGGAACGAGTCTAAACATGTCTTCGGATTCATGGAAGTCGACCACAAAATCCCTTATAGCTTCATAAACAGCCCTTTCTATATCCTCTCTTGAAAACCCCTTACCAGCTAAACCTCTTACCAATTCATCTCTATGCAGCCATTTGGCATTTCTCTCTATGAATATGTCTGCAATCGTCTTCTCTAATTGCTCTGTCTTACACATCTCTTCATTCCTTCTCTCCTCGGGAATCCAGTTATATGACCGTGTCTTACTATCATAATATATCAGTTTCTTTCTTTCAGCTTCAGAGACCACGTCTTCAGCATCATCGTAGTCTATGCCCTTCTCCTTTAGCTTACCATACAGTTCTCTATACGCCATCATCTTTACTAGCCCATCCTTAAATATTGAGCTGATTAAAGAAGAAGCTGACTCGACTGCTTCTCTCCACTTCTCCATAACCTTCTCTTCATCCAGATAATCCGGATACTTGAACCCGCTCTTTTTCCTTCTCTCCTCAACCATGCTGATGATTAAACCCCTCCATTCTTACCACATAAAGTTTTTAAACATAGCTTCTCGCAGGAATCTAATGAGCCCGAGCTCTAAAGAGTTACATCTCGCAGTTAAGGACGTAGTTGTTGGAGGTAGGAGATAGATGGGTGCGCTTGACTTGTGCGTCAAGGGAGTTAGGCTGGCTGAGAAGCTTGGCGCCAGCCAGGCTGAAATAGTTGCTTCAGCAGGAAGGTCTCTCAGCCTGACTGTGGAGAGGTGTTCCGTTAAGAGTGTTGAAGAAGGCTACTCCTCCTCCTTCGGAGTAAGGGTTTACATTGGTAAATCGATAGGGATTTCCACTTCTACGCAGCTGGATGAAGACAGTGTTGAAAAGGCTGTGAAGAGGGCAATATCTTTAGCTAGAGGAACCCCGCCGGATGAGGCTTTCGTCTCTCTTCCTGGAGAAGGGAAGCCGGTGGAGGTTAGGGGGTTGTATGACGACGCGATAGCTACGCTGTCTTCAGAGGAGCTTGTGTCGAAAGTTTTAGACGGGGTGCGCGCCTTGAAGAATGTTGATGAAACTCTTGACGCCTCAGGACGAGCTGGCCTAGGCGTGGCTGAAGACTTCATAGTTAACACTCTAGGGGTGGAGAGAACTCATAAGTCCTCAAGGCTCTCCTTCAGTATTGAGGCTCTTAAGAAGGGAGAGAATGGGGAGATTGGAACCGGGTACGATTATTTCCTAACAAGGTCCATCAGGGAGCTGAGGTTTGAAGAGGTGGGGGACAATGCTGCAAGGAAGGCTGTTAAAAGTGTTGGCGGTAAAAAGGTTGAGAACGGCAGGTATGCTCTGATTCTCGACGAGAGGACAACGCTTGGAACACTGGAGCGTATCGTTGGCTATGGTGCGAACGCGTTTTACGTTCTGCAAAAATCCTCTTATTACTCTGGAAAACTGGGGTCAAGGGTTGCAAGCGAAAAACTGAGTATCATTGACGATCCTCTCTATCCTTCCGGATGGGCTTCTTCGCCTTTCGACGACGAGGGATGTCCCTGCAGCAAGGTAAGGATTATTGAGAAAGGATTACTGGTTAACTACGTTACTGATTCCTACACTGCTAATGCTTTAAAAATTGAGAACAATGGTCATGCTTCTAGACCCAGTTTAGCCGAGAAGCCTGTGCCAAGCTTAACTAATCTTCAGATAGCTCCGGGAGAGTATTTGGATGAAGAGCTTTTTAAAGACGTTAAACGAGGAATATTTGTTTACGACAGTTCTCTGGGTCCAGTCGGCGGATCGACAAATATTTCGAGCCTTATAGACCATGGGTTCCTCGTTGAAAATGGTGAGGTGAAGCATCCTGTTAAAAACGCCATGGTTGGAAGCACAGTCTTCGAAATGCTTCAATCCATAGATGCTGTTGGCAGGAGGACGATGAACGAGGCGGGGAGGATCGCGCCAAAGATTAGGATAAGAAGCGTGAAGGTAAGTGGCTAAGCCTTTCTAAGGCTTTTTCTCGGGGGAAACTGTAACGCGCGCCAACCATGATCATCATAATATAGTATAGTCATCAGCTTCTTGAAGCTTAGGGTTCACCTTTATCCTGAGCATTTGAAAACATACTTGTCTAATAAGCTTTCTTTAAAGAAACGTTTTTCCTCCGCTTTTTTCCATGTAGGTGGAGCAAGAATAGCGTTGTGCAGAGCAGTATGGTGGCTGAGGAGGCGCTAAGCATAAACGGGAAGGAGGATGAGTCTTCCCCAAACTTTCCCTCCTTCGCCTCCTTTACGGCGTTTAAAAGCTCCGTATTGCTGAGTAGAGAATCCCCGTTAAACAATAGTACTCCAGGTAGTCCTGAGTCGACTACAACGTACTTTATCTGTTTTTTCAATTCAGACGCGGACAATTGCCACGCGCCTATTCCCACATATAGTTTTCCAGGCTCGCAAGCCTCCTTCTCCTCATCTACATAAGCCTTGAATGTGTAAAACCCCTGTGCGTAAGCCATCGTGCATACGTAGTCAACCCATCCTTCTTCAACCCATTTCTTCCAGTCTTGAAGCTGGTTTAAAGCCGCGTTCGAAGGGGATGGGAAAACCGCGGCGGAAAGCCTCAGGCTCATATCTATTGATTTAACTTTTTCAAATACTCTCACGAACTCCTGCCACTTTTTCTCATCGTTAGCTGGGGTGAGCCCAGTTGTCTCCGTGTAGAGTTTTTCACTGGCTTTCGCCCTTATTACTGGCCCCGGCATCCTTATCCTGTCCAACTGCAACCCGTCTACATCATAGTTTGAAACGATTTCTTCAACGATAGATATCAGTCTATTAACGTATTCTCCGCTAGATGGGTCAACCCAACCGTTCTCACCGTTTGCAGATGAAACCGCTAGGTCAGGATGTTCCTTCAGGTAGAAGTTCGGCTGAGTCTCCCCCTCTGCCAACGCGTTTACATACGGGTATACTTGGAGACCATGTTCCCTAGCCTTCGCCACAACCTCTCTTAAAAGATCCCAGCTGTATTTCTCAGACAATGGAGCATACTTGGATTCGTAGTAAACATATCCCCAAGGGTCTTTAACTAGAAAATAGATGGCGTCGATCCCGGCTTCCCTGAAGGACTTGAAGGCTTCGTCAACCTTTCTCAACCATTCTGTTTTCTCACTAGGCCAGTAGTCGCTATACATTCCTAGCCAGACTCCTACGTAGAAACTCTTTTTTCCAGAGGAGCCTGAGGCACTTAGCGTAGTCCTTATTGCTGAGGTCAAGAGCATCAGTAAGAGTGTGAAAACACTGATCCTTAGCACTTTTCCTCGAAAAGCACATGAAGACACTACTATTTAAAATTGCGCTTTAAAACGGAATTCTTAAATACGGCGTGAAGAATCTTGCTTCAAATGAGGAACCGTCCCCTCCTCTTGCTTACGCTAGTTCTTCCACTTCTCATGGTTGTTTTCCTTTTCAAGCTGGGCTCGAAACCTGAGGCTACAGATTATCCTGAAGCCGCCTGGGAGCCAGCTCTCCAGTCCAATTTTTCCGAGAGCAATAGGGAGGCTAACGGGTTGAAAGTGAGGTGGATCATTATTCATGTTGTAGAGGGTGATGCGCAGGCTGCATTAAACTGGTTTAAAGATCCTCGGGCTAAGGCTTCTTCGCATTACATTGTTGGTTACGATGGCATGGTTTACCAGATGGTTAAGGAGAAGGATATTGCTTGGCACGCTGGCAACTGGGCTTACAACGAGCATTCTATTGGTATCGAGCACGCTGGCTACGCTGACCGGAAGATTTTTACGGAGGAGGAGTATAAGGCTTCCGCTAAGCTGGTGGCCTACTTGCTTAAGAAGTATAATGTTTCGCTTCAACACCCTGAGGGCCTTGCCCCCGCAGACCCTACTCAGGGAAGTGGGGTAATAGGTCACAACCAGGTTCCAGATCCTTCTGACCCCAGCGTCGGCGGCGGCAAGAGTCATCACTATGACCCTGGAGTGAACTGGGATTGGAAGCACTTTATGGAGCTTGTGAAACAATATTACGAGGAGCAGTCCACCGGCTAGTTCAACGGAAGCTTACACTAAGGATTTAGATTCATTCTTCTAGAGAATCGGCATGCGTTTCACAGGGTTGGCCGCAGTCGTTATCATCAGGCTATATGGGTTTTTCTTTTCCACGTTGATTTATCGATTAAGCTTTTAAACGTCTCCTCCCTTAAGATTGCATGTTTAAGAGAAGCATAATGCTTGTTTTTCCAATTCTGACAGTGCTTCTGATGACTGCTTCATATTTCTTCTTAAACAGGATGATGAGGGTTGAAGAGCCTCCTAAACCGGAGGTGAGAGGAGTATTCCTATACATGTACGAGTTTCCCAACAGGTCTGTTGCGAGAAACCTCACATTCTACATAAGCAAAATCAAGAATAGCGGGTTCAATATTGTGCTTCCCTTTGTAATCCATGCTGGAGGGTTGGCTGACTACAGGAGTAAAATCGTTCCGGTTGACATGGATTACCTTAATAATTTTGAAAGCGATGAAGATCCTTTGAAAATAGTTGTTGAAGAAAGCCATAGGAACGGCCTGAGGGTCTGGGCGTGGGTTCTGGGCTTCAGAACAAGCAGGTCGGTGCTTCTTCAACATCCTGACTGGGGAATAGTTAACGAGAAGGGTGAGGACCAGCTTTCACACGGCCCGTTTAACCCATACGGCTGGTACTACTTGTCTCCGGCTAGCGAGGGCGCTAGGAACTATATAAAGTCCTACATTATCGAACTAGTGCAGGAGTATGGTGTTGACGGTATAAACATAGAGGATGATTTCGGTTTCCCACCGGGCATTGAGGCTGACTTCAGCGAGAGCGCGAAAAAGTCTTTTGAATCATTTATCGGCAGAAAGGTACAGAACTGGCCTGAAGACGTGCTGGCCGGGGGAAGCTTGAGGAGCGAGTGGATAAGTTGGAGGGTGCAGATCGTAACGGGTTTCTTGAGGGAAATCAGGGATGCTGTCAAACAGATTAACCCGGAGATAACTCTATCAGCTGACGTTTCTTACGATTTGAATTGGAACAGGCAGACCATGGGTGTCGACTGGGGCGAGTGGGTGAGACAGGGTCTTGTCGACGTTGTTTGCCCCATGCTTTATCATAGGGATCACGAAATGCCTGTTAAATGGGTTGAGGACACTACTAGGATGATAGTTGAGCAGGTTGAGAAGAATAATGGTGAAATTCTGGTCGTGCCTTGCGTCGGCGGATCGTTATCAAGAACTGGAAACATGCCTGGCTGGGAGTGGGTCGAGTCAGTAAAGGGGGCGATGAGGGGAGGAGCTTCAGGAATCCTTGTTTTTGCCGATGTCTGTCTAGATTCTTCAGGAGCTTGGGTTGATCTCGCAAACTATTTTCAATCATCATAGAGTATCTTTATAGAAGCTCGTTATCAGTAGAATTCAAACCCTTTTGAGATGTAAGCGTATATCGCTTCGTACTTCTTGTACAGCTTTAAATAGGTGTAATGATTCTCAGCATTAGGTACGTATATTTTTCTTGTTTTCACTGCTGATTCAACAGCCTTTTTCACACTCCCATACTGACCTGTGCCGATTCCTGCAAGCAGGGCTGCTCCCATAGCAGCCGCATCCTCAACCTCAGGAATCCTTATTCTCCTACCGGTTACGTCTGCCTTAAGCTGGTTCCAGAAATCGCTCCTCGTCTCTCCACCGACCATGCTTATCTCAACTATATGAAGGCCGAGCTCCTCTAGAAGCTTGAGCATAAAGATGTAATGGTAGGCAACTCCCTCTAACATGGCTCTAACGAAATGCCCTTTTGAGTGGAAGAGGCTGATGCCGAAGAATACGCCGCGAGCTCTACCGTCAACCCTCGGCGGGAAAGCACCTGCTAAATAGGGGTAGAACATTAAGCCGTCTGCACCGGGGCTTGTTTCAGAAGCAGTTTTAAGCAGCAGATCATACGGGTCCCTACCGGTTCTCTCAGCCTCAGCCCTCTCCTTCTCTCCGAAAACATCCTTAAACCAGCGTAGAGCGCCACCTGTCGTTGAGATTGCCGCCTCATACTCCCACATATCAGGCATCACGTGACAGCAACAGTTAATCCTCCCCTTCAAATCAGGACGTGGCTCGCTTAAGGGTGCTTCGAAGGCAGACCCAGTCCCAGTACCTACGTTTACATCCCTTTCTCGAATAGTTCCTGCACCAAGACATTCACAAGGTCTGTCTCCTCCACCATTCACAACCGGTAGGCCTCGCGGGAGAGATGTTTCATCTGAAGCCTTAGAAGATACTTCTCCAACGACAATGCTGGATTCCAAAGGGATGGGGAGCTTATCTAAAGGTATGCCGAGGACTGAGCATATTTCGTCTGACCATTTTTTCCTCCTAATGTCGAAAAGCATTGTTCTGGAGGCCATGGAGTAATCAATGACTTTCTCCCCGGTTAGCTTGTAGATTATGAAATCCTTCGCTGAGAGGAAGACTTTAGTCTTAGAAAAGACGCTGGGATGGTTTTCCTTAAGCCATAGAATCTTGGATGCTGAGAAAACAGGGTTTATCCCCACGCCTGTTACACGAAGAACTTCCTGTTGGTCAAGAATTCTCCTCATCCTTTCCGTCTGGGGACCAGTCCTTCCGTCGAGCCATATTATGCCATTGTACAGTACTTCCTCATCGTCCCCAATCGGCACTACAACTTCTCTCTGAGAGTCAACAGCCAGGCCAACTATCTCTTCACTTTTTATACCTCCTTTCTTAAGGCTTTCCAATATGGTTTCGACAGCTGCTCTCCACCATTCTAGAGGGTTCTGCTCCGCCCACCTTGGCTCAGGCTGAATAATCGGGTATTCTCTGGAAGCGGAAGCAACCCTCCTGCCGTCCAGAGTGAAAACGACAGTCTTACAGGATGAGGTGCCAAGGTCAACTCCAACGATGTATGGAGCTTTGCTCACAAGCTTTTCCGTGCTAAGCTTAAATTTATACTTTCTTTACCCACGTTTTGAAGCTTATGGTTAACGACTATGATGATTCATGAAGCCTTCAGCTACCTTTCGAGGATTTTGACATAGCGGTTTTAAAAATCGACTTTATGCTGTTTGTGTTAAGCCGAACCCATTATTCTCTTCTTTTCCTTAACCCATAGCATTAGAATCCAATGGACGTATTCAACCGTTCTATCTATTGTGCTCTCCGGAATCCCTGGCGATGTTGGCTCTGTAACAAGTGTAACCCTGTAGTATTCCTCAGCTGGGGTCTTGGTTAAAACCAGGCTATTCTTCGTCCCGTTCTTGGTCCCAACCGGTCCCACATAATAGTTGAATCTTACGGTTTTCGTAAGCATGCCTTTAGAATCCGCTTCTTCCGGAACATCCTCAACGTTTTCGATTCTCTCCTTATAACCCGTCCTCAACTGGTTTAAGTGGTCAATCAGGAAGCCTGTGAAGAACTCTTTCTCGTTAACCAGTATTTTCACAGGCATACTGACGCTTCTCGCCTGGAAAACCCTGAATATTTTCTCCTTCCGCTCCTTCCGTTGTTCCTCCGTTCTCCTGACCTTCTTCACCATCGACGGTGTGTAAGTGCGGATAGCTAGGGCTGCAGGTCTTGCAGCCGAGAATACTGAGACGGCTATTGCGAAAACAAATCCCAGTGCGCTCCACCACCACTCCAGTTTCTCTCTGACCATGAGGTTTTCTAAAAGGTTCTGTCCTATGAAAACCATGGTTCTATAAAAGCCTAACCCGGTCAAGTATCCTATGCTTCCTCCAACCATTCCCATTATTATTGCTTCAGCAACAAACATTAATCCTATGTGGGTCGGGTTTAACCCGAGTGTTGAAAGAGTCTTTATTTCTCTCTCACGCTCGTAGACACTGTTGACCATAACCATGCCTATGCTTAATACAACCATCACTAGTGGAATCAGCAGCTCCGCAGCCCCGCCGAACTCTATATACGAACCAATATAGTAGTAGTTCGCTACGCCTTTAGATGAGACAAAGACATCGTAGTTAAAGAAGAAAATAATGCTTCTGACAATTGCCCCCACGTCTTCCGAGTCTCTCAGCCTGAAAAGTATCTCGGAGGGAACGACGAGCTGAGGGGCGTTCGCACCATAAAGACTGTTGATCTTCTCCTGAATTCTCTTCGCAGTCTCAAGGTTAATCACTATTATCTCTGAACTGTTGCATCTTCTCGCCGAACCGTCTTGAAGGAGACGTGCGGGGCCGAGAGGGCTGCCGTCAACATCCGTTAGCCTCTCATACTCTTCGTCCCTGATAAAGCCCTTGATTACCATGGTTTCCGTTATCGTAGTACCCGGTATTTCTAGCGTGACATTGCTGCCTACTTTTAAACCTAGTCTGTTTAGTGTTCCAAATCCTACGATTGCTTCACCATACGCCTCATCGCTTAAATAACTACCCTCAACCATCTCGTCGAGCATTGTGTAGAGGGCTTCGTTTCCTGGCGATATGGCGAGCACACCGTAAATAGGATGACTGTTGCCAGTGGCCGGGTTTATGAGTCTAGCAACCGGCTCATACCGCGGAACGCTTTTCATCCTTGGAGCCACATCAATCGCGGGCACTATCTTCATGAGGACTTGAGCATCCCCTGCCCCCAAGGGGGAGAAGATCAGCGACGAGCCGTTAACCATGCGCTTTATGAGGAAACCGTCTGAAGACGGAGTTCCCTCCAACCTTCTAGAAATTATTCCGAAGGCTGTTCCAAAGGTGGTTAGAGCGGTGAACGCTAAAATAAGCATGCATATTGAAAATATTGTGAAGAAGCCACGTATTTTTTTGCGTTTTATCTGACGCTTACTCATTGAGAATATTACTGAAATGGCGCTTCTCCATTGAACCTCTCCCTCAATATTTCTCTCCTTCCAGATGCGTGGAATGCCGAAGACAATTGTGGAGGTTATGATGAAGGATACTGCTGCCGTCCAAGAGAAGAGGGGAAGGTTTTCATCGATTACAACGTGAGTACCTGGGTTTATAAAATACATTGCTCCCAATAACACTACGTAGATGACGGCTAATGAAACAATTTTTAACATGGTTTTCTCAAAGAAGAAGAATGCGAGAACAGTGCTGAATATCACGATTACTGCGGAGAGGTAAACCGCATTAGTCTTTCCAACCAGATACTTGCTTTCTATCATCGTGGCTACGAAATTTATTTCTCCAAGTATTTCCCGGAGTGTAAACCAGGTTTTTTCGAAGTCTTCATCTGTTTTCGCGTTTGACAGTAGAGTGCTGGCCTCCACTAGTTTCTGGTTTGCATGCCCCAGTACACGCCTCTCCTCGAAAACCGTGAAGCCGATTTCCTGCGCCTCGTCAACCTTTGAAGAAACTCCTACTAGAGCTGATTTCACATATTCCAAACCCCTTCTTAGACTGTACTCTGAAATTTTAACAGTTGCGTAACCTCTCTGCGGCATGATGAAGGGTTGCGTCCCGTTCATAATGTAGAAAATTTCCGATACTCGTTCACGTTCCCGCAATACAAGCGAGACGCTGACCTCAAGCTCGAAAGGTGTTCCAGACGGAACCGGGATCATTTTCCTGTCCAGCCCCAGGTAGAAAACGTCTATCGCGTCCCCGTAGTCAGTGATTAGCGAGAAATTGAAACCCTTCTGTTTCACTATGACTCTTATTATCATGTTGCCCTCTTGAAGGCTTGATGCTTGAACAATATATGGAACGCTCTCCAATTCTACTAGTGCGCCTGGAACCAGTGAAAGAGTCACTTCAATACTGCCGGTTTCCCCGACTCGAACCTCTTTTTTAACCGGTACGAAATCCATCCTCTTCTCCTTAAGATCCCCCTTGTAAGCGTAAACCCAGTAGGTTCTTCCAGGTTTTACAATTTCCTCTGGAACATCATACTCTCCATCCGCGTTGGTGAAGAAAATGCTTTGACCTATTTCCGGCCTTCTAGGATTCTTTAAATCCAGAATTATTAAAGTAGCGTTTGGAATTGCTTCACCAGTTAAAGCGTTCAGAACTTTTACGCGCATTGAGACCACTGGTGAGGCTACGGCACCGATTACCATGCTTCTTTGGGAGAACGCCTTTTTCCCATCTATATTATGCCAATTCGTAAGACTGGTTTCGAGAGGCAGCGTTAGGAGGGTTAATGCTAATACTAGAATAGTAAAAATCGTTCTACTGTTTCTCCAGTATTTCATACTTCTGAGAGTAGGTGGGAAAAACCTTGTTATAAATTTTGTTGAAAAAGCGTGTTTCCAAATGCCCTTGACAAGCCGGTGTCCTGAGACTATTAAAAACGCTTCAAAAACATTTTTCTACTGGGCTTAAATGTCAGCCTCCCCTGCGCCTCGTAATGGTTTCAGTTATGCTTGGAAAAAGATTTAAGGGGGAGACTTGCACGTTTCCAGAATCTTCCTTTCAACGAGTAGCAAGGCGTTGTAAAAATCGTTTGAAAAAGGTCCTGGTTAAGTTTTTAAAGCATTGCTTGAAAATGCCGTGTTATGAGGTTTAATTGGCCGAGCAGGTTTAAAGGAGCTGTCTCACTGACTTTCGACGACGGTTTGCCTTCGCAATTGCGTTTGGGCGTACCCCTGCTCGAGCGATTCGGTTTTAAGGCAACATTCTACATAAATCCTGGAGACGGTTATGAGAATGCTTTGAAAGCATGGAGGGATGTTGCTGACCGTGGCCATGAAATAGGTAACCACAGTGTTACGCATCCCTGTTCATGCAATTTTCCAGGTGATCCTGGCTGCAGAGGATTGGAGAACATGACTCTAGAGGATATTCGCCTAGACATTGTTAAGGCTCATGAAAGAATAAGAAGCCTAATACCTAACGGTAGCCGAACTTTCGCTTACCCTTGTTATCAAACAAGCGTCGGCAGGGGCTTGAACAAGAGGAGCTACGTGCCGATTGTAGCTGAAATCTTCCTAGCAGCTAGGGCTTACGGAGAGAGGGGTTATTCTAATTCACCGCTTGCCTGCGACCTGCATGAGCTATGGTCATGGCCGGCTGACCGGATGAGATGCGAAGAAATGATAGGCTTAACCGTTAAGACTGTTCACGAGGGCAGGTGGGCAATATTCACTTTTCACGGTATTGATGAGGGTCATCTACCCGTTGCTTATGAAGACCTATCGGGGTTTTTAAGATTCCTGTATGAACGTCGTGACGAGATATGGGTTGCCCCAGTGATGGATGTGGCTGAACACGTCGTTGGTGAGAGGAAAAGGCTTGGAATAGTTTTCTGAATCATAAGTGTTTCTCTTCACTTCCAGAATGATGGCGGGGCGACCTCAGGCTCTCCTTCTATTTCTAAGACGACAACGGTGTCTATAGGGTCTGGTGCGCGTAAGGGTAGTCCACGTATGAAAAGACGGTCTTCCTTTTGCTCGAAAAGGAGTTTTTTCCCACTTGCCAACATGTATGTTTTTAAAACCCTGTTTTTAATCCCGGCTACGCACATTTCTCTTCCAGGCCAGAACATAACGTGCACATACACTTTACTGCCTTTCATAGTGACTTGACCCAAATGAGGCTGTTGGAATGGAGCGGCCCCAGCGCCATATATTGACTCGCCGTTTCGCCGCAACCATCTTCCAATAGCTCTCATTCTGGCTGCTTGCTCTGGTGGAATGGTGCCGTCTGCTTTAGGTCCAACGTTCAGCAGAAAATTCCCGTTTCCCGAGACGCATTTAACCAGACTTCTCACAAGCTGCATTGGAGATTTCAGATTTGGGTCGCCAGGATGATAGCCCCACCAGAGATCATCTATAGTCATGCATGCTTCCCAAGGCCTAAGGGATCTTTCTATGCGTTGTTCAGGAGTGTCGAAATCCTCCGGTAATCCAGACCTGTTGTTTATTATGATTTCCGGTTGGAGGCTGCGAACCATCGCATTAAGCTGTTCAGACCCCCATGCTTCTGGGCTATGAGGCCAAGCGCCGTCGTACCACAGTATATCTATTTTCCCATAGTTGGTCATGAGCTCTCTGACTTGGGCGTGAACATAGTTCCGGAACTCTTTCCAACCCTCCGGGTTCTTCTCAGGCCCATCCCAATAAGCTGGCCAACGCCAGTCTAGCAATGAGTAGTAGAAGCCGATGCGCATACCTGCTTTCCGACATGCCTCCACATACTCTGCGACAAAATCCCTTTTAGCGGCTGTCTTGACAGATGTGAAGTCGGAGACACTGCTGTCCCATAGGCAGAAGCCGTCGTGGTGCCTCGTGGTTAAAACCATGTATTTGGCCCCCGCCTGTTTAGCGAGCGCAACCCATTTGTCCGCGTCAAACTTTTTAGGGTTGAACTTTTGAGCTAGAAGGGCATACTCGTCCTTAGGTATTCGCTCGCAATACATGACCCATTCTCCACGTGCTGGAATCGCGTAGAGCCCCCAATGGATGAACATGCCGAATCTTGCTTCAAGCCACCATGAAATTCGCTTCTCAACCGTACTCTTCTCACCATTAATTGGGCTGGACATTTTTGAAACTGCTACCTGAATACTGACATTTAAGCCTTTGCCAACTGGTTTTTCGAGTCAAACCCGGTTTTCCTCATACTCGTACCCTCGAGAAAAATATTATAGGTTCTCGTTAAGCAAAATTTCTGAAATGGATGTCCTAACAATCGGCGAGATGCTTGTTGAGTTCATAAGGAAGGGGAGGGATACTCCCCATTACGAAACTGGAGAGTATGCCGGGCCATTTCCAAGTGGTGCGCCAGCGATCTTCGTGGATGCTGCTTCTAGGCTCGGCTTGAAATCAGCCATAATTGGTGCTGTTGGTGACGATGATTTCGGAAGCCTTTTAAAGAAAAGGCTGGCCGCCGATAATGTCGACATTACACACGTGTATACCGATGAAGAATACACTACTGGAATAGCCTTCGTAACATACTTTTCCGACGGCAGTAGAAGATTTGTGTTCAATCTGAAGCGTTCCGCGGCCGCTAGAATAAAGCCGGAGGATGTGGATGAGGATTTTGTTAAAATGTTTAGGGTTCTGCACATCATGGGGTCCACACTCTCCATTGGGGAGGAGGTAAGGGAATCCTGCTACCGTGCTGTTGAAATAGCTAGTAGGGCTGGCATGATGGTTACTTACGACCCTAACCTTAGAGCTGAGCTGATAGAGCCTCGCATGATTAGTAAAATATCTGAAAAAGTTTTGAAGGTTGCAGAGATAGTGATGCCTTCTAAGGCTGAACTGTTCGACCTAACTGGAAAGAGAAGTCTAGAGGAAGCTTCTGAAGAAATATTCAAGCATGGGGTTAAACTTTTAATAGTGAAAATTGGTGAAAAAGGCTCAATAGGTTTAAGTAGGCAGGAGACTGTTTTCGAGCCTGCTTTTATTGTCCCGGAGGTTGACCCAACGGGTGCTGGAGACGTTTTCGACGCAGCAGCTGTATACGGCTACTTGAAGAATTGGAGGTTGAGAGAGCTTCTTGAATTTGCTAATGCTGCTGGTGCTCTTAAAGTGACTAGAATGGGTCCGATGAGCGTTCCGGAGGATTTCTCAGAAATAAAGCGTTTCATGAAGACAGGCGGGAAAAAAGAAGTTAAAAACTTTTGTTAAGAGTCTGGAATTGCTCGCTTACAAGATCCTGCTTAAAATACTCTTTTAGGCTCCCCTTCTCCTTCGAATCTTATTCACAATGTTTTTAAACAAAGTGTTCTCTATATTTCGAGATGATTATCAGGAGGATTGTAGTCGGAAGGTTGCAGACAAACTGTTATCTTCTAATTTGCCCAGAAATGAGGGAAGCGATTGTAATAGACCCTGGGTTTGCCGACGAGAAGGAGGCTGAAGCCGTTATAAATGAAGCGGAGAAACATAGTGCAAAAATCAAGTATATTGTCAATACGCACTGGCATCCGGATCATACTTCCGGAAACGAATGGTTAAAGACGGAAGTGGGCGCGTTAGTTTTAATTCATAAGGATGATGCTTCTATGCTGATGGACACACGGGTGGTTGAGACGGTATTCGGCGTTCAAGTTAAACCCATTACGCCGGATGCGACTTTAACCGATGGAAGCATGATAGTTTTCGGGAAGACTAGTCTCAAGGTCATTCATACACCAGGCCACACTATGGGAAGCATATCACTACTTGGCCAGCTTGCCGTCTTCACGGGGGATACTCTTTTCGCAGGCTCAGTTGGAAGGACCGACCTACCTGGCGGCTCATTCGAGAAACTCATGGACTCCATCCGTGGAAGACTCATGGTTCTCCCCGATGAGACTAAGATATATCCTGGTCATGGTCCATCTTCAACGGTCGCGAGGGAGAAGAAAACAAACCCTTTTCTAACGATGGTGCACAAATACTGTTAACCTGAAAAATTTATGTAACAATGTTTCATAACACGGTTACATCCACCATCTTCTAAGGGCTTCAAGCAGATCATTCTCCTCGATTTTTATTGTTCTAGTATCGATTCTTTTCACACCTGGTCTTCTAGACAGTACTTCAGCAGAACTCTTGCTCTCCTCAGTAAACTCGACTACGAGCTCAACCGGCTTTTTCACTCTATAGGGAAGTATGCTGCTCGCTTTTGCAAGAGCATTCTTAGCACCGTTTTTAATCATTATCCTAGCCTTAGTCGGCGTCACACTTACTGCCGCCCCGTGGCTTAACCCTTCTTTTACACCCACGGTTTCCAACCCAGGTATTAGAGACTCCGCCTCGAGACATGCAGCCTTATCGCCTGTGACTAAAACCAGTGGTACGTCGAAATACCCTGCTACTGCAGCAACTATCGCTATCTCTCCGGCTTTAACCCCGTTTATCCAAACGTTTTGAATAGCAGTATGGCTCTCAGTATGGCTCAGGTGCGCCTTCTCCACACCCGCCATGGCATGCTGCCCTATCATAAAGGCTGCTTCAAACCCTTTCTCCAAACCCCATGGAATTAGGAGTGGCCTACCCGAGAGAAGCTTAGCCTCAGGATTAAGCTCCTCTATGTTTACCGCGCCATATCCGTGACCGTCGACGACGAGCACTTCCTTAGCCCCCTGTTCCAGCGCGCCCTCAATAGCAGCATTCACCTCTTGAGTCAAGAGTTTCCTAGAAAGATCGTACCACCTACCCTTAGGGCTTGCATGTTCTTCGAAGCTGAAGACCCCTGCAACCCCCTCAAGATCCGTCATTATCCATACTTTCATCTGTTTCGCGTTAGTTGGAAATGTGTAACTATTTAACTCTTATGGATAGGTGGTGTCAAGCGCATATTGTCAAAATAACACATCAGGAGCTGGAGCCTTTACAGAAAAAGGCTGGTAGAACTAAGATGCACTTCTAATAAATTAGACACGCACCAAGACTGACATACGATTTTGTATTATTTGTTAAGTGAACAAATCAGAATTCTAAACCCATCTTGTTAAATTGCCAATTCTTTGCGCATACCTTATTCCACTGCGAAATGCATAGTACCCGAGGGGAACATAAACGACGGAAATCGCGAGTAGGACAACGACATCACCTATAATTGGGTCTACTGGAATAAGGGATCGCATAGGTAATACCTTCTGGGAAGTGGAGCCCGCTATGAGCAAACGCCTCGATGCATCTAACGCGTAAGCTTGCGGGAGCAGGAGACCGAGGACTTTTGACACTCCCACGGCTGAAGCCGGCTTCATGCTTTTCCTTTGCTGAGGTATGCCAAGCACACGCTATACATTAACCTTTTTTTGTTAAGGAGCGTACCTTTTAAGCCTTTATGTGACACAAAAAGTTTAAATATTGTGCCACATAGTTAAGAAAAGATGAAGAAAGGGCAAATCATGGAGGTACTTTCAGGCTGGAACTTTTGGGGAGAGGGGGCAGAAATAGGTACGAAAAGAGGGACGTATATTCAAAAAATAACCTCATACTTAAATGGGGTAAACAAAATAATATCGGTTTTTGGCATAAGAAGGAGCGGAAAATCTTACATCTTGAGACAGGTTGCTAAAGAAGTTAGCGAAGCTAAAAGTGCCGAGGGAGTCCTATATGTAAATTTTGAGGAAATGAAATTCCCCGCAAAATTAGACAAAGACTTTTTGATCAAAATTTATGAAGCTTATAGGGAATTCATTAATTTCAGAGGAAAGCCGCTGATAATCCTAGATGAAATTCAAGAAGTTAGTTTTTGGGAAAAATTCGTTAGAAGTCTACATGAAAAAAACGAGGCAAGAATTATCGTCTCCGGAAGTAGTGCAAGGCTAATGGCTGAAGAATTTGAAAGCATTTTGGCTGGAAGATGTATAAGTTTTGAAATTTTTCCACTGTCCTTTGAGGAATTTCTTTTGTTTAATGGAATTGAATTCTCCAAAGGAGATATTATTTTAAAACCAGCTTTATTTAAGGAGTGGATGACATCATACTTAAAGTTTGGAGGATTTCCCGAAATCGTTTTAGAAAAAAACGAGGAAAAAAGAAGAAGGATAGTTGAAAATTATTGGGAAACGATAGTTATAAAAGACATAGAAAAGAGATTCAGGATTAGAGCGGACGAATACTTGAGAGCAGTAGGAAGATTCTTGATTTCAAACCCATCTTCCTTAATAAGCATCAGAGGTATAAGTAGAGAGATAGAAACACCCCTGAAGACTACTGAAAGATTTACCAAATATTTTCAGATTGCAAGAATGACAAATTTCATCGATAGATTTTCCTTTAGCGTTAAGGAACAAGAAAGGTCTCCAAAGAAAAACTATTTGACCGATATTTCTTTCTTTACTCTAATGGGTTTTAGATTCATCGAAAATTTAGGCAAAATTATGGAAAATGTTGTTGCGATTGAGCTGCTAAGAAGGAGAAGCCTATGGTCCAGAGAGCTAGAAGTTTATTATTGGAAAGATTACCAACAGAGAGAAGTCGATTTTGTTTTAAAAGAAGGCATGAACGTTAAAAAATTGATTCAAGTTACTTATGCTTCTGGCAAGGATGAGATTGAAAAAAGGGAAATCAAAAGTTTGATAAAGGCGGGTGAAGAGCTAAGGTGTAAAGATCTGTTGATAATAACATGGGATTATGAGGATGAGATTAGGGTTGACAATAAAATAGTAAAATGCTTACCGCTATGGAAGTGGTTGTTAGAGTAAAAATTCATCCTAGCTTAGATGGGTACTTGGCTTGCCTAATCGGTTATCTTTGTCCTCTTTTAGAGAAACATATAATCGTACCTTTACTTATGACTAATACTACATAAATTGGTTTCCTTATATTTCATTTTCAGTGTCTCAAATAGAAGCACGCGCTATTAGGGATTGGCTCATAAATTTCGTTCAATCAATGGATGAGAAAGGTCCTTAACGTTGGATGAAGATTTTGAACTGTGTTAACTTCTCCACCTCCTTTATAGAATCTAAAAAATTTAACTGGGTCATAGCGTGCGCTAAATCGGATAAATCAAAGTCCTAGACCCGTCTTGTTAAATTACCAATTTTCTGGGCGTACCTTATTCCTCTGTTAAATACGTAGTATCCGAGGGGAACATAAATAATAGAAATCGCAAGTAGGATAAGAATATCACCTATAATTGGATCTACTGGGATGAAGGAGTGTGCAAGTAATACTTTCTCAGAAGTAGCACCCACTATGAGCAAACGTCTTAATGCATCTAACGCGTAAGTTTGCGGGAGCAGAAGACCGAGGACTTGTAAAGGAATCGGAAGTATTTCCGGGGTATAATAGGTTCCTATGACTAATCCCTCTAACGTAGTGATTGCCCACCTAATCGGGTCCTCCCAACCCTTTGCGTTCATTAGCATAAAAGTGCTTGCCGACAGAAGGCCGAGTCCAGATACAGCAATGGTTGAAATGCAAAATATCAAAATTACAGGTATAATACTAAGGGGAAATATCTTCACTTTAAACAATGCAATGCCAATTATGAGGTATAACAAAAAGTTTAGACTCCTGATGATGAAACTCCAAATTACTTGTGCTATAGAAAAAACCAATGGATTCAACGGTGAAACAAGGTACTGTTCTAAGGTCGAGCCCCAATATGCACTTGCAAGGCCTTCATAATACCCGTGTAGCGCAAGATCTATATATTGTTGGAAGGCGATGCCAACTATAAGAAATGCCATAAAGTCCCCTCCATACGGCGCCAAATTGCTTATGATTTCAGAAGGATTCAGTGTCAATTTCACGAAATAGTAAGAAAGCACGCCCGTAATTACTCCAACAATATTGAAAACAAAACTCGTCTTATAGAAACTTATTTGTTTTGCTGAGCGCTTTACGAAAACGGAGAATACTGGAATGTAATCCCTTATACTTAGCCTCGGTTTTCGTAACAACTTACGATAATATTGTTCGCTCATTGAAATTCACCAGCATAAAAAACGAATGCTTCTTCTAACGAGGGCTTCACTTCATTGATTTCTAAAATCCTTTGAGAGCCGTCCAGGCATGAGCTTATGTTTTTTTTCTACTTGCTCGTGTTCCACTGCTCCTATCACTTTTATCTCAGTAATTCCGTTATCATAGCTTAGCAGACGAACCGTAATGCCCTTATCGAAGCTTTTCTTAAATTGAGAGATCTTCTGTTCTAACGCGTCCACATTTATACCAGAGATCGTTAATTTGAACGTGTTCAGATTCGCACCTTTTATCAAGTTTCTCAGAGAATCGCAAATGATAAATTTCCCTTTTTTCATTATTCCAATTCTATCTCCAAGCTTTTCAGCTTCACTTAAAACATGCGTCGTCCACACTATGGTGCGTCTCAACCTTAAACTAAGTGTGCTCTTCACGAACTCTCTGAAACCCTCTGCTGAAATTGGGTCAAGGTTCATCGTAGGCTCATCTAAGAAGATTGGGGAGTCTACAGCTAGCCCTCTGGCTAAAGCTGTTCTTTGTCTATATCCTGAAGACAGTGTCGAAGGATAACTAGTTTCGAATTCATTTAAACCCATTATATCTAAGGCGTATCTCGCTCTTTTCAAGACCGTAACTCTGAAAGACATCCAATAGTTTAGGTACTGTTCCAACATTATGCTTATCTAAGTTTACTCTCACAGTTATAGTAGCCACGGAATCTACGTAGCTTAGTAAGTTGGATAAGATGATGTCAAAAGTGCCGCTTCCATTTGGGAAACATCTCCTTAAATCATGATAAAGTTTGTTACCGTCAAACGTAACATGAACTTGCCTTAAGCCATATGAATCTACTAATTCATTTGCAAGTTGTCTTGTTAGCAATACTCCATTTGTTATAAGTCCTGTAAATAATTCACGGCCTGTACGCCTACTCCAGCTTAATAAATTATTACTAACGGATTTTAATGCTGCTATATTTAACAACGGTTCACCTCCATAAAAAATTATACCGATTGACCGGGAATTCCTAAAGTCTAACAACTTGCATATCCACTTACTAACTGTTTCTGCTATATGTAGCGTCATGATGTCGGTTCTTTTTTGTAAGCCTTGATAACAGTACTTACAGGCTAAATTACAAGCATAGGTAGTCAAAATCAAGAAGGCTGCATGAAAATGATCAAAGCGATTCCTGTTTAAAAAATACCTATATAATGCAGATTCATCGACTTCTTCATCTATAAGAAACCCTGATTCCAGTAAATTGAGAACCGCTTCTCTTACTTGCGATTCTTTGATTTCACTAGCAGCAAAGCCTGATTTACTGTGGGATTCCAAAAAATTTTTGGCTTCTACATCAATAAGTGCAATCCCGCCTTTCAATGTATGAAAAAGTATGTAAGTTTCTTTATCGTAGGGAATGATGAGGCAATATCCAGATAATCTTAATCTCCTTTCTTGACCGATAGTCTCAATAGAGGACATTATCTCTTTTCTGAATTAAAGTCTCAATAGGGAGAGATAAAGCTCCCGCATCCGACAGGGGTGCAGTTCTGGCCGCATCCTACAGTGTTACAAGCCGTATACCTATACCATGCCTTGCTTCCTTTTTCGAGAATAATTACCTTCATCTTTTATTTTCCACCTCTATTAGAAATTTTTCAGATAAGTATTTTTTAATTTTTAGTTGATAAAAATGTATTTTTATCCAAAAGCGGTAACTTTCTGTTTCTAGGAATATTAGTTAATTTCTTTCAGCCATTTAGCCATGAATTCGTATGATTTCCTTCCACTTATCTCATGCCTTCCCTCGAAGAAGTCCGTGTCAAACCGATCCTCGGCTTTCAGCAAGGCATAGGCCCTACGTACTTTCTCACAAGCATATCTCGTGGCTTCTATTGGGAAAATAGGGTCTTTAGAGCCGCTTTCAACCAAAAGTGGCCTCGGCGCGATTAGAGCAGCCACATCGTACATCTCGCAGTATCTGAGTATACTAGGTACATAGTTGTCTATGCAATGGTCAACTGCCAGTATGCTGCTCCTGAAAGTGTTCAGGTAGCCGCTTATCACGACGACCCTAATCCTGTCGTCCAAAGCTGATGTGAAAAGCGTTGTAGTCCCGCCTCCAGATATTCCCATCATGCCTATTCTTGAATGATCAACATCCTTCCTGGTGAGAACATAGTCTAACACCCTGATAGCATCCCATACTCTCCGACCCATGGTTGTAGTTCCCATCATCAAAGCCCATAGGGAAAGCATTTTACACGAGCTCTGCTCACTACCCTTTGCAATGTCCTCCTTGGTTCTGCGTTCTCCAAAACCGCTTTGCTCCGGGACTATCACGATTAGGCCTCGTTTAACGAGTTCCAACGCGAAATCCTTCTGGTAGCCTCTCGATACGGGGTTTACACGGTCAGTCCCATCCTCCCAAATGCCTACTAGGTCATCCTTTCCGTAACCATGTCCATGCATAGCCAGTACGGCGGGCAGGGTGTTTTCACACTTTTCCGGAACCAGCACGTATACCGGTATTAAGGTATAGGGGTCGCTTTTCAGAATCACTTTTTCCCTAATGTAGCCGGGATAGTGCTTCTTATCCACTGTTTCAGGCGAGATCTCTGCGCTTTCGAAGAAATCAAGTCCGATAAGCTCGGTAAGCTTCCTTCTGAAACCTAGGCGCCAAGACTTCCACTCTGAAAGATCTTTAGCTTCGAAGGAGAAGATCCTTCTGTCTTTTTCATACTTTTCTAAAAATATTTTTAAAGGGTCGTAATCAGCCTGCATGCTTTTCAAAGACTACAGCCTGTTTATAAAGATAGTGGTTTATTTTACGAATAAACTGGTTTCAGCATCACCAGTACTCCCTGAAGAACACTAGTAAATTCTTCTGCAGAAATATTCGAAGACCTTTAAGCATGCGGATCAATAAAACTTTATAACCAATATCATAATGGTTAAGTTGTGCCCTTTACCCCCTTTCATTTGGGTCCTGGCTTCGGGCTTGGTTTGCCGCTTAGAAAATATCTTCATGCTCCAACGTTTATTTTGGCAAACGTCATCATCGATGTGGAGCCCTTTTTAGTTCTAGTTTTCGGTTTAAATTATCCGTTGCACGGATACTTACATACCTTTCCGTTAGCTATACCAACGGGTTTAGCCTTCGGCTATGTTATGCATCTTCTTGAAAGGTTACTACGCCGGCTCTACAAAATATTCTTATTAGAAGCAAACAACTTGAACCTAAGGTCCTTCCTTGCCGCAGGTGCTTTAGGAACAAGTCTTCACCTTCTAATGGATACTCCGCTTTACGAAGACATAAAACCGTTTTATCCGATAATGACAAACCCCTTCTACAAACCATCGCTCGCGCTCCACATCTATACTATATGCATTTGGATGGGGATGTTTGGAATAATATACTACTTTGGATTATTAGGCTTAACGGTCTATAGAAAACTGGAAAAGAAATAGTATAAATCAAATGCAGAAAGAACTGATCCAGTGTTTTCATTACTTGAGAAGGTCCCAAATAGGCTTCGAATACTCTTCCCCTCCTAAGACTATTGGTGTCACGCCAGTTATTTCACAGAAGTATTTCAATTCTTGAACACGATCTCCAGCGACGGCGTGAATATGGTTAGCTGGAAACATTTCTGTAAACTCTTCATACGAGCATTTCAACCTAGCATGTACGTGAGGCCACGTGGGATCAGTTTCCGCGTTTATCCTCCGCCTTGTCTCCTCATCGAGCTCCATGCTTTCACCCTTAACTATTATCATGTAAATCTTGTCGTTGAACAAGCCTAGTCTGGCGAAAGTTAGTTCTCCTGGGCCGGCGTCGAATGAGACGGATGCTCCTCCTGCTTTAAAGTAGAGTTCTAACGCAGGGTGAAGCGTAACCTTTCTCAGATTATCCTTGGGGTTGAAGCTTCTTGAAGCATACCAGCTTGCATGATTACCGGAGTTGCAGAAGTCCCACACGTTTAAATCAGGATGGTAGAGTCGAACATCCATAAAGAGAACAGGCAGCCCGCCACTTACATACTTCAGTATCTGCATTGTTAATGCGGCGAAAGAATCGGCTTCGGTGGCGCAGACAGTCGGCTCCTTAGGGCCGTTCCAGTCATACGGATCGTTAAGCAACATTTCGGCGACATCGGGTATTACCACGTGTTCGGAAAGCTCTCTCTGACCCTTAATCCCGCAGAAGTCGAAACCCATCTCCTCGTTTATCCTTCTGACCGCAAGGTACATTCTTATCTGCTTTCCAAGTGTTTCTCTCGTAAGCATTTTTCCGTCATACTTTATTTCGCCTATTGTCTCTTCAATCCATTTCAAGCCTTTTTCAACCTCCTGATCATCTATCTCCTTCATTCTCTCAACCAGGAGCAGCTGGTCAACCTGGCTTACAGTGGTTCCGAAATACCTCTGTATGGGGACGAGGTGGAAATAGCCCGTCTCCATTCCCATAGAATGTCCACCGTACATGCCATAAACCTCGTTCCTAATGTTTGTCGCAGCTATTGCCGCCATAACCCATTTCTTCACCTTCTCCTTCACCACCGGGTCTTCAGGATCGCCGATAATCCTATGCGTCCTGAAGCCAGCCTGCCTCAAAGCACCATCCGTAGCAAGTAGGCCGACGTTGCCTGGATACTTGCCCTCGTTGTTCGAAAGGTTAAGTATCGGCTTATCCTTCCCCAGAGTGTTAACGAAAGGCCAGACTAGGTATGGGAAATTCCAGACGTTGTAAACAAGGATTACTTGCCTAACTCCCTTGCTTATAAACTCCTCTCCAACCCTCCTTGCAGTGTTTATCGAGTTTATGAGTTCCGATGAAACAACTGTCTCCGGCGAACCGCCATCTGAAAACTTTATCGAATCTCTGATGAACCTTGCCCAGTTTTCAACAGCCCTGTAACATTTCTCGTAATAATTCGGATAAACATGCTTCCTCTCGTCGAGAAGCATTGTTAAACCTATTCTAGTGCTCTTCATTCCTCATCGTATGGATTCATGGTTTCCGCTTCTATTAACTTTTTCTACTTGAATGCGGCAAGCTGTTAGACAATAGGCTTGCCCTAAGCCTGTTTCAAAACGTTCTTTAAAAAATCCTCTTCAAACAGCTTAAGCCTCAACGGCAGTGGCTCCCGCCATCCTTTTTTAAAGGCAAAGCCTGCAGTAATCCAGAGCTCACCGGGGCGACGCTCAAACAAATACGGATAGCTTAACTGTCCACCTTTCTGTCTTGCAATAACAATCGGCTTAGTCCAGTTCTCACCATCATCCTCAGAGAAAGCTATTGAAAGCTCCTCCCTGTGCCAAGACACGGGTCTTTCTGAAGCCGGTCCTGGCTTAGCCTTCTCCCATACTCTTCCCTCAGGGTTTAAACGGTTCCATACTAGGACTAGACGGTTACTCTTTAACCTCAACAGGTATCCGGGGGAATTACTGGCGTCTATCTGGCTGGGCTTAACGACCCGCCAGTACTCTCCCCCGTCCTCTGAGAAAGCCTGCCAGAAACAGTCAAGAGTTGTCCTTATAAGCATGAGTAAGCGTCCGTCGCTCAACTCCGCTACGGTCGGCTCCATCGCCCCGTCATGGTGGCCGCGCCCACCAAGGTCGATAAAGTTGCTCCTCCTCCAAGTTTTCCCATCGTCGTCTGAAAACAGGGAGCAGGCTACGAAGCGACCCGGGTTCCTACATAAGTGTTCAACAGTTGCAACAATCCTCCCACTCCTAGTCTGGATGAATCCGAAGAAATTAGCATTATAGCCTTCTAAAAGCCTCTGCCTGTCAACCCAGGTCTTGCCGCCGTCGAGGCTGCGGGCTGCCCAAAGTTCCAGCCGGCAATCGTCACCTGGTTCACTCTCCTCCTCGTTCCAACTAAACCTGTAAGTCGTGAAATCTAGGTAGACGGTTACGAGAATCTTATTCTTCGTCTGCAAGATATAGTGTGAACCCGGCTCATCACTCCTTATTCCCGGGATAGTGGATAAAGGTGGAGACCAGGTTCTCCCGTCGTCCCTACTCGTCTTTAACCCTTCATCATCTATAGTCATCAAGGTGCCGTCGTCTAGGGCGGAGAATGGGCCGTTCCTGCTTGTTTCAAGCGGGTGGCAAAACGGATGAACCCATCGTTCGCTTCCAGAAGAATCGTTCATTCCAGCTCACTCTTTGAAGCTGATTGCTCTCCTTGGACATATGGATAGGCATAGGCCGCAGTTGTCGCACTCCTCCTGCTCCGGTTCCGGAATACTCGCAGTGTTTACTGCTTTTAAAGCACCATAAGGACAAACCCTAATGCAGACTCCGCACTTCACGCATTTTTCAGCGTCAATATACAGCCTGAATCTTTTTCTTCTTTCAAGCTTCTCCAAGGGTACAATCCTGTCTATAATAGTCCCGGAGAAATCAGCAATGTTTTGAAAGCCTTTGCTGACCATCCATTCTTCAATACCTCTCAGTATTTCCGGAATAATCTTTAACCCGTTTATCATTATTGCCGTGCACACCTGAATTGCTGACGCGCCTGCGAGAATAAGCTGTACAGCGTCCTCCCATTTTGAAACCCCTCCGGATCCTATCAATGGCACGCCCAGTCTCTCCATGGCTATGTGCGCAGTCCAGCTGACGCTAATGGGTATTTGCCAAGGCCCCCCGTATCCTCCGAAGCCTCCCCATGAGACTGGCCGCATAGTTTCCAAGTCTACGATTAAGCCTTGAAACCTGGCTGTTGAAACAAGAGCGTTTACTCCGGAGGAAACCATTATCCTTGCTAGTTCAACAGGGTTTGCGCCGTGCGGTGTCAGCTTCCCTATTACTGGTAGTGAAGTGGCTTTTTTAATCGTCTTCAATATTTCTGAAACTTTCTCAGGGCTGGAGGATACGGCTCTTCCCATTAACACATTCTTCTCTAAATGTGGGCATGAAAGGTTAAGCTCAACCATGTCTACGCCAGCCTCCTCAACAAGCTTAGCAAGCTTCTCCCATTCCTCAAACGTTCTGCCGGCAATGCTGGCTATTATCACGCCTCCATGAGCCTTCGCCTCTTTCTTGGCTTCGCTGATTTGTCTAAGCCAGAGCTCAGGCCTATACTCCGACATCAAGTCTATAGAGTATAAAGAGTAGAACCTGTTCCTCAGAGCATCCTCAGGATTAACTACGAGCATCCTCGGCTTAGGCTGAACCTGCTGCGTCACATCATAAGTTATAGTTTTAGTAACGGCTCCCGCGGCTCCGGCTCGTATACATTTTAAAACATGTTCTGCGGAAAGCGTAGGAGGCCCGGAGGCCACGATCAGCGGATTCTTAAAATCAACCCCGGATATGTTGACGGACAGGTCTATTCCAGCCATTTCACTATACTAGCCTCAGGCTTCTCAAAGCCTGTTTTATGGCTTCTCTCTCCTTCTCCGACACCGGTTGCAAGGGTGGCCTAACATACGATGTTTTCAATACTCCCATCATTACGAGCGCCTCTTTTAGACGTGCCCTGTAGTCCCTAACTGGCTGAGCGAAAATGGCTTCCTCTAAAGGTATCAGCTCCTCCCATATTTCCCTAGCTTCGGTCAGCCTGCCTTTAGCGATTAAGTTGAACATTTCAACCTGCTGTTCTACAGCTATCGTTCCGAAGCCCAGCAACCCGCCTTCCGCACCAAGCACTAGAGACTCGTATATGAAGTTGTCATTCCCTGTGAGGATCATTATCTTCCTGCTTGCTTTCTTCAAAACGTGAACAACGTTGACGAATTTCCTAGCATCGAAAGAAGCCTCCTTAATCGCTATAACATTCTTAATGCTGGCAAGCCTTAACAGTGTTTCAGGCGTAAAGTCTACGCCGCCCAGTGCTGGCTGCAGTTGAAATATGATAATTGGTAAGTCAACTTTCCCAGATATTTCCGAGTGATAGTTGCATATTACGCTTTCATTCGGCTCACCCGCGAAGGCTGGATGCGGGAAAACAAGCAGCCCGTCAGCACCCGCCTCCTTAGCCTCCAGACCGAGTCTAACTGCCTCCATAGTGTTCCGGGCATGTAGCCCAGCAATCACAGGTATTCCTCCCGGTACGATCTCTGAGAAGACTTTCAGGATGTTTACGCGTTCCTCAGGATAAAGATGAGGACCCTCGCCGGTGTCGACATTGACGGCAACCCCTCCAATATCGTGTTTCACCAGCCACCTTACGTAATCCTCAAGCTGCTCATAGTCAACCTCGAAATCCTCTTTCATAGGAGTCAAGGTCGCCGGGATCAGGCAGTATTTTCTTAAAGGGTTCTGAGCCTGCATCGTGACCGTCACGAGAGACAGACAGCAGACTGTATTAAACATTTTCTAGTCTTAGCGTTTCGCATGCAAGTCAACTCCACCATGCTGGGCACAGTCGAAAATGTCTAGGATATTCCAAGCTTCTCGTTTATCTCTTTCTGGTATTCTTCAACCCTAAGCTCCTCCACGTCCCTGACGCTAACCGGTTTTCTGAGAAGCGCCGACTCGTAGAAGCCGAGGGGTATAGCCATATCCCTATAGGCCTCAAGACCGTCAACCTCGGGTGCACGCCGGTTCGCAACAGAATCGTAAAAATCGTAAAGCTCCGTTGCAACAGTGTCAGTAATCCCCATCGGAAACATCCTAGACTTTTCCTCAGGCTTAAGGCCTTCAAACATCCTGCTTACAAGCACACCCATACCCACAATCTCTACAGAATTCTCCTTCTGAATGAAAAGACCATCGTAAGCAGCGTGCCCGCTGAAAAGACCCTCATGGCCAACAGAGCCCTTCGAACCATAAATCATCCTTAAGCCAAGACCCCTCCCGGGAGCCGCCCTAGTCCACAGCCACTGCGCATAAACATCCCCCTCGTAAACAATAATAGCCATCGTCATATCGTCAACAGTCACCCTAGTCCCATCCCTAAACGGGTCAAACGTCTTCTGAACAGCATAGACCTCCACCGCCTCCCTCCTTAAATGATACCTATCCAAGTCAGCCAGATGCACGCCACCGTCGAAAACCCAGCTTCCACCAGCAGCATACTTGTCCTCCCTCCAGCCCCAGGCACCGGGACTCCAGCCCGCGGAACACCAGACTATCATCCTCGGCTCACCAATCAAACCCTGCTCCACAACCCAGCGAACAGCCCTATTCTCCGGGCTCCGCCTATAGTTCTCAGCAACAGCCAGAACCCTACTATTCTTCCTAGCCTTATCCATAATGATCCTTGCAGCCCTCATCGTAATCCCCAGAGGCTTCTCAATAATAACATCCAGCCCCTCGTCAAGACACATAGCTGCCACAGTATGATGAACATTATGCGGTAGAGCAATATCGACAGCATCCAGACTCTCACTCCTAAGCATCTCCTCAACGTCAGTATAAACCCTAGGCTCAGAACTCTGAAACTCCGCAACCAGCCCAGCCTTCTCCCTCGCAAGAGCCTCCTTAACGTCGCAAACAGCCTTAACCTCGAAAACCCTCAACCCCCTGGAATACAACTGCCTAAACCCGTTAACATGCGCCCCCATCATACCTCCGCAGCCGATTAAAGAAATATTGAGCTTCTCCAAGGCCGCACACCTCTCCGCTAACTTCTCCAGCAAGTATAAAAACCTTACATTTTTCTAACACACACTACACCGCCATGATTAAGACACCTCAGTAAGAAAAACCATCCCCGTAAACGAAAGATTTATCAAGAAGAAACATATGCCAGCCTTGAAGAAACATGTCTGAGGAAAATCTACTTACACAGCTGAAGAACGCGATAGTCAACCTAGATTTCGACGGCTCCAAACGCCTAGCACAGGAAGCTGTTGCAAAAGGAATACCGCCCAACGAGATTATCTCTAAAGGGATAAGCGCAGCAATGGAGGAAGTCGGGAGAAAATTCGAAGCATCAGAATACTTTTTGTCGGAATTGATAGTCGCAGGAGAAATAGGAAAAGAAATATCGCAAATGCTACAGCCATACATGAAAGGCACAGAAATCAAAAAAATAGGAAAAGCAGTAATAGCAACGGTCAAGGGCGACCTCCACGATATTGGGAAGAACATTTTCGGGATGATGATGGAGGCTGCTGGCTTCGAGGTCATTGACCTTGGTAATGATGTTCCGGCTGAGGCTATTGTGGATGCTGTTAGGAATCATAAGCCTGATATCGTGGGCTTGTCGGCGCTTCTGACTGTCACGATGGTTGAGATGGAGAATGTGATTAACGAGCTTAAGAAGGCTGGTTTGCGGGACAAGGTTAAAGTGATTATTGGCGGGGCTCCGATAACTGAGGACTATGCTAAGAGGATTGGCGCCGACGGCTATGGGAAGGATGCGGTGGTTGGAGTCGACATCTGCAAGGCTTGGGTGGGCAAGAAATAGATATATAGTGAAATAAATAATGAAAAATAGCGCACACTTCGAGGCCCTGTTTTATTATGAATCAATAAGCTTAGCATACGCTCTTCCATCATCCCGTTATATTTCTGAATAAAACTTTTTATCGATAATTCCGTCATGGTAAAATATAAAATGCTAACTATATCCTTCTAGCGATCTATGTGCTTTATCACGAGTGAAGTGTAAGCCTCGATTTTCCAAGGCTACCCATTCATCGACTATCTCTGCTTCAACAGTAAAGAGAACATCGTTAAAATCCTTATCGATGGATGCGACGCTGTACACCTTTAAAAACCACTTGTCTATTGACGTGTTTTCTTCAACGCTGAACCGGTTGCCAAGTCTGTTAGAATCCATAGCGCGCGCGGCACGAGTGTCTCCTGTTTTTCAGGCTTTGAAGCATCAACCGGTTTTCCCATGATTTTTAAACCCGTGCAGTCATGCTGCTCAGGGTCCAAATGCTGTCCGCAGAACCACCAGTTGCAGTAGGGACATGGCTTACAGGTCTCATCTGTTCTTCCACACACGTGGCACCGCTGCAGCAACGTGAAGTATTTCAACAGGTTTCTGAAATAAAAAGTTTTTCCCCAGCTGGCAATCCTGTTATTATGAACATGGGTGCATAAAAGGGTTTGAGGATGTTGTTTTTGGAACGTTGCTGTATGCGTTTAGAAGCATGGTGTGTCGTTTTGAGACGCAATATTTTTATATTTCTTCCCATTCTTATAGAAGAAGCTTGAAGAAGCTTGGTTTCGCGCTCCTGTTGTTAGCCTTCTCAACGCTGTTTCTCAACACTGCTCCAAGTGTTTACGCCTCTTCTTTCGAGCTTGCCCATGATGATGGTAACGCTGACTACGGCTGGAGCGACTTCTACCCTTATGCTGCGATGGTGAGGTCTCCCCTCCCTCCGCGAGCTGGAGGATAACGGCGGTAAGGCTTCACGCCACATGCGTCCTCAGGGGCGCTCAAGTCTTCTACGTTCAAATCTGGGATGCTGGTTTAAACACTGTCTACTGGTCAGCATTCCTCCCCAGCAGTGTCTTCAAGAACGCTACGCTAGACTGGTACACCATCAGTCTTCCAAACGTCGTGGTAACCGGGGACTTCTACGTCGTCGTTGTTTCAATGTTTACCCTCGACGGCACTCAGCTCTGGATTAGTATCGACGACGATCCTCCTTTTTCAAACAACAGCTTCATCGTGAACGTCGGCGAGCATACGATCCATGCTTCCCTGAACGCCACGAGCAAGAGGCCGGGGGACTTCATGATTAGAGTCGTAGGCGAGCCTGTTCCAACGCCTCCTGAGCTCAGGCTCGCATCTATTGAGGCGGGTGTGGACGAGACCGTCTTAACCTTCACGTATCCCGGTGAGCTGGCTGGGTTTGGCGCCAGGCTCGTTAAGCCGGATGGTTCTTCCGTTGAGGAGAACGTTACTAGGGTTGGAGAAAGCCTCGTCGTGAGGACCGGTGGCGAGGGCCTGCTCAACGTCTTCGTAGTCGCCAAGGGTTTCGGAAGAATTGGAACGAGCATCAGGCTAAACCACTCTTTAAGGACAGCCTACAGGGAGCTCTTTGAAAACTACACTGCCCTCAAGCATGATGTCGAGGAGATGCTTAGGCAAATCGATTCGTTAAAGAAGGATAAGCGCGCGCCCGTTTATCCACGCGGAGGTTTACCAGGCTCTGGGGGAGCCTAAGGTGGGAGCATGGTTCACAGTGGTTACGCGTCTCGACGGCCGGGAGGTCAGGATTGCTGCGGAGCTGGCGGCTAAGCAAGTCGGAGAATACACTGTGCACCGGCTTGCGCCTGCGAGGGAGGGAAGCTTCACCGTGCTTGAGGCCGAACGCTTCGTCGAGGTTTACCCAGGCTGGAGCGACATAAACCTGATTATAAAAACTGGAATCGGCGAAGGCGGAGAAATAAAGTATACTGTTCAGAACCCTGATGCTGATTATATTCGAAGCATCGGCGAAGGGTTTTACGAGATCGCGTACTGGAGGCTCGGCGAGCCGAGTGTCGAGCACCACAGGGTGAGGGGGCTCTACTCGTCCACGTCGGCAATATGCTTCCCCTCTGATGGGGAGGGGACATACGTGATAAGGCTGGTTAGAAGGGTCGACGAGGCTTTTCTTCTAAGCCTGTACAACGGGCCGGGGCAACTATCCTACAGCGGTGGAAAATACTTTCTCAACCTTTACGGCGTGACTTTAACCGGGGAATCTAAATACTCGCACGGTATTGCAGGCGGCATGGGGGGCGTGGAAATAGTATTCCCATTCTTCAGCGAAGGAGAGCACGCGGAGTCGTTAGCCGTAGTTTCCACGGTGAACGATCAGGGAGAATGGTCCTCAAGAATAGGGTACGGGTCCGGTAGGGAGGGGTGGCGCTACGTCTACAGCATGCCCCCGCCTTCTGATGAAAACGGCTACAGGGTTTTCAAAATATTCTTCGGGGAGGATGAGCCCCAGGGCGCAGCCTACGTGAAGTACGACCCGAGCACCGGGGGGTTCTCCAGCTACAGGATATCGCGGGACAGCACCGTCTTCAAAGAAACCCTGGGAAGCATCATAGGCGACAAGTACTCTTTCGCGAAAGAGACCGATACGGTAAGCGGAGCCGCGAGATGGGTGCCAACCCGGAACCTTCAAGAATACGGGGATGCTGTCGGAGTAATACGGAGCCTCAGCGGGATTAACCCGAAATATGATGAGGGCGTCGCCGGCCACATGATAGCCGCCGAGTTCGTGAAGGAGAACAAGAGGGTTTTCGGAATAGGCGAAGAGGTTGAAGTATTGGAGGGCAAGAACCTGTTCATCGACGAAGTTGGCAACAATGCGAGGGAGCCATTGGACGTGCGCGTCATGGATCCTGAGAATCCTGAAGAAAGGATTATTGCCGCCCTGGAGGTTAAGCTGATAACCAGCCCGGAGGAAAGCCTGACTAAGCATCTGGATAGCGATGAATTGAAGGAAGAACTTTGGAACCGCATAAAAAATGCTAGAGAGGACCACAACTACGAATTACCGGAAAACATTTATGTGCTTGCGATAAAAATTACTATGGAGAAAATTGAATTCGCATGGAAGAAGCATAGTGTCGAGAAGATCTTAGAGAAGTTTAAAGGTGGATGATGATGAGCGAGAACGTGTTTCAAAAGCTGGTTGAAGCGTTGAAGGAAAGATGCAGCTGCAAGTTCAGGCTGGAAGGAACGTCTTGGAGAAGGTATGATGATTATCCGGTGAAGACGTCGGACGGCAGGGAGCTAGGTACCATGATCGGTGGAGGAAACTTAGAGCGCATCTACTTCGAGTGGAAGGGAAGCATAAAATGGCCTGACGACTGGATAGACCCGTATCCCCCATTCATCGACTATCTCTACTTCAACAGTAAAGAGAACATCATTGAAGTTGCTGCTCGGGGAGGCGTGAACTTGGAATTCATGGGGAAGATGTACTATGCTGTGTGGGTCCCAAGCATTCTCCACCCGCAGCTCCTTGAGAGAAGAAAAGACGTCATGAAGCTGGCACGCTTTGTGCCGGCTGTAGTTAAGGACCTCTGCGTCTACTCCAAGATCTCGAACGAGGTCTTGAGAAAATACAACGTGGATATGTCTGAAGTTAGGGTGAGCGAAACCTTTCTAAACTGCCGCATGAAGTTCAGCGTCGCAGGCATGAGCGATGACGAGATAATAGAGAATACGCTGAGGAGAGTGGAGATACTAAGCGAGCTGAAGAGGAGATGGGAGGAGTGGCTGCCGAACGATGAGAGGAGGGAATGCTACGAGAGCACGATAGTTTGCCCTGAGGACTACCCTACTCGCTACAGGGTCTATGGGGGGTGGCATAGTGGGATCAGGCGCCCAGGGCTCTACGAGGGAGTACCGCTCCTTCGGAAGTACCCGTTGGAGAGCGGAAACCTCGAGCGGGACAAGAGAGGAGAGAAGAGTGTGAAGCTTTGTCTCTGGGATGGCTTTAAGGTGTATAACCTTGACGGCTATAGGTTGAGATTGGCGATTAAGACGGAGAGGGGCGTCGAGCTCCTCGGAAAGCCTGATAGGAAGGGACGAATAGTGCTGAATGAGAAAGGAATCCTGAAGGAAGAGGACTTAGATAAGGAGACTTTAGTCATCGTGGTTGATAAGAGGATGAAGAGGCTGCCTAAGATTCCTCTAGAGAAGATGCAGTTCTTAAGAGAAGAGTTTCCGGAGATGTTCGCCACCGACTCGGAAGAGTAAGAGATAGTTGCTTAACATTGTTCTTTAAAAACATAGTGTGTGTGCGCGCTATATCTTTTTAAAGGCTAAGAAACCAAATCGGAATCATATGTTTTTCGCGCACGCTTAAGCTTACTTGCGAATCATTAAGATTGCTGTTGCTGCCACTGCAAGTACTGCTCCAAATGCGAAAGCTGCGCTAGTGGAGATCGACACCCATAATATTCCTGCGGTGACGCTTGACGTGAAGTCTCCTATTCCGTTGATCGTGCTGAGCAACCCGAAGCCTGTTCCCCTTCTATTTTCCTGAAGCAGCTCAGCAGCGTATGATCTTTCAGTCGCGTCTATGGCGCCTGTTTCTACACCTGCTAAGAGGAAAAGGAAGGCGTAAATCCAGATGTTTGATGGTGCTAGAATGGAGCCTATGCAGTATATGCTGAAAACTATGTATCCTAGTGCTAACAGGTTTCTTTTGCTAAATCGGTCGCCTAACGCGCCGAATACATAGGCGAAAACTGCTGCTCCAACGTTAAGCAGCATGTAAAGGAATGCGCTTACGCTGCCGGCAAGCGCCGCGCGCTATTCCTGTAAGCGTGTAACCTAGTGTTGCAAGAGGTTTTCTCCTGCCCAATTTATCGCTGAGCCAGCCCGAATACGTCTTAACGAAGCTTGAGGAGAAGTCTGCCAAGCCCTCTATTAAGCCCAATACTTCAGCTGAACCATGCAATTCTGTTGTTAAGAACTGTTCTAGAATAGAGGTGGCCATCTCATGGCTTGCATCGCTGAACAGGCTTGTGAAGCGCGCGCTAGTGCGCTGATTGTGAGATTTGTGGATCAAAGGACGAGGTTTCAACTTTAGACAGCAGCGCGCGCTTAATTGAACAAATAGAAGGAGTCAGAAAAGTTAAATAAATACTTATTAGAAAAAGTTCAGTAAAATGCGTCTTTGGTCAATCCATCCAAAGTACCTCGACGCCAAAGGGCTTGTAGCTGTCTGGAGGGAAGCGCTTCTAGCTCAAAAAGTCTTAGAGGGGAAGACGGAAAGATACGTGAATCACCCGCAACTAATCAGGTTCAGAAGAACTGCGGACCCAATTCTATACGTAGGCACCTATCTCTACCACATATACTTGGAGGGGGAAAGGAGAAGTTACGAATTTGACCTTGCAAAAATAAGAACGTTCGACACAAGCATACCTAGAATACCAGTAACCAGAGGACAAATCAAACACGAGTTCAACCATCTTTTAAAGAAGCTTTCAGAAAGAGATGAAGAGCTATACATTAGGCTAAGGAGAATGAAGATAATCCAGCAGCATCCGATCTTCTACGTTACTGAAGGCCCAATAGAAGAATGGGAAAAATCGAAATAGCTAGCGCACGCTGTGCAGGAGGCTAACCCCGGCTACAACACCCATCTCCTCCTGCGTTACCAGCCTAGCCGTGAAAGCGTAGCCTAGACGCCGGTATTGTTTATACGCTTCCCTTTAAGAAGACGCGTAGCTCCCTTATTTTATCCTCCGGAATAGGGTTAACCGCCTTTATCCAGTTTATTTTGCCGAAACGCTCCATGTCGAGTGTATAAATAATAGCGCGCGCTACTTCTGTTTAGCAATGTTCATCCGATAAAAAGCGCGTTTTCCAGGTTTTTGAAGTGTTCATCACCAGTCACTATCCTAGCCTTCTTAACTAATCCTGTTGAATAGACTATTGAGTCAGCTAGCCTCCAGCCCTTAGCCTTCTTCTTCATAACCACATCTAGCCTAGCGGATTCAATAGCGATCGCTTCATCCAGTGAAGGATGATGCTTCTTTCCTTGATGAACCTCCTTTGTTTTTCAGCAAGCTTTTCGCTTTCCACCTTGATGGTTTTCGCATAGACCTCGGCTAAGCAGATCGTGGGAGTTATCTTCTCCTCTAAGCCTTCCTCCGCCCTTCTCTTATTTGAGAAGGCTGGGCGGGATGAAAAAACGACGTTTTATGTTAAAGGTGGTAAGATTAGAGATTTACTTGAGTCAACAATACCCGTGAAAAGAATTGGAAACACCTATACTTTTACTGAGGATATTCACGGCAAGATCACTATTCAAGAAAGCGATGTGGTGATAGATGGAAACGGATATTCGTTACTGGGTAAGGGGGATCAGAAGGCTGGGGACGCAGGATTCGGACTCCGCCTGCGAGAGGTTAGGAACGTTACGATTAGGGATCTGAAGATAAAAAATTTCGACTTCGGTGTTTTATTAGCAATTCTTCAAACATTGTTGTTTCTGATAACGAGATTAGCGAGAATAATTACTGTGGCATCTATCTGTGGAAAAGTAATAATAATTGGATTTTCAAGAACCATATTGCCTATACGGCCGATGGCGTTGACCTATATTATTCTTCAGATAATGTGGTTTCTGAAAACAGCGGTGTTAAAAACGGCCATGGTCTTTACTTTTTTAAATCTTTAAACAACACTGTTTCTAGAAACAGGATAATAGATAATCGGTATTCCGGTGTCTGCTTCCGCCAGTCTTCGAAAAACGTTATCGAGGAAAATGATGTGTCGAATAATGACGTTCTCATGGATAAATCGAGTGAAAACAAAATTCCCGGAAACATAGTAAGAAAGTTTTTAGAAGACGAAATCCCGGTGTCGAAGGCAAAAGCTATGGAAAAGTTTGAGGGCAGGATTCCGATAGGGGTTGATAATAGGGTTAAGAAGGTGTTCATTAGAATAGGAGACATATTTCTCGAGGGCACAGACTTTAGAAACAATATTGATATAGATGAAGTGAAAGACAGGGGGGAAGCCTGTAGGAGGCGTAAGGGCAATACTCTTGCTTAACCCTGGAGAGGAGCGTATAATGGCCCTTGCCGTAGACATCTTCGCAGACTCTGCTACGGGTGAAATACTTTCCGCCTGCATGTTTAAAGAGGATTTTAAGTAAGCAGAAAGAAAGCGCGCGGATCATGACATTTTTTTAAAGGTTAAGAAACCGGATCGGAATCATGTGTTTTTTCGTGCTGCAGCAAGTCTTTAGCAACGTTTGTATATTGTAGATTCATGATTCTTACAATCATGATTGTAAGATTTGTGGATCGAAGAGAAGAGCTTTCAACTTTAGACAAGCTCTTTAAAAGTGGGGAAGCCCAGCGCGTGCTAGCGTTCAACACAAACATGCCTAGAATACCAGTAACCAGAGGACAAATCAAATACGAGTTCAACCATCTCTTAAGCGCGCGTACTGTCAATGGAAGAAAAACCGTGGTTCAAAGGGATGCTCAACTGTTACGAAGCGCGCGCTAGGGTTGGAACAAGCCTAACCATAGCTGGAAAATATGGGTGAAGGCTGAAAATAAGGTTTTTCCATGCTTGTTGGACAACCTCCATCTAAATATGATTCTAATCAAGCATTTTTAAGCACCCATGTCAAATGGTGGAAATGTAGAAAATCTTTTATTCAGAAATATTGCGAGAGTTGTATCACACAGCAGCGCACGTATATTCCAATCTATATCGGCAAAGTAGTTCTCGATGAGAGACACTAGAGATTCTTTCGCTTGAGTGCGTACCGCGAACGCAGTTGAATGTCTTAAGCCGCGTTTCCAGTAATCCGTAAATTTAATAAGCCGCATTCCAACCGGAATTAACTGGTAGTATAATGGCTAGGACTACAGCCGACTTCAAGCGTAAGATGCTCACATTGCTGAAGGAGGATGAGGAGTTCCGCTATGCCGTGGTGGGTTTACTCGGCATTGAGGATCTTAGGAGCGGACAGGCTAGACTTGAAGAGGGGCAGGCTAGACTTACTGAGGCCATACAGAAGCTTGCTGAGAGACATGGTAGCCTGGAGCGCGCTATTCAGAAGCTCGCTGAGAGGCATGATGGCCTTGAGCGTGTTGTTCAGAAGCTTGCTGAAAGACATGATAGTTTAGATCGTGCTGTTCAGAAGCTTGCTGAGAGGCATGATAGTTTAGAGCACGCTGTTGAGAAGCTTGCTGAGGCCCAAGCGAGGACTGAAGGAGCCCTACAGGAACTCTCCAGGCATGTCGGCAGGCTATCGGACACAATCGGATTCGGGCTCGAAGACATAGCTAGGGTTGTTGTACCTGGATGGCTCTACAGGCATGAGGGCATAGAATTGGAGAATTTAACTAGAAAGTTCATTAAGGTCAACAATGAGGAATTGGAGATTAACCTGTACGGAGAGGGCAACAGAGGAGGCGCGAAGATAATCATTCTGGGAGAAACTAGATCCAGAATATATTCGAGCGATGTGGAAGGCTTCGATGAATTAGCCGAAAAGGTGAAGAGAACTGTTCCCAATAACGTGTATAAGCTGATGTTTGGTTACTACGTACACCCTTCGGCAGAGCAGGAAGCAAAGAAGAGGGGGATAACGCTCATAGCTTCCTACATGAGATAAATCAGATACTCCAGGATCTAAGAGCATGTAAGTAATTGCTTCAAATCTCCAGTCGATTCATGATTTGTGAGAATCCAGCGCGCTACGGCCGAAATTCTCTAAATTGAAACCGTTATGAAATGTCTGAGGACGCTCATAGCCGAAGTCGTTATCTTCCGCGCGCGTAAGCGCGCAATGGTTTTTATCCTTTATCTTGGCTTTAGTCAAGGTTAATTCGAAAGCAGGCTTTGAAAGCGCGCGTTATAAGAGTTATATACGAGTTGGCTGCACTTAATGGAGTGGAGTCTTGGTCATTAATAAAGCCTACTTAAGAAGTAGAATTGATGAAGCGCGAGAATGCATTAAAGAGATAGAGAGGATAGTTTCAAAGCCCTATGAAAATTTAACGAATGATGAGAAATATTCTTTAAGGTATCAGATAATAGTTCTGATTGAAGCTATTGGTAGTGCCTGTTTACATATTACCATGGAAGGCCTCAATTATGAGCCGGAATCCTATAGAGACTGCGTCAGATATTTAGAGAAATCCGGGATTACAACTCAGGCTGAGGATATCATCAAAATCATAGGATTAAGAAACCTGCTTATTCATAGATATTGGGTGATAGATGATCGTAGAATCTACGAGTCTGCTAAGAAGGATTTTCAACGGATTAAGGATTTTCTGAGGGCCGTGGAGAGCGAGTATGAATTACGATAAAGTTAAGTATTACAGGTTGAGCGAGGAAGGTAAAGCAGAAGCATTACAGAAGCTTGAAGAAATCCTCGAAAAGAAGGGTGAAATTAAGCTAGCATATGTTTTTGGAAGTTTTATAAGGAGAAATGCTTTCAGGGACATAGATATAGCTGTTTACTCTGTGCCTTCATTGACGCTTGAGGAATTCTTAGAGTTAGGGGCTGAAATAGAATTAGAACTGGGTTTTCAGGTGGATCTGGCACAACTGCAGGATCTAAATCCTAAGCTGAGACTAAAAATACTAATGGAGGGCAAACCCGTGATTATGAGAAGTAAAGAGTTACATAGTAGACTAATATCGCAATCAGCATCAGAAATCCAAGACTATGAGATATCAAAGCGCGTGCTACGGCTTCGAGATAAACCAGAAGAAAGTCGTTAAGACAATCCAGGATCCTGCACGCGTAGACCAAAAGGGCACTTTATGAATTAAGCTTCTGAATATTCTTTTAAAATTCATCCCAAGTCTAGTAACCCGTCGTATATTGTTTCCCTATGGGTTCTAAACTTTCAGCAGCGCTATTTTTCTAACAATTCTTTAATCTTGCTTTCAGCACGCGCCTCATTTCCCGGATGAGTATTTCAGAAGGTGGTCCTCGAAGCCTAGGCCTGTTTCGCTTTATCTTCTCAGAAGTAACTGAAACATCACTATTGATCCCAATTTTCTTAAAAGACCCGAGTAACAGCTCTTCGCAGACAAGCGAGTGTCGAAGCGATTCCTCGACCTCGCTGCTCAACTTTCTCAGGGTCCCGTGCTTCCTTAAAACGTTCTCCTTGAAATTCATCCACAATTCCTCATCTATATAAAGACTGACCTTCTTCAAGTATACCACTAGAGAAGTAAACAGGTAAAGAGGATTTAAGCCTTATCTTCCTTTCCCAGTCTACGCCTTCCAGTGTGCTAAAAACCTTAACATTAGGGCGGCTACAATTATAAAAAGTACAGACTATGCCCCTACGATCCTCCTGCTGATACATGCCACATCGCGCGCGTTCTCTCAAAATCTAACGTTCCTAGTGCGCGCGCTTTAAGTGTAAAATTGATTCAATAGCTACGTAACCTTTAGAATCTAAACAAAATGTCCATCGTCCCGTTCCATATCCAACGTCTAGAATTATTCTCCCTTGCAATTTCGAGCGCGCGCTAATGTTAAGTCGAGGTAGTAGATGTTTCCGGGGCTGCTCCAGTCGCAGAAGTAGTAGGATAGTCATTAAAAGCGCGCGCATGCTCCATCTGAACTTTTAAGTCCAATATAAAAAAAGGGTGGCTTAGTCTTAAGCCTGAAGCCTACTTCGAAGACATGTCGCGTATCGCTTGCAATAAGCTAAGTTCGTACTCTACGGTTGGCGGATACATCTGTAAAACTGGCACAAACTCAGTGTATTTCAACAGTGTAGGCAAGTATTTTTCGAACAGCTTAACCAGAGCTTCTTTGCTCGGCGCCTCCCAGCAGCAGAAGACTCCATAGGGATCGTCTAACCTTGACCAAGTGTAGTGCAGTATTATGTCTTTAGGAGCCTCTCCCTTAAGCATGGCTGTAAAGCCTATTATTAGCTCTTTGATGCATGCGATATTCGTCTCTCTTGTCCATTTGTGGACAGCTACAAATTTTGGCATAACCAATAGCTACGTACCAGTATTTAAACTTTTAAAGCGCGCGCTAATGATTGAAGTTAAAAACATGGGTTTATGCTGTTAACTCATCCAAGCTCACTGCCCGTATCATCCTGCTTGCTACATTTCTCAGCTTAACATCTTCCGTAACCAGAGTAAGCTTCTCCCTATGTGCTAAGGCAAGATACGATGCATCGTACACAGTTAAACCAGTTTCAACAGCTATCTTAAACACCTCGCTTTCTAAACCCCTTGGGTCAAGCATCTTTAGATAACTTAATAGTCGAATGAACACGTCCAGCAGGCTCTCCGCCTCTTTTCTACTCATTTTTCTTAAAACATAAGTTTCTCTCCACAGGGCGTTTAACACCTCATATACCGTTAACCCCTGGATGCAGCCCCCGGCTAAGACACCTATCCTCTTAAGCCTCACAGCGTAGACCAGGGAGGAGGAGTCGAACAAGTATGGCAAGAATATTCACCTGCTCTCCCTGTCCTCCCTTATCAGCCTCACAATTTCCTTCACATCGATTTTTTCAAGGACGCTGTCCAGCTCGTTCAGCCTATTCCCCAAATGCTCCAGCTCCCTCCTCCTCACCTCCTCCTCAAGGGTCCTTCTTAAAACCTCGGAGATGTTCACTCCTAGTCTCCGAGCTTTCTCCACGACTTCTTTCTTAACTTTCGTGGAAACCGTTATATAGCTACCCATGATGACCACCATTGAATTACTACCTATTTGGTAGTAATAAACTTTTCTTCTAACGCGCGCTAGGAAGAGGGAAAAAGTATGAGGAACACCCCCAGGAAAAATCATGGGCAGCATATACTACTAGGATGCTGTGAAGAACAGGCAGGGAAGAATGGAACCCCTCTACCCGTACTACAAACCCTACGGATACGCGGTAATCCATGTTTAAACTGGGTGAAGAAGCGTTTCTCATAGACCGAAAAATTAAAATTATACCGTCAAGTGTAACGTATTGATACAATTGATAAGGAGGTGGAGAGTATAATGTCTGGGTTCGAAGCCGAGTTTGAGCGGTTGCGGCGTGAGGTTGAGGACTCTATCAAAAGGTTTCTAGATCTTGTTGAAACGCATTCTTCAAGGGTTTCCGAGATTCAGCGTAAAGCTGGTTTGGAGGAGGCTACTCCAGGGCTCTGGGAGTTTTTGAAGGAGGTTAAGGGTTTGAGGAGTGAGGCTAGGCGGGAGCTTGCTGAAACTAGGGGTAGGCTGGTTAGGGAGTTGAGGGTTTTCAGAGACAGGTTGAGGGATGCTTCTTTGGCTGAGCCTGGTCGCCGGGATGAGTTGAGGGAGGCTTTCAACGATCTCCGCGGGTTTTTCGAGGATAGGTTTGACGAGGCTGAGGATAAATTGGAGGAGTTTCTAGATATGGTTGAGGATGTTGAGGATGAGATTAGGGATAGGATTAGGGAGTTGAAGAAGACCGCTAAGAAGGAGGTTTATGCCCTTGGCTTAGGTGTTTCAGAGGCTCCTAAGCTTGCTGTCGCCAAGCTTACTGACGTTAAGCTTCCCGATATTGGTAAGCTTATTGAAGAGTCTCTTTCGAAGGCTTTCAGCGGCGCGTCGATGATTGTTTCTTCCGTCAGGCTTCCCCGTGTAGACTTGGATCTGATTGATGCGCTTGTTGAAGCAGGTATTTTCAAGAGTAGGAATGAGGGTATTGCTTTCTTCGCCCATAAGGGTATTGAGGCAAGTAAGGACTGGCTGATGAAGGTTAAGGAGAAGCTTGAGGATATTAAGAGGCTGCAGGAGGAGACTAAGAGGGAGCTTGAGAAGATGCTTGGCGAGTCCTCGGGTAAGGGTGGGGAGGAGAAGGATTAGCCTGGTTTCGGCTTTTAAGCTAGCGCGCTAAAGCATTGTCTTTTTTCGAATTTTTGTCTTTTTTAGACACGCCGGATTCTCCATAACGCACAGACTATCCCTGGAAAAAATGGGTTTAGGTCTTTAAGTTTAGCCTGCTGCGGTGCTGAAAAATTGACTAGACGCTTCATTTTTCTTAAAGCAATGTTTTAAGCTTTTGACGAAGCCTGCTTTAAAGTATGAGACTGATCGAGATCCTCTGGCTTATCCTGGGTTTTGCGCTGCTCATGGTTCTCCCCGGTCTGCTTAGTGGGAGCGATGTTTACTCGACACTCGTCTACCTATGCTTTTTCACTGTTTTCCTAGTTATTTCTGAGAAGAAGGTTAAGCGTTCTCAAGATTTTTCGAAAAGAAATGTTCGAAGCAGTTCGTGAAAGAACTGTTGAAACAGGCTTGTTCAGCATGTGCCTCCCTGTAACCCGGGCTCTTAATCCCACGTGTCCGATCAGAATCCTTCCTCTCTCCCCCATGTCCTCATAGTGGACGAGCGTCTAGTTTATAACTGGTTATTGTTATTTTTGTCAATTATATGCTGTGTTTACTGAAAAATTGTACATAAGATTTATATAGTGCTCTTTACAGTTGAAGCTATGCCGCCTGAGGGTGAGCGCATCCAAAGCCTTGTGAAGAGGATTGCTGATGAAGGAGTACGTTTCATCGACTTCCAGTTTACTGATCTTCCTGGACGCTTGCACCATATTACTATTCCCGCCGTGAGATTTAGCTTAAACATGTTTTCTCAAGGGGTTCCTAAGCTCGACGGCTCCTCCATAAGGGGTTTCGCAGAAATATTCGACTCAGACTTTGTTTTGAAGCCCGACCCCTCTACGTTCGCCATAATCCCGTGGATGAGCCCTGAGAATAAGACTGCTAGGTTTCTCTGCGATGTTTACGCGGGCTATGGTGGCGGCAGGTTTACCAGGGATCCAAGGTTTGTCGCGCAGAGGGCTGAGGACTACGCGTCGGAGCACGGTTTCTCCTCATACTGGGGGCCCGAGGTCGAGTTCTTCGTCTTCAAAAGGGTTACGTGGGATGTTTTAAATCCTTACAGGGGTCAATCATACTTTATAGAGTCTCCGGAGGCAGCCTGGTCCTCAGGCGAGGGCTATCCGATCAGGTTTAAAGAAGGATATTTCCCCACTCCCCCGCACGACACTCTCATGGAGTACCGCTCCACTGTCGTTAGGCTGATGGAGGATTATTTCGGGGTTGTCTGCGAGGCTCATCACCATGAGGTTGCTACAGCTGGGCAGTGCGAGATAGACATGGTTAGGGATAGGCTTGTTAAAATGGCTGACAGCGTGATGACTCTGAAGTACGTTGTGAAAAACGTTGCTGTCCAGCAGGGCATGGTTGCGACAATGATGCCTAAACCAGTTTTTGGAGACAACGCTAGCGGCATGCATGTTCACGTGAGCCTATGGGGAGGAAACCCGGCTTTGACGAAGCTTGAGGAAGAGAAGCTCGTTAACCTTTTCTACGATGCTGACGACGAGTATGCTGAGCTGAGCCAGCTTGGAAGATACTTCGTAGGAGGGCTTCTCGAGCACAGCAGGGCTTTAACAGCCATAACTAACCCTACGACCAACTCCTACAGGAGGCTTGTCCCAGGCTATGAGGCGCCAGTCTTCATAGCGTGGAGCAGGGGCAACAGGTCTGCAAACATAAGGATCCCGGTGTACGAGAAGGGTGCTGCTAACGCAGCCAGAAAGAGGGTTGAATTCAGAACCCCCGACCCCTCCTGCAACCCATACCTGTGTTTCGCTGCAATAATGAGCGCGGGATTAGACGGCGTAAGGAGAAAGATTGACCCCGGCGACCCTGTTGACGAGAACATTTACCACCTGACTCCTGAGAGGAGGAGGCAGCTTGGAGTAAAGGAGCTACCGGGAAGCCTTAAGGAGGCTGTTGAATGCTTAAAGAGCGACAGGGAGTTTCTGAAGCCAGTTTTCTCAGACGAGCTCTTGGAGAAGATCATTGAGAACGGTTTAAGCGAGCATGTTCAAGTCTCTGCGAGAACACATCCCTACGAGTTCTACCTCTACTTCGACATCTAGCAGTTGTGCGCATGCCTGTAGGAAACAGAAAGAACTGTTAGAACATGTTCAGTTTTAGCATGCTGAACCCGTTTTCAGGCGCGCTGAATAAGCCCTGCAAGAATAAAGGATAAATACTTTTTCAATAATCATGTGCTGTGAGCCTGCCGCAGCCGGAATACTCTTCAGAGTTTCCTTCACCACCCTACCCGTTGCCAATTAAACAGGCTTCTCTAGAAAGCCTGTTCAACGTGTCCTACTGGCTTTGGAGGCTTAATCCTTCCTCAACGCTCCCCGTGATGCTGGCTAGTGCTGTTGAAGTCTTGAAGCAGTCTATAATCGTCGCCGCATTAATGGTTAGCCTTATGCAGCTGGCTTCCGCAGGCATCCTGATGGCTGTAGCCGAGTCTATAAGGACAGGAGAGTTCTCCAGACTGGTTTACGTTATCTCCCCTGTTTTCCCGACGCTCTTAACGATCATAGTTGTTTCGACGTTTGTTTTCCTCTCTGCTTCAATAATTTCCGGCGGCTTTCTGAACTCAGCTGAATACGGGTCTTACCTTCGTCTTCTGCGCGAAGGCAGGCTTTCGACAGGAGATGTTTTCGAAGAAATGAGGCTTAAATGGTTTAAAATGGCTTGGACAGTGCTGGTGGTTGAAACCTTGAAGCTTCTCCCCCTGCTGGCTGCTCTTGTTCCAATACTTCTGGATGCTTTCAGCCTTGTTTCCACAAGCCCGGATCCCTTAGCTCTGCTCAACAGGCTCTCCCTCTGGCTTGGCCTAGGAGTGTTCGCGTTGATTTTAACCATGGTTCTCACGGTTTTAACGGTTTACGCTTACCCTGCAGCCGCATCCGGCGCGTATGGTTTCAGCTCAGTTAGGAGAAGCGTGAGAACATGCTTAAGCCTTCCAGCTAACACCTTGGCGTACTGTATTCTAAGAGCCTTGTCGACACTGCTTGTCTCAACCGTCGCGTTCCTGGCTGGCCTGCTTGGAGTCCAGTTTTCCTCCATCGCCACTTTGACTCTAAGCTTCATCATGACTCCGGTTTTCCACATATTTAAAACAATGCTTTTCTTGAAAGGAGTGTCTGAACCATCGTTCACACCGCTTCCACTCGGCCCTCCTGTTTTAAACGATGTTTTCAAACATGTTTTGAAAACAGGCTTCGAAAAGGTTGGGAAGGGTTTAAGCGAGCTCGCTGGCTTCCTCTCCCAGCCTAGGAACATGGTTTTCCACCTTTCTTCAACACTAGTCTTCATGCTAGGTGTGATTCTCGGTAAACAATTGTCATCCTCAGGCATCAGGCAGATAGTCTATGCCTTGGGGTATGTCCCAGGAAGAGGGGGCTTGCTGGTTGAAGCAGCCTACAGCCTGCCCTTTCTAGCTGTTGACATATCTTTCCACAACTGGCAGGTTTCCCTTGCTACAGCCGTCTCTGGAATCATGTTTATAGCTCCGGTTTTTGTGACACTGGTTTTCAACGGGTTCATCCTTGGGGTTGTTCAGGATATTGTTCAGAACCTGACCATGTTTCTAGCAGCTATCCTTCCACACGGCGTGGTGGAGCTCCCTGCCTTCCTAATCGCAGGCTCAGCCGGGTTAAGGCTCGGGATGGAGTTTCTCAAGGCTTTGAAGACAGGGAGCCTGTGTTCAGACCCTGGTTTCCAGAATGCTTTAAGAAGAACAATCTATATTATTCTGGGCCTAGTGCCCTTCTTCATTGTCGCAGGCGTGATAGAGGCTTTCGTCACCCCGTTCATAATGCGTCTCTACGGCTGGTTTTGAGCATTATGGGCTGTTCTTACTTGCGCTTCCTGAAGAACATTAAACCGTCTTTCTCGCAAACGTATTGAAAGCCAACCTTGAGAGGCTTTTAATCTCCTCAGGGTGTTAACCGTGTGCTAGCGTTGCTCTAAAGCCTGGAGGTGTGGAAAGTATTGCTTACTTGTATTTTTATTTATTATTGACAAAACTTTATAGCGCGCGCGTTAACTCCGCTATCTGCGAGCTTTTTCCAAGAATGATTATTATTCCGATCATGGTTACAGCCATTATTACTGCCCTAACCCCTGCAGCCACAGTGGGGTCAACAGTCTTTAAGCCTATTTTACCGAATATCGTGACTGATGCCGCGAAGAAAGCGGAGAGGAATGCGAGGATTAGCCATAATCCAGCGCTATCCGGATTCATGGGTCTTCCACTTTAAAGAAATATATTAGTTTAAGCCTCTTCAAGCCTGCGTTGAATAGTAAGGCTTAAATTTTGCAGGATGCTTTTACACGTATGCCGTCTAGGAGGCTACTGGTGTTAACGCATTCAGCAGGCTTTAAACACGACTATATTCCTGTTGCTGTTAAAACCCTCAGGGAGCTTGGGGATTCAAACGGGTTTAACGTTTTCTCAACTGATGATTGCTCGATCATCAAAGAGAATTTTCTAAACGTTTTCTCTGCAGTACTCTTCATCACAACAGGCGAGCTGCCTATGGATGAGGAGCAGAAGAGGATGCTGATAGAATTCGTGAAAAACGGGAAGGGTTTTATAGGTGTTCACAACGCGGCTGACACTTTCTACCAGTTTCCAGCCTACGGGGAGATGGTTGGAGGATATTTCAACGGTCATCCTTGGACTCAAGAGGTTACTGTGAGAGTCGAGGATAGGAATCATCCTTCCACAAGGCATCTGCCGGAAAAGTTTAACGTTAAGGAGGAAGTATATACTTTCAAGGATTGGAGCCGCAGCAGGACGCATGTGTTGATAAGCTTGGATAATTCCTCAGTGGACCTTAGCAAGGGTACTAGGGAGGATAATGATTATGCTTTAGCCTGGTGCCACGAGTATGGCGGGGGCAGAGTTTTCTACACGGCGTTCGGCCATTTTCAAGAAATATGGGGCGAGGAATGGTTTAGGAAACACCTTTTAGGCGGGATACTGTGGGCTATGAAGGTACTCTGACGGTTTCCGCCTTAATTTAACTTCGAATTGTTTAACTGTTTTTCACGCGCTCTTTAAACATTTCTTGAAGAATAGGTATTTCCCTAATCTTCTCCGGCTGAATAAGATCCCAATATAAGCCTCTAGGCTTCTCCCTTACTCTTTCAACTTTAAGCACCATGGTCGGTGTTATAACGCAGTCTAAAGGCAAGTCGTAGGGCGCTATGTCGAAGAACTCTTTAACAAGCTGAACGTCATGAATAGTGGTGAGTATTGGAGTGTTTTCCTCAACCTTGCCGAACTCTCTGGCAACAGCCCACTCTATCTCAGAATATCCTTCACCCTTACCTATCCTCTCACCCTGCTCGTTAACAGCCACGCTTCCCACAATCACAAGATCCACATTCGGCAGGTCAGCCGGCTTGATCTTCCTGCCCAAGGTAAAGGCGCCTTTAATCGTTGAGGCGAAGCCGTAGTCGCGTCTATCTATTTTTTCAGGCTCTAGAAGCAGGAAGCCCTCCCTTAGCCTTGGAGTAGGCATTATCACCACCATGTTATTCAGAAGCGCTAAACGCCTGACAGGCGCCTGAGGCGAGTCGGGGTTAACCTTAACCACGCTGCTTCTCCTCCATTCTTCCAGCCTAGTAAGCTTTAAGGCTGCTTTCTCAGCACCCGTAAAGTTTGGGATTCTCCCGAAGGCTCCTGGGAAACGGGCTACGTGAAGCTCCTCCATCTTCCTCCATACTTCTTCACGCAGCTCATTCTTCGTCTTAACCATATGGATACAGCCTTATTCCACTGGAAGAAATATTTTTTATCACGCCCTGCATGCTGCCAGCCTGATTCTAAGGGAAGCCTCTCCTCTTAAATGGTTTTACTACTGTTTTTCAAAATGCTCAAGCAGCATTTTCCTCGTCTTATAGACTCCGGAGGCAGCGTCCTCTTTTCCTTCAAACTCTATTGAGAGATAACCCTTGTACCCGGCCTCCCGAAGTATGTTGAACACTTTGGAGTAATCTATGTTCAGCTCATACCATACGCCGCCACCGTAGTAGGTTTTCACGTGAACCAGAATCGTGTAGGGCGCTATTTTCCTAAGACTATCATACGTGTCCTCGATGAAGTTCCCAGTATCCATAAGGGCCTTCAGCCACTTCGAGTTGACGGCTTCAATTATTCTAACAACTCCCTCAGGCGTAGCCGTCAAGCCCCAATGGTTCTCCAGCGCCATTACTACTCCAAGGTTCTCTGCAACAGGCAGACATTCCTCTATGGATTCAACCACCCATTTGAACGCATCGTCATCAGTATAGCCTGGGATCGACGGCTCCCTCCCCCTGTTCGCCATCAACTCGTCGAAGCTCTTTATTGTTCCCCAACGCCCGGAGTTCAGCCTTATGGCTGGGGCGCCAAGCTTATACGCTATTTCCAAGCAGCGCTTCGTATGCTCAACCTCTTTCTCCCTCTGCTCCCGGCTTGGCTTGACGAAATTCTGATGCGTAGCGAGACAATAAATATCTAAGCCGAGGCTTAAAGCCAGGCTTTTCAAACTGTTTATGTAGTTGCTGTTCTCGCTTTCCATTTGAACATGGAGTATTTCAACCCCGTCTAGCTCGAGTTCCCGGGATTTCTCCATAACGAACTCTATCGGAACCTTTTCGGGAAGGAAATGCCAGAAACTGTAGGTGGAGGTGCCGATTCTCCATTTAAGCATGACGGTATGTTTACAGCAAGGGCTAAAAATTTTTCCAAAGGCCTGGCGGCAAATGTTTTGAAACAAGCCTTATAAGCTGCTGTCACACTGTTTTATTCGAGGAAAAATGTTCATAGGGTTCTTAACCAGTGGGCAGCTGGGTGGTCTGAGGGAGACTCTTCAATGGGCTGAGGCTAAGGGTTTCAAATCCATCTCCATAGCTACTGGACCTGGAAACAGCTTCTTCAACGTTAAAGAAGTTGTTTCAAACCCTAGGATGGTTAAGGATGTTCTCAACTCTTTTAAAACAATAATCTCCGCAGTAGGCTTCTACGGGAACCCGATAGATCCTGTTGAGGAGAAGAGGAAAACAGCGAAAGAGTTTTTCAAAGAGCTTATTGAAGCAGCCTACAGGATTGAGGTTCCTGTTGTAACCGGCTGGATAGGTCTCCACCCGGGGAGCGTGGAGGACAATATTAGGGAGATTGGGAAAAACTGGCCTGAAATAATAAACCTTGCTGAGGACAGGGGAATAAGAATAGCTATTGAAAACTGTCCGGGTAACATTGCCTACAGGCCAGACATATGGAGAAGAATGTTTGAAGCAGTGCCTTCTAGAAACCTGGGGCTGGAGTTCGACCCGAGCCACCTGGTTTGTCAAATGATAGACGCGGTCAGGGCTGCTGACGAGTTTGGAGACAGAATATACCATACTCACATGAAGGATGCTCAAATACTTTGGGAGAAGGTTGCGGAGAACGGGATAAGGAGTGAGGGATGGTGTCCCCATAGGCTTCCAGGCTTCGGCGAGCTCGACTGGGCTGACTTCATAACTGTTCTTAAAAAACACAAGTATGATTATGCTTTAAGCATTGAGCATGAGGACCCGTTCTACGAGTATAAGGAGGGCCTACTGCTGGCTAAAAAGTTCCTGGAGCAGTTCATACCTTAACAGTGTGAGCATAGAATCTGAAGAGTGCGTGATGAAAACCCTCATCATATACGTTTCTATACATCATGGTAATACTGAGAAGATTGCTAAAGCTATCGCAAGCGTGCTTGAAGCAGACATGTCTAAGCCTGCGGAGGTGGATGCTAGCTATGTCTGCAACTATGATTTAATCGGGTTCGGCTCCGGCATCTACTTTGGAAAGCATCACCCGAGTCTTTTCAGCCTTGTCCACAGGCTTCCAAGCCAAAACGGTAAGGGAGCGTTCATCTTCTCCACAAGCGGGTTAAGGAGGATAAGGCTTATACATGATTTCAACAAGCCTCTGAGACACAGGCTCCTGGCCAAGGGTTTCAGAATCCTGGGTGAGTTCAACTGCAGAGGCTGGGACACTTACCCCATATGGGTTAAACCGTTCGGCGGGATCAACAAGGGTAAACCAGGTGAGAAGGAGGTTAAAGAGGCAGAGTTGTTCGCGTTAAGCTTGAAAAAAAGCTTCCACCCCTCCAGTACTCATTAGAGTTCAGGCAAAATCGTCCCCAATACTGCTGCACGAAATCATAGAGCGCGCTGGAGTTTCGTTCTAAGATTGCGCTTCAAATTGCAACACAGACAATCATGGAAACAGTTAGGATAGTGCTGCTTTAACGCTCTCTCGGTATGAAAATGCTTTAGAAAAAGGATTAAGCTAACTACTGATACTCCTTGCAGGTTGGGCAGTACCATCTCTGATATTGCTGCACGTACATTAAGGGAGTTCCACACTTTGGGCATGCGGGTCCGCTGGTTGGCGTCGGGGCGGCTGCAGTGGCAGCAGGAAATGTCTTCTTAACCTCTTCCACTATGAGCTCAGTGAAAACCTTGAATATTGAGGCCCAGGTTCCCACTACAATTATTAAAGTCCCAATTATTACTAATATGGCGCCTATCCCAAGGGCTGTCCAGTTGACAGTGAAGAAAGGAGGTTCGGTTGAGATGTTGAACATTTGTCCAAACACGCCTGTGAAGACACCGGAAAACAATATTATTGTTCCAAGTAGACCCCAGACTATCATGAACACCATGAGGACTAATGCTGCTTTAAATGCTCTACCCCAGGAAACCATTTTCCACCTAAATGATTTTATCGTTTATAGATTTAAGTTTTAAAAGCTTTAAAATGATGCTTTCAAGCCTTTCCCGCCTTTTTTCAAGCAGATCTTGGTGAGAGCTATGTTTAAAAGGAAGCGTCTACAGGCGTGTTGTGGATTGCTTGTTTTCTAACGGGAACGAGCATCCGAAGTTAGAGGAGGTGAAGAAGTTGAGTTCAGGATACGGGGACAGGCCGAGGAAAATGTACAAGATAACTTGCTCGGACTGCGGGAAGGAAGCGGAAGTTCCCTTCAAGCCCACAGAGGGCAGGCCTGTCTATTGTAAGGAGTGCTTCCAGAAGCATAGGAAGTATTAGAAGATTGTGAAACCAGCTTAGAAACCCGTTTTAAATATTTTTTATTTTTTATTGCAGACAATGCTAGCAGTAATGCTCATCTTAAAAAGCCTCGTAAAAACAGCATTTAACCTATTGAGAAAAAATGCTGGGAAAACACGGATTTTTACTTTGAAGCTAGGCTTTTTAAAAATCTTTCTTCAACAGTTTTCCAGTCTATTGTCTTGAAGAACGCCTCTATATAGTCTGCACGTTTCAAGCCGTAGTCAGTCATGTACGCGTGTTCGAAAACATCCATTATTAGAAGGGGTGTAGCACCGGATAAGTGTCCCACGTCATGCTCGTTAACCCAAGTGTTGAAAAGTCTTCCACCGTAAGGATCATAGTAGAGTATAACCCATCCTATTCCACGCATAGCGCCAGTCCCCTTGAAATCCTTCTCCCATGCTTCGTACGAGCCGAAGTCTTGACTAATGCTTTTGTAAAGCTGAGAATCCTTGTCTAATTCCACACCGTTCTTAACCATGTTTCCGAAATAATATTCGTGTAGCCTCATCCCGTTGAACTCCCATCCGAACCTGCGTTTCAACTCAGCATACTCCGGTGTACCCGTCTTTCCTTCTTTCAAAAGTAGGGATAGGGCTTCGGCAAGCCTATTAGTATTGTTAACATAGCCCTGGTAGAGTGTGAAATGGTTTTTCAGAAGCTGGTCGCTGAACCCTTTCAACCCAAGCAGGTGTTCAAAATTCTTAGGCTGGTACATTTTTCGTCAAAGACTTCTACGTAGCCCTGTATTTATGCTTATTCCGAACACCGCTCCTGCTCGGGTTTTTCGAGTAAAACTTTTATTTTGAAAAAGGCTTCTCATCAACATGGACACTAAGTTTTTCAAGAAGCTTGGGCGAAGCGTTTCAAGCCTTGGGCTTGGAACATGGAGAATGGGGGAAGACCGGTCTATGGATGATGCTTCAATAGCGGCGCTTAAACGAGGGATTGAGCTCGGCGCAACTATGATTGACACTGCTGAAATGTATGCTAACGGCAGGGCTGAGGAGCTTGTCGGCAGGGCGATAAAAGGCTTCGACAGGGACGAGTTGTTCATAGTGACTAAGGTTTGGCCGACTAACGCGAGCTATGAGGGTGTTTTGAAGGCTGCTAGGAGAAGCATGGATAGGCTTGGAACATTCATAGATCTTTACCTTCTCCACTGGCCCTCAAGCTTCCCGATATGCGAGACGATGCGGGCGATGGAGGAGCTTGTCAACAAGGGTATGGTTAGGCATATTGGATTAAGCAATTTCAACGTTAAAAGCATTGAGGAGGCTAGAGCATGCTTAAGGAGAACGGATATCGCTGCTGTTCAAAACAGGTTCAGCCCAGTCTACAGGAAGGACTATGTCGACGTGATCCCGTATGCCCAGAGGGAGGGAATGCTTTACATGGCTTATACTCCTATAGAGAAGGGAGCTGTTTCCGGAAACACTCTGCTGAGGAGAATCGGGGAGAAATACGGTAAGACTCCTATTCAGGTTGCTTTAAACTGGCTGATCTGCATCGAGCCTGTTGTGCCTATTCCGAAGGCTTCGAGGATAGAGCATGTGGAGGAGAATGTTGGAAGCATGGGGTGGAGGCTGAGCGGTGAGGACTTCACCGAGATTCTGAACCGCCTGTGATTAAGCCTGTTGAAGAACTATGTGTTAAACAGGTAGGGTTTCCGCTGGCTTGTGTTGAAAGCCTAGGACGAAGTTTTTTCAACCGGAAAGCTTTATTCCCATCCTTACGTCTACTGTCCTATGGGTGAATGGTGGAGGAAACGCTTCATATGGCTTACCTGGGGGGATTACGGAGACTTCAGCCGGGAGAATATTGAGAGGGTTGTGAACGAGGCTTCTCGGAGAAACTGCAACCTTCTTGAAGTAGTCTCCTACAAGGGGGATATTAACAGGGAGTTCGCGCTCTATGATAGTGAAGTACTGCCTAAATGGGAGGGAGCTGGTGGTAGGGACCTGCTTCGGGAACAGGTTGAGGCTGCGCACCGGAAAGGTCTTCGAACAAGAACATATCTTAACGTTCACTATTATGGTGACGAGTTTTACTCTGAGCATAAGGATTGGGCTCAGGTGAAATCAGACGGGAAGCCGATCAACACGTTGTATGGACACGGTTTCTCAATGTGCGTTAACACGCCGTACAGGGATAGAATGTTTAAACTGATTCTGGAGATTGCTGAGAGAGGTGTAGACGTGATCTTTCTAGACGGGCCTGCTTACTATCCTGGCGCATGCTATTGTAAGCATTGCAGGAGCATGTTTGAGCAGGAGCATGGTTTTCCGATTCCGGCTAGAGAGGACTGGAGAGACCCAGCGTGGAGGAGGTTCGTAATCTTCAGGTATAATTCTATCGCAAGGTTTCTGAAAGACGGGCAGAGGAAGCTTAGGGAGAAAGGGTTTGAAACCCTTCTTTACAGTAATAACAGTGGCCAAGTATGGCCCTCCTGGAGCTTCGCTTTAAGTGCTGAGGACTCGTTTGAGGGTCAGAGCATAATAGGGATGGAGAGCTACCAGTACTATACTTTGCCGAACAGTGTTCCAATCTGGTTCCAGGGCTGGACGACAAAGCTTGCCAACTCGATCAAGAGGGAGAAGCCTTTCTGCCTTTTCCTAGCGGCGTCGCATCAACCATGGTTCAGGCAGAGGATACCTGATGTTGAATACTTGTTGGGCAAGGTTCAAGGGTTGGCGAACGGTGCCGACATGTTTGAAGACCATGGTTTCGCTAGGGAGGCGACTGAAGAGGGTAAAAGATTCTTCGAAACGGCGAGGAAGTATGAGAATTACTACCAGGAGGCGGAGTCTGACGCTAGGGTAGCGGTAGTCTGGTCGAGAAGGACAGGCGACTTCTTCTTCGAGGTTCCTCCTCAAGCAGCGTCTGAAGAGGCTCAGGCAAGGGTTGAGATGGAGAAGCCTGTTACAATAGGGGTTCAGGCAGGCGATTTTCTCGAGGCTCAGAGAATAGCTGCATGGAAGTTTGAAAGCGAGAAGAAAACTGTTGAGGAGGCGAGGGGCTTCTACGAGGCGCTGCTCCGCCTCCATGTTCCTTTCGACCTGATAAGTGATTTAAACGTTAACAGTGAGGATTTGAAAAAGTATAGTCTGGTTATTCTGCCTAACGTGGCCTGCATGAGTAGTGGACAGGCTGATGCAGTAAGGTTTTTCGTCGAATCAGGAGGCGGGCTGGTTGCAACATACAAGACTTCCATATTTGACGAGACGGGTTGCCGCAGGGATTCCCCGGCGCTCTCCGAGGTCTTCGGAGTCTCGAAGGGTGACAGGGTTATGGGGCCTTTAAGATGGGACTACATGGTTATTAAGAAGGATCATGAGCTGGTTTCGGGAGTACCCCAGTTTAAAACCACTCCTGAAGGCCTAAGAATACTTCCAAGCCCTGAATTCGTGCTTCAAACCACTGTTTCTCAAGGATTGCCTGTCTGCCTACAGTTGGAGCCTGCTCCAGCCAGGTATGGGGATCTTACTCGTGAAACGGGTTTTCCAACAATCGTAGCTTCAGAGTTTGGAAGAGGCAGGGCTGTTTACTTCCCATGTACTTTTGCAGGGCAATACTGGAACAACGGTTTCCTAGACTATCTTAAGATAATTGAAAACTCTGTCAAATGGGCCGGTGGGAATGTGTGCGACTTTGAGACAGATGCTCCTGAGACTGTTGAAATAACTGTTTTCAGGGGGAGGAACTACCGTATGCTTCACCTGGTTAACTTCACGTATGCTCTTAGAAGGCCTTTCAAAAGGGTCTTTCCAGTGGAGAATATTTCTTTCAAGATAAGGTTTGAAGAGGAGCCTCGAACAGTTAAGGCTCTTACTCTCGAAAAAAATCTAGAATGGTCCTTTGAAAAAGGGTTTTTACGGTTCGTGTTGCCGAGGCTCATGCTCTACGAGGCGTTGCTGATCGAATACTGAGCGGCTCACGCTGTTTACGGCTGTTGAAAAGAGCCTCCTGGTCCCTGTAGGGAACGTCAAAGCTTATTAGAAGGGATGCTTACTGTTTGAAAAACAGTGGTTTGAGAGCCTGGCTCTGCATGGTTAAGACTGATCCTCATGATCACCACCTATACAGGATTAGGCTTGGCGAGCTTAGGGAGCTGAGTATTGCAGCCGGATACAGTGTCTCCGGTTCAACCATACAGGTGAACCCTAAGGAGAATGTTGCTTTCATGCTTGGTAGAGGCAAGCTAGAGGAGGTGAAGCAACAGGTTGCTGAAAACAGTGTTGAAACCGTTATCTTCTACAACGTGTTGACAAGTAAGCAAAAGTATAATCTTGAAAGAATCCTGGGCGTAGAGGTGTTGGACAGATATGACTTGACGCTTAAGATTTTCGAAATTTCGTCTTCAGACAGGCTTTCTAAGCTTCAGATAAGGCTTGCCAGGCTCTTGAAAGAAATACCCTACCAGAAGCTGCTGGCGTCTATAAGGTTTAAGACTGGTAGGGAGCATCCTGGTCCAAGGAGCCTCGGAGAATATGCTTATCACGAGACTGTTGCAAGCCTTTTGAAGAGAAAGTCGCTGATTCAAGCGGAGATTGAGAAGAGGAGGCTTGAAAGACTTTTACAGCTTAAAAGAAGGAGGGAAACAGGCATACCTACGGTTTGCATAACTGGGTATTATAATGCGGGTAAAACAACGCTTTTCAACGCTCTCACGAACTTGGATAAACCCGTTAGTCCAAGGCCTTTCACCACGCTGACCAGTAAGTACTACCTGCTTCCCCATAGGGGGCGCGAGGTTTTTCTGGTTGACACTATAGGGTTCGTAATGGATCTTGACCCACGGCTGATCGCTTACTTCAGCATAACGCTTGACGACATAAGGCTTTCAGACCTTGTAATGCTTACTGTGGATGTGAGCGATCCTTCAGACTTGCTGCTTTTAAGGATTAAGACTTGCCTGGATATTCTTAGAAGCCTCAAGGTTAAGGATGAGAGGATACTGATGGTTTTCAATAAGTGTGACCTTGCATCAGGCAGTCAAGAGGTGGAGTTGAAGATTAACAGGGCTTATCCTCTTATTCACGACCTGCCTTACTGCGTGGTGTCGGCGAAGCTGCGTAAAGGCTTAGATGAGCTTATGGGTCTAGTAGTATCCCGTCTAGACAACCTTGCGGAGCCTGTTTTTCAGAAAAGCGTGTTGAACTAGTCTTTCAACAATTCTTTCAGTCTTTCATTCACCTTCATTAAATCCTCTTCCAACTCGCTGCTGAGCGTTAGGTATGCTTCCTCAGAAATCCCGCCGGACTCCCTTAACCGTTGCAGCTTCCTGAGCCTCCTCATTATCGCCCCCCTTCTCCCCCTGAGCTTCTTAACTTCGGAGAGCACTTCTGGCGGGGGTCCTCCAAACCTGTGTCTCCTGAAGAAAGGCTTCTTAACCAGTTCCAGCAGTATGAAGTAGGAGACTAGAATTATCGCGATTATGGCTAGGAGGTAGGCTGAGGGTGCTGCGAATCGGAAGGCTTCGCCGACAGGAGAGTAGATTATGAAGATAACTGTTAGGAAGACTATTTCAGTCGTTCCAACCAGCCATCCGCTCGGCTTAGAGCGGTAGAAGGGCATGTGGGTCCTTATTGAGAAAGTCACGAACATTTCCGAAAGCACTGATTCGAGAAACCATCCTGTTCTGAAAAGCGTCTGGAAGATTTCGGAGCTCGGGTCATAGTGGAACTGCAGCAGTATGTGGAGAGCCTGCATTGTTAGAAGGTCGAACATAGTGCTTATCAGTCCGAAGAACATCATTGCTTCTGAAAGGAACCTTATGCTCCATCTTCTCGGCGACCTTAAATACTCTTTGTCAACATTATCCGTTGATATCATTAGAAGAGGGGCGTCTGAAAGAAGGTTTAGGAGAAGAACCTGTGTGGGCAGGAGCGGTATGAAAGGGAGGAGAACGGATGCGAACGCTACAGTAAGCATGTTTCCGAAGTTAGCGCTTAAAGTGTTCAAAACATACTTTATAGTGTTGCCGAATATTCTCCTCCCCTCTATTACGCCGTTCGTTATCACGCCTAGTCTTTTCTGAAGCAGGATGATGTCGGCAGCATCCTTAGCCACGTCTACAGCAGTGTCCACAGATATACCTACGTCCGAAATCCTTAGCGCTGGCGCATCGTTCACCCCGTCCCCTAGAAAACCAACTACATGACCGTTTTCTCTAAGCGCCTTGATTATCTCAACCTTCTGCTCAGGCGTGACGCGTGCGAAAACATTATGTTTTTCAACAACCTTCTTCAACTCTTCCCCATCCATTCCTTCAAGCTCGCTTCCAGTAATCACCCTTCCCCCCTCTACTTGAAGGCCGACTGACCTGCAGACTTCAGCCGTAACATTCGGGTCGTCGCCACTTACAATCTTAAGGTTAATCCCTAGTCTTCTGAACGCGGTCATCGCTTTAATAGCGTCTTTCTTCGGCGGGTCGAGAAAAGTTACGAAACCCATGAAGGTTAAATCCTTTTCATCCTCCGGGGAGAACTTCCTACTTGATTTAACTTCTTCTTCAGACAGCTCTTTTACCCCTACTCCTATAACCCTGTAGCCGGACCTGCTCCAGCTCGAATATGTTTCTTTCAGATTCTCCTCTAGGTTTGAAATCGGCTCAACGGAGTCTGAAACATGCACGTCTTTACATACTGAGATCACCGACTCCGGTGCGCCCTTGCAAACTAAAAGGTATTCCCCGTTCTTCTCAACCACTACGCTCATCCTTCTTCTTGAAAAGTCGAACGGGATCAGCTGTATACGCTTATATGCTGCAACCTTAGCTTGTCCAAACTTTTTAAGAACATAGTTGTAGATTGCTGAATCTATCGGGTTACCCACCACCTTCCCTCTTTGAACAGTGACGTCGCACGCTGCTGCCGCAAGCTCGATAACTGTTTCAGAAGGCCTGTTGTCAGCGGTGAAAAAGCTTTCAACAGTAATCACGTTCTCAGTTAGAGTACCTGTTTTATCAGTGCATAGAACATCCATATTGCCAATATCCTCAATAGAGTCCAGCCTCTTGACTATGACCTTCCTCCTAGCCATTTTTAGAGAACCCATTGAAAGGCTTACTGTTATTACGAAGGGAAGCGCTTCAGGAGTTATTCCCACTGCGAGAGCCAGTGCGAAAAGCAGAGAGTCTATCAACGGCCTTTGGAGAAGCGCGTTAGCTATGAAGACGAAGGCCGTCATCACAGCGACTATCTCCACCAGAAACCTGCTGAATCTTGAAATGCTTTTGGAGAACTCTGTTTCACCCTCTTCTTCAACAATGTATTTCACAGCTCTTCCGAAGAACGTCTGTTTTCCTGTTGAGACAACACCCCGGTTGCCATGCCGGAGATAATGCTGGTACCCATGAAGACGAAGTTGGAAAGCTCCTGGGGGATTGGTTTAGCCTTAATCGGGTTGAAGGTTTTTTCAACAGGCAGCGACTCGCCTGTTAACGTCGACTCGTTTGTAGTAAGGTTTTCACACGATACTAGCCTTATGTCTGCAGGAACTATGTCGCCCACTGTAAGCTCAACGAGGTCTCCAGGTACGAGCTGAGTTGAATCTATCACTATTTTCTTACCGTCCCTCACAACCTTCACGCTGTATCTGACGTATTTCCTTAGTTTTTCAAGGGCTTTCCCTGATCTTCTCTCCAATATGAAGCCGATTAGAGAGTTTACGATTATGATGACGAGGATTATAATGGCGTCCGTCAGCTCTCCCGCCAGCGCTGCTACGAGTGTCGCGAAAACCAGTATGTAGACGAGAGGGCTTCTAAACTGGGAGAGGAATAGAAGCAGGGAGGATAGTCTCCTACCGGTTAAAGCCTCGTTTAAACCATACTCCCTGAGCCTGCGTTCAGCCTCCTCGCTGCTGAGCCCCTGGGGAGTAGTCTTTAACTCTTCGAAGACTTTCTCCGGAGCAAGCTCCCAAACGTTCCTCATCTTTCTACCTTCAACCCTAGAAAACTTATATAGGTTTTGCATCCCTTTTCTCGTGAATGTTGTTCAGCATCTGGTTAAATCGCCTGTTTAGAACGCGCTATGGCTTCGAGATAAACCTGAGGCTTTAAGCGTTTTTAGAGCTTTTCAAAAGTTTCCGTTTTCCGCAACAACTTTATAAAGCGTCAGCCTGTTTTTCACTACGTACCGTACTGGGTTGAGGTTTGAAAAATGCTTAGAAAGGGGACGGGTGGTGGTTTTTGAGAGTTAAGATTGCCGCTTCAATACTGTCCGCGGATTTCGCTAGGCTTGCTGAAGATATTAAGCGGGTGGAGTCGGCTGGAGTCGACCTTCTTCACATCGACGTTATGGATGCGCATTTCGTGCCGAACATGACCATAGGGCCGCCTGTGGTTAAATGCATAAGGAAGGAGACGAAGCTGCCTTTGGAAGCCCACCTTATGGTTGATAAGCCGGAATGGTTTGTCGAGGAGATGGCTAAGGCTGGGGTTGATATCGTCACTATTCACGTAGAGTCTACCAGCCGTCCTTTAAGCCTTGTAAACAGGATAAGGAAGCTAGGGGTTAAGCCGGGGGTTTCGATAAACCCTGCTACGAAGGTTAATAGAGTCACTAGGCTGCTTGACGACGTGGACATCGTGCTAGTCATGACTGTTAACCCGGGTTTCGGTGCTCAGAGATTCATGCTTGAAACTCTTCCAAAGATCACGGCTGTGAGGAGAAGCCTTTTCTCAAGGGGCCTGGATAATGTGGATGTTGCTGTCGACGGCGGGGTGAACGTTAAGACTGCTCCACTGGCCGTTAAAGCAGGGGCGACGATGCTTGTAGCCGGCTCCGCGATATACGGGTCTAATAATGTTGCGAAAGCAGTTAAGGATTTGAGGAGGAGTGTTGAAGGAGTCTACTGGAAGCCTTGAAGCCCGCAATATTTTATGACGCTGTGACGTGTGACGAAATAGGTATAAAACTGGCTGCTGAGGAAAAAGGAGTGCTGCTTGAAACGGTAAATTTCCCGGTGACTGTAAACATGCTTGGAGGCGTTGAAGAATATTCTCCGGTTATAAACAGGTGTCAGTCTAAATCCAGAAGGGAAAGAGCCTCGTTCCTGCTGGAGGAGAACGGTGGAAGAGTGATTAATGCATTCGAGGTTGAAAACGTGTGTAACAATAAAACGTTCACAATAGCCAGGTTCATTAGAAACAGGGTTAAAACCGTTAAGACCGCGTACGTTCCTTTCGCTGTTGAAAAAGAGGGTGAGAAACCGGTTTACAGGGTTGAGGACATCAGGAGGGTGGTTGACGAGATAGAGTTTTTGTTCAACTACCCGTTCGTCGTGAAGCCTGAGAGAGGCAGCCGGGGAAGGAACGTTACGCTGGTTGAGGAAAGGAAGCAGCTTGAAAACATACTTAGAAAATGGGTTAGGAGCCTAGACAGTCCGTCAGGCCTGCTGGTTCAGAGTGCCGTGAATAAGGCTTTCGACCTTAGGATAGTCGTGGCTTCCTACAACGGGGTGAGCCATGTTTGCCTAGCTTCTCTCGCGAGAGTCCCATCTTCAAAGGAGGTTTTTGCAACTAACACTGCCTTAGGGGCTGTGCCCGTGGGCGTGACTATTCCCAGGAGGGTTGAGAATGAGGCTGCTAGGGCTGCTGCAGCCGTTTCGAAAACAATAGGTGTACTCGGGGTCGACGCGATACCTGAGGTGGATCGTGAAGCGGTTGAAAAAGTCGTCGGATACAGTAGGAGTCTTGCGCCTGTTCACGAGCGGGTTAAAAGGTTTAAGGAGTGTTTTTCAAGAAGCGTTAAGCTTTCTCGGGACAAGTTTCTAGAGGCCCGGGGGAAAATGGATGAAGCGTTTAAAGAAATGTTTAGAACCCCGGAATATTCTAAGCTTGCAAGTTTTTTGGAAGAAGTCTTGGATCATGCAGAAGTCTTCTTCATAGAGGTTAATTCCCGTCCAGACTTCTATATTAACACGAGGAACTGTACTGGGGTTGATGTTTCAGAAGCATATGTAAAATGCATAGAGATGATGCTTTGAAACTTTTTAAGAGTCATATTGTGAAGCCGAGAAGCAAATACTTAGCTGCAGCATAAGCCCCTACGAAAAGTATAACTTTAACCCATTGGAATTCGTGAATAATCCTGAGCGCTACGGCTAAAAGGAGAAACTGCCATATTGATACAGCTATGATGAGAACCTGAACTATCGGGCTTATCTTCTCGTTTATAAGGTTGACTAAAGGCTTTGGATCTGGACATTGCGCCACTTCAGTGTAGAAGCTTGAGGAAACCTCGTAGGTTCTGGTTTTCACACCCGCCTCGTAAACGTTAAAAACCAGGATGTACGGTATGCTCATGTTTTCTTGAACCGGCGAGACATACGTATTGTTCAGAAACAGGGTTAGGTCGACGGTGAAACTCTTGACACAGTTCTTCACGCAATATTCTCCGCTGTCGAAAATTTTTCTGATTGTTAACGGAGTGTTATAGTTTAGGCTTGTTCCGTTCAACCAGATTTTTTTCACAGTCTTATTAATCCCTGTCGAGGTAGTTACAGCGTAAGTAATATTGATTTCTCCTTCAACTATGCTAGTGGCGCCAATTATAGCTCCGCCGCTGCTTATCGTAGCGTTCAACGGAACGCTGTAGTAACTCATCATTCTCATAGTCAAATTGGAATCTTCCCCTATGTAGTCTCTTAAGCCTATAACTATGTTATCCTTCGGCTGCCCCCTTATGGGGTAGCCGACAAGCGTAAGGACGCTTGTCTGAACCGCTGGTATAAACAGGAATAGCAGGATGATTATCACGAGGCCAAGGAAATTCGGAAGATGCGCGTAGCCTGTTATGGAAACACCCTGCTTAAAGTCTCCGTATCCTCCTAAAAACCTCCCGCTCCAGAAAATAAGCAGCATCAGAAGTATGCTGAACAACACTATAACTATGTATTGCATCAGCCTTAACTGAATAAGGCTGTTTATGAAGGAGTCGATCTGTTCCGTGTAGAATGCTGCCGGAATATTCATTTTCATCCTGTAGAAAACATAGTATTGAGTGAAAGTTAATGCCACTAGGATCGGTGGGATAATCAGCATGGGGATAAAGCTGGGTGAATCCTTAACTTGGATAAACGCTTCCCTCGGGTTTATGATTATCAGCAGCATTTGTCTTAAGAAACGGGTTGAAGCCGGCGCCTCCTTCTTTTCCAAACCTTCTTGCTCAACAGACAATTTTTCAACGGTTTTTCAGCGCAGTTATTATTAAACTTTTTATAAACACCGGTTGCTCCAGTAGGCTGGAAAAGTTTATTTTTAAATCAGCGGGGAAAACGTAGCATGGCGAAGCCAAGTCGCCAGAGAGACCTGGATTGGGTTTTCGAGTATTACTCTCACCCAAGGGTTGCAGGAGAGCTCTTCAACTATGGGAGAGACAGGTGGATAGCTGTTGAAGGCGGCTTAGAGAGAAGGGTTTTCATAAGGTATGGTAGAGACGGGTCGCCGCTTAGATTCAAGGATTCGAGTGATGTAAATAGGCTGCTGAGAGGATTCTGGTTTGCTAAACCTAGGTCTTTCTACGGTTCAGCCAATAAATACGTTAGGCTCTCGGTGAGCGAGGACCTGGAGGATGTTTCCAACATTTACCGTTCCACCCCGACTTGGGACGTGGATAATGATGTTGAAAGGTGGCGTGAAACACTGGCTGTTTGCAGGCTGATAGTTGAGGAGCTTGAGAGGGAGAGGGTTGTGAAGTCAGTATATCTTAAATGGAGCGGCCGGGGGTGTCACGTGCATGTTTCTGAAGAAGCTTTTTCCAGAGAGCTTTTTAAAAAGCATCATCCTCTGGACGCTGCCTTCGCAATAGTCGAGTATGTCACTAGGATGGTTAAGCCGAAGCTTACGGGTTTAGCTGAAGGCGCAAAGATCGAGAATAAGATGGATCTTAAGAGGGTTTTCACTCTTCCACTATCTCTCCACAGGGAACTGGACTATTCGTGTGTCTGCTTCAAACCGGATGATATTGACGTCTTCGATCTTTCATGGGTCAACCCGGAGAGCTTCAAGCATAGGACGGTTTACATGGATTTTGAAGAAGGAGAGGCGGATGAGCTTGCGGAAAAAGCTTTATCTACAGTCGGAGGATACTTTAAAAGAGTGGCACCCATGCCTTCGGGCAGCATGAGCCGTGGAGAGGAAACGCCCAGGCTTGGAAGGTTCCAAGTTATGGCGCTGCTGCAGGCTGCGCGATGCTTCCTTTTAACGAGAGACATCGAGAAATCCAAGTCATTCGGCTTGAACAGGGCAATCTTCTACGCTTGGGCTAAGCAAAGAGGGGTTGAAGCCAAGAAGCCTTCCGGCCGGAGGGATGTTGTTAAGCCTTCTAAGCAGGCTGAGGAGAGAAACGTTTTCCAACTGGGGAATGAGACTGCCTACTTGTCGGAAGACGGGTGGTTAATGATAGGTAATGCTGAACAGACTCCAAGGGATTATGATGAGCAAATAGTTAGAAGGATAAACGAGGTGGTTCCGTATGAGGAAGCCTGGAGAAGGGCTTTACAGTATCTTGAGGAGTTTCCGCAGGATGTTCTGCTCGACCAGCAGAAGTTTTTCAACAAGGTTTACAAGCCTGTGAGGGACTCGTTCGTCGAGAGAGTCTACAAGAGGGAAACCGGGCTCTGAAAGTGGCTTGAGGATTTTAAACAGGATTATTCTCGAAGCTGTTTATAGCGCGTGCTGACGCAGGACTTTGCAGCCTGCTGCCAGTAGTGTCTAGACGTGTTTTTTAAAGGTTCGCGGCGAATCGAATAGCTTTTCTAGGACAAGCCTCAGCGCACTTCCCGCAGCGAATACAATCGGTAGAGGAGCCGATTGCCTTTACATCGTCAATCCCCATGGGACAGTTTTTCAAACAGTTTCTACAACCTGTGCACAGCGTCGAATCCACCTTCATCGTTAAACCCGAGATCCTGTTGAATGCTCCAAAAACTGCTCCAAGCGGGCAGAAGTATCTACACCAGACTCTTCCTATGGTTAACACGCCTATTAAAACGGTTGTCAGGGTTATTAGATGAATCCAAACCCCAAGGGGTATTGGGTTCAGATTCAGAAGGAAGATGTTGGGGAATGCGGCGAACAAGCTTCCAGACGGGCAATACCTGCAGAACACTGTTTCCCCAGTAGCGTAAGCCGCTGCAAGCGCGACGGCTAGAACCGTGAATTTGGCCCAGGGAAAGGTTTTAAGCCTAAGCTTCTTTTTCCTAAAACCTCCTAAAATGTCCTGCACTGCTCCGAATGGACAGAACCAGCCGCAGTATGTTCTTCCCAGCGATACCGAGTATAGTCCGAGGCTTCCTCCAGCATAGAGGGGAAGCTCCCCAAACCCGATGAAATGCTGAAGAGTCCCGAATGGGCATGCGAAAGATGCTAAAGGGCATGAGTAACAATAGAGCGCGGGACATACAATACCGGTCTTTAAAGCGGATGTTAACCCTAGATTCAAAACTAGGAATCCCAGGAGCTGGGTTGCTCTTCTGGGACGAGTAAGGTTCAAAGACACTTCTCACCAGATGCCTATGCAGGATAAGCAGAGGAAATTCACGAATGCCTGGACAGTTCCATATTGCTCGGGGGCTCCAATCACTATTGATATTATGGAGACGGCTGAGATGGCGGGCAGCAGGAGTCTTTTAACTTTAAACCTCCAGTGTCTTTCAAGCCTAGGCTCGTATGTTCCTGTTTCAGCCTGAATGTTTTCAGGCGGTGGAGGAGGGGGAGGTGGGGGAAGTGTCTCTCTCCTGGGTTTTCTTCTTAAAAGCATCGCCAGTAGGACTATTATGATTAAAGCCATGGCGGCAATAATGATTAGCCAGGGAG